>CAZXUW010000006.1:84656-89295 GCA_964644355.1 uncultured Bacteroides sp.
AGGACTTACGCAATTACCGCATAATTATGTCCAAGCACATTAACAAGCAAGGTGTAAACTGCAAATAAAGGTTATGGGTGACAAATAGCACTAGTATAGCAACGGACAGTTGCTTGTCAGTGACTAATAACTGTGGTAAAATGGCGTTATAAAACCAAGGAGTGTGTGTTAATGGAAACGAAAGACGTAATTTTGGAGTTACGAACAAAAAATGGACTTTCGCAAGAGGAACTTGCAGAAAAAGTATTCGTAACAAGACAGGCGGTTTCTCGGTGGGAAACTGGCGAAACGACACCTAATATCGATACGCTTAAGCTTCTTTCAAAATTATTTGATGTGTCCATCAACACTCTTTTGGGCTCTCCGAGAAAACTGATATGTAAGTGTTGCGGAATGCCCCTTGACGACTGCACCACCAGCCACGAAACTGACGGTAGTTTTAACGAAGAATACTGCAAATGGTGCTATTATAATGGCGAATACACGCTTGATATTTGGAAACGATATGCCGAGATAGGCGGAAAGGAAAAGCTTGAAGAGTTCAAAAAACAACTAATGCACGAATTCAATACACTTTTGCAAATTGAGGGATTGCCTAAAGTTGAACAATTGAACGTGTTGTCGGGCGAATTTATCAATATGGAATACACGTTGCCCAACGGCGCAAAGGTTAAATTTCTTGACGACAAGCAAACATATCTCGGCAGTCAACTTGAAAGCGAATTTGGCGGTAGATGCATTGGTATTGCGGGAAACATGGATTTTCTTCTCGTGAGCACTTATGAAGAAAATGGCAAGAACCCCGAGTTGGTAATTTACAAAAAAAGATAATCCAATTTATCTTATGAGTGTACGCATTTTTATCTACCTTAAGCAAATTGTATTAAATATAGGCAGTGTACCGAAAAAAAGAACCTGGAGTTTTCTCTAGGTTTTTTTCAACAAAATCCTCCAAGGCGGAATAAATCTAATGCGTAGATGAAATCGTTTTGCGATGAAATCTGCCTTTGGCAGGTTGCCGTTTAGTGCGATATGCATATTTGTGTGGAGCAATCTTGTCAAAACATACGAGAGCACCGGAAGTTGACAAAGCATCCGTATAATGCAGAAATTGCAATTCTTACAGAATAATTACAAAAACCATTGTTTATCGGCGTTTTTTGCCATTAAAAGGCACAATTGTAAATCTTTTGTCAAGACTTCAATGTCAAATTGTGAGATAATGATATATGCAAATAGAAGTATACCTTGGACAAATAATTCCAAACAAGCCCCACCTATTACTGCCTATGGCAAAAGGATTTTAATAATACAAAACGGCGGATATGTATTGACAAAGTTTGTTCTTTGGTATATTGTAAATTTGCAAATATATTGTAAAGAGTGGGCTATGAAGTTTAGACTTTTTGATGAAAAGCCTGTTATTTCCAATAGGCTTGAAAAAAATAAGAGCAAGGTTGAAACCACGCTCGTTGCGTTTTGGGGTGCACTGTTCCCCTCTCTATCCGGGTTTGTTTCAACGCTTGACGGGCAACGCTCCGTTTACAAATCTCTCTCATATATGGCATACAGAGAGAACCATATGGGCTTGATTATTTTCTACGGAATGTTGTTTGTCATCGGCTATATACTGACGCTTGTTATGTGTCTGGATATGGGGCAATACACCAAAACAATGCGTGTTCTCTTCATCGGGCTGGGCATACTGAGCAGTGTCATTCTCACGGCAGGATTGAGCGTTCCTTGGCTTGAGGTTGAAGGCGAAGAAGCGGCAAAGTTCGATTATTTAAGAAAGGTACATAACGATGTTTCCGCCATAGGATTCATTATGTTTGTCATCACGGAAGCACTGCTGTTTGTCACCACAATCCCTCGCAACGGCAAGCAAGGCATGTTGTCGGTGGGCATGTTCAGCTTTGTGCTCATCACGGGCTTATATATGATATTTGAAGTCAACCTCAAAGGCATCATTGAATCCGCCTACCCGATATCATCCATCGCACAATCCTACGTATTCTGTTCTGTAGGCTTTGCAATGCTGATACAATACTTTATGATGAAGCACTTCCCCAACGAAAAATTCCAACCCCAAACAGCATAAATTGTCAAACTCAAGGCGTATATAAAAAAATCGAGCATTGACTGCTCGATTTTTATATATGCGCATAAGGCTGTCAAATGCAAAAAAGTGTTTTTTTCAATCTCTATTCCTATTGACTACATTTAATTTCATGCGTGTTTATTTTGATTAGTTTTGGCATAAAAAACGTAAAAAGCAATATATATGAAATAGGCGTTCTAAACGCTATTGGAACAAAATCCGGCAACCTCGTGCTCACTTTCCTATTGCATACCGCATTTATTGCAATACTTATAATAACACTCGTCTTTGTGGGCTATTATTCGCTTTCGCTTATCGCAAACGACATTTTGATGGACTCCATAAAACAGCTTTCTCCAAACCAAATAATGGTGAAAATCAACTTTATATCATTTGATTTAAGGCTGTTTTTGATAGACTCGCTCATTGCTCTTGCAACGTCAATGCTTGCAACAATAATCCCTATAGTGTTCTTAAAGAAGATTGAGCCAATATTCATAATAAAGGCCAAAGAATAGTTGCATATTTATCGTCAAATATTGACATATCCGCTCTTTGTGGTAAAATAATTGTACAATCGTATGATTACATTGGAGGAAATTATGGACGTTTCAAGATTTTTGGATGAGAAAAAGGTGCTAGAAGATATGCACACAATGAATGGCTTTGGCATTAGGCTCACTGGCACGGATGCTCAAAACAATTTTATTGATTGGATAAAGCAAGAAATCTTGAGCATGGGATATGACATCCACACCACGCCGTACACTTTCAAGCGTTGGGAGCCAAAGCACGTTGCACTCAATGTTGACGGTGAGAATATTCACGTGTCCTCTGCGTTTCACTACAGCGGTTTAACGAGCGATGAGGGCGTGAGTGCAAAACTTATCGAAGTCGGCAATCATCCCCTCGGATTTTGCCGTGCAAGAGGCAAAATCGCCGTTTGTCACATAAAAAATCTTTCCAAAATCAGCAGTAAAATCGCATTTGACAAACGCAAGTCCTACCCTGCCGATTTGGAGATTGAAAAGAGCTATCGTGGACCTGTCAGCACGTCGTTTGTCAAAACGTTGTTGACTTTTTGGAGTGCACAACTCAGCGGTATGAAAGGCATGATTTGTATATGGGAGGACATGTCGAGCGATATGGTTGAGGGGCAGGTGCTCAACTTTATCATGCACTACCTCAACGTGCCCATTGTGTGGGTGAATGAAAAGGACGGACAAGCCGTTTTGCAAGGAGCAAGAGCACACAAAAATGCAACTCTCACCTTGAGTGGAACTTATGAGAACGCCAATACACAATCCTTCTATGCGGTGCTAAAAGGCAATGCCGACACCAACGAGGCAATCATCATCAACACCCATACGGACGGTTGCAATTTCTGCGAGGAAAACGGTGCGATAGGCGTTTTGAGGATGATGCACTATTTCAAAGAACATCCAACCAACAGAAACCTCGTGTTCGCATTTGTCACCGGACACTTCCGTCTCCCCTCCTTCCGCACGGGCACAGATCAAGCAACGTCAAAATTCCTTGCGGATAACAAGCAAGTTTGGAAAGGCAAAAAAGGTATGCTTAAAGCTGTTGCAGGTTGTGCGGTTGAGCATCTCGGCTGCACGGAATGGAAGGATGTGGACGGGGTGTATACCCAAACAAATCCCATTGACGTTGAAATTGTCTACACTGGCAATAAAGCCGTTGACGACATCTATTATCAAGCAATCAAAGAGCGTGACAACGTACGCACAATGACGCTTAGAGGGCACAATCTCCTGCATTTTGGCGAAGGTCAACCGCTTTTCAACAAGCATATTCCAGAAATCGCACTCGTCACCGCCCCTGACTACCTCTGCTCAATTGCAGACAACCACCATATGGACAAGTACAATCACACACTAGCCTGCGAGCAAATCTGCACCTTCATCCGCTGTGTCGAACTTTTGGACAACACCCCGACAAAATCCCTCGGCAAAGCTCAATGCTACTCCCTAGGCTTGGGTAAATTGAAATAATCAATTATCATCAAATCTCAATACTAATACGTCAAAGCAAATCGAGCATGTATTCGATTTGCTTTTTCATATAAAGTCTAAATCACCATTTGCACCCCACAAAAAATACCGCTACAATCACACTTTGACATTTGCCGAGATGGATAGAGAAACTTTCACAAATAAAAATGCGAATTTCATTAAATAAGTTGACTTTTTTTTTGCATACCACTATAATAACTATGCTAATCAAAGCATCTATCCTATGTAGCATTAGCCCAGCTGGATAGAGCGTCTGGCTACGGACCAGAAGGTCAGGGGTTCGAATCCCTTATGCTACGCCAAGAAAAGCACCTATTTGAAGGTGCTTTTCTTTTTGTATCACAAGGGATTTTATGCACGTATTGTGCATGCGACATTGTCGCAGAACCCCTGTCGCGTCAGGGCTGACGCTACGCTCTTGGATTTTTGATATTTGCCTGTGCTGCGCTTTTGGCGAGACGGCTAAAGCCGTGTCGCAAGCCTTGCAGGCTTTTTAGCATCA
>CAZXUW010000007.1:0-74638 GCA_964644355.1 uncultured Bacteroides sp.
CTTTTGGCGAGACGGCTAAAGCCGTGTCGCAAGCCTTGCAGGCTTTTTAGCATCATATGCAAATAAAAAGCCACCCTGTTTGGGTGGCTTTTTCATCAAATCAATAGCTTACGCTCTTGGATTTTTGATATTTGCCTGTGCTGCAGCAAGTCTTGCGATAGGTACTCTGAATGGGGAGCAAGATACATAGTCAAGACCGATTGCATGGCAGAATTCGATTGATGACGGATCACCACCGTGCTCGCCACAGATACCGCAATGGAGTGCGCTGTTTGCACCCTTGCCGAGTGAAACTGCCATATTCATAAGTTTGCCAACGCCTGTTGTGTCGAGACGTGCGAACGGATCGGACTCGTAGATCTTTGCTTGATAGTAGCTCGGCAAGAATTTGCTTGCATCGTCACGGCTGAAGCCGAATGTCATTTGAGTGAGGTCGTTTGTGCCGAAGCAGAAGAAGTCTGCTTCTTTTGCGATCTCGTCAGCTGTGAGTGCTGCTCTTGGGATTTCGATCATTGTGCCGACTTCATACTTGAGGTCAACGCCTGCTTCTTTGATGACTGCATCAGCTGTTTCAACAACAGTCTTCTTGCAGAACTTAAGCTCTTTGATTTCGCCAACGAGCGGGATCATGATTTCCGGCTCAACGTGCCAATCCGGATGACGTTTTTGAACGTTGATAGCTGCCTTGATGACTGCCTTGGTTTGCATAATTGCAATTTCCGGATATGTGACTGCAAGACGGCATCCACGATGTCCCATCATTGGGTTGAACTCATGCAAGCTATCGCAGAAAAGTTTGATTTCAGCAACGCTCTTGCCTTGTGCCTTTGCGAGTGCTTCGATATCCTTTTCTTCTGTTGGAACGAACTCGTGAAGCGGTGGATCCAAGAAACGGATTGTAACAGGCATACCCTTGAGTGCTTCCATGAGACCTTCAAAGTCAGCTTGTTGCATCGGCTCGATTGCATCGAGAGCCTTGATACGCTCATCTTGTGTTTCTGCACAAATCATCTCACGGAACTTGTCGATTCTGCCCGGACCGAAGAACATATGCTCTGTACGGACAAGACCGATACCTTGTGCACCGAGCTCTGCAGCTCTTTGTGCATCAGCCGATGTATCAGCATTGGTGCGAACGCCAAGTGCTTTATACTTGTCGGCAAGCTTCATGATTCTGCCAAAGTAACCGCTGTTCGGATCTGCAGGAACTGTCTTGATGACTGTGTCATAGATCTTGCCTGTTGAACCGTCCAAAGAGAGACCGTCGCCCTCACGGAAGATCTTGCCTGCGAGCTCAAAATATTTCTCTTCTTCATGCATCTTGATGTCGCCACAACCGGAAACACAGCATGTACCCATGCCACGTGCAACGACTGCTGCGTGAGAGGTTTGACCGCCACGAACTGTGAGGATGCCTTGTGAATACTTCATACCCTCGATATCTTCCGGGGATGTTTCAAGTCTAACGAGAACAACTTTCTTGCCTGCTTTGCCTTCTCTTACTGCATCTTCAGCTGTGAACACGATTGTGCCTGCTGCCGCACCGGGAGATGCTGCAATGCCCTTGCCGACAACGTTTGCTTTGTCTGCATCTTTGAGAGCTTTGCTGTCAAATTGCGGATGGAG
This sequence comes from uncultured Bacteroides sp., assembly GCA_964644355.1. Taxonomy (GTDB): domain Bacteria; phylum Bacillota; class Clostridia; order Christensenellales; family CAG-917; genus CAG-475. Next base: position 1,627 of record CAZXUW010000007.1, read on the forward strand.
AAGCATGTCAAGAGTCTTTGCATCGATTTGCAAGAGAGCCTCTTGCTCTGTGATCATACCCTCGTCGATGAGGTCGCATGCGATACGAATTGCAGCTGCTGCGGTACGCTTTCCGCTTCTTGTTTGGAGCATATAGAGCTTCTTTTGTTGAATGGTGAATTCCATATCCTGCATATCTCTATAGTGGTTTTCCAAAATCTTGCAGACGCCTTGGAATTGCTCGTAAACTTCAGGAAGAACTTCTGCCATCTTTGCGATCGGCATCGGAGTGCGGACACCTGCGACGACGTCCTCGCCTTGTGCGTTCATCAAGAACTCGCCCATGAGTCCCGGCTCGCCTGTTGCAGGGTTACGTGTGAATGCAACGCCTGTACCGCAATCGTCACCCATGTTGCCGAATGCCATCATTTGAACGTTGACTGCCGTGCCCCAGCTGTACGGGATGTCGTGATCCATACGATAGATGTTTGCACGTGGGTTGTCCCAGCTACGGAAAACTGCCTTGATAGCCTCAAAGAGTTGCTCTTTCGGATCGGACGGGAACGGCTTGCCGATCTTTGCTTGATACTCTGCTTTGAACTTGCTTGCAAGCTCTTTGAGATCGTCTGCTGTGAGATCTACGTCAAACTCGATGCCTTTCTTCTCTTTGACTTCGTCAATGAGTGCTTCAAAATACTTCTTGCCGACTTCCATAACAACGTCACTGAACATTTGAATGAAACGTCTGTAGCAGTCCCAAGCCCATCTTGGATTGCCGGATTTCTTTGCCAAAACTTCAACAACGTCATCATTGAGACCGAGGTTGAGAATTGTGTCCATCATACCGGGCATTGACGCTCTTGCACCTGAACGAACTGAAACGAGAAGCGGATTCTCCTTGTCGCCAAATTTCATGCCGGCTTTTTCTTCAAGCTTTGCAATGTTCTCCATGATCTCTGCTTGAATAGCGTCATTGATTTGTCTGCCATCCTCATAATATTGAGTGCAAGCCTCGGTTGAAATCGTAAAGCCGTAAGGAACAGGAAGACCGATGTTGGTCATTTCTGCCAAGTTTGCGCCTTTACCGCCGAGAAGCTCACGCATTTTTGCATTACCTTCGGCAAACTGATAAACGTATTTTTTGCCCATTTAGAATTCCTCCTAAAAGATTACTTTATATTTTACCATTAACTATAATAACAAAACGCACGAATTTTTGCAAGAAAAATATTACAATCTGTTATATTTATAACAAATTATGTTTTTTGAGGCAAAAATTATCAAAAATATACTGCATACTTATCCTCTTATTTTCCCTCAAAAGGTTGCCTATCTCGTTTTTTTTTGATAAAATCAAAGTAACAAAACTTTTTTAGAGGTGCAACCCATTATGGACGCTGACGGTCGAAGTAGTCAACATCTCCACTGATACGCACACGTTTTAGGTCTCATCCAGCGTGGCGTGTCGTTATGCCCAAGGAGGACCAACATGATTCAAGTTTACAAAAAAATCAACAAATCCGTTTGTGAAGTTGAGCCGGAGCTTATTGTAGACGGCTATGATTTTTCCGAGCAATGGATACACATGTCCAACCCAACCGACAAAGAGATTGAGTTGATTTCGTCATCTTGCAATATTCCCGAAGAATATATAAAAGCCGCTCTGGACTCTGAGGAGCGTGCTCACGCAGAAAAGGAAGACGGCGTGCTTATGGCTGTCACCGACATCCCTATCACAGAAGAAGACGACGATCGTTACACATACGCCACACTGCCGTTTGGATGCATCACAACAGACAAGTGCATAGTCACTGTCTGCCTCAATCAGACGTCCATAATCAACGACCTTATGGCAGGACGATACGTAAAGGATTTCAACATCCACAAACGCACACGCTTTATATTGCAACTTCAATACGTCATTGCAAAGAAATACTTGCAATACCTCAAGCAAATTGACAGAGCCAGCCAACGTGTTCAAGCAGAGCTTGAAAAGTCCATGAAAAACGAGGGGCTTATCGAGATGCTTGCACTTGAAAAATCACTTGTCTACTTCTCAACGTCTTTGAGATCTAACACCGCCGTGTTGGACAAATTTCCACGCCTTGTCACCTTCTTTGAGGAGGACGATGACTTGTGGGATGACGTCCTCATTGAAAACCGTCAGGCAATTGAGATGAGCAACATTTATCGTGATATTTTGAATGGCACAATGGACACTTATGCATCCATCATTTCAAACAACCTCAATGTTGTGATGAAGACGCTCACAGTGCTCACCCTGCTCATTGACACACCTGCAATGATCGCCGCACTATGGGGCATGAACACCGGCGTTCCCTTTGAGCATGAGCTGTGGGGATTTTGGGTGGTTGTTGGCATAAACGTGGTTATCTGCATCGCATTGATAATTGTGTTTATCAAGAAAAAAATGCTCAAATAATTTTGCAAAAACTACGCTTGTTTATCAAATGCTAAAACCCTCAAGCAACGCAATTTGTTTGAGGGTTTTTTATTTACTTTTTTTTGTAAAACAGTATATCTACCCTATCAAATTTGCTTTTAACCCTACACATCGATTATGACAAAACCACTTGAAAAAGGCACTTTTAATCACATATGGTCTTTGCACTTCAAAACACAAAAAAAATCGCATATCTAAACAAGTGAAACACAAAAAAAATAGTTTTGGAACAATGCTCCAAAACTATTTTGTCATTGATTGATTCTGTCACGTCAAACTTCTTGCATAAGCGAACGCATAACCTTTGACATACACTGCACGACAATTTTCTTTTCTGCAGGAATATCCTTGTACTTTGCGTAAGCACTCAAAAGAAGCGTTGCGATGTTTATCTTCATCTTTTTGGACATATTTTGAGAAAGCATATAGTCCACAAGGTTTGGAAGCTTGACAAGCTTTGCCGGCTTGACAATTTCGTCATCGTCCTCGGTTGGACCGTCAACAACGTAGACAACTTCTTCCTCTTGCGATTGCTCGCGAGAAACGGGAGCTTGATGCTCTTCCTCTTGTTCAACTTCTTTGATTTCCTCAACTTCCTCAACGGGATCTTGGAGAATTTCCTCAAGATCAGGGATTTCCTCAAGATCTATTTCGGCAACTTCGTCCTCCTCGCTGACCGGCAAAGCCATCAAATCCTCACCTAACTCTTGCTTGAGAATGTATGCAATAGATTCATATTCTTTTGGCAAAGAATTGTCATCTTGCACCTCTTGTGCCTCAATGGCAGGAGCTTGGGTAGGTTGAGCGGACTCTTGCAACTTCAATGCCTCTTGTTGCTGGCGTTCAGCTTCAAGTTGAGCTTGTTTTTTCTTCTTTCCAAACATCTTACAATCCTCACAGTGTATGTATTATTGTAGCGTCGGCACAATTTCCCCCGACAAATATCTTTTTATTTTTGCAAACTGGTTACGATCTTTGTCAAGCATTGCACCACGATTTTGCGGTCGTCTTTGCTGTGTTCAAACTTTTTGTATGCACCGATAAGTGCCATTCCCAATTGAATCTTCATTGATCTTGTCATATTCCTTGTCAACATATAATCGACAAGATTAGGAAGTTTTGCAAGTTTTGCCGGCTTGACGTTTGCCTCTTCCTCCTCCTCACCGTCAACAACGTATACGACTTCGGGATCTTCCTCAACAGGCTCCTCAACGGCTTGTGGTGCTTCCTCGTCCTCGAGCTCCTCCTGCTCGACAGCCTCATCGACATCGGCTGTAGGCTCCTCATCAACGGATTCTTCCGTTTCTTCTTGAGGTTCTTCGATTGCTTCCTCTGTTTCCTCTGCTTCATCAACAGGTTCCTCTGCTGGTTCGGCAACTTCTTCTATTGGTTCTTCAACCGCTTCTTCAGTTGATTCCTCAATTTCCTCAATCGGCTCCTCTGCTACTTCTTCGATGGGTTCTTCGCAAGGTTCCTCAACGGGTTCTTCTGTTTCTTCGAGTTCTTGAATTTCCTCTATTTCTTCAACAGGCTCCTCAATCTCCTCGGTTGGCTCATCTGCCACTTCTTCAACAGCCTCAACCGGAGCTTCCTCTGCTTGCTCGATAAGTTCTTCAATCGGTGTTGCTTCAACCTCGTCAACAACCTTTGCGGTGTTGCGTGCAATGATTTCTTCAACAAGCGAATTCAATTCTGCAAGCGGAGAAGAATCTGTTGCATAGTTGTTTTCAACTTGCAAATTGACTTTTGCATCGAGGTCGTCTTGCATATCTTCAAAAGCATTGAGAGCATGCTTGTTTTGCTGATGGTGGAAGATGACAAGGAGCAAATAAGTCACTGCGATGAGCAAGAGTCCAAAAAAATGTGCGATGCCCATTGTGATTGAATCGAGAATTGCATATCCCCAAAAAGCAATCACGGCAAGCAAGATCAAAGACACTGCAAGATAGACACCGGAGCGAACGTCCTTGTTCTTTTTGACGTACTTGTCATACACGGCACCGTCGCTGACGATTTCGCTCGGATAACCAAAGCGAACGCCAAGGTATTGCATCCAAGCATCACGGAGCGGTTGCGGAACCTTTGAGCCAAAACAACGAGTTGTGAATTCACTCACGTTGTCGTCGTCAATCGTTTCGACACCGGCAAGATATTTTTTGATTTTCTTGCAAGCTCTCGTAAGTCTACGAGAACGAGAGGAAATGAGTGTAAGTGAAACGATCACCCACACCAAAGCGATCACCGCCAAAACGATGATGTAATACATTTCCCAGTTGATAGCCGGCAATTTTGCCGATATGCCTTTGAGCCAAGCAAAAAGTTCTTGAAGGAATTCCACTGTGCCCCTCCCATCGCAATATAAATATCTATATAAGTATACAAAACAAGTTAAAAAAAATCAAGACATAAATTGCAATATTCACAAGTTTTTTTGAAGTTTTATGTTTTTAGCATAGTTTTTTACAGATAAAGTATCAAAAAAGCCACCGAATTGAGGTGACTTTTTGACTTTTGCCATATATTATGACGTCCTTTTATTACAGCACAATAGTTTTTCCGGTCTTGAAAGAATACAGCATAACGCCGTCGATTTTTGCACAAATTGCACTTTCAACCGCCGATTTGTATAGATAAAGTTGCTTTCTGTACTTTTCGATGGTTTCCTCATCTCTCAAAGCAGAGTTCTTGAAATCGACGATATACTTCTTGTCATCGTTGATGAACAAGTCTATGACGCCTTGCACGAGCACTTTGTCTTCTGCGCTGAAAGCATCGCTGACTTCATTTGCACTTTTGTACATCATGAAGGATTTTTCTCGCATGCACGCACCTTTTTTCTCCGCTTCTCTTGCCAAAGACATAATATCGCTCTCAAGACACCTTGCAATTTCGCTTGGTTTTATCTTTTGAGCTTCTTCCTCATCGAGCACGCCGTCCGCAACCATTTGTGCAATTTGAGCCTTCACTTCCTCCTCACCTTTTGCAAAATAGTCGATGTACTGCATAACCTTGTGATATGCGGTGCCTAATTTTGCAGAGTCCGCAAAGACTTTCACGGCTTCATCGTCAATGCTGTCAAGTGCCGAAACACTGTACTTCATAGCAAGCGAAGTGGCTTCCTTATAGGGATATTCAAACGCTTCAACTCTCTTGATTTGCTCTATGAGTTTTTCGTTTGCGACAGGTGTGACAATACTGCTTTGAGCCGGGACATCCACCTCGCTATCCTCTGCAAAATGCCTTATAGGCATACAGTCAATGCTTCCCTCGAATACGGCGTTTGAAATGAAGTCGAGATCACAGCTTGCATCACCAAAACTTGACGTCTTGCCAAAGTTTGCACTCTTTTTTTCCGTGACGGATGCAGTGATGTACATAAGTTGCTTTGCTCTTGTCATTGCAACGTAGAATAGGCGTATCTCCTCTTTGAGCTGATTTGCCTTTATACACTTGGACACGGCAATTTTTGACAATGTAGTATTGCTCTTTGTTTTCTCGTCAAAATCAAACGCATTGATGCCGATAAGTCCGGTGTTGTTCTGTTTTTCATTGGCATTGCTCTCACCAAAGCCCTTGCCTGACAATATGAGGTCACCCTTGACTGCGTCGTTGTTGAAATGATGTGCGGTATCTGCCAAGAACACAATGGGGTTTTCAAGCCCTTTGTAGCCGTGGAAGGTTGACACAATCACCCTATCTCCACCCGTTGCACCCTTGTCCTTGTCGGAGCTCTCGCAATAGCTTTCCACAAACTTGCCGAGAGTCATATCCTGCTTTGAGGCACTTTGCACAAAGGATTTGAGAGCGTACACGTCTCCCTCCCCCTTGCGCATGAGATAGGAATCATAACAATAGTCGCCTATGATGTCATTCATAAGTTCGGACAGATTTTTGAAGCTTGCTTTGAGCCTATAATCGTCAAGCACGTCCAAAGTTTTGCTTGCCTTTTGAGATAGCAAAGTGCCTTGATACTCCTCACCTCTTGCCATAAGCAGAAGTTTTGAGTATAAATTCACACCGCCAAGGGATGCGATTTGTGCCACTTCGCTCTCGTCATATCCGCCAAAGAATGAAAGCAAATAACCTGCAAGCGGAATGTCTTGCATTGGATTGTCAAGCACCCTCATAAATGCCATAAGCTCTCTTTCGGGCAGTGTTGCGGACTTGCTGAACGCACCCTCATTGACGGGGATACCACACTGTTTAAGCACCGGGATAATCTTCCTTGCACCTCCCGTTCTCTCATGGAAAAGCACAGCAATATCGCCATAGCCTATACGCTTGCCCTCGCCGCTGTCCGACGTGCCTATTGCCTTGCCCACAAGACGTTTTATCTCGCTTGCGATAAATTTTCCTTCTCTTACGGACGTACTTTCATCCTCGTCTTGCACCTCTTTTGTGACGTCATAAAGTCCGCTTGCACTTTCGCTTTCCGCCTTTGGATTGACAAACAAGTGCACCTGCACATATCCCTCTGGAGAGACATCCTCAAGCGTGACGGGAGCAATATCTTTAAGCTCGAAACGAGCTTCGCTCTTGTAATCGATATCCGCACTCTTTTTGGTCATTACGCTGTCAAAAACACCGTTGACAAAACTGAGTATTCTGTACGCGCTTCTGAAGTTGCGATTGAAGTAGATATTCGTCCCTTGCAACGCATCTTGTGCATATCCAAGCTGTCGAGATATAAATATCGCAGGATCTGCAAGGCGGAAGCCGTATATACTCTGCTTGACGTCACCGACCATAAAACATTCACCCTTTATCATCTTGCGGATGATTGCCTCTTGCGTCGGGTTGACGTCCTGATATTCGTCCACAAAAACGGCATCGAAGTCCTCTTTGGGGCTGTCGTCCGCCTCAAGCAACTCATATGCCTTTTGTTGCAAATTTTCAAAAGACAACACGTTCCTTTCCTCTTTCAATGCAGAAAGACGCATTGAGAAAGCCTCGCACACCTCGACGATTTTGTAAACGTAGCGTGCATTCTGCTTGTGAGCAGACTCAAGTCTATCAAAATTGTCACACAAGGATTTTAGTTCATCGATAAAGGTGTTGAATTTTGCAAAGTACCCTTTCATACCGTCGGAGATTATTTTCTCCTCGGGTGATGCCTTTTGGTGTATGCGTGTAAACACGTCCTCGTACGCATTGCATGCACCCATCATATCTTTTACATCCTTTGCAGACATAATTTGCGTGCACAACGCGATTGCATTCTCAAGTCGCAAAGCGTGCTTGCTCAAATATTGATAGCCAATCGTCTGTTGATACGTTTGCTCAAAAACTTGCTTGGCTTGCGTGAAAAATTCAATATAATACCTTTTGAGAATGTCAAAAAACTTGCTGTCTTCAAAGCTGTCATAACACTCGTTTACGCAGGAAATGAAGTCCTTTTTATCAGGCTGAATTTCCATAAGTTTGTGGAGCTTTATTATATTGTTTTTGAGGTTGTCCTCTTTTCTTGATTGAGAGAACACATCCACAAGCTCCAAAAATACACTATCCCCTCTTTGAGTGTAGTCCGTGATGACATCGTTGAGTGCCTCGTTCATATACACGGCATGTTCTTGCTCGTCAAGCACCTCAAAGGTGGGAGAGAGCCCAAGCTTGTCAAAGTTCTCTCTTATCAAAGATTGGCAATATGCGTGTATTGTGCAGATATGGCAAAAGCTCAACTCGTCAAGCTCTTTTCTAAACCTCTCTCTCAATTCTCCCGTCTGAGAACACGCACATCTGAACAACTCGTTGTGGAGCTTTTCTTTTAGCTCATCCGCCGCCGAATTGTTGTATACCAAAATAAGCATACGCCTAAGCGTTGCGCCCTCTGCGATCATGAGGAGGATACGCTTGATCATCGTGGACGTCTTGCCTGATCCCGCCGATGCCGACACCAAAATAGAGCCACGCTCTAGCACGGCATGCTTTTGATCATCCGTCAATAGGAGTCTACCTTTTTCGTCACGCAAAATGTCAAGACGCTTTTGAGATGAGTCACTTATGCTTTTCACTATTTTCTTATCATTCATTGTCATCGTCCCCCTCTTGCGTTGTGTTTTCATCAAAGGATGCCAATCCCTTTAGCTTCGGTACCTTTCTGTCCATACAGCCCTTGTATGCGCATATTCCCTGAAAATCGCACATCCTGCATTTTTCACTTATTGGACTCGGCTTTATATATCCCTCGCTTATGAGCTTTGCTCCGCTTGTTGCAAGCCTCACTGCATAATCACCAAGCATATCGAAATCCTTGCGTGAGAGGTGTATGTCACCCGACAGCACTCCACTCTTTGTCTTGTATGGCACAATGGCTTCTTTTGGATTTGAGGAGACAAGAGCATCCATTTGTGTCAAAACTTCAATGGAGTTGCTCGCCTGCCCCTTGTACTTGTATCGTATGTCCTCATCCTCTTTGACAAAGCTTGAGAATATCGGGAAATAAAACACTCCGCAAGGCTCGGCATTCAAGCTCTGCTCAACCGCTCTCATATAGATGTACAGTTGCAATTTTTGTCCGCTATACAATTCCTTCAAGCTTAAATCCGCACTCTTGTACGTCTTGTAGTCTATGATGAAAAACTTGTCATCAAGCCTATCTATCCTATCCACCGTACCTTTGAGTTCTATCTCTTTATCCTCAAAGAGGAGAGACATCGGCTTTATTTCTCCCTCACCGATTTTAGCTTCGAGAAGGCAGGGTCGGAAAGTTGCTCTCTTTTGGATTTCATACATATCCTTGCAAAGCTTCACTCCTTCCTCTCTCACACGCAAAAGCAATCTTTGCGTATCGCTCTTTTCAAGCAAAATTCCAAAATTATTTTCTTTGATGGCGGAGTCAAAATATTCGTATGCTTTCTTGTCGAGCGGAGTATCATCGTCAATCTTGCCATCCCTCACGTCCTTGAAAAAGCACTCCAAAATATGATGCAAAATAGTGCCGTTTTCAGTGCCCTCAAAGTTTCCATCCTTGCGACGTCTCAACGACAACACATAGTTGAAATAGTGTGCATACGGACATCCAAAAAACGTTTCAAGCCTGCTGACGCTCGTACGCCCTGCAAAGTAAGCATTGTTCGGCAAATTTATACGCTCGGGAAGCTTGTCGCTGCCAAGACGCTTTTTGTCCTCGTCTAACAACAGTGCAAATGCAGAACCAAACGTGTGCATATCCCTTGCCATGGCTCGCCCGGATGCCACGTTTCTGAGCACCTCGTTGTATCTGCCCTTTTCAGTGGAGAATGCAAGAGATGCCTTTTGCACATCAGCTAGCTCCTCACCGTCGATTGCTACATAGCTATCATAGCTCACTCTTTCAACCTCAATGGGCTTGCCGTTTTCAACAAGCATACCTTGAAGCTCCGCAATTATCGTCGATGCTCTCAGTGCCGTGCCGTCTCCGCTTTCGGGATAGCTTATCACAAGCTTATCTTTTGGTTTGCACATCACGTCGCACACGGCATACATATTGGTGGCAAGTTTTTGGCGTTCGTTGGTCACAAGCTCTATGCCAAGCGTAGCAAGCATATCTTCATCCTTTTGCGTGATGACAACGCCCCCTCCGCTTTGAGGAGGAATCTTTGTGTTGTTTGCACCAAGAATATATATGCTTCCGTTTCCTGAAAATCTGCTGTCTATGTCTCCAACGATCACACAATCGAGGTAGGTTGGCACAAGTGCGATTTTCAGCGTCTTTATCATTGATTTGAACACACTCTCAAATCCTTGAATATCCGTCTGATAATCAAGCACTTCAAATATCTCGTCAAGCACCGCATTGAGTTTGTTGTCCACCTGCTCTGCACACTTGAAATAGTATGCATCCAGAGCTGTGAGCTTTTCAACGTAACTGTCGCTGTACACGGCAATGTTTTCAAGAAGTTGTTTGATAGACTTGACAAACTCCTTGATATTTCTCTTTTTTGCTCCAAACAAAGGTTTGAGCAAATTCACAAGGGTTGTCCTCACCTGTTCAGGTATTTCATTTTCATTGAAATTGTCCAAAACAAGCACTTTATCATTGTTTTTTGCATATATTAAATGCTTTTTGTGTTCATTTGCACCGCGGAATAACTTTTCATCGCATCGTGAAAAAGCCTTTTCGGCCGTCATGGGTATATATTGATAATTGTATTTCAAGCAATAGTTTTCAAACAGATACACCCCGTCCTCACCGCTTGGGCACAGTAGGGTGAAAATTGGATTTTTTACAAAATCAAACACTTCTCTACGCCTATATCCCGAACGTACCATTGCAATGGCTTCAAGCACAAAACGCACTTTTGCCTGATCGGCAAGCATCTCTTTTTTGTCAATAAAATATGGGATGTTGTACCTTGAAAAAGTTGCTTTTATTTCTGGCTCATACGCCTCGATATCGCTTGCAAACACTTCAAAATCCTTGTATCGACCGCCCTCTTGCACGTGTCGTTGCACGTCCATTGCAAGGCTCATAACCTCATCATAGCGGTCTTTTGCACAGCGGAGTTTCACCTTGCCGTTGCACTCTGCCTTATCCTTGCCGTCAGTGCTTACGTATGCAAAAAGCTTTTGCGAAATTGCTCCTAAAGCATCATCGAGCACCTCATCGTTACGCTCGATTTGTGCATTTGAGTCTGCGAGTTTGCACAGTGTTTTCAGCACCGTTGCTGGATATATACGCCTGTTGGGATTGTCATATCCGCTTGCAATGCCTATTGTCAGTGACAGTGCACTCTTGGCAAGCTCTCGCAAAATGTCAAGTTGCGGAGCCGTAAATTCATAAATATCCGTGCAGTAAAAATTGATGCCGGCAACGAGTGACGGATTGTTTTTGATAAGCTCCACAAGCGAATAGAGTCTTGTGGTTGAATCGCTGTGATTGCCCTCAAGGGCTTGCAAATATCCGCTGTAAATCTTGGCTAAATCCTTTGTTTTTGCCTTGATTGACGAGGTTGCTCGTTGGGAAACTTCAAGCAATTTTTGCGAGGATACACCGCTATTTCGCAAAGCAGTCAATCCTGCATAAAGTTCGCTTGCAAAGCCCTCTTTCATTGCAACTTTTCCGTAATAATCAAGCTCACCTTGCAGATCTGAAATGACCTTGCCGATGAGCATAACGGAGCCTTCCGGCGTAAGGCACTTTTTTATCTCATTGCCAAGTAGCTTGCTCGCAAGACGCGTAAATGACATAACCTCTATGCCAAACGTGCTTTCGATACCGAGCGTAGAGATAAGCCCCCTCTCCACCGAGGCGGTAAATCTGTCGGGAGCGATGACGATATTAAGAGCCGTATCGCTCAATTTGCTTTTGAGTTCTTTCACGACGCCCAAATAGGCACCACGTGACGTGTTGGATGTAATTATTTTCATATTATTACTATAGCACTTTGAACAAGGCTTTTCAATAGGTTTAGTTAAACAAATAAAAATTATAAATTTTTATTTGTTTATTGCAAAATTTTGTGCTAAATTGCGAAAAATGCCCTTTATTTTCTTGCTAGAATATATTTTTATGTTATAATAAATACATTATGAAAAAACTAATCACAACAATTTCTTTGATAATTTTGGTGGCAGTCGTTGCAACGACGCTTTTTGCATGTAGCAGTGCAACAACGCAAGGGCAACTTCAAAACATCTTGAACGACCACAATCACGAGACGTTTGAATATGACGTTGCGTCTTTTGCAAAGGATGCAAACGGTGACTACACCCAGCAAACCGACCTTTACAGCGGTAGCTACAAGGTGACTTTGGACGCTTACAAGCAAGGCACCACACTCGATTTGACGAATGGATTTTCCATCACAACTGATGCAGACGGCATTCTCATCAGCGGAAATTTGACCATTGGTGACGTCACCTACAAGACGGGTTGCTATTTCAACATCATCGGCGGAGCCTACTATATGATTCCCGCTCACTCATATCGTGTTCAGCTCAACGGCGAGACAGAAACGTTCAAGCTGTTCGGCTCATACAACGGCAAAGAATACAACTACACTCGCTATGTCAACGGCACAATGTCACAAGGCGTGGTTGAGGCAAGCGGAACGCTCTATTACGACAACAACGAGTTCCACCAAGCATTGCGTACAATCTCCACTTTCAGTGACTCATTGACGTATGCATTTGCAGTGCCTCTCGTATCCTCAACCGAAGCAACGTCCGTTGCACTCACCGCAAAAGTTAGCGGAACAACTCACGTGAAAAGCATGTTCTCCAACACGCTTGCAGACTATGCCGATACGGGCATTGCTTGCTACAAGACGTACATCTCTCGTTCAACAGAGGTCGCTGGCGTTTCACAAACCTTGTATTATTCCGTCAAGGACGTCGCAATCAGCGGTTGGAATATGAAGCACGTGCTCGTCAAAATCGAAGAACCGTTCAAGCAAGACGGCGGCGAGTATGCAATGGTCTACTCCCTCAAATCAGCAACGCTTGCATAAGAAATTGAGATACAAAAACGCGGTATAATTAGGGATTTTATTTCTAAAGCTCCAAATCAAGACAAAATGAAAACCTCATCCAAGAGTTAGTAGCTCAAGGGTGAGGTTGTTTTTTATATATTAAAATTCATTCATTCTTGCTGTGATAATCGTTGCTGTTACATTAGCACCAACATTAATTAAAAAAATCTTTTATCCTATTTAGCACAGCTTTTACAATCTATTTCAAGCTCATTCTGCGCCTTTCGCTTGTTCAGCTTCGAGTTGAGCCCAAAACTCCGGACAAATCTTTTCGATTTGTTGACACGAATATCGCCCTGTTGCAGAATTATAATAGACAATATCATATTCCATAGGTTCTCCATTCTTGTCATAAAATTGAATGATGTATTCGGGATTGCCATCAGTTTCCCCGGATTCTAGAATGTTTAACTAACAATCACCGCAAAGCAAACGAAGTGCGTTGAAAACTACCCATTGCCATCAAAACACATAAGTGTACTTTGCTTTGTAGTGCTCGTACATCTTTTTGACCATATCTTCTTCGCTCTGCCCTATTGCAATGATTTTGCCGAACTTGGAGAGATAGTACATATCCTTTGGCACGTGCACATAGTCGTATACGTCGGCATTTTGAGCCTCTGCAGGGGATCTGAAACGCTTGTTTACGTCATCTCTTGCGATATACGCCTTGTCGTCCTCATTCTTCACGATGGCGTAATTGCGGTAGATATAAGCAATCTTGTCTATAGCCTCTTGCTCGGTGTCGGTGATGTCGTAAGTCCAGCCGTTTTTGAGGATAATGGCAAATTGGTGATCCGTAACGGCATATTCCAATATTTCGTCATTCTCCCCATCGAGATAAGGCATGAGGTCCTCTCTTGTGCCATAAGTCCACTGCTGATGGCGTTTTGTCATATAAATGCGTGTTTTCATATTTTCAGTATACCACGATATTTGTCCGCTTTCAATAAGTATTTTTATTTGCTCACGTTTTGCGTGGCGGAGCAGTCTATTGCCACCTTGATCACGCCGTCCTTCTTGCTCTCAAACAGCTCGTATGCCCCGTCGATTTTGCAAAGCGGATACATGTGCGTGACAAGCGGAGTCGTATCAATCTTGCCTTGCTCTATGAGCTTTAAGATTTGCTCGCAATCGCAACCATCCACACCGCCCGTCTTAAATGTTAGATTCTTTCCATACATTTCCGGAAGCGGTAAAATCTGTGCCTTGTCATATAGAGCCACGATTGTCACAATCGCGTTTGCCCTTGCACATTGCCAAGCAAGCGTAAAGGTATTCTCTCCGCCGGCAACCTCAATCACGATGTCCGCACCGCCCCTATCGCAGGTTTTTCCTATCAAATTGACACACTCATCAGGCGTTACCGTCAAAACAGCTGGATAATGCTCATTTACAAATGCAATCCTCTCCTTGTCCTTCTCGCAGACGATTATGCGTTTGGGATGCTTGAGCATAACGCACAAAAGTGTGCAAATACCGGTAGGTCCCGCACCGATAATAAGCACGTTGTCGTCCTCTTTTATATCGGAAATTTTGCTCGCCCAAAAGCCTGTGGCAAGCACGTCTCCCACAAACAAAGCTTGCTTGTCACTTACGCTGTCGGGGATTCTATTCAGGCAGTTGTTGGCAAACGGCACACGCACGTATTCCGCCTGTCCGCCGTCTATACGGCAACCGATTGCCCATCCGCCGTTTTTATCAATGCAGTTATTGACGTAGCCGTGCTTGCAGAAATAACACTCTCCGCAAAACGTCTCCACGTTTACACTCACTCTGTCACCGACTTTTACGCTATGCACCTTGGAGCCGACTTCTTCCACAATGCCGACCATCTCATGCCCTATCGTAACACCCTCAACGGCTCTTTTGACACTGCCGTGCTTTATGTGCAAATCACTTGAACAAATGCTTGCAAGCGTAACTTTCACAATCGCATCGTCCTCATTGACGATACACGGCTTGTCTTTCTCAACAAATCCAAATTTTCCCTTGGAAATATAAGAATAAGTAAGCATAACTCCTCTTTTACACAAAAAAAAGCCCTCGTTTTTATCAAAGGGCTTCTTTTTTTATTTCTCTTTAGTCAAGCTCAAAAGCTCCTGTGTAGAGCTGATAATACTTGCCTTTCTTTGCAATCAGTTCATCGTGGTTGCCACGCTCAATAATCTCGCCGTGTTCAAGCACGCAGATAACGTTTGAGTTGCGGACGGTTGAGAGTCTGTGTGCGATGACAAACACCGTGCGTCCCTGCATAAGCTTGTCCATTCCTTGCTCAATGAGCTTTTCTGTACGAGTATCGATTGAGCTTGTTGCCTCGTCAAGGATGAGCACGGGCGGATTTGCAACTGCCGCTCTTGCGATAGCCAAAAGTTGACGTTGACCTTGCGAGAGGTTTTCGCCGTCACCGGTGAGCATTGTATTGTAGCCGTCCGGCAAGTGGCGGATAAAGTAGTCGGCATTTGCAAGCTTTGCCGCCTCAACGACTTCCTCATCCGTGGCATCTAGTTTGCCAAAGCGGATATTGTCCGCAACTGTGCCTGTGAATAGGTGCGTATCTTGCAAAACCATTGCCATCGAACGACGCAAATCATCCTTTTTGATCTTCGTGATATTGATGTTGTCATATCTGATCTTGCCGTCCTCGATGTCGTAGAAACGGTTGATGAGGTTTGTGATGGTCGTCTTGCCTGCACCCGTTGAGCCGACAAGAGCAATTTTCTGTCCGGGCAATGCCTCCATTGTGACGTGTTTAAGCACCGTCTTTTCGGGCACGTAACCAAAGGTTACGTCCTCAAACTCGACCTCGCCTGTCCACTTCACGTACGTTGTGGTGTCGTCCGCCTTGTGATAGTGCTTCCAAGCCCACACACCCGTAAACTTGTCGGTTGGTGTCAAGGATCCGTCCTCATTCTCAATGGCGTTGACAAGCGTAACGTAGCCCTCGTCCTGTTCTGGCGTTTGATCCACAAGATCAAAGATACGTTCCGCACCGGCAAGTGCCATCAAAATGCCGTTCATTTGTTGAGCGATCTGTGACAGCGGATTGCTGAACTGACGTGAGAATTGCATAAAGGAAACAAGTCCGCCCCAAGTCATACCGCCAATACCGCCGATTGCAAGGAAGGTGCCTGCGATTGCGGTGATTGCATATGAAAGATATGATAGGTTGCCCATGATAGGCATAAGAATATTCGCATATGTGTGCGCCTTGTTGGATTGATAGCAAAGCTCGTCGTTGAACTTGTCAAAATCCACCTTTTCCGTTTCTTCGTGGCAGAACACCTTGACCACCTTCATGCCGTCGATATGCTCCTCGATAAAGCCGTTGAGTGCACCCGTTTGGCGTTGTTGCCCGACAAAGTGCTTTCCGCTCTTTCCGCTGATAAACTTCATGAGCACAAGCATTATGACAAGCATAACCACAGAGCAAAGCGCAAGTAGCCAAGAAGTGAGCATCATTGCAACAAACATGCCAACAACCGTCAAAACGTTGGAAATGACGTTTGGCAAACCGCTTGAGAGCAACTCACGCAAAGTGTCCGTATCGTTGGTGTAAAGGCTCATTATATCGCCGTGTGTGTGAGTGTCAAAGTATTTGATGGGGAGTTTTTCCATCTTCTCAAACATCTCGTCACGCACGTTTTGAAGCACTTTTGTTGTGACTTTCACAAGTGTGTAGTTATAAACGTAGTGCAACCCTGCACCCATCGCATATATACAGGCAAGCACACCGATGATGATTGCAAAATCCGTCATGGTGATCTCTCCCGCCCTGCTTATGACGCTCACGTCTTGTGAAATAATAAATCCTGCCTTGTGAGCCAATGGGAGAATGAAGTTGTTGACAATGACGTTGCCTATGATAAACGTGCCTGCAATGTTGCACACAACGTTTGCGATCATGCATATAAACGCCACCACAAGCAAGCCTTTGAATGGCTTAAGGTAGCCGAGAATACGCTTGAAGGTTTGCATAGGATTTTTTGCTCTAAAGGCATCACTTCTCATATTTGTGCCTCTTGCCATTTTCATTTTAGGCATTCTCGCTCACCTCCTCGTCGCTCCCTTTCTTTTGGGATTCATACACGTCACGGTAGATCTCATTGTTTGCAAGCAACTCATCGTGAGTGCCTATGCCGTCGATCTTGCCGTCGTTCATGACGATAATTCTATCCGCATTCTCAACAGAAGAAATACGCTGTGCAATAATGATAACCGTGGTATCTCCAAACTCTTTTTTGAGTCCGTTTCTGATTTGAGCATCCGTTGCCGTATCAACGGCGGAAGTCGAGTCGTCCATGATCATAATCTTTGGATGCTTGAGCAAAGCTCTTGCAATGCAAAGACGCTGTTTTTGTCCACCGGACACGTTCACACCGCCCTGACCGAGATCGGTTTCATATCCATTTGGGAAAGACATGATAAAGTCGTGTGCTTGCGATGCTCTTGTGGCTTTTTCAATCTCCTCGTCCGTTGCGTTAGGATTGCCCCAAAGCAAGTTTTCTCTTATCGTACCGCTGAAAAGCACGTTCTTTTGAAGCACCATTGCAACAGCATCACGCAAAACGTTGAGTTTGTACTCTTTCACATTCACGCCACCCACCTTGACTTCGCCGTTGAGCACGTCGTAAAGCCTTGGAATGAGCTGAACGAGAGTGGTTTTTGCAGAGCCTGTGCCACCGATGATGCCGATTGTCTCACCGCTCTTTATATGCAAGTTTATATCTTCGAGATTGAGAACGTCTTGAGATTTCTTGTATGAGAAATCGACGTCGCAAAAATCAATGCTACCGTCTTGAACTTGGATATCATCTGAATTCTCACCGTCCTCGATGTCGATTTTTTCATCAAGCACTTCAACGATACGATCCATAGACGCACGTGACATGACGATGTTCATAAAGCCCATTGCAACCATGATGAGTGACATCAAAATTTGCATGATATAGCTCAAGAATGCCGTGAAATCACCAATCTGCATCTTGCCGATGATAATATCGTTTCCGCCAAACCAAGCAACGCAAGTGAGACAGGAATAAATGATGACCTGCATAAACGGATTTGCAACCACAAGGATTTTTTCTGCATCCATTTGCAACTTTTGCACGCTTGCACTGACGTTTTTGAACTTCTTTATCTCGTTGTCCTCTCTCACAAACGCCTTCACGGCACGTATGCCGATGAGGTTTTCTTGAGTGGACTCGTTCATATCGTCGTACTTGTGGAGCATTCTCTCAAAGCGCGGGAAAATGACCTTGATGCCAATCACAAGACCTACCAGCAACACAGGGATTGCCACTGCAAATATCACCGACAAGTCCGGACTGATGGATATTGACATGCACATTGCCAAAATGAGCATAAGCGGTGAACGCACCAACATACGTGTGATAATTTGGAAAGCCATCTGCATGTTTGTGATGTCCGTTGTGAGACGAGTCACCAAGCTTGCCGTGTTGAAATGGTCGAGGTTTGCAAAGGAATAATTCTCGATTGTATAAAACATCTTTTTACGCAAATTCTTTGCAAAACCCGTTGATGCAGTTGATGCACATCTGCCAGACATAACGCCAAAAAACAGTGATATGATTGCCATTGCAACCATCATGCCACCGCATGCGACGATAAACCAAGCACGGCTTTGAAGGGTGAACAACTGCCAATTTGCACTGCCCAGCGAGAGTGTAAACGTGAAGGATTCTAGCTCTGCATCCATACCGACGTTCACCATCTGTGCCATAATCACAGGTATAAGCACCTCAAACAGCACCTCGCAAGCAACCAAAACCGAGGTTAAAATCGCAGGTTTTTTGTATTCACCCACGCAAGAAAACAGTTTCTTGAAACCACCTTTTGCTCTTGGAGCTTTATTCTTTACTTGTTCCATAATCACCTTTATTCGCAAGTTGCGACAAAACAGAAATCTCTGTTTAACATATGTTATTTACAATCAATTAAAAAAAAAGTCAACTGATTATGGCAAATTTTCTTATTATTAAATAAATTTAATAAAAGCATGATGTTTAATCTCGTGCTACTTATATACGATGTTACTATATATATTTTTCCTTAATGCTTTAGGTTGCCTTATCCCGTTCAACTTTGTCAAAAAAATATCCACACTCCGCCCCCTATGCTCCTACTTGCAAAACCACCGTCTCTATCTCCTTCTTATCAACACGCCGTGTTTATATATCAACACACGTGTATATTATATTGACAAATGTCCTCTTTTGTGCAATAATTTATACAATCAAACATGATGTCGGGGGACAAAAATATGTCGTCAAAGGAAGATTTGCGTATCGTTCGCACAAGAAAGCTTTTAAGCAACACTCTGCTTGATATGATGGAAGAAACTTCCATAGAAAAGATCAGCGTCATTGACCTTTGCAACAAAGCAATGGTGAATCGTGCCACCTTTTACGCCCACTTTGAGGACAAATATCACCTTTTGTCATTCGCTCTTGAGGAGCTGAAAGACGAGCTTTATGAGAAGTTCACAAAAAATGCAAAATTCACCACTCCGAGTGAAACCATCACCAACGTTCTTCTTATGGGAGTTGACTTCTTTTTTGACAAACACAATCATATTTCCAACATCATTCGCAACAACCGCAATGAAAAAGTAATAGGCGCCATTCAAGACTCCATTGCACAATCAATAAAGTATCAGTTGTCCAAATACAAGGATGCCTACGACGTATCCATTCCTCTCAACGTGTTGTCCAACTTCATATCCGGCGGTATGGTAAACACAATGCTGTGGTGCATTGTCAATCCTGAAAAATACACTTATTTGGATTTCAAAAAGTTTGCTACGTCTCATCTTGCCGAGCAATATTTTACACCAAAGCAATGATTAGCCAAAAAAACAAATGCAACGCCACGGCGTTGTTTTTTTATGCAAAAAAATGCGCAAAATATATTGACATACGCAAAATCAGTGGTATAATTTTAGCAATCAAAGATAAAGAGTGCTAACAATCTAACAAAAAGATTGCCAACACGTAAATTCAAGGAGGTATGGAATATGGATGCAAACAAATTTACAAAAAAAGCTCTTGATGCAATAAACAATGCACAAAGCCTTGCCGTTGAAAGACACAACCAACAGCTTCAAAAAGAGCATATTGCCTATGCCTTGCTACAAGATGAAGACGGACTCATACCATCGCTTATCACAAGATGCGGCGGAGATGCTCCACAGCTTGAAAGAGAACTTGACAAAATCATAAACTCATTCCCAAAAGTAAGCGGAAACGGAGCAAGTGACGTGTATCTTGCAAACGACACGGCACTCGCACTTTCTCAAGCAGAGAAACTTGCCAAAAAATACGGTGACGACTTTGTGAGTGTAGAGCACGTTTTTGAGGCTTTGCTCGACAATCCGACAACCGCAATGAAAAATGCATTTGACAAAGCAAAACTCAACAAAAAGGACTTTATGAATGCATTATCGCAGGTTAAAACATCAAAAGTGACAAATGATACTCCCGAGGACACCTATGACGTGCTCAACAAATACGGGCACGATTTGGTGCAAAGAGCAAAGAGCGGAAAGCTCGATCCCGTCATCGGCAGAGACGACGAGATAAGAAACGTCATAAGAATTTTGTCAAGAAAGACAAAGAACAATCCCGTGCTTATCGGCGAAGCGGGCGTTGGCAAAACTGCCATCGCAGAGGGGCTTGCTCAACGTATAGTGCGTGGTGACGTTCCAGAGGGACTGAAAGACAAACACATCTTTGCACTCGATATGGGTGCATTGATTGCAGGTGCAAAATATCGTGGCGAATTTGAAGAAAGACTCAAAGCCGTGCTTGCCGAAATCAAAAAGCAAAACGGCAGAACTTTGCTGTTCATCGATGAGCTACACACCATTGTCGGTGCAGGCAAAACGGAAGGAAGTATGGATGCGGGCAACCTTTTGAAGCCTATGCTTGCAAGGGGTGAGTTGCACTGCATAGGTGCAACGACGCTTGACGAATACCGCAAATATATAGAAAAAGATCCTGCTTTGGAGCGTAGATTTCAACCGGTTATGGTCAACGAACCCACCGTTGAGGACACCATTGCAATTTTGCGTGGACTTAAGGAACGCTATGAGATTTTCCACGGCGTACGCATACACGACCAAGCACTCGTTTCCTCTGCGGTGTTGTCCGATAGGTACATCACTGACAGATTTTTGCCGGACAAGGCAATCGACCTTGTGGACGAGGCGTGTGCTATGATTCGTACGGAAATTGACAGCATGCCAACGGAAATGGACGTCATCAGCCGTAAAATTATGCAACTTGAAATTGAAGAGATGGCTCTTGAAAAGGAAACGGACAAGCTCTCTTTGGATAGGCGTGAAAGCATAAAGCGTGAGCTTTGCGAGCTTCAAGACAAGTTCAACTCCATGAAAGCTCAGTGGGAAAACGAAAAGAAAGAGATAACTTCCGTTCAAGACACCAAAGCCGAGATTGACAAAGTCAATTTGCAAATCGAGGAGGCAAAACGCAATAGTGACTATGGCAAAGCCGCCCAACTTCAATACGGACAACTGCCCGCCCTACAAAAGAAGCTCGAAGAAGCCGAAAAGAAATCGGCAAAAGGCACCACCCTGCTACGTGACGAAGTCACCGCAGACGAGATTGCAAAAATCGTTGCAAAGTGGACGGGTATCCCCGTGACAAAACTTATGGCAAGCGAAAAAGAAAAGCTTTTGCATCTTGGTGACGAGCTACACAAGAGAGTTGTTGGACAAGACGAGGCGGTCAATGCCGTAAGCGAAGCCGTACTGCGTTCTCGTGCAGGCATATCCGATGAAAACAGACCTATAGGTTCCTTCCTGTTTTTAGGTCCTACGGGCGTTGGCAAAACTGAACTTGCCAAAACGCTTGCGGAATATCTATTTGACGACGAACGCAACATTGTGCGTATAGATATGACTGAATATATGGAAAAATTCAGCGTTTCACGTCTTATCGGTGCACCTCCGGGATACGTCGGCTACGACGAGGGCGGACAGCTCACGGAAGCAGTGAGAAGAAAGCCGTATTCGGTGGTGCTCTTCGATGAGATTGAAAAGGCACATCCGGACGTGTTCAACATCCTATTGCAAGTGCTTGACGATGGCAGAATCACAGACAGCCAAGGTCGTGTTGTAAACTTCAAAAACACAATCATAATCCTCACTTCCAATCTTGCAAGCAACGTGATTTTGGACAACATCAACTCAAAAGGAGAGATAGACCAAAGTGCAAAGGATCAAATTGACGCCTTGCTCAAACAAACCTTCCGTCCGGAATTTTTGAACAGACTTGACGACACAGTCCTATTCACTCCGCTATCGAGAGAAAACGTGTTTAAGATCATAGACATCATGCTCAAAAAGCTATCACAACGCCTGCAAAAACAAAACCTCAAGCTTGAAGTTGACAACTCTGCCAAAGCTCTAATTCTTGAGGGCGGATATGACGTCACATTCGGTGCAAGACCACTCAAACGCTACATTGAAAGTCATGTTGAAAACCTTGTTGCACGCACGATTTTGCAAGGTGATTTGGACGAGGGTGACACCATTGTTGTCTCCGCCACCGATGGTGAAATAGTCATAAAAACCAAGCACTAAACGCCACAAAAAAAAATCAAATAAACACAACAATAATGCCGACAAATCTGTCGGCATTTATTGTATATCAAATATTATGCAAACAACCAAAAACGCTGTTTATCATATCGTTTTTACACTTTCAACTCATTTTTAAGTTCAAACACTCTCTTTTTCAAAATCGGATGGAGTTTGTTTTGACAAAGCTCACAAAGGGGGGTTAGCACAAAACTTCTGTTTTGCATATCGGGGTGCGGTATGCACAGATTATTGTCTTGCACAACCAGGTCGTCATAGAAAATTATGTCCAAGTCGAGCGTGCGATTTCCCCAATGCACCTCACGTGTGCGGTGGTTGTTTTCCTCAATTTCATTCAGTTTTTTCAAGAGCTGTTGTGGTGTGTAAAGCGTGTCGAATTCGCATACGCTGTTGACAAACTTATCCGTTGCCACACCGCCGTATGGTTGGCTTTCTATGCGACTGCTTTCTTTGATATTTTTGATGTTGTCGTCACCCTTAAACGCCTTGATTGCATTGTCCAAATACCCCTCGCAATCTCCGATATTCGAGCCCAGTGCAACGTATACTTTATGCCAACTCACACTTATGCTCACACCTGCATAATCAAAAACTCCGCTCATCGGTGCATCCGGCTTTTTGACAGTCAACGTCACGCTCTTTGCGGGATAAGTTTTGAGCAATAGCATCGCTCCCCTCACCGCAAGCGTTTCAATGAGGTCAAAACAATTGCTTTCGCAAAACTGCTTGATTGTCTTTTTGACGTCACTATAACTTATAGTCTTTGTCAAGTCGTCCGCAAGTCCTGCTTCGAGAAAATCATAGCAAAGCTCCGCCGTAAACAAAAAGCGTTGCGGATTAACTTTTTCTTCTTTGTTGACTCCGTGACACGAAATCACTTCAAAATCTTTGAGTGTAATTGTATGCATAAAAATATCCTTTTTTTCAGTTATGCAAGATGGCATAATTTTCCTTAATATCGTGCACACGCACAAACAAAACTCCCTGCCTTTTTGCAAGCAAGGTGCTATCGAGCGTAGCACTCAACCTTGAGGACACGTCTCCGCCAAACATTGACTTGCGTGACGTACCCAACAAAAACGGATACGGCTCAAATGAGTCGATGAGGTAATCATAGCGGTTGAGAAGTGCCCAATCCTCATCGGTGGACTTGTTGAAACCTATGCCACCGTCAAGCAAAATTTTGTTTTGCTCAACGCCCGATGACAACAACGTCTTTATCGCACCGGACAAGCCGATTTGTTTATCCACAAAAAGATCTGCCGTTTTTGAGTTGCGTCTGTTGTGCATCACGCATATTGACGCCCCGCTTTGAGCGACAACTTGAGCCATCGCACCGTCTTTGAGACAGTTGACATCGTTTATCATATCTGCTCCAATCTCGATTGCACACTGTGCAACATCTGCATTGAAGGTATCCACGCTTATGGGAATATCCTTATACGCACCACGGATTGCCTCCACAGCAGGCAAAAGACGTGACATCTCCTCGATGGCACTCATGTACACCGCTCCCGGCCTTGTTGATTGTGCACCGATATCCAAAATTTCCGCACCTTGCTCTATGAATTTTCCCGCCACCTCAACGGCATCGTCAATATGTCGGCTCTGTGCAAAAAAGCTGTCCTCATTCACGTTGATTATGCCCATGATATGAGTGCCGTTTGCAAACACCTTATCTCGCACGCAAAAGTTGTATTCTCTCATCACTTTATCCCCTCAAAAAGCAACGTGCGTGTTCTATCGTCCACCTCTCCCCTTTGGGCTGAGGTTATAGTTTTTGAGCCATACTGCTTCACACCTCTTGCGATCATGCAGGTATGCTCCGCCTCTATCACCACCAACACTCCTTTGGGTTGCAATTCATTGTATATCGCATCCGCAATTTGGCAATTTAGTCTCTCTTGAAGCTGAAGTCTTTTTGCAAAAACGTCAACAACTCTTGCAAGTTTCGATAGTCCCACAACCTTGCCGTTTGGCACGTATGCAATATGCACCTTGCCTATAAATGGCATGAGATGATGCTCGCAAGTGGATGAAAAATTGATATCTTTCACAATGACGACTTCACTTCCGCTTTCCGAAAAAGTTTTGCTCAAATGCGTGATGGCACTATCGCTGTATCCTGCCGTCAATTCTTCAATCATGCGGACGACTCTATCCGGCGTATCCACAAGCCCCTCTCTAGAGGTATCCTCACCCATCGCAAGCAGAATTTCTTTGACTGCGTTTTTGATTGTTTGTCTTTTATCTTCCGTCATAATTTCACCTCATAACATATCTTTGAAAAGTGTGAGCGAACCGCACAAAATCACCACGTCGCAATCCCCGCACAAAGCGGACTTGACACCGCCCTTTATATCATCGGCAAGCGTCACGTCATGGCAATACTTTTGTGCGATTTCTTTAAGAGCACAAGCATCCATTGCCCTAGGTGACGGCGGTGTTACTGCTGTTATTTTTCTTGCAAGCGGAGCAATGATTTTACACACCCCGTCAACATCCTTATCCTTGAGCATGCCAAGCACCAAATGCACCCTTCTATCCTTGAAATACTCTCCTATCCCGTCCGCAAGCGTTTGAGCACCTTGCGGATTGTGTGAACCGTCAAAAACAAGTGTTTTTCCGCTTGGAATGGACATATTAAGTGCCGATTGTACATTTTCAACAATTTGAAACCTTGCTTTCCAAAGCGTTTTTTCAAGCCCGTTTTTTATATCTTGTTCGCTTATATCAAAGTGCTTTTGACACAGCATTTTCACCGCCTCTATGGCAAGCACGGCATTGCCGAGCTGATGCTTTCCAAGCATCTTTATACGGTAGCTTTCACCATCATACTCAAAGCTCTGTCCGCTTACGTCGCTTGATACAACAGTATAGTCCTTGCAAAGGTGCACGTCGGCTTTTATATCCTTGCGCTTGCCCTCCTCAAACACATATGGATGGTATATCTCATTCATTATCTCATCCAACTGTTTGAGCGTCACCGCACAATCCTTGATTATCGCACTTTTCTCGCTTGCGATTTCACCAAGCGTATTCCCCAAAACTCCGCAATGGTCAAGCCCTATGGGCGTGATAACGGCAAGCTCCTTGTGTCTTATCGCATTTGTCGCATCCCATCGTCCGCCAAGCCCCGTTTCGAGGACGCAAATATCACATTCTTTTTCAAAAAAAGCAAGCATCGCAACTGCCGTTTCAATCTCAAAAGCAGTTGGCTTTATCAAGTCGATGCCGAATGCCGAACGCATTATATTCTCTTGTTCCACGCATTCTCTAACAGCGGTGAGATATTTTGCAACGTCCTCATTGGACAGCATTTTGCCATCAATAAGCCAACGCTCATTGTAGCAAAACACACTTGGCGAATTGTAAGTGCCAACTCTATATCCTGCCTCTTTGAGTATAGATGTGAGATATGCGCACACGCTCCCCTTGCCGTTTGTGCCGGCAACATGCACAAATTTGAGCTTTTCATCGGGTTCGCCAAGCAAATCCAACAGCTCGCGCATACGCTCTATTCCATAGTCCGATCCTGCTCTTTCTATATTGGAAATGTAGTCAATAGCCTCTTGATAAAACAAAAAGCACCTCCTTTGGAAGCACTCGCAAAAAACCCTGTCGGGTAGATGTGAAGTCTGGAGTGAATATTGTACCGCAAGCAAAAGCTCTTCGTCCGCTGACACCCCACGTTCACACGGCACTTAACGCACAATATTCTACTACTTCCGTATTGATTGATTTAAGTTTAGCACCACCAAAAGCATATAGCAACAAAAATTTGCACCAAAATAAAAACTTCATATGCAGAAAAATGAATAACAACACTAAAATTAAAGATTGACGAATGCCATTTTATAGTTTAATATTAAATCATTATTAAATTTATATAGGAGATACAACAATGTCTTCAATCGCATTGGGTGCAAGGGCGTTCAGCAAGGACGATCCCATCATCTACATCCTGTACGCCATTGTGCTTGCATTTGTCGTGGCACTATCGCTGTACTACATGTTGTCGGCAATGAAGCGAGCAAAGAAGCTCGGCATTGCAAGTGACAAAATCAAACAAGTTATCACAACATCGGCAACCTTCTCATTCCTACCCGGACTTGGCATCGCACTTGGCGTTGTCACACTAGTCGGTTCACTCGGAGTTGCCTTCCCTGCAATCAGACTTTCCGTCGTCGGCTCATTGCAATACGAAACGCAGATGGCAGATGCCGTTGCAACCGCAATTGCAGGCTCGATGGATGCTCTTATCAAGCAAGGCATCACCGCACAAGACTTTGCGACAATCGCAATGATCATGACAGTCGCAATCTGCTCTGGCGGTATCGAGGTGCTTTTCTTCTATCGTCTCTATCAGCCGAAAATCGGCAAGCTTTTGGCAAAAAACACAAGCGGTGGAGCCAAAAAGAGCAACATCAACATTGGCGATCTCGTCTTCCAAGTGTGTTTCATCGGTATGGTCATCGGCTATCTTTCCATGAGTATCGAGACAATGTCACACAAGATTGCATTTATCGACGGCTATTACAACTTCATCGCAGTATTGGTTGCAATGGCATGTATGTTTGTTTGCGACAAGCTCATCGACAAGGCAAACTGGAAATGGCTTGACAGCTTCTCAACCCCACTTTCAATGCTCATTGCAATGTTTGTGGTCGGCATCATAAGCTACTGTGCAAACAAATACGGCTGGACGCTTTCAACAGACGTGGCTGAGGCAACGCAAAACGTTGTCGGCTTGATTGCTTAAGGAGGTGCGATATGTCAAAATTTTCAAATAGACTCAGAACTGATTACAACTTTAGATCGCACATGATTGGCAAAATATGGTTGTTCTGTGCAATTGCCGTATTCTTTGCAGTGCCAACAACAATATGCCTCTATTACGACGTCAAACCCGACATGAGAGTGCTCGGTTCGGCGGCGGTTATCACACCGTTTTTGATCAACTTCCTCTCCGGCATCGTGGAGCCTATCATCTACTCCCCTATGCTCGGAGTCAACAGTGCATATCTTGCCTTTATCACAGGCAACCTCTCCAACCTCAAGATTCCTTGCGTTGTCAAGGCACAAGAGATTTGCGGAACAAAACCCGGCACTGAAGAAAACGAAGTTGTCGCAACGCTCTCTGTTGCAACAAGCACCCTTGTCACAACGGTTATCATCGCAGTGTTTGTGCTTATCCTTGCATTGAGCAACGTCAGCGAAGCAATCGCAAAGACGGATTGGATTATGCCTGCATTCACCTGTGTTGTGTACGCTCTCTTTGGCTCACTTGGCGGAAAGTATGTTGTCAAGAACTTCAAGCTTGCAATCTTCCCTCTCTTGATAATCGTCGCACTATCAATCATATTCGGTTTTGCAATGCCAAATTTCAACATCGGTTCTGCATACCTGTTTGTGGGCATCGCAATTTGTGCCGTGTTTGCAGTGCTTCAAATCATGCGTGAGAAGAAAAAGCAAAAACTCCAAGAGGAGCAAGAACGTCTTGAAAACATCGCTCGTGAGGAAGTCGAGATTGAAAACAACGACGCTCAAGAGCCTGCTCAGCAAGAGATCGATTCAGATGCGCAAAATAGCGTTGAGCAAGACTTGCAAGACAACGTTGCATCTGATTCTCAAGAATAAAAGCAGTTTGTGTCCAAAGAGTATTGTCCTTTGCTTGTAAAGCTGTTCAATCTAAAATTTAGCGGAGATATTCAATGAGTATTGTTATTGAAAAAGCAAATTATAAAGATGCAGACGCCATATTGCAATATATGAGGCAAATCGGGGGCGAAACGGACAATCTCACCTTTGGCTCGGAGGGGTTTTCTTGCACGGTGGAAGAAGAAGCAGACCACATCAAACAGCTTGAAAACTCCCACGACGATGTTATGTTTGTCGCAAAGGACAATGGCAAAATCATAGGTGATGCAAGTTTGAGCCGATTGCCCCGTCGCATGAAGCATCGTGGCGAGCTTGGCGTAGCGGTTGTGCAAGAGTATTGGAATAGATCGATCGGCAGTCAATTGATGCGTGAAGTCATCAACTTTGCAAAAGAAAACCACTTTGAAATAATAGAATTGCAAGTCCGCAGTGACAATACCCCTGCAATTCACCTATATGAAAAATTCGGCTTCAAAAAGATCGGAACGCACCCAAGTTTTTTCAAAATAGGAGAAGAAGAAATATCTTTTGACTATATGTGCTTAAGATTGAGCTGACAAAATCCGCAACATCAAAAATCATCCCCAAAAACGCAGTCCTCTCGACTGCGTTTTTTTTGCGACAGCTGTCCACGCTGTACTTTATCCAACCTATGGCTGATTTCGGAGCATTTGAACACTCACTTGTTCAAACAAGGCTCCGCCTTCCATAATTATTCATTATCGCAACACTACCCCTCCTTACCCAAATATCATTGCAATCAGCCCCTCATTTCACACTATCGTCATTTTTGTTGTCAATATTTCCGCACAGTGGTATAATGTGAGCAATCAATCAATAGGCAGGTTGAACATGGATATTATCATCAGCGGTCTAGGTGCGGTTGGTTCCACGCTTATGCAGGAGCTTTCAAACGCAGGGCACAACGTTGTTGTCATTGACACCAAAAGCAGTAAGATTGAGCAAGCCGTCAACCAATACGACGTGAAAGGCGTTGTCGGCAACAGTGCGAGTGCCGAAGTGCTCAAAGAAGCCGGTGTGGGATACACCGAGCTGTTTATCGGTGCCACAAACCACGACGAGCTCAACATTCTATGCTGTATTATCGCAAAGCGTTTGGGTGCCAAAAAGACCATAGCACGTGTCTCCAAGCCGGAATATTTTGAAATTTTCAACAGCGGTGAGATTATGGGTGCGGATTTGATGGTCAATCCGCAATATGAAGCAGCACTTGAAATTTGCAACATGCTTCGCTTCCCTTCCGCAATCAAGGTGAACGAGTTTTCCGGTGGCAAAGTGGAGCTTGTGGAGTTTAGAGTTGACGACACTTCTCCCTTGCGTGGCCTTCCGTTGAAAAAACTTCAAGAACAATTCAAGGCAAAATTCCTCATTTGTGCCGTCAAACGAGATGATAAAGCAATAATCCCGGACGGCGAATTTGTGGTGCAAGCAGAGGATAGACTTTTCTTGACGGCAACCACAAAAGATATTTCCCTTTTCTTCAAACAACTTGGATGGAACAAGCAAGCAAAGGACGTCATTATAGTTGGCGGTTCAACCACCGCTTATTACCTATGCAAAGAGCTTGACCGTCTTGCAATTCACGCAAAACTTATTGAAAGAAACAAAAAAACGGCAGATTTGTTCTCTCAAGACTTCAAAAAACTGCACGTAATTTTGGGTGACGGCACAGATCAAGAGATGCTTCTTGAGGAAAACATCGCATCTACGGATGCCTTTGTGGCTCTTGGCAATATGGATGAGCAAAACATCATTATGAGCATGTTTGCATCCTCTCAAAATGTGCCCAAAGTCATCACAAAAATAGATCAATTGGGTTACTACGATATGCTACAAAAGAGCGGAATTTACAGCGCCGTGTCAACAAAAACGTCCACAACCGACCGCATTATCCGCTTTGTAAGATTGATGAGCAACAAGAGAGGAAGCACTGTCAAACGCGTGTTTCACATCATTGACGATACAACCGAAATCTTGGAATTTGAAGCAAAAGAAAGTTTCAAGAAGTTTGACGTACCACTTCAAAAGCTCAATCTCAAAAAGAATTTGCTTGTTGCAGGCATCATACGCAAAGGCACTCTCATCACCCCTTCCGGTCAAGACGTGATCAAAGAGGGTGACAACGTGATCATCGTCACGCTCGAACAAGGACTTGACGATTTGAGAGATATTTTGGACAACTGACGAGGGCTTATGAATTTCCGTTTGCTTACATTTGCGCTTGGTCAAATAGCCATTGTCATCGGTGCACTGATGTCTATCCCCCTCTTTATGGCAATAGGCTATGGGGACGACACCATTCTCGCTTTTGGCATTGCAATTGCCATATGTGTTGTCTTTGGCGTCATTGGCATGCTTGTACGCCCCAAAAAGGACAAGCGTGACATGCGTTCCTCAAGCGGGTTTGCAATGTGTGCCCTGTTTTGGATTTTCGTATCCCTCATAGGTGCGGTTCCTTTCAGGATTTCAGGCTATATTCCCAACTATATAGACGCTCTTTTTGAAACTGTTTCGGCATACACAACAACAGGTTCCAGCATACTTACAAACGTTGAAGTTCTGCCAAAATCCCTGCTGTTTTGGCGTGCATTTATGCAGTTTATCGGCGGTATGGGCGTGCTTGTACTCGTCATAGTATTCTTACCCAAAAACGAGAAGATGTCCACCGCCCTTGCCAAGGCGGAAACCCCCGGCCCTCAATACGGCAAACTTGTGAGCAAACTCCGCCTCACTTCCATCATCCTTTATGCAATTTACATCGTGATGACGTTTGTGCTTGTCGGCATTTTGTGTGCTTGCAAGATGCCTGTATTTGACAGCTTCTGCCACGCCTTTTCAACGGCATCCACAGGCGGATTCAGCATAAAGGCAAACAGCGTTGCGTTTTACAATTCCACAAGCATCGAGGTTGTTTTGACGGTGTTTATGCTCATATTCTCCGTCAATTTCACGGTATATTATCTTGCAATAGTCGGGCATTTCATCAAAGCTTTCAAGAATGAGGAGCTCGTTTGGTTCATCGCAATTTACGTCTTTGCGGTGGCAATCATCACCGCCAATCTCATGATCTCAAACACGTATGACAGCTTTTCAATCGCACTCAAAGACAGTGCATTCAACGTCTCCTCTCTCATGAGCACGTCCGGTTTTGGCACTGCGGATTACACCAAGTGGCCGGTGCTCTCAAGAGTGGTGCTTATGGTTGTCACGTGCATAGGTGGCTGTGCAGGCTCAACGGCAGGCGGACTCAAGGTGTCAAGAGTTGCGATGCTCACCAAAACTTCCGTGCGTGATTTGAAAAAAACACTCTCTCCAAGGAGCGTTTTCACTGTCAAAATGGACAGAAAACCCGTGGACGATTTGACGCTCACAAACGTGAGAAGTTTCTTTATAATCTACGTGTTTATCATCATCATCTCGACACTGCTCATCTCCATTGAAAACACTGATTTTGGAGCCTTCAACGCATACGAAACCAACTTTTCAGCCGTGCTAACTTGCTTCAATAACGTAGGTCCCGGCATGGGTGCAGTAGGTCCTTGTGGCAACTTTGCAAGCTATTCCATATTTGCAAAAATCGTGCTCTCGTTTGATATGCTTCTTGGCAGGCTTGAGATATGGCCGATGATGTTGTTGTTCAGTGTAAAATCTTGGAAAAAAGCAAACTGATTTGTAAGGATAAACTGCAATCGCACAATAAAAAGATAGCAAAAAAGGTACGTCATATTTGCCGTACCTTTTGCGTTTTGTCACGAAAAATCAATCAATCTCGAAGAAAAGTTTCAACTTGATGATTTCATCTTTGGAAATTGTTTTGTCAACAGCAAAACAACTCGCGCAAAGCATGACACAGTGTTTTTTCATATCATAGTTCATCACCGAAATCAAATTTCGAACAAAGTTGGGATCATTGTTGTCTGCCACAAATCTTCTTGCATCCGAGGGATCTATTCCGATAAGGTCTGTAAGAAATTGCTTTTCCAACGGAGTCAAAACGCCATCCGCTGCACAGCACGTTGTGATGACCAAAAGCACCGCTTTCAATGCCGTTTCATCGCCGACAATGCGTGCCAGTTCGGGTTGTATACAACATAATGCCTTATTCGCATACGCCAATAAATCATCATAACTTTTGTTTACAATCTTTGTGAGTAATTCATCAAGTGTCATATAAGTACTTCCTTTATGGGTTTATTTTCCAACAAAAATATAACACGGCAAAGGCATATTGTCAATGTCAGGCGTTTTATTTTTTTATTAAATCGAATGGTGTGACTTGGTATACGTAGTAGTTGAGCCAGTTGTAGAAAAGCAAGTTTGCCGTAGACTTCCACTTCATATCCACCTCGTCCGTATCGCCGACAAAATAATTGACGGGTTTTTCAATGGACAAGCCCTTATCCAAATCCCTCTGATATTCCGTGCGGAGAGTGTAGCGGTCATATTCGCTATGCCCCGTAAAGAAAAACGACTTGTTATCGTGCGTCTTTGCAACACATATACCTGCCTCGTTTGAGGTTGCAAGCACCTTGATTGAGGGATGATTGAACACAGCCTCCTCGTCGATTGCGGTGTGGCGTGACATTGGGATATAGAACGTGTCGTCCATCCCCTTCAAGAGCATATCGTTTTTGACTGTTGCATGCACAGGGTATATGCCAAACAACTTTTTGGGAAGCATATATTTTTGTATGCCGAATTTATGGTACAAGCAAGCTTGAGCCCCCCAACAGATGTATATCGTGCTTGTGACGGATTGTTCTGCAAAGTCGATAATCTCGGTCAGCTCCTTCCAATACTTGACGTCCTCAAAGGGCATTTCCTCAACGGGAGCCCCAGTGACAATCATTCCGTCAAAACGCATTTTCTTTACGTCCGAAAGGCTCTTGTAGAAGCGACTCATATGTTCAGAGCTTGCGTGAGTGGATATATAAGAGTCCGTTCTAATAAGCGTGACGTGCACCTGCAAGGGAGAGTTGCTCAGCAAGCGAATAATCTGCGTCTCTGTGGTCTCCTTTGTGGGCATAAGATTGAGAATGGCAATTTCAATAGGACGAATATCCTGTCCCACTGCACGGTCCTTGTCCATGACAAAGATTTTCTCATTCGTTAGGTTTTGGAAGGCGGGCAAGCCCTTTGGTATAACAATCGGCATAGTTTCCTCAAATTATATATTTGTTACAAAAAAGATAGTTTATCCTTGGATATTTGCACCGTCAAGTGCTTGTTTGATGTCGTCAATGAGATCGAGCGAGCTTTCAAGTCCGCAAGACAGACGCACGAGATCGGGTGATACACCTGCCTCAAAAAGTTCCTTGTCCGTCAACTGACGATGCGTTGAGCTTGCAGGATGCAAACAGCAACTTCTTGCATCTGCAACGTGTGTTTCGATTGCAATAAGCTTAAGCCCCTTCATGAAAGCTTCTGCAGATTTTCTGCCACCCTTCACGCCAAAGCTTACAACACCGCAAGTGCCGTTCGGGCAATATTTGCTTGCAAGATGATAATCCTCATCGCCCTCAAGTGACGGATATTTCACCCAAGCGATTCTCGGATCGCTCTCAAGATATTTTGCAACGGCAAGACCGTTCTCTGCATGGCGAGCCATACGCACGTGCAAACTCTCAAGGCCTAGATTGAGCAAGAATGCGTTTTGCGGACTTTGGATTGAACCGAAATCTCTCATGAGTTGTGCCGTGCACTTTGTGATAAACGCACCCTCTTTGCCAAACTTCTCTGCATACGTAATGCCGTGGTAGCTATCGTCAGGAGTGCAAAGTCCCGGGAACTTGTCCGCATGAGCCATCCAATCAAACTTTCCGCCGTCAACGATTGCACCGCCGACGCCTGCTCCGTGACCGTCCATATACTTTGTGGTTGAGTGTGTCACAATGTCCGCACCCCACTCGATAGGTCTGCAATGCACAGGTGTTGCAAATGTATTGTCGATGATGAGAGGCACACCATGACGATGTGCAACCTTTGCAAACAACTCGATGTCAAACATCTTGAGCGCAGGGTTTGCGATTGTCTCGCCGAACACAGCCTTTGTGTTTGGTCTAAAAGCTTTTTCGATTTCTTCCTCGGAGCTGTCTGTTGGGATAAAGGTAAACTCGATACCCATCTTACGCATCGTCACGTTGAACAAATTGAATGTTCCGCCATAAATCGCACTTGTAGAGATGATGTGATCTCCTGCGTTGGCAATATTGAACACGGCATAGAAGTTTGCCGCTTGACCGGAGGATGTCAACATACCTGCAGTGCCACCCTCAAGCTCGGCTATCTTCTTTGCGACGTAGTCGTTTGTTGGATTTTGAAGTCTTGTGTAGAAATATCCACTTGCCTCCAAATCAAAAAGTTTTGCCATATCCTCACTTGTGTCGTACTTAAAAGTTGTGCTTTGCACAATGGGGATTTGTCTTGGTTCGCCGTTGGCGGGAGTATAACCGCCCTGAACGCAAATTGTTTCGATTCTTTTCATATAACGCCTCCTTATAGGCTAAAAAATTAAATTCTCGATTGTTTAGCGATGATTGTATTGTTTCATCACTCTATCCAGATTACGCTTATTTTCCTTGTCCTTGATTGCATCACGCTTGTCGTGAAGCTCCTTGCCCTTGCAAAGTCCCAATTCGATTTTGACAAGAGCGTCCTTGAAGTAGACTTTGAGGGGGATAAGCGTATATCCCTTTTGCTCCACTCTGCCACGCAATCTGTTTATCTCACTGCGATTGAGCAAGAGTTTGCGAGTGCGACGTGGATCGACGTTGTTATAACTGCCCATTTTGTATGGTGAAATATGAGCACCCAGCATAAAAACTTCGCCGTTTTTGATGATGACGAAGCTGTCACGCAGATTGACCGCGCCTGCTCTTATGGACTTCACTTCACATCCCACCAGCTGAATCCCTGCCTCATAGGTATCCTCGATGAAATAATCGTGAAAGGCTTTTTTGTTGGTTGCTATAACTTTTATCATAGTATTTATTATATAATATTATTTTCCATACATCAAGCAAAATAAAAACGGCCCGCAAAAAACGGGCCGTCATTTTGATTTGATTAGATCAGAAGAACATGCGAACTATGTTTTCTCCGGTTGTCTCGTCGACGCCACCTTCGTAGCCCTTGAGTCCCCACATAACAAAGCAGATGATTGAGCAAACAATGATGAATGCAAACAAACCGAATGTTATCTTCTTGAGAATGCTCTCTTTGTTGGTTGCCTTGTTCTTTCCATAATAAGTGTCGCTTGCGCCCGTAATTGCACCGACGTTGTCATTGGTACCCTTTTGCATCATTATGACAACGATGATACCGATTGCGGCAACAACCATCAACACCAAAAATATCTTCAAGCAAATATCATATGCCTCGGAACTGACAGTTGCAGTAGCTCCTAGCAAAAATGTATTCAAAGTATCAAACATACTTTTACCTCCTAAAGTTACTAAAAGATTTTAACATACGTAAAACTAATTTGCAAGCGGTTTTGCAATATAAATAATTGTTTTAATCACAAAAAATTTAATTATTTCGCTTTTCCGCCTGTTTTTCCTATTATTTACACTCCAAAGGCGCCAAAATAGGGGACGATTTACCGCTATGCGTTTTGCCTCTACACTCAAAACTTGCAAACAATTCACTCACTTTGTCGCAAGCAAATGAATATATTGATGAAAAAAACGAGGTGCCAAATTGAAATTTGCAAGTGATTTACCTTACCCGCCGATAACCACCGCAAAAAATCCAAAAGACGCAAAGCTTCTTATGGGCGTATACTGTGGTGCATGCGGTGAGCTGAGTTCCATTTTAACCTACGCATATCAATCATACGTCTCGCCCCTCCCGTCGCAAATACACCCAATCCTCAAAGGCATTGCAAAGGTTGAGATGTTACATCACTCCTTGCTCGGGGAGAGCATCTATGCCTTGGGCGGTTATCCGGTTATGGGCGCACGCACGTATTGGAACGGTAGCTTTGTGGATTATGCTCAAAAGCCGGAAACGTTTCTTAAAAACGACATTGCCGATGAGCAGAATGCCATTCTCAATTATGAGAGGACAATGCTCAACCTTGATGACGATAGTGTCAAAGCACTCATAGAAAGGATTATTCTTGACGAGCAAGTGCATATCAAAATACTATCCGACCTTCAAAAAGAGTTGCAAGACAGCGTCAAATACAGCACCTCAACATAATATGAGAAACAACATACAACAATACAAAAACGACGTTTTACACGCCGTTTTTGTGTGAATAAACATATTTGTTGTGTTTTTTGCCAAGGTGTTTTGCAAATTCAAATTATATGCAAAAAGTCGGCTGATTTTTCCTTGTTATTCGCTTCTCAATGCGATTGCAGGATCCTTGTTGGCTGCAATTCTTGACGGAATGAAGCCTGCAAGCATGCTGAGTATCACACTTATGAAGAACATCACAAGGCAATGCCACCAAGACACGGATACAAGCCCTGCTATGCCAAGCACAAGTTCTATAACGTAGCTTGCAATGACACAAATGACCGCACTTATGATGACTCCAATAAATCCTGAATATCCGCCCAAAATTGCAGACTCCGCAATAAACACTCGGCTAATATCCTTCTTTCTTGCACCGATTGAACGAAGCACGCCGATTTCCTTTCTGCGTTCGAGCACGGATGTGTAGATGATGATTGCGATCATGATCGTTGACACAATAAGTGAGATTGCCGCAAAGCCCACAAGCACGCCCGTGATCGTTGTGACCATCGTGTTGACAAAGTCCATAATGCTCGAGAGTGAGTCTGAATAGTTGATGCCGTTATCCTCAAGGAATTTTGCCACCAACTCTTTTGACTCAAAGCTTGTGCAATAGAAGTCTATGCTCTGCGGATAAGCCTCGTCAATAAAGCCAAGCTCACGCATGATTGTTGCATGCCCGTCTCCATCAACGTTGTTTGTGTCGACTGAAACATTTTCGCCGACTTGAATGATGTATTGTTTTGAATCGACGTCACTGTTCGCAAAATTGTATTGATATACAGACACAACACTCTCGTATTCGTCCTCATCATTTGCAACAGCGTTGTCATAAAGTGTCTTCATTGCCTTCACTGCTTCATGATTTTCAGAGTGAAGCAAGAGTGCATCTTTCAGCTCGGAAGTATATCCGATGACACCGCCGATTGAGCTTGCGATTGCGCCATCTTTTGGACGAACGACACCAACCACCTTGACCGTGTCAGAGCCATCTGCAAACGTCATCGCATGCCCGTCAACGTAATCTCTTTTGAGATTAGATCTATCTCCCATTGTCCAAACGTCGGAGGTTTCGTCTTTTTCAAGATAGTCAACGTTTGCCATCACCTTATATTCCAATTTCAAAATGTCGTCAACCGAATATGGTTGAGCAACAAATGCGTTGGAATTTAGCAACAATTGTCCCAAGTCATTGCTCGATTTGAGACCAAGCATAAAGAGCTGATAGTCCAAAAGCGTATTGTCAGAGTTGACAACCACCACAACTTCGTTTGCTTTGGTCGGCCAATTTCCGCCGATAACTTCATATTGAGCCTCAACAAGTGCTTGATTTGAGGATATTTCTGCCCACGGATCGCCAATCATTGTTGACAAATATGCCATTGCCTCTGTGATTGACATTTGATTTCCCATAACGTCGATTTTCAAACTTGATATATCATATTGTGATCCGGAAAGATTTTTCACAAAGTCAACAAAGCTATCAAAAAGGGTGTACATATTCTCAGAATACGGCACTGTTTTCATATAGTCTGTTTCACTCTTTGGATCTGATACGTACACGTTGAAAGACGTGCCATAGTTGTATTTTACTGTTGCCCAATCACTGTTGAACTCGCTATCTATCTTTTGTTTGAGCGAATGCAAGTCGTTTTCTTTTTGCATATCGGGGTTCATGAACATTTGAGCAAGACTTCCAAGCACAAGTTCTGCTGTGATTTGATCATCAACAACCTCTTTATCGCTCTTACCGCTTGATCCTCCACCAATATTCATAAGGTCACTCATGAACGTTGTGATGTCAAGACTGCTCTTTGTGACGGAAAGCGGATATGTTGAGAGTGCACTCTCCTCAATGCCTGCAACATAGTTTGACGCACCGTTTGAGAGCGAAAGCACAAGCACAATACCTATGATGCCGATTGAGCCCGCAATGGATGTAAGCAACGTACGACCTTTTTTGGAGATGAGGTTGTTCCAAGAAAGAGAGATAGCCGTTGACAGCTTCATTGATGCACGGTCTGCCTTCTTCCATTTGTTGAATTTGTGTTTGAGGTCTGCATTGAGCTTTTTGCACTTTGCATTGAGCTCGGCAAAGAACTTTGCAACCTTGCCTTGCTTGCAACACTCCTTCTGCTCCTCAACAATTTCCTCTTGCTCGGCTTCAACAACGGCTGGCTCCACTTCTTCTTGCACGGCTTTTGATGAATCGTACGGCATTGTGTCGCCTTCAACTTCACCGTCTTTCAAATACACGATACGTGTTGCATATTCCTCTGCAAGTTGCGGATTATGCGTGACCATAATGACAAGTCTGTCTTCAGCCACTTCTTTAAGCAAATCCATAACTTGGATGCCTGATTCGCTATCAAGAGCACCGGTTGGCTCGTCTGCAAGAATAATTTCGGGATTGTTGACAAGTGCACGTGCGATTGCAACACGTTGCATTTGACCGCCTGAAAGTTGATTTGGCTTCTTTTTGGCTTGCCCCTCAAGTCCAACTTTACGCAAAGCCTCCATCGCACGAGCTTTTCTTTCTTCCTTTTCAACGCCTGCAAGCGTGAGGCTCATAGATACGTTTTTGAGGATATTGAGGTGTGGAATGAGGTTGTAAGACTGAAAAACAAAACCGATACGGCGATTTCTGTACGTATCCCAATCAACGTCGTCATATTCTTTGGTTGAAACGCCGTCAACTTGAATATCACCGCTACTGTAGCGGTCAAGACCGCCGACGATGTTCAAAAGTGTTGTTTTTCCGCATCCTGAAGGACCTAAAATTGCGACAAATTCGTTTTGTCTAAACTCGATAGAAACGTCATTTAAGGCAAGGACGGAATCTTCTTCCACCTTGTATTCTTTGGTTATGTTGTATAATTTAAGCATAAAGCTCCCGATTTCACTTTTATAATTTATTTGGCAAATTTATAGTCAACAGCTCAATTTCCGCCATAAAAAATTGCCTGTCCGAAGTTCAAAAATGGAGCCACCCAGCCAAAATATCTTCGAGCTCACATATGCACAAACATCTCTGTTTAGTGCAATTATACGCCTACACAGAACTCCGTATAACTATAATTTTTATAAATTATACCACAAAAATCAAAAAAAAGATAGCAAATTTCATCAAAATTCCAACATTTTATCAAAATTGTTGGTTAAGCTACATTTGTAAAATTTCAAAATATCCCATCAAATTAGAGTACAAAATCAAATAAATTTTGCAAAAGAAACACGATATGTGTTATAAGTCGCAAAATATCTCATAATGTTTTAATATCGCACATAATACACATTTCGTGTTTTTAATACTAATTTATCGACGATTTTCGCTCATAAACGACGTTTTACAACACTATTCGTGTATTTTCAGCGTTTTCAAGTGCTCCTTTCGCTCATCGGACACTCTATGGCTTTCAATTGCTTTTTGTATTGCTTTGTTGTGCACCCACACGCTTAAGTAACCATTTTTTAGATATTCGATTGCACGATCATACCGTTTTGCAAGTGCCGTGCTCATATACCAAGCAAGTGCCATATTGATATAGTATTCCTCAGAGCGAACTGACAATATTCTCTCAAGTTTCGCCTCGGAAAAATCCTCATCGAGAAAATGTCTCATCGCATTGACAATGGCAAATCTCACCGTATAAGTCTTGTCACTATCAAGCCACTTGTCGATATATTGCCAAAGTTCCTGCTTGTTCTTTTCAAAACATTTTGGAGCAAAGCAATCACACACCGCCCAATTGTCAACGTATGGCAAAAAGCGTTGCGTTTGCTCGATTGCAATATCAAAACATTTTTGTTTTGACACCCAAATGGAGTGGAGCATATTTTGCTCATAATACTTGTGTGGCAAATCGCAAAGAAAATCATTCAGCTCAAATGCGACAAACTCTTTATCCTTCAAAAGTTCGCTTGCAATCTTCCGTAATATCGGCACTCTCACGCCGATTACACTCTCTTTTTCAATCGTTGGCATAAGTGATGAGTTAAATTCTTTATATTGCAAATCCTGATTGGCAAAGAGCAGTTTTTCAATTCTATCCATACTCAACCCTTTAGATCCTTTTTCACAATATAATCCAACAAACACTCACAACCCTCAACAATATCGTCATAGGTTATATCAAAGTTGCCCGTCCACCAGGGATCTGCAATATTGCGTGGATTGCTCGTAAAATCCAAAAGTCTGCAAACGTTGTGTCCGTCACCCAAAATTCTCACTGCGTTCACAACATTTCTATCTTCCATACAGACAATATAATCAAAACTTTTTCCGTCCTCTTTTCTCAAAAGCGTTGCCCTGTGATTTAGAACGTGCACGCCTTCCGCCCTCAACTTTCTTTGAGCAGGCGGATATATCCCGTTTCCTTCCTCCTCATTAGAAGTCGCAGAGGATGCAACGGCAATATGCTTTTCAAGTCCACGTCTTTCAATCATATCCGCCATAACGCACTCCGCCATAGGAGAGCGACATATATTGCCAAGACACACAAACATCACTTTGATCATACTCAACCTCAAAAAAAATGTAAAAAAGGCTAAAAAATAACGTCAAAAACAAGCATTTTTTCGCATAAAAAGAAGCGTTTTTTTGCTATGTTTTTGAGTGTTTTTCAGCCCAAAATAACCGTTTTAGCACTCAAACACAAACGAGAGAGGTCCGTCCTGCTCTTGCTCAATAAACATATGAGCACCAAACACACCGTTTTTGACAACAATGCCCTCGTCTCTTATTTTTTGCGTGACACGCTCATACAATTCTCTTGCTCTATCCGGGAGCTCTGCATGCCCAAAATCCGGGCGGTTACCCGTGCCCTTGCCAAGCGTCCCCGCAAGTGAAAATTGCGACACAAGCAGAATTTCACCACCTGCTTGTTTGATGTTCAAATTCATCTTGTCGTTCTCATCTCTAAACACTCTAAGCTTTGCAACCTTGCTTGCAAGATAATCCGCTTGCTCCTCGCTATCTCCCTTTTCTATACCCAGAAAAATTGTTAGACCGCTTGGAATTTCACTGATAAGTTTGCCGTCAACAGACAATCTTGATTTGAACGTGCGTTGTATAAGTGCTCTCATATATTTCTCCAAAAACGAAGTTTATATTTATATTTTGTTTGGTTAAAGTGCTTATAGTGCAATTTATAAGCAAATTGCTTATGCATAGCTCCCCTTTCATCTATCCTCAATTTTCTTTGTCGGCTTTGGGGGTGGAGATGCAAGGTATTGATAGAAATTGCACTCAAGCTCACTGTTGTATAGGCGTCTAGTTTTGCTTGCCCGCTTGCCGTAATACTTCTCAAATGCCTTGTATGACGTGATTGCATACACACACCATTCATCAAGTTTTTGAGTCATTTTGCCAAAGTCTTGATAGAGGATTCTCAACTCTTGCTCATCCATAAGTCTTTCGCCATACGGAGGATTGGTGATGATGACACCGTGAGCAAATCTTGATGAAACATCCCTCATATCCTCAACTTGGAAATGAATATTGCCTCTCACACCGGCTCTGTCCGCATGCTTGTTTGCAAGCGAAATCGCATCGGGATTTATATCAAATCCACTTATATGCAACACCCTATCTCTATTTATCAACTGCTCTGCTTCTTGCTGAATCTGCTCACGACATATCGGTGCGTTTTTGAAGCTCTCGCACGCAAAATTTCTATTCATTCCGGGCGCGATATTAAGCCCTATAAGGCTTGCCTCTATTGGGATAGTGCCCGAACCGCAAAACGGATCTATCAAAGCCCTATCAGGGTTCCACACCGACAACAAAATCATTGCAGATGCAAGCGTTTCTCTTATCGGAGCATCCCCCAGATACGTGCGATAACCTCTCTTATGCAAGCCTTCGCCGGACGTGTCGAGAGTTACGCTCACAACATCATCAATGATAGACACTTCGATTGCATAATCGGCACCACTCTCATCAAACGTACCACTATAATAAACCGACATTTTTGCAATGATAGCTTTCTTTGAAATGGATTGAATACTCCTCAATGCAAACAGTGTGCTTTTTGAGGACTTTGCATCCACCAAAATTTTGGCAGATTTAGTGAGTACACACTGCCAATCAATGGCATAAATTCCGTCAAAAAGCTCATCGAATGTCTTTGCCTCAAATGTGCCCAAAACAATGCGAACTCTGTTTGCCGTACGCAAAAAGACGTTTGATCTCACAACGTCATGATAGCTTCCTTCAAACTGAATTCTGCCAAAATTTGCACCACTCGGATTGTAGCCCAAAGTCACAAGCTCTCTTTTGCATACCGCCTCGATTCCGCTTGCAACCGCCACTTCTATATTCAGTTTTCCGTCAAATATACTATCCATAATATTTGTCAAATTTGTTGCTATTATTT
The DNA here is from genome assembly GCA_964644355.1 of uncultured Bacteroides sp. GTDB lineage: Bacteria > Bacillota > Clostridia > Christensenellales > CAG-917 > CAG-475. The sequence continues at coordinate 44,470 of CAZXUW010000007.1, forward strand.
ACGATTTTGATGTTTAATTGCATATTTTGATATGTTAAACTGCCTCTTTTGCAATTTCACATACTGATCAAATCTCTTATAACTTCACCTGCAAGCACCATTCCCGCAACTGCAGGAGCATAGCTTATACTGCCGGGAATATGCCGTCCGTTGACTTCTTGATTGTCCTTTGTGGTGAGCGGAATCTCCTTTGAATACACCACCTTGAGATTGTCAATTCCTCTTGCTTTAAGCTCCTTTCGCATAACCTTTGCAAGCGGACAAACACTTGTGCTTTTTATGTCGGCAACCTCAAAATTTGTTCCCACTTTATTGCCCGTTCCCATGCAAGAAATGATTGGCAAGTTTTTGCTCTTTGCCGATTGAATGAGCAGAAGTTTTGACGTGACGGTGTCTATTGCATCCACAACATAATCATACTCCTCCAAGGCAATTTGAGAGGCTGTTTCGCTTGAGTAAAACATATCGTAAACTCTAACGTCGCAAAGTGGATTTATGCTCAACACACGCTCTTTGGCAACATCGCATTTTCTGCGACCGATGGCGTCTTGCGTTGCCAAAATCTGACGATTGAGATTGCTTGTTGAAAACACGTCGTTATCAACGATGCCTATCACGCCCACTCCGGCTCTTGCAAGAGCTTCAAGCGTATAACCACCTACTCCGCCGACGCCAAAAATCAGCACTCGTGCGGACTTGATACAATCTATTTTGTCACCTAAAATCAGGCTTGTACGTGAATACATATCTTCCATAAATCTTCCTCAATATAACAATGTCAACAAGTGCCGTTTTTGCCGATCAATCCTTGATGATACCCCTTCTTCTTAGCTCCTCGCCGGTGTTTTCTCGCTTTGGTTTTTCCTCTTTTGTGACAAGGGCACCGAGCGTATTTGCACTGCTTTCGCAATATAGGTCATAATAATTCATTTCGCCACGCATACGTTTTTGATGCAAAGATTTTGTGTTGCACCATATCATGGACGGAATTGCAATCACAATCATATACAGCGGCCCAAGCAACATCGACTGAATTGTATGCCCGTATTCATGCACACGAGCATCTTTTGTCCATACTTGCGGACGATTTTGTGCAACAAAAATGAATGCACCAAGCGATATTCCGCCAAATTTGCCGTTGTGATAGGTCAATATTGCTCCGTGATAAAACTCGTGTGGGCACTTTGCAAACTTCAAAAACAGCACAAACCCAATCAAAGATTGGATTATGCCAAAACTAAACTGCCAAAGCAAATATAGCATCGTTTTCAAAAAAGCTTTGAGTTTCATACACTTCACCGTATATATTCTACAACAAACACCGCTATAAATCAAGTGTGTGTGTTTCATATACTCTTTTCCGCTCGGCAAAATCATCTCAAAATCTCACGCCTATGCTTTATAAAAATGCAAAGATTGCTCATTCCATAGCCCTCGTTCGCACTCTATGCGGTTTCGACTCACTGCGTTTGATAAATTTAGACAAAAAAGCGAATAGTCGTTTGACATCAACACGATTTGTGTATTATTATATATGTATCTAATCAAAAGGACAAAAAAATGTTACACACTTGTTTCCCAGAAAGATTGAAATCTCTCCGTCAAGAGAAGAACATGCTTCAGCAAGATCTTGCTGAACATTTGAAGGTGTCAAAATCCACCGTCTCCGGCTGGGAGGTCGGCAGAAATCAACCAAGTTATGATACGCTCATCGAGCTGAGCATTTTCTTTGGCGTGTCTGTCGATTATCTTATCGGCAGAAGAAACTACTAATTGCAAAAATTACTCCACTCCGACGGCATAAAAAGCCGTCTTTTTTATTTTGGAAAAACACTTGATTTATCGTATTTTTTACGAGATAAAGTAAAAAGTAGCACAATCGTGCTACTTATTTTTTTACCCTTACGCATGTTTTATTGAATGGCTCACAGGCTCAATTCGGCAGATGTGCGTACACATCTTTTCGGCATGGTCTCACATGCCACAAAACCCTCAAAACACACTTACTTGAAGGCATGATAGATTGCATTGATTGCCTTTTCGTAATCAAAGCTATCAACACCTACGATGATGTTGAGCTCTGACGAACCCTGATCAATCATGCGAACGTTGACGTTTGACTCTGCCAAAGCCCCAAAGAGTTGAGCTGCGGTGCCCAGACGCGATGCCATGCTGTGACCAACGGTTGCGATGAGGGCAAGTCCGCTGTGGATTTCTATATTGTCGGCATTAACACTCTCTTGCAATGTGGCAAGCACTCTTTGCGTTTTGCCCAAAATAAACTCATCTTGAATGACGACGCTCAACGTGTCTATTCCGCTCGGAACGTGCTCAAAAGATATGCCCTCGCCCTCCAAAACGGCAAGCACTTTTCTGCCAAAACCTATCTCGGAATTCATCATATCCTTTTCCACGTTGATGATTGTAAAGCCTTTTTTACCTGCGATGCCGGTGATGACCTTGTCCGTCTTTGGAAGCTTCTTTTCGCTGACAATCATTGTGCCGTGAGCGGACGGATTGAAGGTGTTTTTGATATGGATGGGAATCCCAACGCTTCTCACTGGGAAAATGGACTCGGGATGCAACACTTCTGCTCCCATATACGCAAGCTCTCTAAGCTCTCGATAACTCAAACAATCAATGATTTCGGGATTGTGCACAATGCGTGGATCCGCCGTGAGGAAGCCATCAACGTCCGTCCAATTTTCATACACATCCGCACCTATAGCTCTTGCCACAAGAGCACCTGTTATGTCAGATCCGCCACGAGAGAACGTCGTAACTTTTCCGCTTGCGCTTGCACCGTAAAAGCCCGGAATGACAGCGTATTCAACGTCTTTCAACCTGTTTTTGATAAGGTCGAGAGAGTGATGCATCTTCAGCTTTCCGTCCTCAAAATATATGACGTCTTGCGTATCGACAAACTCAAAACCTAACACGTTTGACAGAATGAGTGCAGAAAGATATTCACCTCTAGAAGCGGTAAAATCCTTTGACTTGTTTCTTTCAATGTCGGCTTTTACGCCATCGAGAATGCTTGAAATATCAATGGATGCATTGAGATTTTCGGCAATTTTTTCAAAACGATCACGTATCACTGCAAAAGTCTTGTCACAATTGCCCTTTTCAACGCACTCCGCATGGCACGCATAAAGTGCATCCGTAACTTTCACGTCGGACGGAGTACGCTTGCCGGGTGCGGACACAACGATAAGCTTGCGCTCATCATCGCTCTTGATTATGTCAATGACGGAGGAAATTGTCTTGGCATTTGCCATGGACGTTCCCCCAAATTTGCATACTTTCATATTCTAATTCCTTTTGTATATCCTATGCAGACAGCACGCCGATTCGCCATATCACACTGCAAAATTGCCTTGCGAAAAGCAACTTGACACATCAATCGAATCTGCCGTTTCTGCGAATTTTTTTGATTTTGCGACCACGGGTTTTCTCTCTCAAAGCGATTGCAGACGGAGAAATACCGTATGCTTCTTCGATCTCGTCTTTGAGCTTGTCCATTGTCATATAACGCTTGATTTCGCCGTGTTTAACAACTGAAATAATGCCCGTCTCCTCGCTGACGACAATTGACAAAACGTCCGTATCCTCCGTGATGCCGATTGCCGCACGATGCCTTGTTCCCATCTCCTTGTTGACGTTGCGTTGAGTGAGTGTCAAAAAACAGCCCGCCGCAATGACCTGATTGCCTCGCACAATTACTGCACCGTCGTGAAGTGGAGCTTTGGTGTTGAAAATACTCTCAAAAAGCGGAGCACTCAGCGTGGCGTTGAGACGTGTGCCGGTGTCCAAAATGTTGTCGTGGATGTCACCTGCCGAGTCAATAATGATGATAGCGCCAACGTCTTGCTTTGCCATATCCTGACAAGCGGTGAGAATTTCTGCAGTGGCATCTCGCAACTCGTCATCACTGTTGTGTGTCTCAAAACCCTTTGTTGTGCTGACTTTTTGGAATAGGTTTTTCAAGTCGTTCTGATACACGACGCACGTGGCAACGATATCGAACACAACCACAAAGTGTGTGACGTATTTTGCAATAGCAAGCACACTGCCTGCCAAAAGCTCAGCAAGCACGTTCACCAAAACGTCGAGCACTGCTCCAAGTGACAAGATGAAAAACATCTTCATGTTTCGCTTGTAAATGAAGAAGCTCAACATAACCGCTACCACCGTGAGCAACACAACCATATCTATGATGAAATAGATGCTGATACCGTTTGCATATTGTGCAAAATTGTATGTCATTTTTCCCTCGCAATCCGAACTTGCCGGAATCAATTGAGTGTATGATATGCCACTTTATGTGGCTGTTTTTGATATATTAAATGTCGAATTCGTCAAAAACATTGGACGACTCATCGTCTCCACCGCTGTGCGTATGCTCTCTTTCAAACTCGTCAAAGGTGTCAAACACGTCATCACGCTGATGATAACCCCTGTTGATTTCGGGATGTGATTGATAATATCCGTCTCGTGTATCCTCACTTCTAAATGCTTGTGCTTGCTTTTTGTAGTACACGCCAAGCACAATCACGGTGATGAGATAGGCAAAGAATATGCAGATTGCTATCGCGCTGCAAGTTATCATCGGCTCACTCAACGCCATAAAGCTCAAGTCAAACATGCCAGAAAGCTCTGACATGACCTCGTTGTACGTTTCAGAATCGGAGCCGAGCGAAACGATCGTGAGGTTGCCAAAGAGATATTCAAGCCCATAAAAGACCATATATATCGTAGCCAAAACAGAAAAACTGTTGTTACGCTCAACAGAATTGAGCTTGTATTGCTTGTCAAAGATAAATATGAACATCATAAGATATGCAAGCGGATACAACAGCGGATTAAGCACAAGTTGCGTGGCAACGTATACCGTTGGATTGAGGATTGCAAAGCACTCCACTATGCCGATAAGGACGTGCGGCCCGATTGTGAAAAGCATCACCCAATAGCAGAAGTCGTTGCGAGAAACATAATTGGAGTGGCGTCTTGCCGTGATGTAGTACAGCAAAAGCGACGCAACAAACGTTACGATCACCGGGAGCAAGCCGTAGCTGATGATCATCATAATCACATCATAAAACAACAATGCCTTTGTGTAGCTGTTTGCAATGTCAAAAACAATGTCCGAATATATGCTGTAAATATTGCGGACAAATGAGGCAAAGATAAGCCCCAACCATATCCACACGTAATATTTTTTGTCAAGTTTGTTTTGCATAGTCGCTCCTTAGAATGTCAGTAGTTGAAGTATCGCCTCGTGGATTGCACTGTTTTCGTTGCGAGCACCGCACAGCACATCAAACTGCAAATCGTGCAGATAATCCACACAACGCTTGAGACGCACTTGCGAATAATTGGACGATACCTTCCGCAAGAAGTACACCGCACCGCTTTTCATACCTAGCAATTTTGCAAGGTCGTCGTTGCTCATGCCCTTGTTGAGCTCTGCGTGTAGCATTTTGCGATATTTGTCATATAGATTGTTGATGACTGTCACGCCTTTTATGCCGTTTTTGAAAAACACGTCAAGCACCTCGAGTGCCTTGTTTGCATTTTTGTCACTGACGGCATTTGCAAGCTCGTAAATCTGAAAGTCGATATCCGCATTCACCATCAAGCAAACGTCTTGCTTTGTGATGACTCCTTCCGAATAGCTTTTGAGCTTTGACATCTCACTCGCTATGCGAGACATATTACCTTGCGTGCGGTCAATAAGCTCGTTTGAAGCATCAAGATTTATTCTGATTGTGGGAGCCTTTTGGGCAAGAGCATTGATTTGCTCAATAAGCTCGGCATTGTCAAGCCTTGCACAGTTGATAATGCTGATTTTTTTTGAATTGAGCGTTGCTTGCGTCCAATCGTCATATACCATCACAAATATCGTTGTATCTGACGGTGAGTTGATATACTTTGAGATAAGCTCCTTGCTCTGCTCTGTGATTGCCGTGTCGAGATTGACGATAACCACTCTATGCTCGTCAAACATTGGAAAGGTGTATGCAGAGTCAATCGCACTCTCGAGATCGTTGTCAATGACAGACAAATTGAAGTCGGCATAATCACTGTCAACAAGACGCTTGAATGCGTTAAGAACGGAGTCCTTGAGATACTCGTCATCACCGCAAACGACGTAAAGCGGAGCAAACTTTGCTTCGCCGTTCACAGCAGATTTTAGGTGTTGATGAAACTCGCTATACTTCATATCTCTCTATGTGCATGATGCGTGTGCATACATATTTATATTATATGATAACATCAATTAATTAATTTGTAAACATCGCAAAGATTGATTTTGCAGAAATTAAAATGGATTTAAGGAAAAATTCAAAAAAAATACCGACAAAGCAATTTTTACAAACACAATTAAAAACCACTTGTCTGTCAGGCAATCATTGCCCTCACGTCCAAGTGGCTCTTAAAGAACTATCACTCCGTATTACTTTTATAAGACTTTTGCAAGGAAGTCACGCAGACGATCTGTCTTTGGATTGTTGAATATCTCATCCGGTGTACCCTGCTCACAAATCTTGCCTTCCGCCATAAAGAGAATACGTGTGCCGATTTCACGAGCAAATGCCATCTCGTGGGTGACGATAAGCATTGTTTCACCGGTGGAAGCAACCTGCTTGATGAGATCCAAAACCTCGCCAACCATCTCGGGATCGAGAGCGGAAGTCGGCTCGTCAAAGAGCATAACTTTGGGCTTCATTGCAAGTGCACGCACGATTGCAACACGCTGCTTTTGTCCGCCAGAAAGTGTTGACGGATAGCAATCGGCTTTGTCCGAAAGCCCAATACGCTCAAGAAGTTCGCATGCACGCTTTTCGGCATTCTCCTTTATCTCCTTCACGGATGAAAACTCATGAGGTTGAGCGCTCTTTGCCTCCATATAGGAAAGGTGTGAAATCTTGCGTTCAGCACGCTCGAGTTTTTCTGTGAGATCGAGCTTTTGCTTGGTGAGTTTTTCATCGTACGTTGCAAAGCTCTTGCCTCTAATTTCTTTTGTGACTTTTGTCTCCTCCCACGCAGAAACAATAGGTTTAAGTTGCTCTTTGAACGTATCAACTTGCGTTTTGAGCATTTCAACCTTTTTGTCAACATGACTGTTGTACTTTGCTCCAAACATGTCAAAGCACTTGTTGTATAGTGGCACGAGAGCATTTTTGAGCTTTTGTTTACGCAAGTTTTTGATGCCGATATGCACGGGTGCAAAGGTGATGTTTTTCTTGACGGTCATGTTGTTGAACAGGTTGAACTGTTGAAAAACCATGCCCATTTTCTCACGTTGCTCATTGATGTCAACTTTGACGTCGGCAAGGTCTGTACCCTCAAAAAATATCTTGCCGGCGGTTGGATCTTCAAGGCAGTTCAAGCATCTCAAAAGCGTTGATTTTCCGCCACCGCTCGGACCTATGACAACCACCCTTTCCCCCTCGTTCACGTCAAAGGAAATATCGTCCAAAACCAAAAGGTCACCAAATTTTTTTGTTAAGTTTTCAATTTTAAGCATTTGCATAATTCGACTCCTTTAAGCTCCGATGCCTTTGAGTTTTTTGGATTTGTGCTCTTGCTTTTCGTCTTTGCGAAGTTTGTTTTCAATGAGCTTGATGATGCCTGTAAGAGCAAGCACAATGACAAGATAAAACAGTGCAAGCACAATGTATGGAATGGTGTATTCATATGACGACGTGCCTATTGCTTGGAATGCCTTTGTCAAGTCGCAAACGGCAATAAAGCTTGCAACCGACGTGTCTTTGACAAGTGCGATAAGCTCGTTGCCAAGTGATGGCAAGCTGTTTTTGAGGGCTTGCGGAAGCACGATTTTCGCCATAGCGGAGGGATAAGACAATCCAAGTGCTCTGCCCGCTTCAAGCTGACCTTTGTCCACGGACAAAATACCGCTACGGATAATCTCGCTGACGTATGCACCGCTGTTCAAGCCAAACGTGACAATTGCAACGATGAGCTGATCCGCCTTGATTCCGACAAGCGGAAAGAGCACGTAGTAGATGATCAACAGCTGAACCACTATAGGCGTGCCACGAAACAGTCCCACGTAAATATCGCCAATTTTGGAGATTACGTTCATAAACGTATTTCTGTTGCGAGACACCTTGATTATGCCGATAATCGCACCGATGATAATGCCTATCAAAAAGCCGAAAATGGCAATATACAGGGTGTTTTGCAAACCCTCCAAAACTTTATTATAGCCTCCGTTTGTCACGAAGGCTTTTACAAATTTATTCCATTCTTGTGCCACGTTGCACCTCTATCAGCTGTTGAAATTCTTGAGCAGAGTGACTGCTATTGCTTTGTCAACGATCACGTAATCGATGTTGTCGTTGATCATATCTTGCACTGCAAGAGCAGGAGAATCATACCCTGAAAACTTGATATTGTTGTATCCGTCAAATCCAAGCGAATCGTTGCCGGTAATGTACAGCTGACCTGTCGTGCCGGTCTGTCCGCCGATCTTTGCATTATCCAAAGAGGACAAAGCTTTTTTCATCTCATCGACTGTTGTGCAATAATCAAACGGAGTGTTCTCGCCCGCTTTTGTGAGGATCACTTGCGTTGTGTCATAGTATGGATTTGAGAAGTTGACAACTTCTGCACGATCTTCAGAAATCGTGAGTGCCGCCATACCGATGTCATAAATGTCAAGCGTTTGAACAGCCGTCACCACAGCTTCAAAATCCATATGGACAATCACCAATGTTTTGCCAAGCTCGTCTGCGATGAGTTGAGCAATCTCGATGTCGATACCTGCGATTTTTGATCCGTTGTAATACTCAAACGGTGCAAAGTCAACGTTGGTTGCAACAACAAGCTCATTTTCACTTCCGCTTGCGGACGTTGCAATTTGGTCATCACCAAAGGAAGAAAGCTCCTCTTGAGTTGCGTTGAGATATTTGTCCATGATTTGATCGATCTCGTTCTTTTTGCTCTCAAGGATGGAATTGACGGATGCTTTGAGAGCATCGTCGCTCTTCTTGAAAATAAAGGCGTATTGCTCACTTGAAAGCTCAACGTTAACCATATTGATTTTCTTTGCAGACTCAACACTCTCTCCGCATGCAACAAAGATCAAACATGCCGATGCCACCACTGCAACCATTGCTATAATAAGAAATATTTTTGATGTCTTTTTCATTTTTCTCTCCTAAAGTGCACTTTGTTAAGCACGGGCATCATAATAACAATTTTACATTTTTTATGCAAGCATTTTTGCATAAGTTTTCAAAAAATTTTTATTTTTTACAAGATTTATACATTTTATGCAAATTATACGCATTTTTATACGATATTTATGCATTTATTCAATATTTGGGCATAGCATTGACGGATCGACTGATTTGTTTTATTATTGTATTGTTCTCGCACGTGCGTGACAATAAACGTCAATCGGAGATCTTTATGAAGTATTCCATACTCGCTTTTGGCAATGAAGAAAAATGCAATACGCTTGCAAAAAAGTTGGATGCACAACTCACAACATACGGCAACTCTCTTGAAGTTGAATATTTTGACGTTGTAAAAGAGGGCTTAACTTCCCTTGCTGCACGCTCAAAAAGCGTACATGCTATCCTTATGTGCGTGAGTGACGTTGCACTTACACCCGTCCAACGCAAGATTGCGGACGTCATTTGCAAAAACAACAATCTTCACTCCGCTTGCACACGCTATATCGGCAATGAAAATGCTTTTGATTTTTGCATTGTTCACGACAGCATTGGCGGAATGTTTGCAGGCGAAAACGGCTTCAGAAACAATCCCGAATACGGACGTGAAGCATATTGCGTGCATAGCTATAGCGAATTGGAAATTGAAAAAGTGGCAAGAACCGCATATGAATTGGCGGAAAAAAATAACGAAAAAATCACTCTTGCCGACCTAGATCCCCATCTTGCAACGTCAGGGCTTTGGTACAAAATTCTCACCGATATAAACGAGGACTACCCCTCAATAAGCACCGCTTGTTCGCAAATACGTTTTGTCATAGACAACGTTGCAAAAACGCCGGAAAACTTAGGCATAGTCGTAAGTGACTCGCTTGTTGGAAAAGCACTCACTGCCGTGGCAAACTCAACCACAAACGCAGATGCCTTTGCTTGCTACGTGGGCGACACTCCGCTTGCACTATACGTGTACACGGACACTCTCTCTCAAAACGCTCTTGACAAGCTTGCAAAAACAATCCTTTCCACCTCGCTAGGCGGAGAGACGTAATAATGATATCACTTATATGGGCTCTCCCTCCGTCATAAATCCGCGATTTATGCCACCTCCCTCGTTTGATGGAGGCTTGATAGGATGAGTGCATTTTTCCACAATCCAACTTGTTGGATATCATCGCATTTTGCGATATCATCCCGACTTGTCGGGATATCATTCTTTAAGGCTATGCCTTCCGCAATTGTTCTTTATTCATCAATCAAATCGTCGTAACACCGTCAACGGGCAAAGCAAATGCAATTCCGTGTGCAGGCGTATGCGTGCCGACAGTCCTATACAATGCGTGCAAAACGTCGTCTTTGATATCCTCTGTCACAAGGATCAAAATCATTTCTTTTTCCGGTTGGATTTGAATATGGAAAGCCTTTTCCGCCTCAAGATTTGCCGTGCCTCTTGCAGAAAGCACCGTACCGCCCTTCACGCCAACTGCACGAGCAGCGTCCATAGCCTCGTCGGCAAAACCGTTGTTTACAATACACACAATCACTTGATGCTCAAATTTGTCAGCCATTTTTCTCCTCCTTGACGGTCTTTAAGTTGTTGCTCAAAAATCCGTACGTCGCAACGCCGATCACGCTTGTGAAAGGCACGGTAAAGGCAATACCTTTGCCCTTTTTGATTTTGTTGAACTTATCTTGCAAAGTTGCAAGAGCTTCTTTTGCGTTTTCCTTTTTGATAACGCTGAATATCACTGTTTTGGTTTGGTCGCTCCAATCACTCAATTTGAGCAATTCCGCATTGGCAGTGCCGTGTGCTCTTGCCGTCCACTGAAAGTTGACCTCAAAAGTGGACTGCAACAAGTCCGTATAGAACTCCGTCTTGTTGCTAGGCACGATACTCACAAGCAATTCAAGCTGTCCCGAACTTACTTTGGGTGTGCTCGTCCCATTTCTTATAGCCTTGATTTCAGCACCTTTTGCCTTGATTTCGGCACTTCTTTGAGATGCTCTTTTTGCGATTCTTTTCACTTTTCCAACAGGTTTATCCGCCATAAGTCACCTCACATAAATTCAATGATTTGCTCATCGTCCGCATCGAGAATGCGTCTCATAACTATCTTTTCTTTCACTCTTGCACTTGCGATTGCCCTAAAGCCGAGCAACTGAATTGTGATGAGCGGAGTCATTGCAACCATAGCCACAATGCCAAACGCAAGAGACATAACCTCACTCTCTCCGCACAACGCCGAGCAAACGCCGATTGCAAACGGCAAAATGAAGCTTGACGTCAACGGACCTGATGCGACACCGCCCGAGTCGAATGCGATTGCCGTGTAAATCTTTGGTACAAAGAAGGACAACCCCAACGAGATGAGATAGCCCGGGATGAGATAGTATAGCAATGAAAAGCCGAAAATGATCCTTATGATGCTAAGCCCGATTGAGATGCCGACACCGATTGACAATGCAATGAGCATAGATCTCTTTGACACCGCACCGTTGGTGATCTCCTCAACTTGTTTGTTGAGCACGTGCACGGCAGGCTCTGCAAGAACAACGACAAAGCCTATCACAAACGCAAACACCACAAGAAGGGGTTTGGAATACTCTGCAATTTCCACGCCGAGTTTGTATCCAATTGGCATAAAGCCCACATTGACAGCCGTGAGGAAAATCACAAGTCCTAGATACGTATACACGATTCCAATTGCAATGTGGATTATCTTTTGCTTTGGCAATTTCAATATTGTAGCCTGCAAAATGACAAAGAACACAACTATCAAACCGAGTGCGATAAGCACCTCAAGTGCAACCGAGCCGAGAGCGGGAGCGAAATTCGCACCCAAATTTGCCTCAATGGAATAATCCGGCAAGCTGTAGGATATGTCACCTTTTGCAAGAAGTGACAATATCATCACGGCAAGCATAGGCCCAATTGAGCAAAGTGCGATAAGACCGAAGCTGTTTTCTTTTGCGTTTCTACCTCCCGTATTGAGAGCCACACCGACGCCCAACGCCATGATGAACGGCACCGTGATAGGACCTGTTGTGACACCGCCCGAGTCAAACGCAAGCGGAATAAAGACGTCCTTTCCTTGCTCGATAAGAATGGATGCCACAGCAAACAACACCATATAGAAAAACATCAAAAGAGATGCCAAATTCTTTCTAAAAACGATCTTGACAATGGCAATCAACAAAAACAATCCAACGCCAACGCCGACGGTTGCGATAAGCACAACGTTGTTCATCACCGCACTGACTTGCTCTGCAAGCACGCTCAAATCCGGCTCTGCGACAGTGATAAACACGCCCATAATAAAGCCAACGCCAAGCAAAAGCGGAAGTTTTTTGGACTTTGTCAAACCTGCACCAACTTGCTCCCCCATAGGAGTCATAGCGATGTCCGCACCAACGTTGAACAAGCCGATACCCAAAATGAGAGCTATTGACGAGACGATAAAGGCAATTATTTCAGTTTTGGAAAAATCAGTGATTGGAGTGAGAGCAAAAATCAACACGATAAGCACCACCGGCAAAACGGACACACATGCCTCTTTGAGTTTTGCAAGTGTGTTTACCCCAACGCTTTTCACAAGCAGAGTGGGGGTAAAATGGATGGTTGAATCACTGTTTTCGGCATGATTTAGCAATGCTTTTATACCGCCTTTCTTTTGTTTTTTCACGGTGGGTTCAGGCGACTGATTTTGCAAAGAGCTTTTTTCGTCCTCGCAAGCGGAAACGTCCTCTAGCATATCCTTGTTTTTCTCGTCCAAATTCATATCATTTCCCTTTTATAAAGATAAGCAAATATATAAGTATTATCGCACACACGGGCGTTTTTGTCAATTTACATATATTATAATTATACTAACTTAAACCAATGTTAAAACTTGAACAACTGTACAATAAATATCAACTTGTTCTCTTTTGGCACGCAATGTGTGCAAAACGATTGACTATTTCATTTCAAAATCATATATTTTAGATAACAAAATCAAAGGGCATTTTGAAGCATATGGGAAAAGTTGCACTCGACAAGGATAAAACCACTTACGCCGTCAAATATATGTTGGCGTTGATTTTGTTTGCGGTTTTAAGATCAATAGGCAATTACATTTTCATCAACCCGAACGGCTTTGCTCCGGGCGGAGTTCCCGGCATAGCATCTATTGTCCACTACATCGTTGAGCGTAGCGACAATGAAGTTGTCCGCTCTCTGTCATCCTCGATATTCGATCCGGGCGTGATCACAATCATCATCAACATACCTTTGATGGTTGTTGCATTCAAATTTTTGAACAAACGCTTTGCATTCTACACAATGGTAGGCGTGTTGGTCTACTCTGCTTTCATGTTTCTGCTCGGTGCTGTGGACTGCCCTCAATACAACGCAAACGGACAAGACGGACTTATGCTCATCGCAGCAATCGCAGGCGGTGCAATATCCGGTGTTTCGGGCGGTCTAATGTTCAGGATCAACATGTCCTCGGGCGGTACAGATATTATCGGCAAACTCATTCACAAGCACAATCCGTCCGCTCACGTTCAATACTACATTCTCATATGCGACTGCATCATTGCATGTTTCTCGGGCTTTGTTGGCATGATCAACATGGACACGTCACTTGGTGCAACCGCCGTTATGACAGCAGTGCTTTCACCGATTCTGTATTCATTCTTGTCCTTGGTGGTGCACTCAAAGGTGTCGGACGGCATAGAATCAGGTATGCTCTCCTCATTGGTTTTCACCATCATCACGGACAAGGCGGAGCCTATCGCACACGAGCTTTCCCTCAAATTGCGTAGAGGCGTCACGATAACCAAGTCAATCGGCTATTACACAGGTCAAGAGCACAAGATGATTGTATGCGTCACAAGCAAACGCCAAATCAATATGGTCAAGCAAATTGTCACATCTCAAGATCCGCACGCATTCATGTATATGACAAAAGCAGGCGAAGTTTCAGGCAAAGGCTTTGATCCCGAACTTATCAAGACTCGCAAAGAAAAAGAGGTCTATTCCGATCAAATCCCTTCTGAAATGCGCCCAACGATTGACACATCAAGCGAACAAAACGATTAAAAAAAAGACTGCTTCGGCAGTCTTTTTTAATTAATAATGAATAATTGTGTGTGGTCACTGCCTAGCACACAAAGCGAAGTGACACAGTTTTCAGCCGTTTATTATTGGCATAGCCTATCTTCCGCTCGTTGTTCACAACGAGCCAGCAATTGTTACCGTAGGCCTATTGCGCCCCCCTCCCCTCTTGCGAATGATGTTACTCTATGTAGGAGCTGCCCCCTATTTGAGCAATAGAGGGAAAACCGAAGGAAGGGGTGATATGTGTTTTATAGTAACGCTTTCACTCTTGTATGGGACGCCCCAACACCCAATTGTTTATATAAAAAACGCAACGGAGAACCGTTGCGTTTTCTTGTCAAATACTCAATTATTGTTCACGAATAATATCTGTTTGAGCAAACTTCTTTACAGCAGATTGATATTTTGATGCTTCATCAAATGTAGCAACAGGCTTGCCCTTGTGCACGTAAGTCTTTCTCTTGAGCACAAAGTAGAACTTGCCATCCGATGCCTCGATCGTGAACGTACCGATGATTGCATGCGACTTGAAGCGGTTGATTGCTCTTTCGCAATACTCTTTGGAGGAGTAGTTGGAGCTTTCATAAATATTCATGCCGTTTGCGTCATAGAGGGTGTAGAACCACTCTTGAGTGCCCTCTGCGGTGTCAACGTGCTCGATGATATATTTACCATAGATGACAGACTCATCAAATCCTGCAACCTTTTGTGGCTCTTTACGCACGTTCTTTGGTGTCTTGAGTGCCGCAAACGGAGGTGCAATCTTCTTGATGACGACTTTCTTGTCCTTGTTTGCATTGAGAGCTTCAAGCTCCGCATCCTTTTGAGCAAGTTTCTTTGCAAGAGCAGGAGACGGCTCGCCCTCATAGTAGCAAGCATCTTCAGGATCGTAATAATATCCTTCGTACGGTCCGTCGTATTTTGACCAATCGTCGGGTTTTTTCTTGACGATTTTCTTTGTTGTCGGCTTGTCAACGCCTTGCTTCTTGGGCTCCTCAACCACAGGCTCTTCCTTGACAGGCTCCGGAATGGGTGCCGGCTTCGGTTCTTCCTTGACAGGTTCTGGGATCGGCTCCTCTTTGACAGGCTCGACCACGGGTTCCGGCTCCTTGACCGGTTCAACTTCTTTCACAGGCTCCTCAACAACCGGTGCGGGCTCTTCCACGATGGGTGCAGGTTCTTCCACAACAGGTGCGGGCTCCTCGATCGGTGCTTGAACGGGATTTTCCTTCAACTCTTGGGCAACGAGCTTGCGATTTTGCAATTTTGCACGCAAGAGAGCAAGTCTCTGATTGAGACGCATTTCCTCTCCGGTGATGCCGTACTCGGCATAAAACTCGTTTTCAGCCTTATCCTCTTTTGCATCTTTGCGTTCCTTGACGGCTTTGAGTGCCGACAAAATGACAACGACCAAAAGTGCAATCAATGCCAACACTGCGACAATGATGACGACAATGGCTTCAAAACCATTCAATGAACCTAATTTGAGATCATCCAACATAATATAACTCCCTTATCAGAGTATTCAAATACACAATTATCTTATCACACAACAGACTTAAGTGCAATATCTTTTTTTTATTTTTCGCCAAAGTATGCATTTTATGTCGAAAAATTGCCCGAAAAATAACATTTTTCGCATATTTTGCCGACAAAACATACACCAGCTTTGCGTTTTTCCAATCATGTGCCGTATTAGACAAGCGACAATATGCTTGAAATTCCCAACCCCACGCACAAAGTTATCGTTGCGATACGAGCCTTTTTGACACGATCCAAAAACACAAATCTAGACAAAATGACAAATATTGCAAGCAGTGTGATTGTCAATGAAACGCCTACGCTCGTTCCCACCTGTGAGAAGCTGAAACTGCCCACCAAACCTACGTACGCCCTGAAAGGAATGAGAAGATATTTTATCGGCATAACAAACACGCCCATCGACGTGATAAGCGAGAGCAACGTACACACCAAAATGATGACGTACACCACCATTATGTATGGCAGAACGATGAAGTTGGACAACACAAACAGAGTGGGCACTTCCTTGAAAAAGAATGCAACGAACGGATATGTTATCAAATTGGTTGCAAAAGACACCGCACACACCTTGGCAAAATTTGTGCCTATCTTGTGTTTTGGACTTATCTTTTCAACGATTTTCATACCGGCATTTTCAAAGCTTTGAGAAAAGAGGAATATTCCTCCCACTGATGCAAACGACAGCAAAAATCCAATATCGAAAAGCTGAGCTGGAGCAAAGAGCAAAATCAATACCGCAGAGAATGACATGATTGAAATATCATCCCTTTTCTTGCCGAAAGTCGATGCAAACGTGTACGTTCCGCTCATTATCACTGCCCTTAACGATGAGGGCGTAAAGGAGCACAACATCGAATAAAGAAACGTTGTCGCAACCACCAGCACCAAGCTGATTTTGGGATTTACTTTGAGCTTTTTGAGAAGAAAATACAGTGCGGTTGCAAGCGTTGATACGTGCAGACCACTCACCGCAAGCACGTGTGCAAGACCGCTTGTTTTGATGTCGTCATACATATTTGTGTCTATGCCCGACTTGTCACCAAGCACCAACGCTTTGGCAATGGATGCCGACTTTGCGTCCATATTGTCGTCCAACAACTGCTTGATTTTAAGCTGAATACTCGTTGGAAATTTGAGTTGAGCAGAGCCAAGCACGCTAGCCCCCGTTATCTTTGCATAGTATCTCACTCCGCTTGACACGCTCCTTGGATAATAGCTGTTGAACCTCTCGTGCGAGTTGAAAGAAATCGTGCCGTAAAAGCTCACGACGTCACCTGAAGACAGGCTCAATTCCTCACCCAAGAACGCACTCACTCTCGCCTTGTAATCCAGCATTTCACCATCAATGGAAATACCGTCTATGGTAAAGGTGTAGTAGACGGATTCATTGCTACTTTCTTTTGCAACGATCTCGCTTGTTATCTGTGCGGTGAAGCTTCCCGTATACTCGCTGATCGAGCTTGAATTATATTGCAAATTGGTTGCGGTCATACCTACAAAACCGACAAGCACGGCAAGCGGAATATAGCACAATTTTCTTGATTTTTTGAAAACGCAAGTCACAATAAACGTGGCAAGAAAAAGCAACAGCAAGCCTAAATACACATAGACGCTGTTGCCGTAAAAACCTTCGGATATGATAATTCCCAAAATCAAAGCAAGGGCAAAAAAGAGCATAGGTCTATAATTGAATATACGCTTTCCCCTTATTTTCATACGCTTCTCTTTTGTGTTTGACTTTTGTGTTATATTTGCAAAAAAACGCAATTTATCCTTGTGTTTTGACTTGATAAACTGCGTTTTATGCGATTATTTCCTTCCTGTAATAACAATGTCCGCACCCAATCCAAGCACGTTTGTTGCAACCACGTCACCGATGTTGACGTCATCTGAAACGACGAGTTTGCCGACAAAATCGACAACGTCAAATATCCTCTCTTTGGGCACGGTGCAAGACGTCTTGCAAGATGCAACGCCACCCGACGCCATTCTCACAAGTGTTGTGATGCTTCTTTTGGGATGAGTGTACTCCTCTTTTCCATAGACGACACCTCTCTTACAAGTGTTGCCACTCACAACCACTTCACCGTTTTGCTCCTCTATTGTCAACGGACAGCCCATTGGGCACATTATGCATATAGTATTCATTTTTCCAACCTCACAACAACGTCACCGACAATTTGAGTCTTGTCTATCACAATACCGCCCATCTCGCCCGGAGCAAGCACCATACACTTCTTTGAAACAAGCGTATTGTCACCGCTTTCGACAACGAGTTTGCAATTCTTGAAAACGTCACCAACTCTAAAGAACAACTGCACTTTTCCCTCACCCTTGCTCACTCTTTGCGGAAGTGCGTAACGCACGCCGTCCTTTGCAATTACGTTCACAAAATCACCGCTTTTGTCGGCAATTCCCAACGCATATTTTCCCGCACTCTCACCTGCAATCTCCGCCTCGTGCGACACGTTGTCAACAAGGTCGTGCACGTGCAAAACGTTTCCGCAAGAGAAAATGCCCGGGATGCTCGTCATGCGATTTTCATCCACAACCGCACCGTTTGTGATACGGCTCATTTCCACACTCGTGCCATTAAGCAAATCGTTTTCGGGGATCAAGCCGACAGAGAGCAAAAGCGTATCGCAAGACACGTACTGCTCTTTGGAAAGATCGGGTTTTCTATCCGCACCCACAGGGGCGTACCAAAGTCCGCTCATGCGAGGTTTGCCCTCGATGCGAGTGATTGTGTGGCTGTATTTGATTGGAATATTGTAGTCGTCAAGGCACTGCACGATATTGCGTTTTAGACCGCTCGAATATGGCATAAGCTCAAGCACAAGCTTGACTTTTGCACCCTCTGTCGTCATACGGCGAGCCATGATAAGACCAATATCTCCACTGCCCAAGATGACCACTTCTTTGCCGACGAGATAGCCGTCAAGGTTGCAGATTTTTTGAGCCATACCTGCGGTATAGACACCTGCAGGACGAGTACCCGGCAATGTGATTGCACCTGCAGTACGCTCTCTGCATCCCATAGCAAGCACAACCGCACCTGCCTTTATTTTGCAAAAACCGCAAGTTGGAGATAGAACGCCCAGCTCTTTGTTTTCATTGAGTGACAAAACCATGCTCTCTAGCATGACGTCAATATCTTCTGCCTCCACCATCTTTCTAAAACGATCGGCATATTCCGGACCTGTCATTTCCTCACCGAAATAGTGCAATCCAAAACCTTGGTGTATGCACTGATTGAGGATACCGCCAAGACGCACGTCACGCTCCAATATAAGCGTTTTTGCACCCGTCTTGCGTGCGGACAGTCCCGCCGCCATGCCTGCAGGTCCGCCACCGATAATTACAACGTCATAATTGAGCATCATTTCACCTCCTTGATTTTGTAGGAAGCGATGTTGGAGTCCTCTCCACCGCCCTTTCTAACCTTATCAAGCGGAATATTCAATTCTCTTGCGATAATCTCCATAACTCTCGGACCGCAGAATCCGCCTTGACATCTGCCCATACCCGCACGGCAACGACGTTTGACCGCATCCACAGTGTAAGCGGTGAGCGGAGAATGTATTGCCTCAACGATCTCCGCCTCCGTCACCTTTTCGCAACGGCAAACGATTCTGCCCCAAGCGTTATTCTCTTTTATCAACGCATTGAGGGTGTCCTCGTCAAGTTCGACAAGTCTCTTATGTTTTGGCATATTGACAACGTAGCTCTCTTTGAGGCTTGCGTTTGTCTTTTTTGCAACAAGCTCGTCTATATAATCGGCAATCGCAGGAGCGGAGGTAAGCCCCGGTGAGCAAATGCCGATCGCCATAAAGAAATTCGGCTTAATCTTTGACTCGCCTATGATAAAATCGTGGTCGATAATCACTCTCAACCCCGAATAAACACGTATACACTTGTTGAATGCAACGGGCTTGTAGGATAGCGGAACGCTCTTTCTCAAAATGTCGAGAGATTGCAAGCTCGATGCCGTATCGTCTTGATCGTCCGTGTCTATTGCAGTTGGTCCGTATATGACGTTTCCGTCCGCAGTGGGAGCAACAAGCACGCCTTTGCCCGCTTTGGTTGGAAGCTGGAAAATGACGGTGTTGATATTCTTACGCTCTGTATTGTCAAGCACAAAATAATCTCCACGTCTATAGGTGGTGTCATAATGCTCCGCTCCCAAAAGGTCGTTCACTTTTGCACCCTGTGCCCCCGCACAGTTTATGAGGTACGTGCAACGATAATCTCCCTTGTTGGTGTGAAGAACGTACTCGCCATTGTTTTGCTCTATTGCATTGACTTGGCACTCCAGCACGATCTCGGCACCGTTTGTCACCGCTCTATCCGCATATGCGATGGCGAGCTGATATGGTGAAACAATGCCGGCACTGGGAGCATACAAGCTATATGCGATATTGTCGGAAATATTAGGCTCAAAAGACAAAGTCTTTTCTCTATCCCAAATCTCCACCTCGACGCCGTTTGCCTCCGCCTTGTCCTTGAGGACATTCAAGCCCTGAAAGCCGTCCTCATCCGCAACGACGATAGATCCACACTTGAGGTGTGGCACGTCAAGTTCCTCAACGTCCTGCCAAGTCTTTTTGTTGCCCAAGACGTTAAAATGTGCCTTCAAGGTGTTCGGCTCGCAGTCGTATCCTGCGTGCACGATACCGCTGTTGGCACGTGTTGAAAATGAAGCGACGTCGTCTTGTTTTTCCAAAAGCAAGACATTGAGGTTGCGTTTTGCAAGTCTGTCAAGCACAGCACAACCGACAATTCCACCGCCTATCACGATACAATCGTATTTCATACTTCTCCTGTGATATAAAAATGAATTTCTAATCTTTGATTGACAAAAGAAACCAGCGTTATTTGACGTCGAATTTCTTTTTGTAAGCCTCGATATTATCCTTGATGATAAGTTCTGCAAACTCTCTGTTTTTCACTTGGAAAACGGTGGTTTGCTTGCCCTCGAGTTGCTTGTAAACCCTAAAGAAGTGGGACATCTCATCCATGATATGAGCAGGCAACTCCTCAATCTCCTTATACGTATTCCAAGTCGGATCTTTGAAAGGAATTGCAATGATCTTATAGTCCATCTCCCCGCTGTCTTGCATCATAATGACGCCCACCGGATAGCACCTCACAAGTGCGAGCGGAACGATAGGTTCAGAGCAAAGCACAAGCACGTCGAGCGGATCGTTGTCCTCACTGAATGTGCGAGGAATAAAGCCGTAGTTTGCAGGATAGTGAGTGGACGTATAAAGCACTCTATCCAAAATCAGCGTGCCGGTTGCCTTGTCAAGCTCATACTTGTTCTTACTGCCCTTGGAAATTTCAATGCAAGCAAGAAAGTCCGTGGGTGTAATTCTTTTTGGATCAACGTCATGCCAAATACTCATAATCAGCCCTCTATATTTTTAATACCAAATATTATAGAATCTAAAATCAAAATTGTCAATGTGCAATATGCCATAAATTGGTTATTTTTTGGACAAATGTAGTATAGTGTGCAAATATTGCCAACATTTGCAGTAGGCACGTTTTTACACTTATAACACAAAAATACGTTTTACACACTCATTTTGCACGTATAAACTTCCTGTATTGTCAAAACCGTAAATATATCAAACACGCTATCTCACCAAAACGTATAAATCAATTATTTACCGCAAACAGTTTACGCTGGACGCATTTTATGATAAAATGTATATCTAAAAAGATAATAAATCTACAAGGCGTAAATATGTTGAAACTTTTGAAATACTTAAAAGGCTACCGCTTAAAAACGGTTGTAGGCCCCTTCTTCAAGTTGGTGGAGGCTTTGTTTGAGTTGTTCACGCCCGTCGTGGTTGCTTGGATAATCGACAATGCCATTCCCATGGGGCAAGCAGGCGATTATTCGGGGTTGATATACGGCGGAATCATCGTGCTTGCACTCGGCGTTTTCGGGCTTGCATTTTCCCTCACCGCACAGTTTTTTGCAAGCAGAGCATCCCTAGGATTCGGCACCAATTTACGCAGAGAGCTGTATGCACACATCAATACACTCTCATATGCGGAGCTTGACAAGTTTTCAACGTCCTCGCTTGTGACAAGGCTCACGTCGGACATCAACCAAGCACAGCAAGGTGTTGCAATGTTCATACGTCTTGTTTTGAGGGCACCGTTCATTGCCGTTGGAGCAATCGTCATGGCAATGATCATCAATCTCAAAATTTCCGTCATATTTGTGGTTGCATCCCTTGTTATCGTAGGTTTGCTTGCTGTGATAATGCTCACAACTATGCCCAAATACAAGGATGTACAATCAAAGCTCGACGACGTGACTCGTCTCACAAAAGAGAATTTGCAAGGAGCAAGAGTCGTGCGTGCGTTTGGTGCGGAGGAGCGTGAAAAGCAAGCGTTTGACTATGCGTCAGAACAATTGTCCTCTGCATCCATAAAGGTTGGCAAAGTGTCCAACTTGCTCAATCCTCTCACCTATTCCGTGCTCAATATCGCAGTCATAGCAATATTGTACTTTGGCGGAAAGAGCGTGTATATGGGAGATCTCACTCAAGGTGAAATCATCGCACTTGTCAACTACATGACGCAGATTTTGAACGCACTCATAGTTTTTGCCAACTTGATTGTCACGTTCACAAAGGCATCGGCATCCGCTCAACGCATCAACGAAGTGTTTGCCGTTTCCACCACGATGAGCGAGGGCGAAGGCGCGTGTGCGGACTACTCCGCTCCTGCAATTCAATTCAAAGACGTTTCGTTCACCTATCCGCAAAGTTCCTCTCACTCTCTTGAGGGTGCCACTTTGGAGATTCAAAAAGGTGACAGTGTCGGCATTTTAGGCGGTACGGGCAGTGGCAAAACCACCCTCGTTTCTCTCATGACAAGGCTATACGACGTCACTGACGGCGAAGTGCTTGTCTTTGGCGAAAATGTCAAAAACTACACCAACGCACAGCTACATTCCATCTTTGGCGTCGCACCTCAAAAGGCGGTTTTGTTTGAGGGCACAATAAAGGACAATTTGCTTTGGGCAAAGGAGGATGCCACCGACCGTGAAATTGACAATGCACTTGCCGTTTCACAATCGGCAGAGTTTGTCAATGCAATGAAGGACGGCATAGACTCATACGTCGCACAGGGCGGAAAGAATTTATCCGGCGGTCAAAGACAAAGGCTGACAATCGCAAGAGCGTTGGTTGCCTCCCCTGATATTTTGGTGCTTGACGACTCCTCCAGTGCGTTGGACTTTGCAACGGATGCAAGACTTCGCAAAGCGCTCTCCCACGTTCAACTTGAAAAAGGCTTGACGACGGTTGTCGTGTCGCAACGTGCAAACAGCATAAAGCATTGCGACGTCATAATCGTGCTTGACGATGGCAAAATCGTTGGACTAGGCTCTCATGACGAGCTTATCAAGACTTGCGACGTCTACAAGGAAATTTACCTATCTCAAAACAAGGAGGAGCAATCGGCATGAAAAACACCTCCGCAAAAACAAAAAAACGAAAGACGGACTTTTCCGCCATCAAAAAATTGCTCCGCTATGCACGCCCGTATATACCGCACATATTGCTTGCACTGTTGTGCTCGCTTGTGCAGATTGTCGCAACCCTCTTTGCCCCTGTGGTCATAGGTGATACGGTTGACTATATCGTCGGTGTAAACGACGTCAATTTTGAGATTATATTCAAAAACGCAGGCATACTTGCCGTTCTCATCGCACTTGTGCTCATATTCCAATATCTCGGCTCGCTGTGTATCAACTTTGCATCTTTTAGAACAATACGTGATTTGAGACGAAGTGCCTATGCAAAGCTCAACAGCGTTCCCCTCTCCTATATCGACTCCAACTCCCACGGTGATCTGATGTCAAGAGTTGGCAGTGACATAGACCAAATTTCCGACGGACTCATTCAAGGCTTCTCGCAACTGTTCAGCGGTGTTGTCACAATCGTCGGCACGCTTGTATTCTTGCTTGTGTACAACTGGATAATCGCACTTGTGGTTGTCGTGCTGACTCCCCTCTCACTGTTTGTTGCATACTTCATCGCAAAGGGCTGTCACAATATGTTTGCAATGCAAGCACAAAAGCGTGGCGAACTTTCCGGCTTGATAACCGAGATGCTCTCCAACCAAAGAGTGGTGAAACTCTTTGCATATGAAAAGCGTGCAGAAGATCGCTTTGGCAAGATCAACGCCGAGCTTAAGCATTGGGGACAAAATTCGGCATTCTACTCTGCAATGGTCAATCCGTGCACGCGTTTTGTCAACAACGTCATCTACGTTGTGGTGTGCGTCATAGGCGTGTATCTTGTCATCAAAGGCAACGCATTGCCGGGTGTAGGCACGTTGAGCGTAGGCGCCTTATCTTGTGTGCTGTCATATGCCACACACTACACAAAACCTTTCAACGAAATCACCGGTGTCGTCACCGAATTACAAGGTGCAACCTCTGCCGCAAACAGAGTTTTTGAGCTTTTGGAAGCTCAAGATCAAAGCTCTGATCAAGGCTTTGAGAAACTTTGCGACACAAAGGGCAATATATCAATAAACGATGTTTATTTCTCGTATATTGAAGATAAACCCCTCATTCAGGGATTTTCTCTCAACGTCAAGAGCGGTCAACGCATTGCAATAGTAGGTCCAACGGGATGCGGAAAAACAACCCTCATAAACTTGCTTATGCGTTTTTACGATCCAAACACGGGCAACATAGAAGTCGAGGGCAAAGACATAAGCAAAGTCACAAGAAAATCCTTGAGATTGAGCTATGGCATGGTGCTTCAAGACACTTGGCTCAAAAAGGGAACCGTGCGTGAAAACATCGCATACGGCAAGCCCGATGCCACCGATGAGGAGATTATCGAAGCGGCAAAATCCGCCCATATTCACAACTTCATCACGCACCTCGAGCACGGATACGATACGGTTCTTGACGACGACGGCTCCAATATATCGCAAGGACAAAAGCAACTTCTCTGCATAGCAAGAGTTATGCTCACACATCCCCCGATGCTCATTTTGGACGAGGCAACAAGCTCCATCGACACACGTACGGAAATCAAAATTCAGCAAGCTTTTGAAAAGCTCATGCAAAACAAGACGTCCTTTATCGTTGCACACCGCCTGTCCACAATCAAGAACGCCGATATGATTTTGGTCATGAACAAGGGCAACGTCATTGAAAAAGGCACTCACAGTGAGCTACTTGCACAAGGCGGTTTTTATGCAAACCTCTACAATTCTCAATTTGAACATTAAGCACGTCAAAGCGTTTGAGGGCGAGAAATCGCCCTCTTTTTTTTATTGTTAGTTCTATTTACAAATTTGTTTTTTAATGTTAATATATAGTCAATTGAATATAAAATACGGTTTGAAAAGTTGTATTGCTGAGTAGATTTGACAATCGGGTTCTATTCCCGAGCAACCGCCATTGCTGTATTTGGACAAGTGTTAGCCTTGTCATTTGAGCAAAGTCCCGTATTTTTTTGGTTTGTCGTTATGGCAGGAGCGTGCAACCGATTTTTCGGCGTACGCTAGGTCGGTTGAGCACTCATCGAGTGCTTTTTTGTTTGTCGTAATTACAAACAAGTTTTTTGGCGGTTATATCCCAAAAACACAAATCTCACGATTTGAAAAAGGAGAATAACCTATGAAAAAAAGATCACTTCTTATTGCAAGTATCTTGCTTCTTGCATGCATCTCGCTCACCTTGATTGCTTGCGACAACTCAACGCAAGAATCTCCGGTCGGGCTTGAAATTGCACTCACCGCTTCACTTTCCGATTATTTGAACAGTGACGGTTTTAGAGATGCTATGACCTCCAAAACCACTCAAGACAGACTTCCTCTTGCATACCTTCGCTACGTGGACACAACCAATATCGAAACAATTCAGGACGGCGGTGTCGTCATGAGTTCACTCAATCTTATAAGCAGTGTCATCAACTCCGATGGCAAGATTGACGATGCACTCTATTTAGATGAAAATTGCCCACTTTACGAAACAGTGACAAGTGATTGGGGCTCCTACACAGACGGTTGGCAAAGCATAAGCGATTTTCTTTTCAGCTGGTCGATTATGTACAACCAATACAAGCAATATTGCATCAATCTCCAAAGCAATGCACACGACAATCTCTTTGGCAAATATTTTGATGCAATTCAAACATACCTCGCATCAAAGGACAGTGAGACATATATCGCAACCGCTTTCAGTTTTGACAAAAACAGCATTTTGACACTCACCGCTCACAATCTCGGACTGGATGCAAAGAGCATAGTCCCCCAAAGTTACAACGCATTGCTCGCCTACTATGCAAAGGACAAGAATGGCAACTTTACAACGGCAAGCGGATATTCCAACTGGACTGGCTTCACCGGCAGACCTCTTGCAAGCGGAAGCATTCTCAAAAATGAGAGTGCATACGACGTCGCATACGAAAAGACAATGCAAGGTCTGTTCCCCTATCAAGACAACTTCGACACAAACATCGCAATCGAGGATACCGTCAACCTTGACAGACTCTGCGACAACTACGGCTACGTGATCCCCTCCGAATGGGGCTCAACGGCGGACTCTCGCTTTGGCATTTTGTACGGCTACCTCAACGGCATAGACATGAGTGCTTACACAAAGGAAGTACACGATGAGGACGAGCAAGCAGACAAGGCATATGACGTGCTTGGCATGTGGCTTGCAACTCTCAACAAAGATGACAACGGCAACTATGTGCTTCAAGACCAAGTTGATATGGCTGTTGCAATCGCATACCTTGCCTATCAAAAAGGCGTGAGTGCATCTCCGTGCGGACTTTATATCGCAAGCGATAGCATCATCAAACTTGCATAAAAAAACACTTAAAATAATCAAAACAACCACATAAACCGCTCAATATGAAAAAACCACTCTCATTATTGTTCATCACCACAGTCATTCTTACACTCGCATTTTCACTTGTCGGGTGCAATGACGTTTGGGGTGATGACGCTCAAGATGGTGACGATGCACACTATCATTACGTTGACGGCGTTAAGCTTTGTTTCACTCTTGAGTTTAGGGAGCACGGCACTTCAACAAACGTCGAGAGCGGTGACCAATATGCCCATTCAACGCTGGACGGCAAGCTGATTTACAGCTGGGAAATTCCTTGCTACGGCAACACCGTGTATGAATCCGTCGTCAAGTTTTTTGAGAATAGGCAGGACAATATAAGCTTTGCACTCTCTCAACACCGCTACTATCTCTTTGACAAAGCGGTGCTTGAGGACGGAAGCACTTACTATCTCTCCACTGCATACGTGGCATCCGATGGTGTGTATTCAAGATGTGCAAATTTCCAAACTTTGTTTGGAGAGGATCAAATCCCCGGAACACTTGACGACCTCAAGGTTTTAGTGGTAGTATATGAGGGTTGGATGTAACAACTCAAGGTGACAAATGAAAGGATTATCTTTATCTAAAACAGAAAGGCTTGCAAAGACAAGCGGTATCAAAGGTTGGATGGCAATGTTTGCACTTCTTGCCACCATGTGCGTGGATCAATTTGTGTTGCAAATCCCGTTTGCAAACGTAGTGTTTCCCATTCTCGTGATCTGTGCAGCGTGCATGTCTCCCGCCAAAAACGCAGTGCTTGTTTTGGCATACTCCGTGATTTTCGAGCTTAGCTGTATTGCTTGGATGCCCGGTGAGCTTTATAGAGTGCAATGGTGGCTTCTTGAGGTCATCATCGGCTACTCCATGCCCTACGTCTGCTACAAAGCTCTCAATTCCAAACATAAGGACGTCAGTGTTTTGTCCTATTCGGCAATCGCTTGCACGTCGCAACTTCTCTACTATATCGTGTCTGTCGTTGCAACGGCAATCATTTGGAAATTGCCTATCGCATCCTACTATCTTTCAGACCTTCCGTACGAGCTTGCAGGTTGCGGTGTGACTTTTGTTTGCACACTTCCCGTTGCGTTTACCTACAAACTCACCACTCGTGAAATCGCCTTCCAAAAGGTTGCAAAACCATCCCTTGCACTTCACGCATAATTGTTTGAAAAAAAACATTTTGAACAAAACATTTTATATTTTGCAATAAAAAAACTATCAAAAAACACCTCAAAAAGAGGCGTTTTTTTTATGCGTTTTTTAGCTATTTTTTATATGTTTTTCAGGCTTATTTTTGATGTTTTTTTCTTGATTAATTGTTTTTCAAATAGGTTGCAGTTTGCTCGTTTGCAAAGTCAAGCAAATTTTTTATATCATTTTTTGAGATGTTTTCAAGGGTGATTTTGTCCAAAATCAGCTTGTGCAAAATCGCACCGATAAAGTTATCACCGGCACCGGTCGTGTTTTTCACCTCAACTTTGAGTGCAGGTGAGAAGACAGCACAAAGCTTCCTATCATACCCAACCGCACCGTCTGCACCCTTTGTGAGGATAACAAGCTCTGCATTTTGTGCGATTTCAAAGAGTTTTGCCACCTTTTCTTGCTCACTCACGTTGTTTGTATCCTGCGACAAAATTGTGGTTTCGCCATGTTCACTGCCACGCAAACACAGCAAATCTAGCTCATCCTCTGACACTTTCACGATGTTCGCATATGGCAGAAACTCGCAAATCACCTCAATGCAATCGTCAAGACTATCCCAAAGATTTTGGCGGATATTCACGTCAAACGAGATGATTGCTTTGGCATTTTTTGCCTGTTTAATTGCTTTTTTGTGCGCAAGCAAACTCTTGTTTTGCAATGCAACCGAGCAAAAATGCAACACGTCACCGCACTCAAATATGCCTTGCACAACGTCGTCAACGGACAAATTCAAATCCGCCGTATTATCTCTGAAAAAGGAAAAAGATCTGTCTCCCTTCTCGTCCAAAGTGATGCGTGCAAGTGCCGTTTTTAGAGATTTATCAACTGAAATATAGTCCGTTTTAACACCGCTTTGTGATATTTTTTCAAGCAAAAAATCAGCGTATTCATCACCGCCAAGCTTCCCTAGATAATACCCCTCTCCGCCAAGACGAGCCACGCACGCACTCACGTTGTATGGTGCTCCGCCTATGCGATTTTCATATCCGTTTTGGGTGGGTGTAATATCCACAAGGCATTCACCCATGCACACAATTTTGCTCATATTTTCACTCAACAGTACTCCACCATGTCAAAAAAATCTGCGTATCTCATTTGATCTTCTCTTTGGACTCGAATGTGGCGTCAAAAGCTTCGACATCCTCATCACTCACCATATAGCCGTCCGGATCTTTGTACGTGCCACTGCATCCCTTCAAAAAATTCGACATAAGTTCCGCCACAAGGAAATAGTCCGCCGACTCGTCATAGGCATATTTTATGCCAACGTTCTTGCTCTTTTCAAAGCCATAGCGGTGATAAAGATTGTAGTCTCCCGCTATCGCAAGTGCACCTATCCTCACATCTTTTGCCTTGGCAAGTGCGTATCTGAGCAGCCTCGAGCCATAGCCCTTGCAAACATGATGTGTCCAATAATATTCCCATCAAGCTCGCATAGCAAATCAAGATCGCTGATAAAATCCGCCCTGTCACGATATTGATTGAGCACGTAGTGCTCCACACATCCGGGACGATATACGTTGTAAAAAGCCTTTCTCGCGACGTTTTCAACCGCACGATAATCATCTTTATTCTCTCGTCTAATAATCAAATCTTGCATTTTGCCTTTATTCAATTGGCAAACAATTATCTTTACCGCCTGTCCTTATCACATACAATAATACAAAACCCTCACCTATTTGTCAATCCCACACCATCAAGCACCTTGCGTCAAATATGCAAATACAAAATATTTCCAAAACGCTTGTCTAGAGCAAAAAAATGATGTATTATATTTAAGCAATCAACAAAAACCATGGGGGTGTAGCTCAACTGGTAGAGCGCTTGAATGGCATTCAAGAGGTAAGGGGTTCGACCCCCCTCATCTCCACCACTACAAACCTAAAACGAACTCCTTTTTTATGAGAGAAAACGTTTTAGGTTTTTTATTTTGCTTTGGAAAATGTAATTGTGTTTGTAGTCTTATCCGTATATCGCAATATAACGCTGACGCATTTTGATAAAATACTCATAAACGGTAGATTGCGTTCGTGAAAGAACACGTCCTATTTCAGGATAACTGAGCCCTGTTATACGACACTCCAATGCGATGCGCATATTATCTGTCAGATTAAGGCTTTCAACGATTCTGTCATATTGAACGTAGTCATATTCTATTTCTTCTTCAATTTCGCAAGACGGCTCGCTTACGGGCGTTAATGCATCGAGGCGCACTGTGCGATAACTGTCACT
>CAZXUW010000008.1:0-60773 GCA_964644355.1 uncultured Bacteroides sp.
TATTTGACGATATACTACATCATATCAAAAGTCTTGCCAATCAAGTACGTCGTGTACATTTGGTTGTCGGGATTTTTTCTTTTCCTTGTAATTATTAATTATTTATTAAAAAAAGTCGCAAGGTGTTGCCTTGCGACTTTTTATCAACCATTGTCGTCACTTCGCTCGATTGAGAGAAGTTGATTGGGGAATGCCTTGATTGCCTTATTGAGTTTGTCGGGTGAAAACTCGTCGTACGTTGAAACTTCAACCGTTGCAACCAACTTGCCGTCGGATGATTTGACCTTGTAGGACGTGATTTTTTTGGCATCGAGAATCTTGGTGATCTCGTCCAAAACAGTCTCGTCATCAACGATGACTTGCATCTTGATGATTGAGATATGTCTTGTTTGGAAAGCTTTGATGGGGAGGTGCATGATGAGCTGAATGAGCACGATAAGTGCAGTTGCAACAATGCCGATGACCACAAAACCACTGCCGATTGCCATGCCGATTGCTGCCGTTGCCCATACGCCTGCTGCGGTGGTGAGACCATGCATGACGTCACGACGGTACATGATGATGCCTGCACCCAAAAAGCCTATGCCGGTGACAACTTGAGATGCGATACGAGTTGCGTCTGCAGTGAAGCTTGCACCCTCTATATCACTGAAAAGCGGTTCGGCAATATACTTTGACAATATCATAAACAAGCACGCTGCAAGGCATACGATGGCGTGTGTACGCACACCTGCTTCTTTGCTTCGTGTCTTTCTTTCAAATCCAATGATAAATCCGCAGATGACTGAGATGACCATCCTGACAATAAAGTGCCAAACGTCACCATTAAAATCCGCAATCCATGTGTTCATAATAACCCCTAAATTCTTTGGTGTTAATATTATATTATTTATGTTTATAAATGTCAATATCAAAAGTGAATAGAGTTTTGCAAACGTTTTGCATATATAAAGTGCGTTTATCTTGTGATTTTGTGCCGTTGACTTGAATTTTCGCAAGGTATGTCTTATAATAATTATTGAGGTGGCTTTTATGACGATTATTGACGGAAAAGCAGTTGCATCAAAGACAAGAGAACAGCTCTCAAACGAAGTGAAATTGCTAAAACAAGCAGGCTTGAAAAATGAAATCGGGCTTGCGGTTATTCTTGTGGGGGATGATCCCGCTTCCAAGGTTTACGTGCGCAACAAGATCAAGGCTTGCGAGGAGGTTGGGATAAAGTCCTATCTTTGCCAACTTCCGCAAGAGAGCACTTTTGAGGACGTTGCATCAACCATACGTTCTCTAAACGAGGACGACAACGTCACCGGCATGATACTTCAGTTGCCACTGCCAAAACACCTTGATGAAAATTCGCTTTTGGATCTCATCGCTCCGCATAAAGACGTGGATGGTTGTCACTTCGTGCAGAAGGGAAGGCTGTGGACGGGCAGAGATAGCCTTGTTGCTTGCACTCCGTATGGTGTGATGAGATTGCTTGACTTTTACAACATTCCGCTTGAGGGCAAAAATGCCGTTGTCATAGGTCGATCAAATCTTGTAGGAAAACCGCTTGCACAGCTTTTGCTTGACAGAAATTGCACGGTCACTATCTGCCACTCTCGCACGCAAAATCTCAAAGATATCACCTCAAATGCCGATATAATTTGCGTTGCAATAGGAAAGGCAAAATTCCTCAAGCAAGATATGGTCAAAGAGGGTGCCGTTGTGATTGACATTGGTATGGATAGGGATGAAAACGGCAAGCTTTGCGGTGACGTGGATTACGAAAACGTCTCGCCCAAATGCTCATATATCACTCCTGTTCCCGGAGGCGTTGGACCAATGACGGTGACAATGCTTCTTGCCAACACACTCAAGGCGTATAAACAGCAAAACAATCTTTGAAAAATTTTATTTTTGAAAAAGAGCAGTCTTTCTGCTCTTTTTTGTATTCACGCAATTTTCCGTCTTGAAAAGGCAATAGATATATGGTATAATACATTTTATAAATATATAAATGGATTTGCAAAGGCAAGTCAGGGAGAATTATGGAATACAAAATGCTCTTTTCGCCTATGAAGATAGGCAATTGCGAAATCAAAAACCGCATCGTTATGTCCCCTATGCTCATGGGTTTTGGTCAGTTTGACGGTTGTGCCACAGAGCAACTTATGGACTATTATGAGGAGCGTGCCAAGGGTGGTACAGGTCTCATCATCACAGAGATCACTCGTATAAACGATGTACACGGCTCGGCTGCATTTGCTCAACTTGGCGTAAGCCACGATTATCAAATCGAGCCGTTGAGAGAATTTGCAAACAGAATCCACAAGCATGGAGCAAAATTGTTTGTGCAATTGCACCATCCCGGCCGTCAAAACGTCGGTCTTGCAATTGGCACTGTTCCTGTGTGTATCACTCTTTCAAGAATGTTCAAGAGCTTCCCAAAGACCTTGTTTAAGGTTGCACCAAAGGTTGCTCCGATTATGTCAAAATACAACATCGCACTCTCATCGGTGTCTGCATCAAAATGCGAACCTAGCTACTTTGCTGGCGGAAGAGTGCGTGCATTGCGTCACAGTGAAGTCAAGAAGCTTGTAAGACAGTTTATCGACGGTGCCGTACGTTGCCAAAAGGCAGGAGTTGACGGTGTTGAACTTCACGGCACACACGGCTATCTCATTCAGCAATTTTTGAGCCCGAACACCAATCAAAGAACGGATGAATACGGTGGAAGTTTTGAAAATCGTCTGCGTTTTGTGAGAGAAATCATTGAAGGCATCCGCAAGGAATGTGGTGACTATCCCATCATCGTTAGACTTACGCTTGACGAGTTTTATTCCAAAATCGGCAAACCCGGCAAGGGCTATGACTTTGAGGAGGGTTTGAAGTATGCAAAAGCGATTGCTGATATGGGTGTTGACGCAATCGACGTTTCAAGTGCCGCTTATGATACGTTCAACTATTGGTTGGAGCCGACAAGCTTCGATTTGGGTTGGAGAAAGTATCTTGCAGAGGCTGTCAAAAAAGAGGTGAATATTCCGGTTATTGCGGCAAACCTCATCCGCACTCCCGAGCAAGCAGAGGCACAACTTCAAGCAGGTGTGCAAGACTTTGTTTCGCTTGGCAGACCGCATATTGCCGATCCGCATTTTGCAAACAAAGCCCAAAGCGGACGTGAGTGCGAAATCAAGAGATGTATTTGCTGTCTATACTGCATACAGAGCATGCAAGACAATGCATACGTCGGTGATCACGGATATTGTTCCGTCAATCCTACGGTTGGCAGTGAGGTTGAGTTCAACAACCTTCCCAACGACGGTGACGGCAGAGTTGTGGTCATAGTCGGCGGTGGCGTTGCAGGTCTCACTTGTGCCGAAATGCTCGGTCGCAGAGGATTCAAACCTATCGTACTTGAAAAGGAAAATCAGCTCGGCGGACAAATTCAGCTTGCAAACAAGCCTCCAAAGAAAGAAAAGCTCGGTTGGTGCATAGACGATATGCGTGTCAATGCAGAGAAGTTCGGAGCGGAAATTCATATGGGCGTTGACACAACGCCGGAAATTGTTGCAGAGTACAATCCGTATGCAGTGGTTATCGCAACAGGAGCTTGTGCGGTGAAGCCGAGATCTATCCAGGGTGTGGACGGATCAAACGTGTATACAACAACGCAAATTTTGAGCGGTGAAGTGGTGCTCGAGGGCAAAAAGGTTGCTCTTATCGGCTCGGGTATGACAGGTCTTGAGACGGCAGAGGTGCTTGTTGCACACGACAATAGGGTTGACATCATTGAAATGGCTTCCTCGATTGCTCCCGGCACTTGGTTCCAACATCTTGACGATATTTTGCCAAAGCTGGATGCAAAGGATACCAATTATTTGCTTTCACATAGGCTCAATTCCATTGACGAGAAGGGCATTATTGTGGAGCCTGTTAGACTTGACAAAAAGAAGAGAGCAAAGAGTGTTGGTGAACCTATCCATATCGATTGCGATGCGGTGGTACTTTCTCTCGGTGCAAGAAGTGTGAACTCTCTCAAAGATGCTTTGCAAGATAAGTATGAAAGATTGTACGTGATCGGTGACGCCGGCAAGGTTGGAAGAATTGCCGATGCAACAAGCTCGGCTTACGACGTGGCAGTGCATCAAATCAAGTGAGAATTTTATGAAAAAGATTGATTACGATAAGTCTCTTGTTTCGCTTGCATCATCAGTGCTGGAGCATTTTGGTGCACAAGCAGAGCATACAACTCTCAAGATTTTTGACGACTTGCTCTCAAAAAAGCATTACAAGAACGTTGTCGTCATGCTCTTTGACGGCATGGGAACGGAGATTTTGAAAAAGCACAAGGAAAATGCTCCTTTTTTGCTTGCACATTTGCGTGACACGATTTCTTCCGTTTTCCCGCCCACGACAACCGCTGCAACAACAAGCATACAATCGGGACTTACTCCGCTTGAGCACGGTTGGCTTGGATGGTCGGTTTATTTCAAGGAGCTTGATAGAACGGTCAATCTTTTCCCCAATACCGATTTTGTCACAAACGAGCCTATCGAGTGCTACAATGCGGGCAAAACCATCATTCCGTACGCATCTATTGAGGACAAGATAAACGAGGTCGGCAAGTGCAAGGCATACTTTATCTCTCGACATGCAAACATACATATCGACACTCTTGACGAGCTTGTAGAAAAGACACTCGAGCTCTGTCAAAAGGATGAGAAAAAGTATGTTTATACCTATTGGAATCAGCCTGATTTCGATATGCACGATCTTGGCGTAAATCACAAGAGAATAGGAGAGCAAATCAAGCTTATCAATGACACGGTTGAGGAGCTTTGCAATCGGCTTGAGGATACGTTGCTTGTGGTGACTGCCGATCACGGTCTTGTTGACGTCAACTGGGTTACTCTCCAAGACTATCCTGACGTTTTTGAGTGCCTTGTGCGTATGCCATCAATAGAGTCAAGAGCGTTGACTTTCTTTGTAAAAAAGGGCATGCACGACGTTTTCAAAGAGAGGTTTTTGAAGCATTTTGCGGACAAATATATTTTGCTCTCAAAAGAGGAAGTTTTGCACGAAGGCATTTTCGGAAGCGGAAAACCGCATGTAAAATTTGACGATTTTGTCGGTGATTATCTTGCCATTGCAACAGATGATTTGGCAATAGAGCCACGTCCTCTTGGCGAGTTTATGTTCAATGCGATGCACGCGGGCTTTTCGGATGATGAACTCAATGTGCCCTTTATTGCAGTTGAGCTGTGATCGAAAAAAATATTTATCGGGCTGATTTTTATGCAATCAGCCCGATTTTTTTTGCAATTTTGATATTTTTGCGAAATTTCCCTTAAAAATTTGATAAATTGATATTGATATTTTTATATCTATATAGTATACTTATTGTATAAAATAACCACTTGCTTAAAATGCGGGTGCAAAGAGGGTAAAATATGAAGTACAACATGCAACTCACGCCTGAACAAACCGCCATTTTGAATGGCGAAAAGGGCGAAACAATGGCAAAAGTCATGGAAACTCTCGTTATGTTCGGAGATATTTTCGGAGCAAAACGCATGGTTGAAGTGACGCACAAAGAGGGACATCTTGTCACAAGTTTCGGCATCGGACTTTTGAAGCCACTGTACAAGACGATGGACAGACTCATTGCCGACGGCATCAAGACTCAAGGCACTTTCACTGTCGATCCTCGTCCACTTGATAGAGCAAGTGTGAAGTATTCCTTGCTTGACAGACTCGTCAACGAAAAGGTGATGTATTCACAACAAAAGCACTATGAGGAGCAACTCAAGGCAGTCGGTCTCAAAGATGCAAACGCTTTTACATGCACTTGCTATCTTGACGAGGTCGGCAACACTCCAAAGAAGGGTGACATCCTTTCTTGGGCAGAGTCAAGTGCCGTTGTTTATGCAAACTCCGTCTTGGGTGCTCGTTGCAACCGCAACAGTGGTATGCTCGATTTGTTTGGCTCAATCGTGGGTTGTGTGCCTGAATTCGGTCTTTTGACAGACGAGGGCAGAAAGGCAACTTGGATTGTCAAGGTTGAAACAACTTCTATTCCTGAGGCTCAAATTCTCGGCAGTGCAATCGGTATGAAGGTTGTTGAGGACGTTCCGTACGTTTATGGTCTTGACAAGTGGATTGGATCCGAACTCACCGATGAGGCAAAGGGCTATCTCAAAGATTTTGGCGCCGCAACCGCATCAAACGGTGCTGTCGGGCTTTATCACATCGACAATCTTACGCCGGAAGCAAAAGAGCTTGGTGAGAGCCTCATTGCAGACAATACACAGGTCTACGTGATTGACGATGCAGAGCTTGAGAGAGTGTACAAGAGCTATCCAAATATGTGGAAGAAGCCGGACAGCAAGCCGACCATGGCATTTGTGGGTTGTCCGCATCTTACCTTCACACAACTCAATGAATGGACGGATATGATTGAAAACGCACTCAAGGCAAACGGCAAAAAGAGCGTTGCACTTGAGACAATCGTTTGTTCTGCTCCCGACGTTGTTGAGAAATTTAAGAAGACACCTGCATATTTGCGTCTTGTCGCAACAGGAGCAAAACTCACAAGCATTTGTCCGCTTATGTACACCAACAATCCGCTCACCAAGGGCAAGTCAATAGCAACTTGCTCCAACAAACTGCGTACGTATAGCATCGCAAGATATTATAAGACGTCAGACCTTGTTGACATCATTGCAGGAAAGGAGTGAAATTATGAAATCTTTTAAGGGTAGAGTTATCGCAGGCGGAACTTTCACAGGTGACGCTGTTGTATCAAGACAAGGCGTCAACACTCTCGCAACATTCCAAAAGAGTGCTTTGACCAATGCAAAACAAGTTATTGTCAGTGACCAAAACAACAAGGACATCTTTGGGCTTAACATCACCGGCAAGGCTCTTTGCCTTCCGCAAACAATCGGTTCGACAACAGGCGGACTTGTCATTCAGACGGTATGTTCAATGGGCATCAATCCATCCGCATTTTTGTTCTCGGAGCATATTGATTCGCTTGCCGCAAGTGGAATCGTGCTTGCAAAGATATGGGAAGACAGCAACGTCATTGCAATCGACGGTCTTGGCGATGAGTTTTTGAACAGCGTCAACACGGGCGACGTCATCAACATTGCAGAGGACGGCACTGTTTCAATCTTGTAATTTTTACAACTTAAAAAATGCCGAGATTTTCTCGGCATTTTTCTATATCAAAAAAGGATAGTTGAGCTATCCTTTTTTTTGATATATTTGCTTATGATCTTTTATTGTATGGATTTATCGTTGACTATCCTTTGTATCGTTTTGCCGGCTTGTTGGTGATATACACAACCAAGCGTCGATTACTTTTTGATCTCCTTCAAGAAATCTTCTATGAGATCCAATGCCTTTTTTATCACGTCAAGTGAATATGCATAGCTTATTCTAATAAAGTCTTTTCCGCTCTTTCCAAAAGCTCCGCCGGGCACCACCGCAACGTTTTTGCTATCGAGAAGTGCATATGCAAATTGTTCACCGTCCATTCCCGTGGATTTTACGCTTGGGAAGGCATAGAATGCACCCTTTGGCGTGAAGCAATCAAGCCCCATATCGTTGAGCCTTTTGACAAGATATTTGCGTCTTTCGTCATAAACGTCGTGCATTGCGTGCACTTCCTTAAAGTTGTCTCTAAACGAGGCATTCAGTGCTTCTAATGCGACGTATTGAGCGGACGTTGATGAGCACATGACGGAATATTGGTGAATTTTGAAGATTGTTTCAATGATTTCTTTTGGTGCACAAACGTAGCCGAGTCGCCAACCTGTCATTGCAAAATATTTGGAAAATCCGCTTATGACAATCGTGCGTTCACGCATACCTTCAAGAGATGCGATTGAAGTGAATTTCAAGCCGTCGTAAACAAGCTCGCCATAGATTTCGTCACTGAAAACAACAAGATTGTGCTTTTTGATTATCGGCACAAGCTTCATCAAATCTTCCTTTTCCATAACCGCACCCGTGGGATTGTTGGGGTAGGCAAGCAACAAAGCTTTTGTCTTGGGAGTAATGGCACTCTCAAGCTCGTCGGGCATAAGTTTGAATTCGTTTTCTATCTTGCAGTCGATGGATATCGGTGTTGCTCCGCAAAGAGATACAAGGGGAGCATAGCATACAAAGCAGGGCTCTGGGATGAGAATCTCATCACCAGGAGCACATATTGCTCTAAAGGATGCGTCAATACCTTCGCTTGCACCGACGGTTATGATGATCTCGTTGTGCGGATTATATTCAAGTCCCAAAAAACTTTTGGTATATTTTGAGATGGCTTCTCTAAGCTCAAAAAGACCTGCGTTTGCGGTGTATTGCGTTTTGCCTGCGTTTATGCTGTTTATTCCTGCTTGCGAAAAAGCTGTCGGTGTTGAAAAATCAGGTTCGCCAACTCCCAAAGATATGCATTTTTTCCTCGTTTGAGCAATGCCGAAAAACTCTCGTATGCCCGAGGGTTTCATATCTCTTGCGATGGGATTTAGTATTGAAGAATAGTCCATAAAAGCCTTTTATTCTATATTATTTGGATAAGAAAAATATTATCATCAAAGTGCTTGTTTGACAAATACTTTTTTATGTATTTTTTGATGTTGATAGAAAATCAGAGTATCAACAGCATAATTTCAAGTCCGCCTATTGCACACAAGAGGGAAGGAATGCCCACAATCATGCCGTTTTTGACAAAGTCCAAGAAGGAAAATTTGACGTTTTGCGTCTTTAATATCGAGCTCCACATGATCGCCGCCAAGGCACCTATCGGCGTGAGTAATGCACCTAGATTTGAGCCGATAATCGCACCGTAGAGTGCTCCCGTCATATTTTGCGCTTGCACACTTTGTAGTATTTGCGAATAGAGTACGGACATTGGAATGTTGTTCATTAGGTTTGCAAACAGTGCTGACGTTGTGCCAAAGGTTAGGGCGGAGTCTGCGTTTTGAAGGACGTTTGCAAGGTATTCTGTGATTCCGCATTGACTTAGTGAAAGCACGATGACAAACATCGACAGCAAAAACGGTACGAGTTGCCAAGGCAATCGCAACAGTGTTTTGCCGATCGGTTTAAGTGACTTTTTCTGCACAAGCGTTGCAATTCCGCCTGCAATGAGAGAAAATGCACAGCCGACAAGTGATACGATCCACATTTCGATGCCTATGTATGAAGAAATTGCAAGCAATATTGTCACTATTGCAAGGCTTGCAAGTCCAATGATTAGGCTTGGACGATTGTCGATTGTCTCTACACTTTGGTGAGGCGTGAGAGGTTTGGCAAGTTTTTTTCTAAAAAGCAGATATAATATACCAAGTGAGCAAAAACCTGCAAATATGGTTGGCAGAGCCATAATCTTGAAGTATTCACCAAAACTTACGCCCATGCTTGTTGCAAGATAAATATTGGTTGGATTGCCTATGATAAAGAACATGCTCCAGCTGTTTGCCGAAACAAATTCTGTGACAATAAACGGAATGGGATCAATGTCGCAATTTCTCGCAAAATAGCAGATAAAGGGCGTAAAAGTGAGGATAATCACGTCGTTTGAGGTGAAAATCGTCAAAATTGAGGTGGTTACGTACAGCAAGAAAAAGAGCTTGAGTTGGCTTGTACCCGCTCTTTTTAGCACCTTTGATGCGAGCCATTTGAAAAATCCGATTTCATCTAGGTATACGCTAAGTCCGCTCATTGAGAGGAATAGCACCAAAATCTTGAGGGGATTGACTTCGCTATCGCTTGTAAATTGCTCCCATACTTCTTTGACGTCCACACCGCCAAAACATAAAAGGATGATGGCAATCACAAGGGGGATGAGCCAATAGAGGCTAAATCCTATTTTGCCGATACGCAGACGCAAGTTGAAAAGAGTGGACAGCAGTATGCCCACGGCACATATGATGAACATGGAAAGTGAAAATGCCATACGTACTTTACCTCTTTTGCAACAAGGTGTATTATGCTCGTTTGCTTGCCAAAAAGCAAGCGTTGACAATAGGTTTATAAATTAATTATTAAAAAATATTTAATAATAAATAAAACAAATCGCATATAGACATTTGTATGTTTTTGTGTTAGTATAATAATATCAAAGTTGGAGACAAACTTATGTTTGAAATAGTGACAGACAACACAGCTGATCTTTTTGAAGGTTATTATGAAGAGAATCCTACCAAACGTTTGCCGTTTTCATTCACGCTTGAAGATCATTTCTATGAGCATGACGATGAGTATCCTATCGAGCTTTTTTATGAAAAACTCAAAGCCGGCAAGCTTTGCAAGACTTCTCAAATAAATCCGCACGACGCACAAGTTGTTTTTGAACAGGTGTTGAGCGAGGGCAAAGATTTGCTATACATCGGCTTTTCTTCAGGTATGAGCGGAAGTTATGGCAACATTTCTTACATCGCAAAAGGGTTGCGTATCAAGTATCCCGACAGAAAAATCATCGTCATTGACTCCCTTTCGGGTGCGGGCGGTGAA
Organism: uncultured Bacteroides sp.; assembly: GCA_964644355.1. Taxonomy (GTDB): domain Bacteria; phylum Bacillota; class Clostridia; order Christensenellales; family CAG-917; genus CAG-475. Next base: position 10,498 of record CAZXUW010000008.1, read on the forward strand.
GGACTGCTTGTATACTACGCAAGAAAGATGCAACAAGAGGGCAAGAGTATGGAAGAGATTGCAAAGTGGGTTGAGGACAACAAGCTCAATGCTCACCATTGCTTTATCGTCAGTGACCTTGTCAATTTGCGAAACAGCGGACGCATTTCCACTCTTGCAGCATTGCTTGGGCAGATTGTGCACATCAATCCCGTGTTGGAACTTACCCAAGAGGGCAAAATCGGCATCGTGACAAAGTCTATCGGCAGAAAGAAGTCCATTGCAGAAATGCTCAAATTCTTCAATGAAAATTATATCATCGACTCAAACGATTTTATCCTTGTCGGTCACACAAATTGCCCGGAAGAAGCACATGCATTCGGTGACAAATTGAGTGAGTTGTCGGGTGGTGTACCTGTCAAATACGGCTTTATCAACCGCCTTGTTTCAGGCTGTGCAGGCTACAATGCTCTTGCCGTATTCTTTATGGGTAAACCAAGAAAGGATAGACAACGCATATAATTCACGTATAATTTCCTTTTATTCAACAATCAAAACAAGCACCAAATTGGTGCTTGTTTTCATTATAAAATGTGTGATTTTTTTATGTGTTTTACTGCTTTTTTTGTGTGAAATATTGAAATTTATTATCTAATAAATCTTCCTGATTTTTCTTTTTCTTCACTGTTCTTTTTGGTGAGATAGATAGATGCGAAGATTGCCGTGCCTGCAAGTGCAACGATGATTGCAAGGATGATTGCAACAATCTGCACAGTGGTGAGACCGTCGATTTTCAGCTGATCTTTTTGGATATATCCTACGTATTCGTCAATGCTCACAAGATAGAAGCCGTCAAGTTCTTCAAGCACTTCAACCTTGCTTCCGTCCACGATTTCATATATGACGTCCGAGCTTGTGTTTGCAAGGGAATAGATGTTGACCAATCCACCGACTCTGTCCGCATTTGCTTTGCCGTACACCTTTTTTTCTTCCTCTTGTTCTGGTGCGATTTCAACGTATTCCTCAAGTTGTGCACGCTTGACAAAGTATGTCTTTGAGTCATATTCAACAAGCACCCATACATTGTTTGCATAGTTTGCAACATCACTTACAAGCGTGACGTGTGTGCCACTTTCAACCTCGATCGCATCTTGATTGCGATAGGGTAGAGTGTAGAGTGTTGTTTTGTCAATTGCGACATAATCACCACTTAAAGTGTTTGTTTGCACAACATCAAACTCCGATAGTGAAATTTTGACAATGTTGCTTGAGTTGAGTGCATATGCGTATCCTTGCTCGCAAACCGCATCTTTGAGCACCAACAAAGTTGCACTATCTGCAAAGGATACGTTGTCCAATCTTGAGTCTATTGAGTAGTAAAGTGCATTCTCTTTTGGGGTGGCAAATTCATATTGAGTGCAACCGCTCACGTCAACTTGCGTGCCGGTGTAAGAGTCCTTTGTCTTTGCATCCACGTTGATTATGCCGACAAAACTTTCACTTGCAGTGAAGTACAATTTGTTGCCGTTTAGGCATATGCTCGTTATGCTTGCGGTGAGGGTGTCGTTTTTCACTTGAATTGTTTGATTGTCCTCATGCAAATACGTGCAGATCTTGTCCTTGAAGGCAACAAAAACTTTGCCCTCGTAGTCAACCGCAAAATCAACGGCATCGGTGAAATTTCCGTCTATTGTGATGGGAAGGATTTTGCCTTGCGGAGTGATTGATTTGATTTGACTATCCGTCAGCACGTAGACGTTTTTGCCGTCAATAGCACATGCGATGCGTTTTGCATTGTCAATGTTTGCGAGGGGGAGAAGTGTGTCACCGATGAGGGTGTACACGCCATCTTGCGTCAAGACGTACAATTTGTCAAGATAGACTACGTCCAAGAGGTTTTCAATGTCATAAGTTTTGTCTATTTGACCTTTTGCGTTGAGTTTGACAAGCTTGTCTGCAAAGACGACGTATGTATCCGCACTCGAAAAGACTTTGAGAGGTTCATCCTCAAATTTTTGCGTAGAAGTGCCTTGCGGGGATATTGTCAGCAATCTATTGTTTTGTGTGTCGGCAACCAAAACGTTGCCGTTTGAAATTGATAGGTCGGTTGGTGAATTGAGATGTTTTTTGTCACTGCCAGTCATTGTTATTGACGTGAGCATTGTCAAAGAGGTGTGATCGTCACTCAAAGTGTATATGCACACACTCTCGTCCTCGATGGTGTAGAGAGTGCTTCCGCATGCAAAATAGCTTTGCGGATTCAAGTCAGTGGCAAATAGGAGAGCCCCGTCTTGCTTGCTTAAACACACAAGGCGAGAATCGTTTGAAATGGTATCTTTTGCGATTGCATAAATGACGTCACCAACGTATGCAGAATAGACAACGGAGTCAATCCTTTGCGTGGTTGTTTGCGTTGTTGAAATATTGTACTCGGTGAGCATGGTCACGCCATAAAGGGAAGTGAATGCATAAATATTGTCGTTCTCACCTGCAATGACGATTTGGCTATATAGCTTTGTTTGCACGCTGTCGGCACCGTACACCGGGGATAGTGAGCTGTCGTATACGCTCAAAATGCCCGAAGGGGCATGAATATAGAGGTGTGTACCGTCACTTGTGATATATTTTTCCTCATCAAGCTGAATGCTTGCCAAAACAGGCGTTGGATTGTCTGCCGACAAATCGAGCGTGTAGCAAGCAGAATCTTTCACAAGAAACACAACGTCATCGAGCATAAACATCTTTTGGATATCGGAAATATCCAAATGGACAACTTGCGTAGTCTGCGAGTCGTTGTTGATTGCAAACAGTGCCGATTGGCTCTTGTCATAAACGGTGAGATATTGCTGGTTGCCACTCACTATTGTCGGTGAGGTTGTTTGAAGATAATCAGCCGACGGAAAAACCATAGTGAAGGTGTTTTCCTCTGCATAGGCAACGCCGACATTGGAGGCAAGCGAGCAAACAAGGCATGCCGAAAGCATAAATGCAAGCACTAGCATCAATGATAAGATTTTGGCTTTTGTGTTGTGAGAGACAATATATTTCATAAATATAAGTATAATCAAATTAAAAGTTTAAGTCAAGATAATAAGTTTAATGCTTGAAATAATCGCACGCTTGTGTTAATATTTACTAAAAGGAAGTAATATGGCAAACAAAAAACATTATCATAACAACAAAAATCGCAAGCCAAAGGGCGATGCGACAAACAATAACAGCACAATCAACGCACAAGTTGCAAAATACTCTGAATCACAGCTTATGATGTCACTTTCCGAGCTTGGTCTTTGCGAGACGACTTGCACTTTGCTTGAGAGCAACAAAATCACAAAATCCGCCGATCTTGTCAAGCGTAGCGAAAAAGATATGTACAAGGTGCAGGGGCTTAACAAGCGTATTCTTTTTGAGGTGAAAGACGCCTTGAAAAAGAACGGAATGAGCCTTTGCCCCATTCAAGACAACAAAAAACCTCAAAACGCCAATCAGGACAACGGAAAGAAAAAGAGCGTTGATGGCGAAAAGGATTTGCAATCCAATGAGCCCAAAGACGAGGAGAAAAAGTCTAAATTCGGGCTTGTGGATCGTCCAAAGACAAAGAACGGACAGAAGCCTGCAAAGCAGACAAAGCAAAATCAACAAAAACAAAAGCAAGACAAGCCTCAAAAGCAAGAGAAACTCACCGAGCCTCTCAAGGCAGGTCAGTGGCGCAAGGTGCTCAAGGGTGGCAAATGGGGATATTCGGACGGATTTAAGATTGTTATCCCCACAATGTACGACGAGATTTTTGCTTTCAAAGAGGGGCTTGCTTCTGTTGAAATCAATGAGAAGTGCGGATATATCAATGAACAGAATGAAGTGATCATTCCGCTTGATTATGACACGGCTATGAGTTTTTCGGACGGTTTGGCAATGGTCGTCAAAGGGGATAAGTGCGGTTATATCAACCAAAACAACGAGGTCATCATCCCGTTTGAATACGACGCAGGCACGCCGTTTGAGGACGGAGAGGCAAAAATCAAAAAGGATGGCAAATGGGGCACCATAACCAAAGACGGTAAGGTGACTTGGATTTGAGCCATTTCAAAAGATGAGCAAATATTCATTCAAAATGCAATATGCAAGGGCTTCTGCAATGCGAGCAATCGTAGTCGCAGTTGTCCTTGTTTTGTTATTTTGCGTGCATCCGGGCACTGCCAGTGCCGTTTGCCCTGAAGGGTACGTGACTAGCGTTGAGAATGAGAATCTCGATTGGTATATGTCCGCCCTCGATATAGACTACGTTGCCGATTTTGTACAACGTATGCTCGATAGCAACGACAGCTACGATTTTTCCGATCTTGAAAAGAATCCTGTCGTCATTGCGGTTATCGACACGGGGATAAACTTTGAACACGAGATTTTTGAGGGGAAGTATGACAAAAACGGCACTGCCGTTGACGGTGTTGATATTGGCGAATATGACGTATTTTTGCGTGACAGCTATGGCAATATCATATCAAAGAATGCTTACGATACCTCTGACACTGCCGATGACGACGCATATGATAAGCACGGCACACACGTTGCGGGCATTGTTGCAACCCTCATTCACAAGCTGAATCTTGAAAAATATATCAAAATTATGCCGATAAAAGCATCCTATCGCAAGGGAACGTCATCGGTATTTCCCGAACAAGTCTTGAAGTCCGCCGTTGATTTCGCCCTTGAAAACGGAGTCGACGTCATAAATATGTCCTTGGCGGATACGGGTATATCTCCAAACAAAGCGTCAGGATACGATTTTGTGACAAGTGAGATGGCTAATAATGCGATTTTTCTGTCAGCTTCAGGCAACGAAGGGAAGTCGTCGTCATATAGAGTGTCTTATCCTGCCGGCAGTAAATACGTCATTGGCGTGATGAATTACACCATGGAAAATGACGTTTGCAAACTCTCGGAAAAATCCAACTATGGATCAAAATACGACATCTGTTTTCCGGGGGCGAGCATTTATAGTGCGGACGGCAATACAAACAATGAGTATAAGGCATTGAGCGGAACAAGTATGGCAACTCCCATTGCATCATTTGCGTGTGCCCTCAAGACACTTCAAAACCGTGCTCTCTGCCAAAAGAACAACGTCCTGCCAAAGACACCGCAAGAGATAGCATCAATCGTGCTAAACTCTTATACGCAAACAATAAAAAAAGGTGTTTTTGAACTTAAGGTGTTCGACTTCAAAAAGTTGCTGGGAAGTAGTGTGGATTTGCAGATTTCCGCCGATAAAAATGAAATTATTCTTTCAAAACAAGGGGATAATACCGCAGTTTTTACGGCGTATCTTGAGGATGAAACAACCTTGCCGACGATATCGTGGAAGGTCAAAAATTCGCAAGGGGTAATCGTTGATAACAGCGAAGGCGTCACTTATGAGTTTGCTCAAAATGCCGTTGACACGTACACGGTGACTGCATATTGTCAAATCGGGGGCGAGACGATGATGGCTTCGATGAATATAAAAGTCAAGTATCTTGAGCACTCTGCCGAAGAAATCCTTTCTTTCAGTCCCAAAATCATTGAAGACGTTGCTGATGAGAATATAACCGTCACTGACGGCAATGTTAAAGTTCCGCAAGGCAAGCATTTATCATTTGAAATTGACAATTATGATTATGAAAACGTATCTCCGACAACGGACGTGCTTTGGTATGTCAACGGCACTTTTGTTAGGAGCGGAAATACTTTTGAATATGATTTTCAAGAGGTTGGAGAGTATAACGTCCAAGCCAAAATCAACGGCATTTTTACATCTAGTACTAAAATAGTTGTTGAAGGGGAGCAAAGTGCTATTGAAGGGGATTCATCCCCAAACGTGCTTGCAATATGTTGTTTAGTTTTGGGCGGGGTTATTGTTTTGGCTTTTGTGCTTACTCTCACTCTTGCAAGCATCAAAAGAAAGGTGTAAATAAATTTTAGTAGGGTATTATCCGTTTTTCTATAACAGAAAAAAGACTGTTCAGCGAACAGTCTTTCATCAAGACAATGTTTCAGCTTATTTGCTTGCTTTCAATGCGTCGAGTGCACGGCAAAGAGTGGATTTCTTTCTAGCAACAGTATTCTTCTTGTAGATACCATCTTTGTATGCACAATCAATCACAGAGATTGTCTCCGGAAGGAGTTGTTCTGCAAGAGCGACGTCGCCTGCTTCGATAGCTGCATTATACTTTTTGATTGCAGTTCTAACACGAGCTTTCTTTGCTGTGTTGATTTCGTTTCTCTTTTCAGAAGTGATAACTCTCTTTTTTGCTGACTTAATATTTGGCATATTTTTCTCCTCGTACTTTTGTACTGACTAAATATCTTTGATATATTAGCATAATGAAAAAAAACTTGCAACCGTTTTGAATGGTTTTTTTGTCAATATCCACAATATTATTATGAAAAACGAGTTCTTTGCTTCGGATATGGCGGTTGAAGTTGCAAGTTTACAAGGTTTTGAGCATCTTGTTGACGTCAAAAAACTTGCATATGGCATTGTAAAACGCACACTTCTTGTCAAAAATCTTCAACAGGAAAGGCAAATTTCAAGACCGAGAGGAAAATATATCACCTTTGACTGTCCGCAAAATCTAAATGATGCGTCTCAAAGGTACCTTTCAAAACTTATATCTCAAGCCTTGATTGAGTTTGGAGTGGTTGTCAAACAAAATTATCCAATTCTAATTGTTGGTCTTGGCAACAGCAATATCTTGGCGGATGCTCTCGGCGTGAGGACGATGCAAAAAGTGGCGGTCACCACGGATTATAATGTACAAGGGCAGAGAGTGTGTGCCTTTTCAACGGGTGTGCTAGGCACCACGGGGATGCAATCTGCGGATATGGTGTCGGCAATAACAGCCAAAATAAAGGCGAGTGCGGTGGTGTTGGTGGACAGCCTCGCAACAAGCAATATGTCGAGGCTAGGTAGATCTTTTCAGCTATCAAACACAGGCATTTCACCAGGGAGCGGAGTGGGCAAGAGCAAGGAAAGAATTGATAAATCAATTCTTCAAGTGCCGGTTTTCACGATAGGTGTTCCACTTATGCTCTCTTTGCGTCTGGGGTTGTACAACTTTGTCAAAGAGCTTGAGAAAAGTGAAGATTTTGCTCTGTCCGAATTTGCATTGCGACAACGTCTTGCAAATCAAGATTTGTCCGATTTGATTGTCACTGCTCAAAACGTTGATTTTCTGCTTGCAAGAGAGTCAAAAATCATCGCCGATGCAATAAATATGACTTTCAAAAAATCATATTAGACATTGTTAGATAGCAGATTTTGCAGAATTTTCTCGTATGTTTCCGTTTGGTTTTCTCCTGTAAAATGAAAGGTAATATTTGTTTCTTTTTCTGCACTTTTCACCTCGTTTTTTAGTGCGTTTATCAATCTATCGTTTCCATCCAAAAATTGCACGTTTGACAAAATTTTTGATATTTGCGGTTTGACAAAAGGGTAATGCGAACAGCCCAAAATCACCTTCTTTACACCCCAAAATTTGCCGATATTCTTTTTGAGGTATGGCAGTAGACTGTCAAGATTTATGCTGTTTTTTCGCAATGAATGGACAATATGCACCTCTATCAATGTTGCAAGCGTGCTTGTTTGAGCATATTTGCAAGCTGGTTTTATACACTGGAGCGTTGCATCCGTAGCCATCAAAAGAGTGTCATCGTCAATCTCGTCAAGCGGAGGATAGAGCTTATACACGTCGTCTTTGTGGTAGTGAAAAGAGGAGGTGTTGCATGCAAGTATTTGCACATCGGAGTGCGCTTTTAGCTTCCTCACACCATCTTGAACGATGTCGTCCAAGTCCTCGCTTTTTTTGTTGCCGAAAGGATGATTTTTGTTGTCCGCAAGATAGTAAAAATCGTTGCCCTTGAACACTTTTACAAGTGACTTGAGTGTTGTCAAACCACCCATACCGCTGTCGTAAATTCCGATAATTGCCATGCTCCTTATATATGTTGCAAGATAAAATTTTGACAATGAAGTTTTGCAACTTGTCAGCAATTATACAATTTGCCTGTTCAAAACCAGCATTCTAACAAGGTATTTTTGGACTTGTTGGCTGTTCAAATAAAATTTTTCCATAAACTTTTCAACAATCTAATTTGCTCAAATTCAACTTTTTGTAAAAACAGCCATTTTGCAAGATAAAATTTAGTTGAAAATATATTTATTTTATTATATAATAGTCATATCCACTTCAAAAGAGGTAAATTATGAAAATTTTTGATACAGACTCAATTCGCAACGTTGCGCTCATCGGCCACTCCGGCGAGGGTAAAACATCCCTCGCAGAAGCAATGATGTTTGAAGCAAAGACAATCGACCGCCTTGGCAAAGTCGATGACGGTTCCTCCACAATGGACTATGACGACGAGGAAATCAAGCGTAAGATATCAATCTCGCTTTCTTTGGGTTATGCAATTTATCGCAACACCAAGATCAACATCCTCGACGCACCCGGTTTCTTTGACTTTGAAGGTGAAATGATTGCAGCTTTGCACGCAGCAGACAGTGCAGTCGTTGTTACAAGTGCTTCCGGTTCTATCACAGTCGGCACAGAAAAGGCACTTGAGCTCTGCCAAGAGAAGAAAGTTTCCGCTCTCATCTTCGTCAACGCAGTTGACAAGGACAACAGTGACTTTATGGGCACTGCAAGAGCTATCATGGCAAAATATAAGAGCGTTATCCCCATCGAGCTTCCGATTATGGAAGGTGGCAAGATGGTCGGTTGCGTAGACGTTCTCACCGGCAAGGCATTTGATTTGCAAGGCAAAGAGATTTCCGCTCCTGCAAATATGCAAGCTGACGTTGAGGAGTTCAACGGCAAGCTCATGGAAATGATCGCAGAGACCGATGAAGAACTCATGATGAAGTTCTTTGAGGGCGAGTCCTTCACGGATGACGAGATCCAAAAAGGTCTCCACCAAGCAATTGCAGACGATACGTTTGTTCCGCTTGTTGCAGGCAATGCACAAAATTCAAAGGGTGTCAAACGCCTTATGGACAAACTTGTCGATCTCATGCCACATCCGCAAAGAGCTCACAAGATCAAGGCACACGTCAATGGCAGTGAGACGCAAATCGGCGTTGATCCGTCCGCTCCTTTCTCTGCACAAGTCATCAAATCCGTTGTTGACCCGTATGTCGGCAAGCTCCTCATATTCAAAGTGCTCGGTGGCAAGCTTTCAAGCGGTGACGGCGTTTACAACGTAAGCTGTGACAAGCCCGAAAAGATCGGTACTCTTTACGTGCTCAAGGGCAAGAAGCAAGAAGCAGTTGATTGTCTCAATGCAGGCGACATCGGTGCTGTTGCAAAACTTGTCTATACCAACACAAACGATACTCTCGTATCAAGCAACGACAATAAGATTGAGTTTGAAAAAATAGAATTCCCCAAGCCGGTTATCTCCTATGCTGTCAAGGCTGTCAAGGATGAGGAAAAAGCCATCCAAGGTCTTATCAAGATGCAAGAAGAAGACGCAACGTTCAAAGTTGAAAAGAACGTTGAAACAGGTGACGTGCTTATCAGCGGTCTTGGCGAGGCTCAACTTGACATTATGTGCAAGAGAGTCAAAGCAAAGCTCGGCATCGACATCACGTGGCAAGAGCCAAGAGTGGCATATCGTGAGACTATCCGCAAGACGGCATCTGCAGAAGGTAAGCACAAGAAGCAATCCGGTGGCGCAGGTCAATACGGTGACGTATTTATCAAGTTTGAGCCGGGTGCGGAAGACGGTGTGTTCGAGTTTGTAGACGCAGTTGTCGGCGGTGCAGTTCCTCGTCAATTTATCCCTGCAGTTGAAAAGGGCTTGCGTGAAGCAATCAAGCACGGCGTGCTTGCAGGCTATCCGCTCTACAACCTTAAAGCAACGCTTTATGACGGAAAATATCACCCCGTTGACAGCAAGGAAATCGCATTCGTCACAGCAGCAAAGCTCTCTTATGCAGATGGTGTTGCAGCAGCAGGTCCGTGCTTCCTTGAGCCTATCGTTGAGGCAAAAGTTATCGTTCCGGACGATTATCTCGGTGACATCCTTGGCGATATGAACAAGCGTCGTGGTCGTATCCTCGGCACAGACATGGCAAACGGCAAGCAAATCATCACAGCAGAAGTTCCGCAAGCTGAAATGTTCCGCTATGCAACAGACCTCCGCTCAATGACTCAAGGCCGTGGTAAGTTTGAGATGCATGTCGTCCGTTATGAGGAAGTTCCTGCAATGAACAATGACAAGATCATTGCTGATGCAAAGAAGCGTGAAGAAGAAGCAGCAAAAAAATAACCACTAAATAGCGATTTTATTGGCAGAGCCTCCTGATTGTTCAGTTATGTACTTCAGTACACTAGGCTGAGCATTTGGGAGGCTCTTTCTCACGACTCATCTGTTTAGTGGCTATTTTTGCCAATAAACTACACTTATTCAAATTCTACTTGCAAATATTTATCTTTGATGTTATAATCATTTCACTGTGCTAGACGGGGAGCTTGCGGTGCCCTGTGAACTGCAATCCGCAATAGCAGTGTCGAACGCCTGCCTAGGTCTTGGATATGGTTGGCTGCACAGCGCAAGGAGTGTTGATACCAAGGTCCCGTGCAATGTCATACTGCGAACCGTGTCAGAGCTTGACCGCAGCAGCACTAAACAGGTTTTGGCGTGTGCCATGGATAAACTTTGGGGGAGCCACCTACGCTGTTTCCGCTTCGGTATTCATTGCCAAAGCAGGTGCACAGTTTTTTTGAAAGTTAAAAGCCATCGGAAATCCGATGGCTTTTGATGTAAATTTGTCAAATTACTTCAAGTCTCTCTTTTCAAAGCTGAAGAAGCCGATAATTGACGAAAGTGCCGTGTATACGATTGGCATCACGGTGCCGGCAACGATTTCGGTTGCTTTCATTGAGCCGATATTGCAAGCAACGTTCATTTGCATAAACGGCATGTAATACGTCCAAGTGGATGAATATTCGTCGCCTTTTGAGATGACGAGAACGGCAGATATAATGCTTATCACAATTTCAACAAGAATATAAGATAGCAGTGCGACCGCCATTGATGAGCCTTTGCTACGTGACGTAAATGCTATCATGACAAATATTGACACCAAAGATATGACTGCAAGCACTTGCATGAGTATATTTCTCATCAAATAGCCGAAATCAAGTGCGGTGAACACTGTGTCGTAGGTCACGAAGCTATAGAAAATACCGCTCACAAGTACGCTAAACAGCACGTAGCCTATTGCCAAAATGACAAGGGTAAGCCATTTTGAGAAGTAGGTGGTTGCTTTTGAAGTGCCTTTTGCTGTCATGATTGACACAAAACCGCCCGAAAAGTCACAGCCGATCATTATGCTGGTGATGATTGCCATAAATATACCGATGCTTATTTGAGAGCTTGATCCAAACAGCAAACCTCTGCCTTGTTCAAGTACGGCTTTTTGTTGCATCGCATAAAAATCTCCGTCAATTGTTTGCGGAATGATGTTGAGGGTGAACCAATACACCGCAAAGTTTAGCAAAATGAGTCCAAACATTATTGCTAGTGCCACCCAAATGCTTTTGAGCTTTGACATTCTATAAAAATCGCTTTTTAGTGAGCATGTAAATGAGTTAGTTTTCATTGTTTACACCTCCCATAAGCGAAATAAAAGTAGATTCCAAATCACCTTGGCACTGTGTGATGCTCATCACTGATACGTTGGCATCCGAAAACATCTTTGCGACAGAGGGAATATCCCTTGACAAATCGTACAATGCAAGCGTGTTGTAGGGGAGTATTTCAAAATCGTGAGCATGATAGTGCTCAACAACCACCTTCAAAGCTGTTTTCAAATCATCAACTGCAACTTTGATATATGGCTTGCAAAGCTCGTCAAGATCACTCTGTCTCATCTCTCTGACAAGTTTTCCGCCCTCGAGCACACCGTAGCTTGTTGCAAGTTTTTGCAATTCGCTCAAAAGGTGTGATGAAATGATTATTGTCACGTTGTCCTCTTTGTTTAACCTTGTCAAGAGTTCTCTCACTTCAAAAATGCCTGTTGGATCAAGTCCGTTGACTGGCTCGTCGAGCACCAAAATGCTGGGATTGCCGATAAGTGCGATTGCAATGGCAAGACGCTGTTTCATTCCAAGTGAATAATTTTTGACAAGTTGCTTGTTGTTGGCATCGAGACCGACCTTGTGAAGCAAATCAACAAGAACGTTCTCGTCGTTTATGCCTAAAGAAATTGCAACCGACTTCATATTTTCAAGTGCAGTGAGATGCTTGCTCAGTGCAGGGCAGTCTACTATTGCACCGATTTTCTTTCTTTCATAGCACAAAGCATCGGGTTGTGATGCTCCGTTGATTCTTATCTCTCCGCTTGTGGGGGATGCAAGACCAAGCAAAATTCTAATGAGTGTTGTTTTGCCTGCTCCGTTTCTTCCGACAAGCCCATAGATTTCACCTTCACGCACAGTAAGAGAAACGTTGTCAAGAACAGTCTTTTTGCCGTAACGTTTCACTAGGTGTGATGTTTCAAACACGTTCATACGTTTTTCCTTTTTTTGTTTGATTTATATATTAATTATATCATAACTTGGCTTATGTGCAATACTTTTGTTGATTTTGACAAAAATACTTTGCATATACCGATTTTGTCGAAAATACTACAACACGATATGTGTATCAAATTTGTTGTTTAAGTCTGGAAATCTACTTTTTATACGTGAAAATTCATCATTTTTATTGTCCTAATACACGATAAGTGTATAAAATACCGATTATGGAATACGATAAGTGTATTTATATACAACCTTGCGATTGATGATATACACACTTGCGTGTGATGATATGCAACCTGTGGTTGATGATATGCAACCTGTGGTTGATGATATGCAACCTTGTGGTTGATGATATACAACCTTGTAGATTCATTCAGCCTTGGTGTATTTGGTTGAAAAAAGAGAACCTGGTGATTGCCACTAGGTTCTCTTTTTCTGGAGCGGGCGATGAGAATCGAACTCACGACTAAAGCTTGGGAAGCTTTCGTTTTGCCATTAAACTACGCCCGCATATTTACACGTTGATTTTAAGCATAACGAATAAATTTGTCAAACGGTTTTATTAGTTTTCTTGAAACGATTGCCTTTTTTTATAAGTTATATTATAATCTAAAAATTAAATGATAAACTCAAAACTATCGAGGTTAGCAATGTATAAACCGGTTGAAACAAGCTTAAATTTTGTGGACAGAGAAAAAGAAGTCCTTCAATTTTGGAAGGATGAGAATGTCTTTGAAAAGAGCGTAAAGAAAAATGAGGGCAATCAAGAATTTAGTTTTTACGATGGTCCTCCCACTGCAAACGGAAAACCGCACATCGGTCATATTTTGACTCGTGTTATGAAAGATATTATCCCTCGCTACAAGACGATGAAGGGATACCATGTTTTGCGTAAAGCAGGTTGGGATACGCACGGTTTGCCAGTTGAGCTTGAAGTTGAAAAGATTTTGGGCATTGACGGTAAGCAAGAAATTGAAAAATACGGCATCGAGCCTTTCATAAAGAAGTGCAAAGAGTCCGTGTGGAAGTATACGGACGAATGGCAAAAGATGTCCGACCGCATTGGTTATTGGGCGGATATGCAAAACCCGTATATCACCTATGACAACAACTATATCGAGTCTGTTTGGTGGGCAATCAAGCAGATGGCGGACAAGGGACTTATCTACAAAGGCTACAAGATTGTGCCGTATTGCCCACGTTGCGGAACGGCGTTGAGCTCTCACGAAGTTGCTCAAGGTTACAAAGACGTTGAGGAAACTTCCGTATTTGCAAAATTCCGTGTGAAAGGTGAGCAAAACACCTATTTCCTTGCTTGGACAACAACTCCTTGGACGTTGCCATCAAACGTTGCACTTTGTATGAATGCAAAAGAGGACTATGCAAAGGTTAAAGTTGGTGAGGAATACTTCATCCTTGCCGACGCACTTGTCGATAGCGTTCTCAAAGATGTTGAGGGAGTCCAAAAGATCGACGTCAAAAAGGGCAGTGAGTATGAATATGTTGAGTATGAACCGCTCTTTGATTATGAGACGTCCGCAAAGGAAAAGGCATACTACATCACAAACGACTCTTACGTCACACTCACAGACGGCACGGGCATCGTTCACATTGCTCCTGCATTTGGTGAGGACGACAGCAAAGTCGGCAAAAAGTACAATTTGCCATTTGTTCAAATGGTGGACGACAGAGGTAGATTTAAGGATGCCGTATACGACTTCAAAGGTCTTTTCTGCAAGGATGCCGACAAGTATATCATTGAAAAGCTCAAGAAAGAAAATAAGCTTTTCAAGACGATGAAGTTTACGCACTCATATCCGTTCTGTTGGCGTTGCGATACACCGCTCCTTTACTATGCACGCTCAAGCTGGTTTGTCAAGATGACTGCCGTAAAAGAGCAACTTCTTGCATCCAACGAGTCTGTAAACTGGATGCCCGAGACAATCAAAAACGGTCGCATGGGCAATTTCCTTGAAAACGTCATCGACTGGGGCATTTCACGTGAAAGATATTGGGGTACACCGCTTCCGATTTGGGTGTGCAACAAGTGCGGAAAGATCCATGTCATCGGCTCAAGAGAAGAATTGAGACAAAAGGGCGGTTTGAGTGAGGATATTGAGCTTCACCGTCCGTATATTGATTCTGTCAAGTGGGAGTGCGAATGTGGCGGAACGATGGAGCGTACGCCCGAGGTGTTGGACTGTTGGTTTGACTCGGGTTCAATGCCCTTTGCGCAATGGCATTATCCATTTGAAAATAAAGAAATTTTTGAAAAGGTTTTCCCTGCAGATTTCATTTCTGAAGCTGTTGACCAAACAAGAGGCTGGTTCTACACACTTCTTGCCGTGTCAACTGTGCTGTTTGGCAAAGCTCCTTTCAAAAACTGCATAGTTTTGGGACACGTCAACGACAAGGACGGCATAAAGATGTCAAAGCACAAGGGCAATGTTGTTGATCCTTGGACTGTTCTTGACAAGCAAGGTGCAGATGCCACAAGATGGTATTTCTACACCACAAGCCAACCGTGGCTTCCGTCACGTTTCCACGCCGACACCGTGAGCGAATCTCAACGCAAATTTATGGGTACGCTTTGGAATACGTACGCATTCTTTGTACTGTATGCTGAGATTGACAAGTTCAATCCTATGGAGCACAAGCTTGAGGATCAACAGCTCACAATCATGGACAAGTGGATTTTGTCTGGTCTAAACACCCTTATCAAGATTGTTGATGACGGACTCAATGAATACAAAATCACAGAAACAGCAAGAGCAATAGGCGATTTTGTCGACGTGCTCTCCAACTGGTACGTGCGTCGCAGTCGTGAACGCTTCTGGGGCAGTGATATGTCAAAGAGTAAGGAAGCTGCATACACAACACTTTATACAGTGCTTGTCACGCTTTCAAAATTGCTTGCTCCGTACACGCCGTTCATGGCAGAGAGTATATATCAAAATCTTGTGAGAAACTTTGACAGTTCCGCTCCTGAAAGCGTGCATCTTTGCGAGTTCCCCAAAGCAGATGAAAAGTATATCGACAATATGCTTGAAAAGGGGATGGACGAGGTGCTCAAGCTTGTTGTGCTCGGCAGAGCTGCCAGAAATGCATCCAACCTCAAGAACAGACAACCGCTTGCAAGACTTTTCTACAACGGTGCGTTTGAGCTTGCAAACGATTTGAAGGAACTTGTTGAGGACGAACTTAACGTCAAATCCGTTGAATTGTCACACGATGAAGACGTGTTTGTCAGTTATGACCTCAAACCTCAACTGAGGACACTTGGTCCGAAATACGGAAGTTTGCTCGGCAAGATCAGAGAAGTGCTTGCACAGCGTGCAAACGAGATTGTCAGCCACGTCAAGGACGGAGGCTTGTTCAAGGCAATTTTGGACGGCAGAGAGATTGAGCTTGCCAAAGAAGACTTGCTCATCAGCATGAAGAACAAGGAAGGTTTCTCAAGCGAGAGCGACGGAGAAACAACCGTTGTGCTTGATACGACTCTCACAGACGACCTCATTTTAGAGGGGGTAGAGAGAGAAATTGTATCAAAGATACAATCCTTGAGAAAGGAAGCAGGCTTTGAAGTGACGGATCACATCATTGTCGGCTACAATGCAGAGGGCACTGCACTCAAAGTGTTTGAGAAAGCAGATTTCCTTGCCGACGTGCTTGCAGATGGTATCTGCCAAAACATCGACGGTTACGCAAAAGAATGCGACATCAACGGCGACAAGACGACAATCTCCGTAAAGAGAGTGTGATATGAAAGTTGCTCCCGATTGGAAAGATTATAGCGTGATTGCAACCGGTGACGGGGAAAAATTGGAGAGATGGGGGGATCTCACCCTCCTTCGCCCCGATCCGCAAGTCATTTGGCACGCAAAAAAACCGCTTCGCTCTTATGATGGTATAGATGCCATATATGAGCGTTCGCAAACGGGCGGTGGTATGTGGAGATACAAGAAGAATGCACCGAGCGAATTCAAGATTTCTTGGCGTGATTTGACTTTTTCTTTGAAACTTATGGGCTTCAAACATACCGGATTATTCCCCGAGCAAGCGGTAAATTGGGATAGAATGATGAAGCTCATCTCAAGCTCTAATCGCAAAATTAACGTTCTCAACCTTTTTGGATATACGGGCGGCGCATCCGTTGCTTGTCTAAAGGCAGGCGCAAACGTTTGCCACGTTGACAGTGCCAAAGCAATGGTTGAGCGTGCAGGTGAAAACGTGAGGTTGAGTGGTCTTGACAACAGCGGTATGAGATATATCATTGACGACTGCTTCAAGTTTTGCCAAAGAGAGATAAGACGTGGCAGAAAATATGATGCGATCATTCTAGATCCACCAAGTTTCGGTAGAGGTCCAAACGGTGAAAAGTGGAAGATCGAGGAGGGTATATCAGAGCTGTGCGAGCTTGTTGCATCCCTCTTGTCCGACGATCCGTTGTTTGTGTGCTTGAACAGTTATACGACGGGTTTGCAACCTACTGTTATGGCAAATATTCTCAAGCTAACCTTGCCCCAAAACGCAATCATCGACGCTGATGAAATCGGGCTTGCAACGGAGGAAGGACTTGTGCTTCCGCAAGGTTGCACCGCATTTGCCACTTTTGCAAAATAAGCGGTTAGATGTTAGAAAAAACAACTATAAAATTCAAAGAAAATACTACAAACGGAATATAGATTATGACTTACAAAGACTTGAAAATCGTGTATGAGGACAATCACATTTTGGTGGTTGTCAAGCCCTATGACGTGCCTGTGCAAGCCGATGAGAGCGGTGATGCGGATATGGTGAGCATGCTCAAACAATATCTTGTTGAGACTTACAACAAGCCCGGTGAGGCGTATCTTGGATTGGTGCATCGTCTTGACAGACCGACGGGTGGCGTGATGGTGTTTGCAAAGACGTCAAAAGCGGCATCTCGTCTTTGTGCTTCAATACGTGACGGCTTGGTTGAAAAGAGATACCTTGCCATCGTTGAGGGAGCACCTAGATATAAGGCGGACAAGCTTATATGCCACTTGAAAAAGTTCCCGGATACAAACACGGTTTCCGTTGTTCCGGCACTTTCAGAGGGTGCAAAATATGCGGAGCTTGATTATAGAGTGCTTTGCCAAAAGACGGACGTTGCGCTTTTGCTTGTCAATCTCATAACGGGTAGAGGCCATCAGATCAGAGTGCAGTTGTCAAACATGGGCAATCCGATTGTAGGTGACAAAAAGTACGGCAGTGGACAAAGCACGCGTTATCCGCTTTGTTTGTGGGCAACAGAGCTTCGTTTCACGCATCCCGTTGGCGGAAAAGAGATGACATTTAGGGTGTATCCGCCGGAGAGTGCTCCTTGGACGCTGTTTGATATGGATGCATACTTGAGTGTCACGATCAAAAACAGCTATTGATGCAGCATAAGTTTTCTTTTAGCATAATCAAATTTTACGAAATAAAACACAAAAATGCCTTCAAACGAAGGCATTTTTGTTTAGAGGGAAATAATGGTGAAAAATAGTTTTATTTTGCCGATTTTGTCAAAAAATTGATTAATTACAGGAGGTATTTGACAAAAAGCATAAAACTAAAACCACCATGCTTAATGGCGTTAGGATTTTTTTCTCCATTTTTTAGGGGTGTATTACAAATTTTGTGCAACGAAATATTTGTTTTCGCTTATTCTTTTTCGTATGGGAGCGATATATTTGTCTTGTCCGTACTCTCTCTCAAACCAAGCATCCGTATAACCGCATCGTCGCAAGTTGTGGGCAAATTCTTCTTCGGCAATGCCCATCCGTCTAAATACTGTTCTGAGCGAAAGATTTTGCGTGTCGGCAATCTGTTGAAAGGTCTTCTTTTTTATCATTCGTTCAATAAGAAGCTCTTTCATATCCTCTTTCATATTTTCAAGTCCTTTTGCAACGATAAATCGCAAATTGACAATCTTTCGTTTTTCATCGGTCAATTCAAGAATTTCACCAATTAATTGTTCGGTGCTTACACCAATTTTTAGGTGAACACTTTGAAAACTCGATTTTATGCGAGATTCGATGTTGCAATTCAGCTCTTTTGCGATTTTTGGCAATAGGGTATACGCAACAAGCACAGTGTTGCTCCAAGTTTTGTTCATGTTTTATCCTCCGAAATTGTTGAAAATTCAACGCTTTTGCCTACAACATACATAACGGATTGTCCAAAAGTCAATATATTATGTCACACTTTTTCAAAAAATGCTTGTTTTATATGCAAAATGATAGAATAAATGCTATCGGAAAGGTTATGACACACTGACTTAGCTTGCAAAGAAGAAGCCTGCCAAAGGATATATTGCATTTAGTGAGGTAGTTATAGTTTTGCAAAAATATTGACAATCCGCCAAGCGATATTATTTGTGAACACAAGCTTATTGCTATATGCTGATTTTGGATATTCGCACACGCAAGGGAGCCTCTTGTCATTTCCATAATGCCGTAAAGCATCGCACAAAGCGTCTTTCCGCGCTCTCCCAAAGCGGACAAAAGTGACGTAACTCCCACAAGATCCAATGTGTCTGCAAGCATACCGCATATCACGATATATCCGCCCACGCATAGCATACTTGTCGTCGATTTTGCTATGGCTTTGCTCATTATATTGTCCACGTCCAAACTTTGTGTGAAAACATGTGCCTTTTGAGCAAAATCGTTGTCGTTTGAGCAAGACGTATTATTATTTGAAAGGGAATATGTTGCGGAGTTATTTGATTTTATATCTTTTCTTTTTGGGTGTTTTCTAGGACGATACAATAGTCCGTTGAGGATAGCACCGAGATAGTGTGAGAGGAGAATTGTCCAGCCCACCGCTTGATTTTTGAAGATTGCACCGCCTATCGTACCTATGATAAACACGGGACCTGCATTTTGACAAAATACCGATGCCGTTTTTGCAGATTGCTCGCTTAGAACGTCGTTTTCATACAGTTCACATATGGTTGATGCTCCCACGGGATAACCGCATAGTAGGCTTAAAAACAGAGCGTATGCAGTTTCCTTTTGCGTGCGATATATCAGCGAAATCGGTTTGCCGGCAAACTTGGATATTGCGTTTACCGCTCCACAGAACGTCAATAGCAACGAGCAAAAATAAAAAGGGAATATAGATGGGAGTACGCTTGTTGCAAAAAGGCTTAAGCCTCTTTGTGCCGAGGATAGATAAAACTGCGGTTTTGCAAGCATCATCACCATAAAAAGCGTTATGGCAATACATGCAAATGCCTTTGGCAATATGTCATTGAGATTTTTTCTTGAAACTTTCACACAACATTTTACGCCTTGAGAGATTTGCATATGCAAAAGACGTAAAAATCATCTCAAATAAGCAAAATTTTTGTATATATCACATGCACAAGCGTTGAATTTTGCTTGCTTTTTCATCCAAATCTACAAGTGGTTTGACAGGGCAGTCCTTTTCACAGTCACTTGCTTTGAAGAAGAAATAGCCGTCTTGACTTGCCAATAGCGAGAACAACGCCTTTTTCTTGGATGGTCTGAAGGCAAGCACGGTGCAGTATGGTTTTTCCTCTTTTGCAAGGTTTGCAAGCTCCTTTGTCACGCCTAGCGTAGCACATGAGGCAATACGCTTGATTGTGGAGCGTGTATAGCGTTTTGAGGTGAGAGTCAAAAACTCATCCATAGTGTTGAAGCCTGCTTGTGCAATGCGATTTTCCATGCCTTCGCTGATGTTTGCAATTTCTGCAAGCTGATCCGCACTCATGGTTTTCATTGCATAGGTTGAAATTGTGTTGTATTTGCCCACGTCTGCAGTCTTTGCAAGATCCACAAATGGCGGAACAAATTGAGATACGTCCGCATTTTGTGAGAGCAGGGAGCGAATTTTGGTGGATGAGAGATATTTTTTGCCGTCGTCGGGCTTTCTTTCAACAGAATGGTATTGCACTTTTGAGCCGTATTTTGCACCCGCTTTCATATATTCAACCGCCAAAATATTGTTGGGGGATTGAAGCATGTTTGAAATGTCCGGGCGTATTTGATCAAGAGCCATCGTGCGAGATTTTGCAACGGAATACCCCTCGTTGAGGTAGCCTTTGAGGAGGGTTGACATATCCTTGGACTCGCTACGCATAAATTCCGCCGCCATATTCAAGTCCTCAAGCTCATCAGTTTCCGTGCCGAAGGACAGGGTGAATTCACCAAGCATACTCAATGTCTTGAGTGCGCCTTCCGCAAAGTTTTTTGCATTTGAAAGAGTGTAGACAGAGGGAAGTTCGATCACAAGATCGGCTCCTGCTTGAATTGCCCAATTTGCTCTTGTAAACTTGTCAACAACGCATATATCACCGTGTTGAGTGAAAGAGCCGGACATAACCACGACAAGTGCATCGGCACCCGTCTCACGCTTTGCTTTTTTGAGCTGTTTGAGATGTCCATTGTGAAAGGGATTGTATTCTGCTATAACGGCGGTTATTTTCAAAATCGTACTCCATATTGTTGATTTTTCTCTATCTTTTATTTATAATTATAACAAATATAAGAACAATTGCAATCAATTGTTGCATTTTAGGAGTTATTATGACGCAATTCGTTGAAAATCTTATGGCAAGAGCCGGCAAGCTTGGCAAAACAATCGCACTTGCAGAAGGCGACGACATCCGTGCTGCAAAAGCGGCGGAAATTCTCACTCAAAAGAAAGTATGCAAAGTTGTGCTTATCGGCAATGAGGAGCAAATCAAAGCAAAATTCCCCGAGATCGACTTTACGGGCGTATGCTTTGACGATCCAAAGACAAGCGAACATACACAATCTTATGCAAACACTCTCTATGAGCTTCGCAAGGCAAAGGGTATGAGTGAGGAGCAAGCGTACGGCATTGTTTCAACCAACAATATGTTCTTTGCATGTGTGGCACTCAAGCGCGGTGACGTTGACGGTGTTGTCGGCGGTGCGGTGTTCAGCTCTGCGGACGTTTCAAGAGCGGCATTCCAAGTCATCAAACCGGCACCGGGCATCAGCTCTGTTTCAAGCTGTTTCGTTATGGTTCCGCCTGAGGATTTCAAATATAAGAAATATCCTGCATACATTTTCTCAGACTGTGCAGTCATTCCGTATCCTACAAGCGATCAGCTTTCAGACATCGTTGTCGCAGCAGCAGACAGTGCAAAGAAAATTTGTGAGATGGAACCGAAAATCGCAATGCTTTCATTCTCAACAAAGGGCAGTGCAAATCACGAGTCTGTTGAAAAGGTACGCACGGCATATGCAAAGGTTTGCCAAGAGCATCCCGAGATCGATGTTGACGGTGAGCTTCAACTTGATGCATCCATCGTTGACAGTGTAGCAAAGCAAAAGGCAGGAGACAGCACTGTTGCAGGTCAAGCAAACGTTCTTGTGTTCCCCAATCTTGACGCAGGCAATATCGGCTACAAGCTTGCTCAACGCTTTGGCAACTGCATGGCAATTGGTCCTATCATGCAAGGTTTGGCACTTCCTGTCAACGACCTCTCAAGAGGTTGCGTGGCAGAGGATATCGCAGCTGTTGCCGCAATCACGGCACTTCAATCCGTAAAATAATTCAGGGAGAATAGATTATGAAAATTTTGGTTATAAACGCAGGTAGTTCTTCGCTCAAATATCAACTTATCGATATGGACAATGAGCAAGCTATCCTCAAAGGCCTTTGCGAACGTATCGGCAACGTCAAAGGTCACCTCAATCAAAAAAATTCAATAACCGGAAAGACGCTTGATATTTATCAAGATATGGCAAATCACACCGATGCAATCCAACTTGTGCTCAAAGCTATGGTGGATGGTGAATACGGTGCAATCAAGTCAACTGATGAGATCAGTGCTGTTGGACACAGAGTGCTTCACAGCGGAGAAGATTTCAAGACGTCAGTGGTTATTGACGATGAGGTTATCCGCATTTGTGAAAAGAACGCAGAGCTTGGACCTCTCCACATGCCGGGCAACATTGCTTGCATAAAGAGTTGCAGAGAAGTTATGCCGGGTGTGCCAATGGTTGCGGTGTTTGATACGACGTTCCACAGCACAATGCCCGCAAAAGCATATATGTATGGCATTCCATATTCCATTTACGAGCAATACAAGGTTAGAAAGTACGGTTTCCACGGCACTTCTCATAAGTTTGTCAGCGAGGAGGCTATCAAGCTTCTTGGTTTGGAGCACAGCAAGATTATCGTATGCCACCTTGGCAACGGTTCTTCAATCTCTGCAGTCAAGGACGGCAAATGCCTTGACACGTCAATGGGCTTCACACCGCTCGAAGGTCTTGTCATGGGCACAAGATCGGGTGACATTGATCCTGCTGCAAGCGAATATATCCGTGCAAAGCTCAATTTGACTCCTGAAGATCTCGTGCAATTCCTCAACAAGAAGTGCGGTATGGAAGGCGTAAGTGACGGTGTCGGCTCTGATATGCGTGATCTTGAAAAGGCAATCAACGAGGGCAATGAAAAGGCAAAACTCGCAGTTGAAGTTGCCGCATATCGCATCAAGAAATATATCGGTTCATATTGTGCAACTCTCAACGGTGTCGATGCAATCGTCTTTACCGGCGGTATCGGCGAGCATAGCGACCTTATGCGTAAGCTTGTTATGAGCGATATGGAGTATCTCGGTGTCGATTTTGACTTTGAGGAAAATGCTCAAAACAAGGACGGTGTGAGATTCCTCTCCAAACCGAACAGCAAAGTCAAAGTGATCATTTTGCCGACAAACGAAGAATTGTCTATCGCAAGAGAAACAAAAGCATTGGCTTTTTAACAAAACAACTTGATTTTTGCACGGATTGGCTGAAATAAGTCCGTTTTCGTGCAGAAATTCAAAAAATATTTAATACAAATTATGCAACTTTGAAAAAGCGTTTGACATCTTGATGTTTATTTTATATAATCATTAAGCTGTGTTAAGCAATATGTTGCGAAAATATTGGAGGTAAGAAGATGGCAGTACCTAAAAATAAAGTTTCAAAATCAAAAACAAATTCTCGTTTTGCAAATTGGAAGCTCACAACACCGGGTCTTGTTGAGTGTCCGCAATGCCACGAATTGATTAAGAGCCACCAGGTATGCCCTAAGTGCGGTTACTACAAGGGCGAGCAAGTCGTTGCAAAAGACAACAAATAATTTATCGTTGTAAAATTGAGGCGATGCACTTTTGTGCATCGCTTTTTAATTTGTAATGAATAGTGAATATGAATAATTGGTGAGATTTGAATGGCAAGCATCTTTAATTAAGTGTGTTTCTCTCAAAGGATTTCTTACCAAAACTATTTTTTTTGCACAATAACTTGATGGTATATTTAATATTGTTTATCCAATATAAAGACTTTGACATTTCAACACGCAACTTCTTTCATCTAGGCAAAATCGCACTTTTGCAAATCCACTTGTATATTACAAATATATTTGATATACTTATTTTATCCTATCAAAAGGTGAATGTTATGAAAATTGTTGTTGACGCAATGGGCGGAGATAATGCACCTGAGCAAATTGTACTTGGTGCCATCGATGCCGTGAAACAAGATAAAGATCTGACAGTTGTGCTTGTCGGTGATGAGGACAAAATCAAGGCAGTGCCACAATATCTTGAACAGACTCAAGCTGTGCTTTCTCATATTGAAATCGTATCTGCAAAAGACGTCATCACAAATGACGATACTCCAACGCTTGCCATAAAGACAAAGAAAGACAGTTCCCTTGTCAAGGCGTTTGACGTGCTTAACAACGACAGTGAAGTGGGTGGATTTGTGTCTGCAGGCTCCACGGGTGCGGTGCTTGTCGGCGCATTTATGAAAGTCCGCCGTATACGTGGCGTGTCCAGACCTGCTCTTGCACCGGTGCTTCCAACAATCAAGGGCAACGGCGTTGTGCTTTGCGATTGCGGTGCAAACGTGGATTGCAAGCCTGTCAACCTCCAACATTTTGCAGTTATGGCAAGTGCGTATGCAGAGGCTATGCTCGATGTCAAAAATCCAAGAGTTGGGCTTTTGAACAACGGCGTTGAGGAGCACAAAGGCAACGAGCTTGCTCAACAAACTTACGATTTGCTCAAGCATACTGATTGCATAAACTTTGTTGGCAACTGTGAGGCAAGAGATATTTTGTCCGGTGATTTTGACGTGGTTGTATGCGACGGCTTCAACGGCAACATCGCTCTCAAGTCTGCAGAGGGCACCGCAAACACTGTGCTTTCACTCATAAAAGAGGGAGTCTATTCAGGCGGATTGGGCGGAAAAATTGGAGCAATGCTCTTGAAACCCGTTTTCAAATCCGTCAAAAAGAAGATGGACTACAATGCTCACGGCGGTGCGTGCTTCCTTGGCGTAAACAAGATTGTCATCAAATCACACGGCTCATCAAAGGCAAAGTCGATCACGGCAAGCATTTTGCAAGCAAAGACGCTTGCAGAGCACAATGTTTGTGACAAAATCAACGAGGGTATAAAAGCTCTTGCGGTTGAGGATGTGGAGAGTGTCTAATACATTATGGCAAAAGTGTCAATGAAACAAGATACGATTGTTGAAATCGAGAAAATAATCGGCTACACTTTCAAGGACAAGTCCTTGCTTGTGCGTGCATTTACGCACGGTTCAGTGTCCAAAGAAGCCACGCAGAACTATCAGTCACTTGAATTTTTGGGTGACAGCATTCTTGATTTTGTCGTTGCAAAACGTCTTATGCAGATCAATCCAAATGCTCACGAGGGCGCTTTGACACGCTTGAGGGCATCTATCGTATCCAAAGAACCGCTTGCAGAAGAAGTGAAAAAGCTCAATTTGCAACAATATTTGATTGTAGGCAAGGGAGAAAACCTTGCATATATCAGCTCACAGTCAAAGATTATGTCCGACATTTTTGAGTCGGTTATCGGTGCGATTTATCTTGACAGCGGAAGTATAGATTGTGCAGAGAAATTTGTGTTTGACAAGCTCAAAGATTTGTTCAACGGCAAGTGCAAGCACGTAGGCGTTGACGACTTCAAGAGTAAACTCAATGAATTTGCCTCAAGAAACGACGTTGACGTAAGCTATGTGGAGCTTCAGCGAAGCGGACCTGCACACAATCCCACCTTTGTTGTAGAAGTCAAAGTCAACACTTTCGTCGCAGGCGTAGGGCAGGGCAAGACAAAGAGAGAGGCGGAGCAAAATGCTGCAAAAGAAGCTCTTGAATTGATCGAGAAAAAGTAAAATTGAAAATGTTTCACGGGTCGCAAAATTATTTTTTGCGACTTTTTCTATATTCTAAACGGGTTATTTTGATATTTTTCTTTTGTTTCATATCAATGTTTCACGCGCTTTGTGAAACATTTGTGAAACAATTATAAAACCGCTTGAAATATGTCGTTTTATGTGTTAATATAATAAAGAATTTATTATAAGGTAGGGTGCAAGATTTTGTTAAATTTTGTCAGAATCGAAGCAAGGGGCTTCAAGTCTTTTGCCGATAAAATCGAGATTCCTTTCCAAGAGGGCGTTACGGCTATCATCGGTCCAAACGGATGCGGAAAGTCTAACGTTGCCGACGCAATTCGCTGGACGCTTGGCGAACAAAGTGCCAAATCTTTGCGTGGTAAGAGCATGCAAGACGTTATTTTTGCGGGTACTGAAAAACGCAAAAGTATGTCCTATTGCGAAGTTTCCCTCATTTTCAACAACGCAAACCAGCACATTTTCCCGACGATGCCATTTGATGAGGTCGTCATCACAAGAAAGCTTGACAGAAGCGGACTTAGCGAATACTACATAAACCACAATCGTGTGCGTATGCGTGACATTATTTCACTTTTCCATGACACCGGTATAGGCAAAGAGGGCTATTCCATCATTGGTCAGGGCAGAGTTGCTGAGATTATGTCCGCAAAGCCGGGTGACAGACGTCAGATTTTTGAGGAAGCGGCAGGCATTTCAAAGTTCCGTGCACAGCGTACCGAGGCAGAACGTAAGCTTGAGAAAACCGCTGTCAACCTTGAGACGGCAAATCAGGTTATCGAGGAAATTCAAAAGCAAATCAATCCCCTCAAAAAGCAAGCTGAAGTCGCAGAAAAGTACTTTGCTCTCAAAGAAGACCTCAAAAAGAACGAAGTCAACAAGTACATTTACGACTACGAAAACAATCAGTCCTACAAGGAGAAAATTTCCGCAAACATCTCGCAAGCCGAGCATGAAATCAGGATAAAGGACACTTTATACAACGAGTGCAGTCAACGTTATGACGATTGCATAAGAGAGTCGTCCGGCATTGACAGAGTTTATGATGATTTGAACAGTGAGAGGCTCGCACTCAAGCTTGATGCCGCACGTCTTGAGGGTGAAGCGGGCATTTTGCAAGAGAGGATAAAGAACATCCAAGGCGAAATTGCTCGTCTTAACGGTGAATTGCAATCCATTGACAATCAGTTGATTGTGTCCGATCAGCTCATCAAAAAGTCTGAGGAGAAGAAAGAGGCGGAGTTTGCTCTATACTTGCAAGCAAGCAAGGAATCAGAGGCTTTGCAACAGAAATACGCCTCGCTATCTCGCACGCTTTTGGGTGCCGAAACTGATTTGGAAGCGAGAAACAACGAGTATATCAGAGCTATTGAGGAGCTTGGCACACTCAAGTCAAATCTTTCAAGCTACATTGCTGAAAAGGGTATTAACGACGAGAGAGCAAAGAACTTGCTTTCCCTCATCAATCAGCAAAAAACACGCCTTGACGAGGAGCTTACAAATCTTGCAATTTACGAAGGAAAGGCAAAGGCTTCAAAGGAAAAGCACAGACAGCTCATTGAGGAGTACAACGAGTGCGTATCTGCAAAAGCTGAGTGTCAAGAGGCAATCAAGGGCTATGCAGAGGACATCGTATCCCTCAATTCAAGATTGGGTATTGCACAAGGTCAAGTCACTTTGTACACGTCCATCAAAAACGAGTATTCGGGCTATCAAGAGGCTGTCAAACGCTTGATGCAAGACAGCAAGCACGATCCCGCACTTGCAAGCAAGATTTGGGGTGTTCTTGCAGAAGTCATCACCGTTCCTAGTGATTATGAAGCTGCAATCGAATACGCACTTGGCGGTGCAATGCAAAACGTACTTGTCGAGACAGAGCGAGATGCAAGTGACCTCATCAATTATTTGAAACAGAAAAATTACGGCCGTGTCACTTTCCGTCCGCTCACATCTTGCCGTCCACGCACGCTCACCCCTGAAAACAGAGGAGTTGTGAACGAGCCGGGATGTTACGGTCTTGCAAGCGACCTCATAAAATACGACAGAAAGTTTGAGGGATTCATTCAAACGTTGCTTGGCACGACGGTTGTCGTCAACAACATCGACAATGCAATCCGCATATTCAAGAAGTACAATCAATCGGTGAAGATAGTCACGCTTGACGGAGAAATATTCTCTCGTGGCGGTGAAATCACGGGTGGTTCAAGAAGATCACAAACGCAAGGTTTGCTTGCTCAAGAGAAGAATATCGAGCAGGCAAAAGCCAATCTCGAAAAAGTCAAGAACAACATCGCAATTCTCAATACTCAACGTGAAGAAAGAGAGAGCGAACTCAGAGAATGCGAGGAGAGAATGGAGCAAGTCAATCGTGAACTCAACGAGTTGAACATTGAAAGCACCCTCAATTCCGACAAGGCAAAACAAGCGTTGGATGCCACCACTTCTTTGCAAGAGGACATCAGCAAAAACGCTCAAGAGTATGAAACCGTCAAAGCAAGAATTGCAGAACTTGAGGACAAAATGAGCTCCATTGACGAGCTTGAAAAGGTTGTCAACGAGCGTAAAGAAGAATACAATGCAATGCTTGCCACGTCCAAAAATACAAGCACCGAGCAAAAGAGTGAACGTGAGATTATGGCGGAGCAGGTGACTGAAATGCGAGTCAAACTTGCAGGTCACAAGAGTGTGCTTGACGGGTGCGATCAAGAGCTTTTCCGTTTCAATCACGAGAGAGAAGCCCTTGAGGATGAAAAGCTTGACGTTATTGCTCAACTTAAGCACGCACAACAAAATCTCGACAACATTTCAAAATCGCCTGAAAAGACGGTGCTCAGCAAAGAGGACGAGGAGCGACTCAACACCATTGAGGAGCAAATCAAGAATTTGAGTGCACGCAAGAATTCGATATCCGAAGAAATCGTTGATCTCAACAACAAGAAAACTGCTCTCATGGAGGAGAGAAGTGCACTTGCAGAGAAGAAAGCTCGTGACGAAGTCAAG
Organism: uncultured Bacteroides sp.; assembly: GCA_964644355.1. Classification (GTDB taxonomy): domain Bacteria; phylum Bacillota; class Clostridia; order Christensenellales; family CAG-917; genus CAG-475. The sequence goes on from CAZXUW010000008.1 coordinate 39,266, forward strand.
CTTGAAAATGCCGACATCGACATCCGCAATCAACAGCAACATATTCTTGAAGAATATGATTTGACGTATTCAACTTGCCTTGAGCTTAGAGATCCGGAATTCAAGGCATACGGTGCCGTGACCGTCATTCAAGAGCTCAAAAAGTCCATAAACAGACTTGGTGACATCAACCCGCTTGCACTTCAGACGTTGAAGGAAACAGAGGAGAGATTGCTTGAGCAGACCACTTACCGCGACGACATCCAAAAGGCGTATGACGACATCGTGACGATAATCAGTGAGCTTACAGGTGAGATGCAAACCAAATTCAGTGATGCATTCGAGAAGATCGGTGAGAACTTCAAAGAGGTGTTCCAACAGCTCTTTGGCGGTGGCAAGGGTGAGCTCAGGCTCAATATGCAAGACACTGACGACGTGCTTGAAGCAGGCATCGACATCTATGCACAGCCTCCGGGAAAGAAACTCCAAAACATCTCATTGCTTAGTGGTGGAGAGCAGGCTCTGACGGCAATTTCAATATTGTTTGCAATATTGAAGCTCAACCCGATGCCATTCTGTGTGCTTGACGAAATCGAAGCCGCCCTTGACGATGCAAACGTCAACTTGTTTGCTGAATTCCTCAAGAAATTCAGTGACTATACGCAGTTTATCGTCATCACCCACAGAAAGCCGACAATGCGTCACGCCGACACAATCTTTGGTGTCACCATGGAAGAAAAAGGTGTAACAAAGGTCGTTTCAATCGACTTTGAAGAAGCGGCGAAACACGCAAAATAATCGTTGCTGTGGCGGTGACAACAATCGTTATTCTTATTTGTCATTGCAAGAAACAAAGTGACGTGGCAATCTCGTGAGGAACGAAACGATAACTATTCCGATTGTTGCCAAAAGCCACGCTAGATTATTTTGCTACTCCGCACAGATAATTTTTCACTAAACCTTACAGCCAGTATAAAAATTCCTGCAACTTTTCGTGAAAATTATCTGTACGAACCATTGATGGTGATTAATTATTCATTATTTTGACGGCATGCCGTCAAAACAAGAGGTCATATGGGATTTTTTCAAAAAATCGCACAAGGTATCAAAAAGACAAAAGATGCTTTTTCAAAGAAGCTGTTTTTTGTGTTTTCTGCAAGAGAGTTGGATGACGAATTCTATGAGAATTTGGAAGAAGCTTTGCTCACTGCTGACGTTGGTATCACTGCAACGGAAAGCTTGATAGATGAGCTGAAACAAGAGATTTTCGATAGAAAAATCACCAAGCCTGAAGATGCCAAACAAGTGCTTGCCGAGCTTATGATCGGTGATATCGACTATGACATTCCCGAGTATGAATATCCGCTTGTCATCTTGCTCTCTGGCGTAAACGGTGTTGGCAAAACCACTGCGATTGGTAAGCTTGCACATCTTTTCAAGGAGCAAGGCAAGAGCGTTGTTGTTGCCGCAGCGGATACTTTTAGAGCAGCCGCAAGCGAACAGCTTGAGGTGTGGGGACAGCGTGCTGGCGTGAGAGTCATTCGCCACAACGAAGGTGCGGATCCTGCAGCGGTTGTATACGATGCAATCTCGTCGGCAAAGGCAAAAGGCAACGACGTTGTGCTTGTTGACACCGCAGGCAGACTTCACAACAAGAAAAACCTTATGGCTGAACTTCAAAAGATCTGCCGTGTTGTTGAGAGAGAACTTTCCGAAGCAGATTTTAGAAAGTACCTTGTTCTTGATGCAACCACCGGTCAAAATGCCGTATCGCAAGCGGAAATTTTCAGCGAAGATATCGACACGGACGGCATAATTCTCACCAAGCTTGACGGCACCGCAAAGGGCGGTGTTGTGCTAGCCATCAGCGAAGAGCTCGGCTTGCCCGTTGTCTACGTTGGCGTTGGCGAACAAATCGACGACCTCATCCCATTTGACGCCACCGATTTTGTGAATGCGTTGATTTAAATGTTGTTATTATTTGAGGGGAAATTATGAAAACAGAAAAGTTTAGATTATCACAGTATTCAATTAGTGCAATACTTGGCTTAATAGAAGCTAATGACTTTGTGATACCTGAAATTCAACGTCCGTTTGTTTGGAAAAGAAGCCAAGTTCGTGACTTGATTGACTCATTATATAATGGTTATCCGACAGGATATATTATTACTTGGAAGAATCCTGATGTTACAACTAAAGACGGTGGAAAAGCCAATGGTAAGAAGGTTTTGATTGATGGGCAACAAAGAGTTACAGCATTAATGGCTGCGATTGCTGGAAAAGAAGTTTTGGATGAAGATTTTAATTTGGGTAGAATTAAAATTGCTTTCAATCCTTTGGCGACCGATGCCACAAAAAGATTTGCAGTTCAGGATGCATCGCACCTGAAAGATAAAAAATGGATACCTGATATTTCGATCCTCTTTTCTAATGAATTTGATCCATTTGATTTTGCTTGGCAATATTGTTCATTTAATGAAGGAGTCAAACCAAATGATGTTAACAAAGCAATATCTGATCTTAAAGGAATTGCAAACCGTCAAATTGGTGTGATAGAGCTTGACCATACTCTCGATATAGAAGAAGTTACTGAAATATTTATACGTATAAACTCAAAGGGTACTTCATTAAACCAGTTCGATTTTGTCATGTCAAAAATGGCTGCAGATACAGAGCATTGCGGAAACATTATGAGAAAAACCGTTGATTATTTCTGTCATCTTGCCGCAAAACCCGAATTTTATTCTCAACTAATAAAAGATAAGGAATTTTGTGATACCGACTATTTCTCAAAAATTAAATGGTTGGCAAATGATTATGATGATATTTACGATCCTGATTATGGCAATATGCTGAGAGTTGCATTTATGCATCAATTTAATAGAGGTAGATTGAAAGACCTTGTAAGTTTGTTATCTGGACGTGATTTTGATACTAAAGAATATAGAGGTGATATTGTCGATTCATCTTATGAAAAACTCAATAAGGGTATCTTGAATTTCATAAATGAATATAATTTTGAGCAGTTTATTATGGCAATAAAAGGTGCAGGGTTTATTTCCAATAAGCTTATAAGCTCATCTCTCACACTTGATTTTGCTTATACTCTGTATTTAGTATTGCTTGCAGACCAATCAGTACCAAATGCTCACATAAAGCGTTATGTGCAAAAATGGTTTGTGCTTTCAACCTTGACATCCAGATATGTCGGCTCTCCTGAAACTTATATGGAGCGAGATATGCATGCGATTGCTGAAAAAGGTTTTCTAACATATCTTTCAGAACTTGAACAATCAACATTGTCTGATACATTCTGGAATATTACATTGCCACAATATTTAGAAACTTCATCGGTAAACAGCCCTGTTTTTAACGCATTCATTGCTGCGCAAATAAATCTTAATTGCAATTCAATGCTTATGAATGGAACGAAAGTGGCTGATTTAATTACAATTTCAGGTGATGTCCATCATATTTTCCCGAAGGCATACCTTAAAAGCAATGGCATTGATAACAAATCAAAGTATAATCAAGTTGCAAACTACATATATTTGGATACTCAAGTCAACAAGGCAATAAGCGATGATGCTCCTTGCCAATATTTTTCCAAAGTTAGTGAACAGTGTGAAACAAAAGAAATCACTTTCGGTAATATATCTGATAGAAATTTACTTATGCAAAATCTTAGAGAGAATTGTATACCGGAAAACATATTCGATATGGATGTTTCTTCTTATGATGATTTCTTGGTTGAACGTAGAAAACTGATGGCAAAACTCATTGAGCGCTATTATAAGAATTTGTAATTAATGATTATATAGTATCAATAATTTTAAGGGTGTTTAGCATTTTTGCTTGACACCCTTGTTTTTTAAGTGTATTATAGTGTCAAGCAATCAAGTTTGACAGGTGAGTATGGATAGATTTGAGATTTCAACCTTGAGAAGTTACTATGGTGCACTTCTCACACAAAGGCAGAACGATATGCTTGTCATGCACTATGACGAGGATTTGTCTTTTGGCGAGATTGCTCAAATCGAGGGTGTGTCACGCCAAGCGGTGCTTGACGGCATCAACAAGGGCGAGAAGCATCTTGTTGAATTTGAAAACACACTTCATCTTGTTGACAAAGACAAGCGTATGCACGCAATTTTGGACGATATGAGCATTGTTGCGGACGCTGATATGCTTGAGCGTATTGCTGAACTTAAAAAAATACTGGAGGAGTGAGCTGTGGCACTTTTTGAAAGTTTATCCGACAGAATGAACCATATTTTCTCAAAACTCCGCAACAAAGGTAAGTTGACGGAACTTGAGATAAAGCAAGCAATGCGAGAGATTCGTGTCGCTTTGCTTGAAGCGGACGTCAACTACACCGTTGTCAAAGATTTCACCGCAAGAGTGAGCGAAAAAGCTCTTGGTGAAGATATACTCAAATCCCTCACTCCGGCACAACAAATTGTCAAGATCGTCAATGATGAGCTTTGTGCACTTATGGGTAGCACTCATCAAAAGCTTGCCGTCAGCGACAAGCAACCCACAATCTACATGATGTGCGGTTTGCAAGGTGCAGGCAAGACCACGATGTGCGGAAAGCTTGCCGCTTATCTCAAAAAGCAGAACAAAAAGGTGCTTTTGGTGGCTGGTGACGTTTATCGACCGGCGGCAATTCAACAGCTCCACGTCGTTGCAAAAAAGGCGGGTACAGAGTGCTTTGATATGGGGCAAATCGATCCCGTCAAGATCGCAAAGGCAGGCATTGAGTATGCACTCAAAAACGGCTATGACACAATGATTGTTGACACTGCAGGTCGTTTGCATATCGACGAGGCTCTCATGCAAGAGCTTATCAACGTCAAGAATGCAGTAAAACCCGCTGAAATATTGCTTGTTGTTGACAGTATGACAGGTCAAGATGCAGTGACGGTTGCTCAGACATTCAATGAGAAGCTGGACATCACCGGCGTCATCATGACAAAGCTTGACGGTGACACAAGAGGCGGTGCGGCACTTTCCATCAAGGCAGTGACAGGCAAGCCGATCAAGTTCAACGGCACGGGTGAGAAGATGGAAGATCTTGAGCCATTCCATCCTGATCGTATGGCATCGAGAATTCTCGGTATGGGTGACGTGCTCACCCTCATTGAAAAAGCCGAATCGGCAATTTCAATGGAAGAAGCTCAAAAGCTCCAAAAGAAACTCAAAGAAAATTCCTTTGACCTTGAAGATTATCTTGAGCAACTTGACAGCATGAAGAAGATGGGCGACCTCAACGACATGATGGCAATGATTCCTGGTTTTTCCGGCAAGCTTAAGGATGCACAGATCGATGAAAAGCAGATCGCAAGGACAAAAGCAATCATCCAATCTATGACTCCCAAAGAACGCAGAAATCCCGACATCATCAAGGCTTCACAACGCAAGCGTATTGCAAAGGGCAGTGGCACAAGCATCCAAGAAGTCAACCAACTCTTAAAGCAATTTGAGCTGACCAAAAATATGATGGCTCGCATGCAAAAAGGCGGACTCAAGGGATTGCGTGGACTTAAAGGATTTTTCTGAAAAACAACAGAGAATAGAATGCAACTATTCTAAAAAACACAATAATATAGAAATATATAAATAAAAATTTAATCACAAACGGAGGATTAACTACTATGGTTAAACTTAGACTCACAAGAATGGGCGCAAAGAAAGCTCCTTTCTATCGTATCGTTGCAATTGATTCACGCAAAGCACGTGATGGCGAGTACATCGATCAAATCGGTTACTACAATCCTGTTTCTGAACCGAAGCAAATCGTCATCGACGCTGACAAAGCAAAAGATTGGCTTGCAAAGGGTGCTCAACCCACAGATACCGTTATGGGCTTGCTCATCTCTCAAGGCATTATCGAGAAGAAGTAATTGGTGATTGACAATGATTGAATTAGTCGAATATCTTGTTGCATCGCTTGTTCCGGACGGAGATTATACTGTTGAACAACGTGATGACAATCAAGCAACCGACATCGTTGTTACCATTGCAAAGAAGGACATCGGCAAGGTTATCGGCAAGCAGGGCAGAATTGCAAAAGCAATCCGCACTCTCGTCAAATCTGCAAGTGCCAAAAGCAACGTGAGATACAACGTTGTCATTGAAGAAAAAGATGAAATCTGAATTGACTATCGGCAAGGTGTTGAAACCGCGTGGGCTAAAGGGGGAAATCAAGTTTGAGCTTTATTCCTCAGATCCTGCACGGTTTTCTCACCTAAAAAGGCTAAAAATCGATGGCGTTGAGTACCAAATCGAGCATATCTCTGTTGAGGGCAACGTTTGCTACGTCTTGCTAAATGGCGTTGACAGCGTTGAGAGTGCCGAGGCGTTGAGAGGCAAACTGATTTGTGCAAACAGAGTGGACTTGCCAAAGCTTCCAGATGGCAAATATTACATTGTGGACATGATAGGTCTTGACGTTTACGTTGCGGGTGAGAAAGTTGGAGAGGTGGTTGATGTCAATCAATATGGCTCTGCCGACGTCTATCAGCTAAAAAACGGCACACAATCACTTTGTTTTCCTGCCGTTGACAAGCTTATCAAGCTTGTTGACCTTGAGGATGGCAAGATGGTGCTTGATGACGTTTTGTTTGACAGAGTTGTCGTCTACAACTGATCTATGCTTGTATTTTAGCAGTTTAGATAGCTGATTTTTGGAGTTGTTATGAAATTTGATATACTGACGATTTTCCCTGAATATTTTTCAGTTCTCAATCAAAGCTTGCTTGGCAAAGCTATTGACGAGGGCAAATTCAGTGTGCAAATTTCCAACATTAGAGATTATTCTTTTGACAAACATCTCAAGACTGACGATACACCTTACGGTGGCGGTGCCGGCATGGTTATGACGCCGGATCCCATTGTTAGAGCAATAGAGGATGTAGATCCCAATCATGAAGCGTGGCGTATCTATATGTCACCTCGTGGAAGCAAACTTTGCCAAAGCAAAGTGGAAAGCCTTGCAAAAGAGGATAGAATTTTGATTCTTTGCGGAGATTACGAAGGCGTAGATCAGCGTGCTTTGGACATCTGTATTGATGAGGAATTGTCAATTGGTGACTATGTTTTGACGGGTGGTGAATTGCCTGCTTTGGTCACTATCAATGCCGTTGCAAGATACATTGACGGTGTGCTTGGCTGTGATGAATCCACAAGCGAGGAGAGTTTCACCAACGGCCTTTTGGAATATCCGCAATACACTCGTCCTGAAATTTATAGGGGGAGAGCCGTTCCAAGTGTTTTGCTTGGCGGAAATCACAAGGACATTGCAAAGTGGCGTGAAGAAAAGTCACTTGAGATCACAATGAAAAATCGTCCCGACCTTTTCAAGGATGTGGACTTGAAGCTTTATTTGCCAAAAAAGAAGAAAAAACACCGTCATTAAGGCGGGTTTTTCATATGCTTTTTCGTGGCAAATATTTGGTATATTTTTTGAAAACACCGCGTTAGATAACTTCTTTTATCTTATGCGATATATGCGAGGCAAATATGAACATCCAATGGTTCCCCGGTCATATGACAAAGGCTATCCGCATGATGGAGGACAATCTTCGTCTTGTGGATGCTTTGATATACGTTATTGACGCAAGAGCGGTATACTCTTGTGACAATCCGCTTTTCAACAAGCTTTTGCAAGGCAAGAAGGTGCTTTACGTGTTCAACAAGTGCGATCTGGTTGACAGCAAGGATTTGGACAAATGGTGTGAGGAGTTCAAACGCCAAAACAAACCCTTCGTTAAGGCAATCGGCACTTCCGGAGATTGCTCGCAAATTGTGGCTGGCTTGAAGAGGGTTGTAGCCGATAAAATTGAAAAATATGCACAAAAAGGTGCAAATATATCAATAAGAGCAATGGTTGTTGGTGTGCCGAACAGCGGAAAATCCACAATCATCAACTCTATGGTGAAAAAGGCAAAAGCAGTCACGGGAGATAGACCCGGTGTGACAAGAGGCAAGCAGTGGTTGTCCATTGACAACGTTGACTTCCTTGACACACCCGGCACGCTTTGGGGCAAATTCGAGGATCAAAAAGTTGCCCACCACCTTGCATATATCGGCTCTATAAGAGAGGATATTTTGGATGTGAGTGAACTTGCATTCGATTTGATTTCAGAGCTTAAAGACATCTATCCCGATGCTCTCAAAAATAGGTATAACCTTGCTGAACTTGAGGATGACACCTTGCAAATTTTTGAGCAGATAGCAATGGCTAGAGGTTTCAAGCTCAAGGGCAATCAACCGGATTATGAGCGTACTGCCAAAATGCTCATAGATGAATTTAGGAAGGGCAAACTTGGCAAAATCATGCTCGAGATGCCGAAAGCATAATTGATAGTTATACCAACTAATAATTAATAAATGAATAATGAATAATTATGGGTGGACGCTGTCCGCACCTGATTTGAATCTAATTAATAAAGATTATTAGAATTCTACGCTAAAAAGTTTTGCAAACACTATATAGATTATCATCTCACTTTGCACTAGAAATAGAATTCAAATTATCCGCAATTATTCACTATCGGCTATTCATTATCCATTAAAAAGGTGCATATGGTAAAACCTGAAGATTTGATGACGTATGAAAATCAGCTCCTTGAAAAGGGGTATAAGTATATTTGCGGTGTAGATGAAGTGGGCAGAGGTCCGCTTGCAGGTCCTGTGACGTGCACGGCAGTCATTATGGATTTGAACGATTTGATTGTTGGTGTCAATGACAGCAAGAAGGTGAGCAAGGGCAAGAGAGAGAAGTTGTATGACATTATTGTGTCAAAGGCTGTTGCTGTGAACACCGTGTCGTACACTCCCGAGCAAATTGATGAGATGAATATCCTCAATGCAACCAAAGCATGCATGAAAGATGCGATTATGGGATTGTCCGTAAAGCCCGATATAGTGATTGTGGATGCACTAGCTCTTGACATTCCTTATGAGACGTTTGGCATTATACATGGTGATGCACTCTCATATTCGATAGCTTCGGCATCCATTGTGGCAAAGGTTACAAGGGATAGATATATGAGCGATATGGCGCAAATCTATCCGCAGTATGATTTTGAGCACAATATGGGATATGGCACGGCGAAGCATATATCCGCACTCAAAGAAATCGGTCCGACACCGATACATAGAAAAACGTTCATAAAAAACTTTGTCAACGTATAATGCGTTGAATTTTAAGGGGCTGTTGTGGGAAAGACAAACACAAAATTTACAGGTGACATCGGCGAACAAATGGCGGTTGATTACCTCAAAGAAAAAGGGTATAGAATCCTTGAGAGAAATATAGAACTTCAAGGATGCGAAGTGGATATAATTTGCGAGGCAAATTTTGATGAAAACGGCAATCTAATCAAGTCAAAATCTCAAAATAAAGTATCTAATTTTGTGCACGAACTCCTCAAAATTTCACCTCTCGAAAAGGGCGAAAAGACACTTGTTTTCATAGAGGTCAAGACAAGGTACGGAGCGGAATACGGAGCACCCGAGGAGGCAGTGAATGCCTACAAGGTGGGCAGATACGTGACTTGTGCCAAGGCATATATCTCGCAAAGACGTCTTGCAAATATGGCGGTAAGATTTGACATTATTGCAATTGACGAGGGCGGTTTGAGACATATCGAAGATGCGTTTGGCTACAACGACGCAAAGTATCCCAGAAACTATTGATCGGTGCAAAATGCAATACTCTTGCGGATTTTGCAAAAAAAATAAAAAAAAATAGGCAGAAAAATTCATTTTCATATTGATTTTGCTTGTTTTTATATAATATTTATGTTAATATAACGCACGTGACTCGGACGTTCCGCCGGCAAGAGAGACTTGTTGAGAACGTTTGGTAGAATATAGGAGGTCAAAAATGAACATTATCGACACACTCGAAAGAGAAGGCATGAGAACTGATTTGCCAGAAATTAGAATTGGTGACACCGTAGACGTCAACCTCAAGGTTGTTGAGGGTACAAGAGAGCGTATCCAAACTTACACCGGCATCGTTATCGCAAGAAAGAACGGTGGCATCCGTGAAACAATCGTTGTTCGTCGTATATCTGCGGCAGGCATCGGCGTTGAGAGAACGTTCCCGCTTCACTCACCGAAAATCGACAGCATCAAAGTTGTCCGCCACGGCAAAGTTAGACGTGCAAAACTTTATTACTTGAAGAACAGAACCGGTAAGTCTGCAAAGCTCAAAGAAGTTCAATAAGACTTCACAGGTTTTTCGAGAGGAAACAAGATGAAAAAGAAACTTATTTTGATAAGTGCATTTGTGCTAGTAGTCGTACTAGCACTTTTTGCATTTACGGCATGCAACAATGCGTCCAGTGAAGTTGGCGAAAATCTCGTTGTAAACGGCGATTTTTCCGACTTTAGTGACAGCACAAGCAAGTTTGAGGGCTGGACAACCTCTCCATCCATCAAAAATTATGGTCCAAAGACGGACTCTGATAGCACAAACAAATATTTGCGTATCAAGAACGAAAGCGCAGGTTACAGCTATCTCAAGCAGACCGTCAAAGTTGACGTAAACAAGGTGTACAAAGTCAGTGTGGACATCAAGGTGAACAGCGCTCTTTCAAACAAGACCGGCGCCTATGTAGCTTTTCTTGAAAACACGGACGTCAAATTTGTCTCTCAATATTCTCAAACGGACGGATTTGTCACAAAGACTTTCTACGTCAAGCCGAAAAACACCGATTATTTGACAATTGCATTGTGCCTCGGCTCAGAGGAAAGCAATTGCTCGGGCACGGTATATTTTGACAACGTGAGCATCGCACTTGCAGACGAAGTTCCCGAGGGCGTCACCGTTGCAAACTTTAGAAAGGCAAAAACCGTCAACACAAACGCAGACGTAAACGGCATTTGCTTCACAGTGCTTATGAGCTTGTTTGGTGTTGCACTTCTTTGCACGGCATACGTTCTCATTAGACGTTTGTATGCAAGAAGAGATGCTTTTGTGGACTTTGGCAAAACCACTCTCATCGAGAAAAAATCAACCACACACGTTGCAAAATGGTATCAATCCAACGCATTTATTCTTTGCATGATTTTGCTTGGTGCAACCGCATTGAGACTTGCTATTTTGCTCACGATGTTTGGTGTGGGCAGTGAATTTAACAACACAATCTCTATTGCAAAATCCTATCTTGGCGTGAGCGGTGGAGTGTTCAACTTCATGGAGAACATGTCAAAACTCGGCAAGAGCGTGACTTATTCACCCGGTGTGTTGTATATCTTGTCCATTGTTGGCTTTGCAAGCAAAAGCCTTGACAATGCAGGCATGTCGATTTTGCTCCGCCTCATCAACGTGATTGCAGATCTTGCAGTTATCGCAATGATTTATTTCTTTGGCAAAAAGCACGTTGGCAACAAGCTCGCAACGGTGTATTCTGCATTGTATGCACTTTTGCCTTTGGCATTGCTCATGAGCGGATTCAACGGTACGTTTGAAAGCTTGCTTATCGCACTTATCGTAGGTGCAATGCTTCTTATGATAAACAAGAAGTATATCTCAACCTACTTTGTGATGACTCTTGCAAGCGTGCTCGATTTGAGAGCTTTGGCAGTGGCACCAATTATCGTGGCATACTTTGTGTATATGTACGTCAAAGACAACGACGACCTCAAGAAGTTCACTTCCAACAGAGCAAAAATCGTGTTCGGTTTGCCTGCTTGCTTTGTTCTTGCATACGCACTTTGCATTCCGTGCTCAATACATCAAATTGCTCAAGGCGATGCGTTCTACGGTTTCAAGCTCATCATGGCTCAAATGACGGACGTGACCTACTTTGTCAAGAACGCATTCAACCTCTACGGTATGGTTGGCATGAATGGCAAATCATCACAAACAAGCGTCAATATCCTCAACCTCATATTCATTCTTGTGCTTGAGGCATACGTGATTTCCTTGTACTTCAAGAATCGCAACAAGCAAGAGCTTTTGCTCCTTGCATCCTTCACGCTTGCAGTGATTGCAGTGTTCACGGTCAAGGTGACGTACACATATCTATTCCTCTCGCTTGCTCTTGCACTCATCTACACGATGGTCAGCGGTGACAAGAGAATGTATTTCATCACCGGCGGAATTTCCTTCCTCGGCTTCCTCAACTACGCTCAACTCATCAACCAAAGCGGTCTTGTCAAGAGCGGTGTTGTGACCAATGCAATCACAAGCTTTGAGTCTACAGATGCATTCTATATTGTATTCTGCGTCGTTGCAGTGCTTTTGGTTGGCTACTATGCATACGTGACCTACTCAATCACCAACAACACAAAGATTGTGGATATCAAAGCTATGCCTGAAACATTGAAGGACACAATCAAAGCAAACTTCAAACAGCTCAAACTCAAGCTTCAAACCAAGAAGGATGAGGAATAATTGCTGAATTACAATGACAAAAACGGCACTCAACTGAGTGCCGTTTTTCTATGCGTTTGTCTTAGGATAAAAGAAAATCCGCCGTTTAGCGGATTTTTCAATATTGACTGTTATCTCAAATGATTGAGTTTCTTGTTTTCGGGGCGTTGGCACTTGGGGCAGTGGTAGGGCATAAATTTGCCTGCTTCGCCGTCGATCATATCGGGATCGAGAGTTTCAAAGATGATGTTGTTGGCATACTTCTTTGCACGTGCGAGTTTCTTGTCACTGTTGATTGTCCACATAAGCACCGGACGGAGAAGTGAGTGGAATTTTATCCAAAGGTTGATTGGCGGAACGGCTGTGACGTCGTACGCAATAAAATCAGGACGAGTGATAAGGTTTATCCAGCATTGTCCCATAAAGAGGGTGAATATGCTCCTTCTCAATTTCTTGATGATGGGTGATGCCCAAGTGCACAGTTCGCCGACAGGGTAGTGAGAGTGATGTTTTGCATAGAGCACGGCACCGAAGTTGAAGGACTGAAGTGCGATATTGCCTTGATAGTCTACCTCTTTGAGCACCTTGATTGTCTCACGCACTATGCTGAAGTCGATGGGAAGCAAGCCTTTTATCTCGCACAAGATGCCGACTCTGCCGTCCACAAGGCTCAAAAACTCCTTGAGAGTTGGCATTGTGTATTCAGTGGGATTGCCTGCCTTGTCCAACAGTGGATAGGACTTGAGCTCCTCAAGAGTGCAGAATTTGATTGTCTTGTTGACACCGCAAACACGCTTCAAATTGTCGTCGTGAAAAACAACGACTTCGCCGTCTTTTGTGACGTGCACGTCAATCTCGATGTTGAAATTGTGCTCGATCGCACGCTCATATGCAGGCATGCTGTTTTCGGGGAATTCTTCATTGTGAAGTCCACGGTGTGCGATTGGTCTGTCAAACAGCCATTGAAAGCTCATATTTTTATCCTCACGATACGAATATTTGTTGATAAAATTTTACATATCCATTATAATAAAGTCAATAGTTTTTCAAAATTAACTCCAAAATTGATATACATTTGCAACGTTATAGGTTTTGGAGGCAGAGGATACGTTGAAAAAGAGTCATATCAGAAATTTCTCAATAATCGCCCACATCGACCACGGCAAGAGTACGCTTGCTGATCGTTTGATGGAAAAAACAGGCACTGTTTCAGAGCGTGATATGTCCGAGCAACTTCTCGACAACATGGATATCGAGAGGGAGAGGGGCATCACCATCAAGCTTCAAACTTGCCGACTTTACTACAACTACAAGGGCGAGGAGTACGTTTTCAATCTCATTGACACGCCGGGACACGTTGACTTTACATATGAAGTGTCCAGATCTCTTGCCGCATGCGAGGGTGCATTGCTTATCGTAGATGCCACGCAAGGCGTTGAGGCTCAAACGTTGTCAAACGTATATCTTGCTCTCGAAAACAACCTTGAGATTCTTCCCGTCATCAACAAAATCGACCTTGCGTCCGCTGACGTTGACGGCGTAAAATTGGAAGTGGAGGATATCATCGGTCTCGATACGGAGGGATGTCCGCTTGTTTCTGCAAAAGAGGGTATCGGCATTGACGATTTGCTTGAACAGATTGTTGAAAAGTTGCCTGCTCCGCAAGGGGATGACTCCGCTCCGCTCAAAGCTCTCATTTTTGACAGCTTCTATGACAACTACCGTGGTGCAATTTCCATGGTTCGCATTATAGACGGCAGTGTAAAGACAGGGGATACCATCAAAATGATGTCTTCGGGCAAGACTTTTGAAGTGGTTGAGGTTGGTTATTTCTCACCCGGTATGCGTCAAGCAAGCATGATTTGTGCAGGTGAAGTCGGCTATATCGCCGCAAGTATAAAGAATGTGAGCGACACTGCAGTGGGTGATACGATAACAAACGCACAAAACCCTGCAAAAGAGGCATTGCCAGGCTACAAAAAAGCTACACCGATGGTATACACGGGCGTTTTCCCCGCAGACGGTGCAAAATATGACGACTTGAAAGAAGCTCTCCTCAAACTTCAACTCAACGATGCGTCTTTGAGCTTTGAGCCTGAAGTGTCAATCGCACTTGGCTTTGGCTTTAGATGCGGATTTTTGGGGCTTCTACACATGGAAATCATTGAGGAAAGACTTGAACGTGAGTTCGATTTGGACCTCATCACAACCGCTCCTAGCGTGTCGTATATCGTCACAAAGACCAATGGGGAGAAGTTTACAATCGACAATCCGACGGCACTTCCCAATCCCAGCGAGATTGCTTCAATCGAGGAGCCTATCGTCAAAGCTACATTGTTTACACCGCCTGATTACGTCGGTCCTATTATGGAGCTTTGTCAGGGCAAGAGAGGAGTGTTTGTGGATATGTCCTACATCGATCCAACACGTGTGCAACTCATCTATCGTATGCCACTCAACGAGATTATTTACGACTTCTTTGACAGCCTCAAATCACGCACAAGAGGGTACGCATCCTTGGACTATGAGATGGCTGGTTATGAAAAGAGCGATCTTGTCCGTTTGGATATGATGATCAACGGTGAGCTTTGCGACGCACTCTCACTCATAGTGCACAAGGACAACGCATATCCAAGAGGCAGAGGCATTGCCGAAAAGCTTAAAGATGCCATTCCACGTCAGCTGTTTGAGATACCTATCCAAGCAACCGTTGGCGGAAAAATCATTGCAAGAGAGACTGTAAAAGCAATGAGAAAGGACGTTCTTGCCAAGTGCTATGGCGGTGACATCACACGTAAGAAAAAGCTTCTAGAAAAGCAAAAAGAAGGCAAAAAACGTATGCGCAAAGTGGGCAGTGTCGAAGTGCCTAGCGAAGCGTTTATTTCCATTCTCAAAGTTGATCCAAACAAGTAAAATATTGCCTCGAAGACATGTCTTCGGGGCTTTATAATAAGGAAAAATATGCAAATATATCTCCATATTCCTTTCTGCAAAAGCAAGTGTCGCTATTGCGATTTCAACTCATACGCCTGTCGTGACGATATGGTGATTTTCCGCTATCTAAACGCATTAAATAAGGAATTTACACTTGCTCACGAGGCAAGAAAAAACAAAATTATCGACACTGTATACGTTGGTGGCGGAACTCCTAGCTTGCTTGAAGGCTCATTGATGTGGAGCGTGCTCAACTGTCTTGCTTGCACCTTTGATTTGGACGATGTGAAGGAGTGGACGATAGAGTGCAATCCCGAGAGCTTGAATGAGGAAAAACTCAAGCTTTACAAGGATGTGGGCGTCAACAGAATAAGCCTTGGCGTTCAGAGCTTGAGTGATGACAATCTCAAGGCTGTGGGGAGGTTGCACACAAGCAAAACCGCACTTGAAAAACTTGAGCTTGCCGGCAAGTATTTTGACAACGTTTCAGCCGATTTGATTGTCGGTTTGCCATACGATGACGAAGATTTGATAAGGTCGCAAGTTGCAAGATTATCCCCACTGGTATCTCATCTTTCCATGTATGAGTTGAGCGTTGAAAATGGCACTCCGCTTGAGAGGCTCGTCAAACAAAAAAGGATAATTTTACCCGATGACGATATGACACAAACGTTGTTCGAAACTGCTTTTGATGAAGCAAGAAAGCAAGGTTTTGAAAGATATGAAGTGTCAAACTTTGCAAAGGATGGCAAAATATCTCATCACAACTATGGATATTGGACGAGAGAGGAGTATTTCGGCTTTGGTGCAGGAGCACACTCATTTGAGGTTTTACAGGACGGAAGGCAGGTTAGATATTCAAATTTTGCCTCGATTGACGAGTATTGCGACAGTGTTGAGAATGCAAACACCTTTGATGAAATAAAGCGTGCAACCTATGAGATTCTCTCTAAAAAAGACGTGCAAAACGAAAGGATTATGCTTGCACTACGCACCACAAAAGGCTTGAGCGAGGAGTTGCTCCCATCGCTGCCAAGCGAGCTTGAGTGTTTCTTTTCAAGAAAAGATGGATATATATCACTCACCGATAAGGGTATGAGCGTGATGAACTCAATTCTCACACGCATCCTCGATTTTTGACAAATCGTTGTGTTTTTTGTCAAATTTTGAGACGACTTGGGTTAAATTTAGCTTAATTCAAGTTTGTATAAAATAATGATTGTCAAACATAAAATAGTTTGATATACTTTTATCACAATATGTGGAGGAGTCTATGACGCCCGATTTTACAGTTTATAGAGAGATGTCTTTTGCTCCGATTGCCATTTTGGCAACCCCCGGTGCCGAGGAGCTTGCAAACCTCATTGACAAACGCCTTATCGCTCTTTTCAATGAATCTCAAATCAGCAATTCACTCTGCAAAGATACTTTTATCTTGAAGTCCGACTGTCCTCGTTTCACCAACGGTGATGCAAAAGGTATTATCTATGAAACTTTGCGTGGCAAGGATGTCTACATCATATGCGATCCGGGCAACCACGGAGTGACGTATTCTTTCTTCGGGCAGAACATTCCGCTTACGCCAGACGAGCATTATCAAAATCTCAAGCGTTTGATCTCTGCTTGCACGGGCAATCCCGAGCGTATCACGGTGATTATGCCAATGCTTTACGGCGGACGTCAGCATAGAAGAAACGCAAGAGAATCTCTTGATTGTGCAACTATGCTCCAAGAGCTCCAAGCAATGGGCGTGAGAAACGTCATCACATTCGACGCACACGATCCAAGAGTGCAAAACGCAGTCCCACTTTTGGGCTTTGACAACTATTTTGCACACTATCAAATTTTGAAGTGCCTCACGCGTAATTTCCCCGATCTCAAACTCAAGAAAGAGAACATGATGATCGTCTCTCCGGATGAGGGTGCCGTGCCCAGAAATATATTCTACGCTTCCATTTTGGGGCTTGATCTTGGCATGTTCTACAAACGTCGTGACTACACCACAATCATTCACGGTCGCAACCCCATCGTTGCACACGAGTATATTGGATCTTCCGTTGAGGGCAAAGACGTCTTTGTCGCAGACGATATGATAGCCACCGGCGACTCTATTTTGCATCTTGCAAAACAGCTCAAAGACAGGGGAGCAAAGAGGGTGTTCCTCAGTGCGACATTCTCACTTTTCACAGAGGGTGTGGACAAGTTCAACCAAGCGTATGAACAAGGCGTTTTCGATGCCGTTGTGTCAACCAACCTCACATATCGCATTCCTGAAGTTAGGGGATGCAAATGGTTCCTTGAAGCGGACCTATCAAAGTATATAACGTACATTATTGCTGCGGCAAACGTACACGAGTCAGTTTCCAAAATGCTCGATCCGTCTCAAAAAATCAGAGATCTCGTTGCAAGATTGGATGCTCAAAATAATTAAGGAGTAAAAGATGAAAATCACATGGCTTGGTCATTCTTCATTCTTGCTTGAAGAAAGCACGGGAACGAGAATTATCACGGATCCTTTTGATGGTAATGTTGTCGGTTACGACATGCCCGAGATGGATGCGGATATCGTGACGGTTTCCCATGCTCATTCCGACCACAATTGTCTTTCCAACGTCAAAGGCACACCGGCAGTGCTCAACAAAGCAGGTGCTTACGAAATAGGCGGAGTGCATATGCTTGCTCAACGCACACATCACGATGATGATTGCGGTGCATTGAGAGGTAGCAATCTCGTTTTCAAATATCGTATGGACGGTGTGGATGTATGCCATATGGGTGACATTGGCGAGGAGTGCAATGCGATGCTTGTTGAGTCCTTGATGCCCGTAAACGTGCTACTTATCCCTGTTGGCGGAAATTATACCATAGATGCAGAAGAAGCAAAGGAATACGTCGATCGCATCATGCCCGACGTTGTCATTCCTATGCACTACAAGACAAAGGATTGTGAGATCGACATTGACAAAATCAACGAGTTCATATCCTTATTTGATGATGAAAACATCGTATATGCCGAAAATAGCACTGTTGAATTTGACAGAGCTGATTTTGACGGTGAGGACACCAAACTTCTTATTTTAGACAAGTTTGACTAATTTATTTTTACTTATCCCTAGCCCTTTTTTGGGCTAGGGAATTTGGATAAAAGCTAAAAACCGACGTTTTGGCAAATCAATACACTCACATAAATCCAAATAAATTTTTTAGGGCTATGCCCAAATAGGAGAATATATGCAAAAATTTACTATCCAAGAGCTCGAGAACAAGAGTATCTTTGAAATGCGAACGCTTGCAAAAGAATACGGGGTTAGTGCACCGACCAAGGCTAATAAAGGTGAACTTATAGATCTCGTATACAAAATTTCAAATGGTTTGATGGATCCGCCCACTGCACCACGTCGTGGACGTCCAAAAAAGTTCAATCTCGACGAGCCTCAAGACACGCAAATTGTTGAAATTCAATCCGAGCAACCGCTTGCAGAACAAAATATCTCTCAAAACGAGGCAACTGCAAATAACGATGCACAGCAAGAGCAACAGCAAAAGAATGATCAGAAGTCAAACGGTCGTTTCAGAAGCTTTGTTACGCCTGCATTCAAGGGCTCGCAAGTTCAAAACAAGAATGCCGATGCCAAGAAAATGGTGAAAAACAAGCCGACTTTGCAAGAAAAATCCGAGGATGAAGAGAGCGAACAACTCCGTGAAGGTTATCTTGAAATTTATCCTGACGGTTATGGCTTTTTGAGAGTCAAAAATGGTGAATTCAATGAAATGGACGCCTACGTTTCCGCTATGAAAATCAAGCAATATGGCTTGAGAAAGGGCGACTACGTGCAAAGTATGTGCAAAAAGTTGCAAGAGGGCAGACCTCCTGCGGTGGTGAGCGTTAGCACAATCAACGGAATCAATTGGGAAAATGTCGGCAAACGACCAAACTTCGATGACCTTGTTCCGATTTTCCCCAACGAACGTATTAGGCTTGAGACAACTCCAAGAGAGTATGCAACTCGTTGTATCGACCTCGTATCTCCAATCGGCAAGGGGCAAAGAGCAATCATCGTTTCACCTCCAAAAGCCGGTAAGACGACACTGCTTAAGATGATCGCAGGTGCGATTTCTCAAAATTATCCGGATATCGAGCTTAAAGTGTTGCTCATTGACGAGCGTCCTGAAGAAGTCACGGATATGCAACGCTCCATCAAGGGTGAAGTGGTCTATTCAACTTTTGACGAGCTTCCCGAGCACCACACAAAAACTGCCGAGATGCTTCTTGACAGAGCTAAACGCCTTGTTGAAATGGGCAAAGACGTTGTCATTTTGCTTGACAGCTTGACAAGGCTTGCAAGAGCGTACAACCTCACCATTCCGCCGACAGGTAGAACTCTTTCCGGTGGTATAGATCCAGGTGCATTGCACTCTCCAAAACGCTTCTTTGGTGCTGCAAGAAACATTGAAAACGGTGGTTCGCTCACCATCATTTCAACCGCACTTATCGACACTGGTAGCCGTATGGACGATGTCATTTACGAGGAGTTCAAGGGCACCGGCAATATGGAAATCCATCTCGACCGCAGACTTAGCGAAAAGAGGATTTTCCCTGCAATCGACCTTGCAAAGAGCGGCACTCGAAAGGAAGAATTGCTCCTTACGCAGAGCGAACTTGAGGGCACTTGGGCAATACGCAAACTCTTGTCGGGCACGGACAATGCAGAATCCACTGAAAATATGCTCGGCATGATTGTCAAGACACAGACCAACAAAGAGTTCATTGAACAGCTCAATTTGCAACTTCGCATTTGTCAAGAGAAAGGGTACACTTTGAGAAGTATAAAATAACAAACGAGGTGAATACATGAGTGAATTCAAAGATTTACGTATCGTAGACAACTTTTATCAAACGTCCGCATTTTTTCCAATGCCGGTGGTGCTGGCATCCACGGTGTCGGAGAGCGGACAAACCAATATCGGCTCCTACTCTTTGTGCTTTCCGTACTACATCGCAGGCAAAGACTATTACGCTATGATTTTGGAGGTGCGTAACAGCTCAAATACAGCTCAAAACATTTTGAGGACGGGCAAAGTTGCACTCAACTTCATCACGGATGAGAAAAAATATTTCAAAGAGGCTGTGCGTTTGGGGTTCCCCGGTGACACAACTTCCGAAAAGATGAAAGATTGCTTGTTCACGTTGTCGGATAGCACTCTTGGCGAGGACAGACCGCAAATTGTTCAAGAGGCATTCCAAGTGTTTGAATGTACGTGGGATAGCTCTCTTGAGGACGCGTATTTGGATAAGCCCGGCTGTGTTGAGGGATATGAACCGCCTTATAGAAATTTCAATGGCATCACAAGCAAATTCGGTGCACACTTCATCTTGAAGATTGACAAAATTTGGATGAAAGAGGAGTATTACAACTCAATCATCAACGGTGTCACAAAATACAATTATCCCAATTTGCCTGTTGATTATGGTTATCGTGACAGCACCAATTTCTGGTGTTCACGCTTCAAAAAGCCATACCCGGAGAAGATTCAAGCAAAGGAAGGTGACGTGAATTCCGTCAAGTATGCCGCATCGAGAATTGATCCAAACGTCAAATTCACCGACGAGGCTTGTGCAAAGCTCACCAAAATTCCAAGAGTATTCCTCAAAGCGGCACTCACACAAATGGTGGACATCGCAAAAGAGGAGGGTATATCCCTCATTGACGAGGACGCACTCAACATCATCAACGACAAACGTCGTCAAGAAAAGAAGAAATAATTGTTTGATATTTTCTTAGCTGCAACCCCATTAAGACAAAAATAGAGCCGTGTGGGCTTTTGGGCATTGATGAATGCCCAAAAGCTCACTTCCCGACCATGAAAAAAGCACTCTAGCGAGTGCTTAATTTCAGTGGCGGAGAAGAAGAGATTCGCCAATCAGCGGAACGGGTGAGTTTACTCACAGAGAGGAGCGTGCAACGAAGAGTTCGCACGGCAAAGCCGTGTGGGCATTGAAGAATGCCCAAAAGCTCACTTCCCGACCATGAAAAAAGCACTCTAGCGAGTGCTTAATTTCAGTGGCGGAGAAGAAGAGATTCGAACTCTTGAAACGCTTTTGACGTTTACGCGATTTCCAGTCGCGCGCCCTCGACCAAACTAGGCGACTTCTCCAAGATATTTATAGATTGGAGAAGGAGCGTGTTTGGTACGAATGTA
>CAZXUW010000009.1:0-60612 GCA_964644355.1 uncultured Bacteroides sp.
TATTGTCTGGAAGCGCAGAAGCGGTAGAAATATTTTCACCATTCAATACCTTCTCAACTTTATCAAGAACCCACGACTTTCCCTTTCCCCATTTGCCCTCGAGAGAGAATGTAATTTGATTTCCGGTTTCCAAACAATTGTCAATAACATTTACAATTCCGTATATTTCATTGTATTTATTAAGGCGATCGCCAACTATTTTCATAGACAACTCCCTCAAAACTTATAATTGCTCAATCACGCCGTTTTAAATTGAACAATTATAAAGTAGCACCAAACCAACCTATGCGCAAGTGGAAAATAGAAAATGGTTACAATATATGTGGGCATTGGTCCGAATAAAATGGGGAGGGTGCCTATTAGACGTGCCGTAGTATACAAACTAGATAGATTTTCTAGAAACAAATATGAGATGGCAATGCACCGCAAAACGTTGCGAGACAATGGTATCAAAATATTATCCGCAATGGAGAATATACCAGAAACACCAGAAGGCATTATTTTGGAGTCCTTGCTAGAAGGTATGGCAGAATACTATTCGGCGGAACTATCCCAAAAAGTGAGACGAGGATTACGTGAAAATAGAAACAAAGGCAACTATGCTGGTGGCACACTTATATATGGATATAAGGTGATAGACAAGAAGGTATTACCACATGAGAATGAAGCACCATTTGTTAAACTCATATATGAAGAATATGCAAAAGGGAAACGTGTTGTGGATATTTGCGACGAAGTAAACAAAATGGGCGCAACTCACAAAGGGAAGCCTTTGCCGCTTAACACAGTTCATAACATACTGAGAAACAATAAGTATTCCGGCAGGTATGAATATGATGGTGAGGTTTTTACCAACATATATCCGCAGCTTGTGCCAGATGACATCTTCTATTTGGTGCGAAGTATGCAAAAGAGCAATCATTATGGAAAGGCAAGCACAAAAACACCATTCTTGTTAAGGAACAAAATCGTGTGCGGATATTGTGGAAAAATAATATCATCTACAGCAGGCACTGCACGTGTTGGTGAAGTTAGAAAATATTGCAAATGCACCACTCGCAAAGCTGGAAAAGGATGCAAGAAAAAGCTTGTGCGCAAAGAAATATTGGAAGAATTTGTTATAGACACAACCATTTCACTATTAAGCAATGCAGAAACTTTGGACATAATAGCAAACAAGCTTATTGAAGAACAAGATAAGAGATTGAATGATACGTCTATGGTCTTTCAATTAAGGTCTAAAAAGAAGCAAATAAACAAGCAAATAGACAACTTTTTGAATGCAATAGGCATGGGAGTTGTCACAATGGCAACAAAAGCAAAGCTTGAACAATTAGAAAAAGAACTTGCAGATGTGGAGGCACAACTTCAAGCAGAAGAATCACGAGAACGCATAGGATTATCCAAGGATGAAATAAAGAAATTTATACTAACTGCGATTAAAAAAGAGCCAACACAACTTGTAAATATATTGATAAAAAGAATTGTGCTGTATGATGACAAAATAGAGATTGAATACAACTTCACAGATAGACAAAACCCTGATGACAATACGCATCAGGGTTTTGTTTTTTCAGAATATGATACCATTATGAAAATGTGTTTAGACCATTTTAATTTGGTGGATTGTCCAATGCATGTGGTTGCAAAAATATGAAAAAATAAAAAAATCAAAAAAATTTTTATTTTTTATCAAAAAAATTAGTTTTTAAAAATTCAAAAAATGAGAATTTGAACCCGGCAAAAACACATAAGAAAAGCAAAAACCCTACTGTTTAGTAGGGTTTTTAACTTTCTCAAACCATGAACGTATGGTTTTAGAAACCTATTGGCGGAGAAGCAGGGATTTGAACCCTGGCTACGATTCTCTCGTACTACTCCCTTAGCAGGGGAGCCCCTTCGGCCTCTTGGGTACTTCTCCAAGTGTTGCGAAATGCAAGATGCACGGCTTTTGGCGGTGCGGATTGAGTTGGGCGGATGTGACAATTGTCACGTCAGCCTGCTTATAATATCACAATCTTATCGGCGTTGTCAATAAATTTGTTTTGATTGATTGGGCAAACTGCAACATTTATTCAAATATGCGGATTTTTTGAGGTTGTGATTGTTTGAAAAATTGCAAACGATGGGCGATGGATATGATTATATAGCCGAAGATGCTCAAATTTACACTGAAATTGCCTTGAAATGCTTGCAAAGGGCATAAGAACACTAGATTGCGACATGCGCTACAACAGTTGTTTTGTCGCAACTCAAGCGGTGAGATATGGACCTAAGGGTATATAAAAACGGCACGTTGGTTCGTGCCGTTTGCATTTTAGACGTGGGGTGGGAGTTTACTTCTGGGTAAGCCAACCGTTTGTGAGTAGATAATTGGCGAGAACGTCACGGGGGAATATTTTGTTTCCAAGCGTATCAACAACGGTGAGGTTGTTGTAGGCATAGTCCGACGTGTATGAATCCACCACGATATAGTAGGTTTCATTCAAGCCGATGTTGTTTTGTAGGTCGGTTTTTATTTTCTCTCCGTACTCACCATACGCCACGTGGTAGTTTTCATTGCTTGGATTGAAGAATTTATCACGCAGGTCACTGCCGTTGACAGAGCAGAGCATCATCGTGTTGTCGAATGGGAAAAGGGCATACATATCACGCACGGTGACTTCGCCCGAATCAAGGTCGTAGGGCTGGCGAGATTTGATATATCCGCCGCCGAGTGCGATTGGGTATTCATCTCCCCATTCTTCTTCTGCAAGCTGATAATAAGCCTCAGCCATTGCCTTTGCGAGCTGATATGACGAGCGTTTTGCGAAATTGTATCCCAACACCTCGTCCAGGTTGCCTATTTCATTCTTGTACAACTCCACGAGGTCGTCGATGATGTCGTTTTTCTCATATGCGTTGTACGTATTGTACTTCACGATATTTGCGGTTGTAGTACTCTTGCCGTTTGCTGTGTTGATAGAGACGTTTGCATGGGAGATGCCCTTGTTGTATCCGCCTGCTTGAGCGTGATGCACGCCGTATTTGTCCGTGACAACGTAGGAGCTGTGCGTGTGCCCTTCAAACACAAGATCCACATAGCCGTTTGAAAGCGTTGCGTCATACCAATCCATATATTTGACTGTTCCGCTTGTGCTTTTAGCCTGTCCGTCGTGCAGGGATAGGATAATGTAATCCGCACCTTGCTTCCTAAGGCTTTGAGATTCCTCTTTGACGAGGGCGGTGAGATCGTTTCCGACCTTGAAATACACGTCACGGCAAGCACTTGCGGAGATTGAGGAGTAGCAGTCTCCGATTGCACCGATAATGCCGATGTTTACGCCCTCGC
Organism: uncultured Bacteroides sp.; assembly: GCA_964644355.1. Classification (GTDB taxonomy): domain Bacteria; phylum Bacillota; class Clostridia; order Christensenellales; family CAG-917; genus CAG-475. The sequence goes on from CAZXUW010000009.1 coordinate 3,332, forward strand.
ATGAAATCATAACCGAGGCATCGCAGTATGGAGCACGCTCGTTTGTCTCTCTCTCAAAAACGTTGATCGCAAGGATGGGGAAGTCTGCAATTTCGACGTTTGCCTTGATTGCATCCGTCGTCCAATCAAACTCGTGGTTGCCAAGCGTCATTGAGACGCAGTTGATATAATTGAGCCACTCTGTGCCGAGCTTGCCTTTGGTGTTGCTTGATTCCATGCTTCCTTGCCAAGCGTCACCGGATGAGAGCACGAATGCGTTTTTGTTCTTTTGCTCGTTGAGCAGAAAGGTTGTAAGTCCGCCTACGCCATCGTTGGAATCGGATGGTGAAAACGTGCCGTGAATGTCGTTGATGGCATAAAAATCGAGCTTGACAAGCACGTTTTGATTGCATGTGTCGCAAAGTCCGTTGTTGTTTTTGTCAACGTGGCTTGTGCAATCCGCAGGGGTTATGGAAGTTTTACCATCGCAAGAAGCAAAGATAAAAATGCTTGACAGCACGATGATTAAAAGAAGGGATATGACAACAAGCCTTTGTTTTTTCATGATATTCTCCAATAAACACATATTTCATTTGCACGTGTGCAAAGTGGACGTTCCTAAAATATTATATAGGAAATTTAATGTTTTGCAAAATAAAACGACGATTTGTCTTATTTTAATATGGCAAAACGAGTGTTTTGATAGCTAGAAATGCCTCAAAAAATTTCAAAGAGAGCAAATCGTGTGCCGATTGCGGTGCATCCAACGTCCTATGATAGGGTTGCAAAGAAAGAAAATCCAAAAAAAGAGGGCAGATATGCCAAGAGTAATTGCGCAAATAGAGGACGAGTGTGGCATGCCGGGACTTGTTGCTCAATGCATGGATGATATAAAGCAATCTCATATTCTTTTGCAAAATATCTAGGGGATATCAAACGGGGCAAAGAACGTATCGCAGACGTCCAAAAGATGCGCGCAGTGCCAAAGCATACAAAAGATTTATAAAGATTGGAGACGGACTTTGCTCTCGTCTAATAAGGCTTGAAACCAACACTTACGAAAAGGAAATTTGCAACAAGCCAGTGCGTTTGGGGGATTGTATAATAGAAAAGTTTATGGTGCCGTTGGGCATAGAAGCGTTGTATAACGGCGCAAGGATAAGGCTTGCTTTGTATTTGAAAAAATGAGCATATTTGCAAAAACACGCACTTCATGTGCGTGTTTTGTGTGTATAAAATGGTTGTTTTGTCAAAAATCAGTTTTCTGACGGATATATTGCGTTTATCATCAGCTCGGCAAGTGTGGTCGGCGGAGTGACGCATCCTTCTTCTAACCAAGCGATCGATACGTTGAAAAGCATGCCCGAATAAATGAGAGCTTCATACTTGCTTTTGCCGGGGAAAGTGTTCTCAAACATAGCGATGAAATTTTTGTTTAGGTAGTCAAAATATATTTGATCCAAGTTCGCTTTGTGAAGCAACAATAGGATGTCTTTTTGATTTTTGAAGGCATTGAACGTGCGTAGAACGTTTTGGGTATAATCCTCTCTGCAACGAGGATAATAGCGTTGTTCGGACACATATTTTTCCTTTTGATGAGAGAAATAATATTTGATTACGTCCTCTTTTGTTTTGAAATGACGATAGAATGTGGCTCTGCCAACGCCTGCCTTGTTCGCAATATCCGTCACGGATATTTTTTCATATTCATACTCTTTCATAAGCCTGAAAAGAGCCTCGATTATATAGTGTTTGATGTATTCCTCTTTTGAGTATTCCATGATACATTTTTGTCCTTTTGTCTCATTTTGTGCAACAAAACCTCAATTATGTCTCAAAGTGATTTTGGGCGGTTGTTTTTTGGATTTTTCCATTATAAGATACACTTGTCTCACGGAAATGTCAATGTCGACTTGGCGTTTCTCAAAATGTTAAAAAGGAGTTAATAATTATGGAAAACAAAGACTTTACAGCATACGAATATGCAACAAAAATGGTCAAAGCAAGCGAGCAAACGAGGGTTTGTGATATTCAAGAGGCGTTTGGTTGGGAGATCACCTCAATCAAGCCGTGCGGAATTGATGACGTTACAATTTCAATAAAGAGAGATAGAAAAATCGCACACAAAGCCGAGCTTGCAAGACTCGAAAGACAGGCAATGGAAGTGTATGACGGAATAAAAGCACTTGAAAAGTCAAAGACTAAGAATGCAAATATCTTTGCATACAGCTTCGGTGCGGTGTCCGCACTTGTATTTGGCGGTGGCATGAGCCTTTGCATGACTCAATCGAGAGTCGGAGCTATTGCAGGTGGCGTAGTGTTGGGTGTTGTCGGGCTTGTAATGGCAACTCTTAACGCTGTTGCACACGGCAAGATTGTCAAAAACAAGACGAAAAAGGTGCTTCCCGTTATCGATCAAAAGGAAGAACAGCTTGCCAATTTGCTTGAGCAAGGCAATGATTTGCTCAATACGGAGCTAATATAATATAAGCAAGAAGATAATATGGCGGAAAATTCCAATGCAAATGTGAATAACAAAGCGGTGCGGACGGTGGTGTTTGTTGCGATATCCATTGTCGCATCGCTTTGCTTTGCCATTTTCAATTTTGCCCTGTTTGCACGATTAAAAACTGCTTGGAATTTGTGCATATCCATATATTATCTATTTGTTTTTGCAATGAAACTAGCCATCTTGTTTTATGAAATAAAGGTGCGAAACGGTGATGCAACGCTTGCTCGCGCAAAGCGAGCGAGGGCAAATCTTGTGTATTGTGCACTGCTGTTTGTGGTGGATGTGTCACTGATCGCTCCGGTAGTGCTTATGAGCCTTGGGGAGCGAGAGGTGAATTATACAAAAATCACGGCAATAGCCTTTGCAAGCTACACCGTGTATAAGATAACGGCATCCGCTGCGAACTTGAAAAAGGCACACACCGCTGACAATCTGTCGGCAAGAACGCTCAGGATGCTCAACTTCAAGGATGCGATTTTGTCCATTGCCACCCTCCAATACGTGCTCATTGCAACCTTTGGCGATTCGGATGAGCTGACGCTTATGTGTAGGGTGACCAACTTTATTCTTTGGGCATTTATCGTGTACGTATCGGTTTGGGGACTTGTCTATTCTGTAAGAGAGAAGAAAAAATTGCAAATCGCAACGTGACACTTGCGTGCCATAGATGTGTATTTTTTGCCCGAAAATATTTTTATAGCATACGTCATTTTGAGAGCAACACAAGCTCGGTCAGTTTGCCTGCAAAGCGAGCGTTTTCTATCGTTTGCGACGTTACGACGTCACCCTTATATGAGATAGGTTTGCCTGCAAAAGTCTTGAGGTCGTCACTCAACGTGCGTCCAACAAGAAAGCTGTAATCGGAGATTATGCGTGTGATGGCGGAGCTATCTTCAATTTGCGGTGCGCCTATCATTTTCAGTGCGTTGTCAGAAAAGAGTACGCCATCTTGAAGCTTAACGGCAGGCGGTGCGGAAAATACCAAAACATTTTGTTTTTGAGTATCTAACGAGGTGTTTTGATTGGTTTTTGCGGTTGGTTGTTCGCTGTTTTGGTTGAAAAGCTCAACGGGAGCATTCTGCAATGGTATGGGCATAACCATTTTGCGAGGTTTTGATGTGCGAGTTTGTGCCTTCAGCAAAATTATATCATTTGCATATGCCACGTTTTGGGGCGTGAATGAATAATCTTGCGTTGATAATTTTGAGATTTTTCCTTGTTTTGAAAACTGAACGTTCTCAATTGAGCCCTTTAGGATACCTGTTTGCGTGTAAACTTGCATACCGTATAGCCCCATGGCAAAGAGTGTAACGTCAACGTCCTCGATTGTTTTGACAAGGGCAAAAGATTGCGTCATAAGAGCATCTCCAAAGGCGGATATATCAGACGGCTGAATCAAATGTATATTTTTTATGCAATCTTCAAGAATAAGATATGCAATTTCATCACATTTTTTTGAAAAATATACATCTTTTACACGTCCCAAAACTTGTGACGTTTCTTTTGAAATTAAGTTTTTTTGCAAAATGTCCGACAATTTAAGCATGTTTTTCACCTCAAAAACAGCATATGTGAGGATGTTTTGCAATATGCTTATTTGGGATGTAAAATTGAGCCTTGTAGAATATCAAAAATAAGTCGATTTATGTCGAAAAAAGGTGATAAAATTGCGATTTTTGTGACAGTAAAATCGGCATTCTAAAAGGGGGTAAGAGTAAAAATTTTGTGGGTTATCCACCGAGTTGTCCACATTTTTGGCTCAAATTGTGGACAACTTCGTGGATAAGTGCATTTTTATGAATTTTTGAATATGATTGATAAAGCAACTATATGCGTGTCGTTTTTTGTCGTATAAAAAAGCATACAAATCGTGCAGTTTGTGTGATTTTCGCACTTGCCTTGCTTGTGTATTGCACGGCTTCTCCCTTTGCCGTGCGAGCATTGAGCGGAGTTTTTGCAAGCGAGAGCATCATAAGGACCATAGTTATCGATGCAGGACACGGCGGTGCGGACGGTGGTGTCACGGGCAAAAAGAGCGGTGTGAAGGAAAAAACACTCAATCTAATCATATCAAATTATCTCGGTGATATGCTTTTGGGGTGTGGATACAACGTTGTATACACTCGCACAAACGATACGATGTATTCCTTTGAGGGTGTCACTGCCAATGCCAAAAGAGCGGATATGTTCAAGCGCGGGGAGATCATCAACAATGCAAATCCGCATTTGGTAGTGAGCATCCATATGAATTTTTACTCTCAACCGACTCGCAGAGGCGGACAGGTTTTCTATTCAAAAAATAACCCCGATAGCATAGAATTTGCAAAATGTGTGCAAAGAGCGATCAATGACAAAATCAATGCCGTTGATGGGGGCAGAACGTATAGTGCATTGCACGCACAAAAGTATATCCTTGAGTGTACCACCGCTCCTAGCATTATCGTCGAATGCGGATTTTTGAGCAACTATGCCGACGAGCAGAATCTGCTCAATCCTTTATATCAGCAGAGAATTGCTTTTGTGCTTTTTGGTGCAATCTGCGATTATTTGTCGTGATTTTTGATTTTTTTGCGTGCGCACGCATATGCAAAACGTGGGGGCGTGTGCGTAAAAATACAAAAAGCCTTGATTTATACAAGTATTTCGTTTATAATCATTTTATTATGACAAACGCATTTGCTTTTCCGTGTCAAAAAGTCCTCAAAAAGCATAGTGACGATGGGGAAATCGCACTCATTTTGAAGGATATAGAAAACGCCAAACAAGGCGTTATGACCTTTTCTAAAGAAGTGAAAAAATACATGCTTCAGTTTATCCACGCACGTTATGACAACAATGAGGAGGTCAAAGCCCTCATCGACATTTTGCAAAAGTGGAGCAAGTATGAATCTTTCCACTATCTTGAGATATTCCAGCTTCAGGACGAGTGCTATTTTTGGTATGATTTTTTGCACGCATACGGAGCGTGGAAGGTCATTGGCATGACATACGGATTTCAAGATGAGGACGAGGCCCTTAAGGTGCTTGTGCGACTTGTCAAGCTTGATGAAACTGTTTTCAAAGAGTATCCGGAGCTTTGATTATGGGCGGAGTTCACGACGGACACAGGAATAGAATGCGCAATCGCATACGGAAAAGCGGACTTTCTTCTCTTGCCGAGCACGAGATTTTGGAATATCTGCTTTTTGCATTTGTGCCAAGGAAGGATACAAACGAGATTGCTCACGCACTTATCAATGAATTCGGCTCACTCTCAAGAGTGTTGAGTGCGGACGAGGAGCATCTTCGCAAGGTTGCAGGTATGACGGACAACGCATCACTGTTTTTGGCAAGTCTACCCGACGTTTTCAGAGTGTACGTCAACGGTGTGGATAGTGACGTTGACAGAGTGGATATGTCAAGCAGAGCCAAGGCGCGATCTTATCTTGGCACGGTGCTATACGGCAAGCGTGAGGAGCAAGTTTGCGTGGCAGGTCTTGATGCCCACGACAAGCTCATCAAGTGCGAGACGCTATCCAGCGGAAGCGGAAATTCCGTTGCGTTGGACGTGCGAGCGGTTATGGATTTTGCCCTAAAAACAGGCGCTTGCTCTATTATCCTTGCACACAATCATCCAAGCGGAAACGTTGAGCCGTCACAAGCGGACTATGAGCTGACAAGAGAGCTGTTGTTTACACTCTCGGGCGTTGGCATAATCGTGCGAGATCACTTCATTTTCCACGGCGGTCTATACTATTCGTTTGAAGAAAACGGTCTTATCGATAAAATCAAAAATATACAAAACGGTTTGAAAGAAGGTATGCTTTATTATGACTAAAACTGTTAGAACAAGATTTGCCCCCTCTCCAACGGGCTTTATGCACATTGGCAATTTGCGTACGGGATTGTACGCATATCTTTTTGCACGCAAAAACGGCGGAAAATTTATTCTCCGCATTGAGGACACCGACCAAGAACGCAAGGTTGAGGGTGCTGTTGAAATGGTGTATAGGACGCTTGCAACCGCAGGCATCTCATATGACGAAGGTCCGGACAAGGACGGCGGATACGGTCCTTACGTTCAGACGGAGCGTATGGGGCTTTATAAGCAATATGCAGAGCAACTTGTCGAGCTTGGCGGAGCCTATTATTGTTTCTGTGACAAAGAGCGTCTTGAGGGCTTGAAGGACGAAAACGGCGTGCATACGTATGACAAGCATTGTCGCAACCTCTCCAAAGAGGAAGTGCAAAGACGTCTTGAAGCGGGCGAGCCGTACGTCATCCGTCAAAAGGTGCCAGAGGGCGTTGTGTCAAGCTATACCGATATGGTGTTTGGCGAGATAAGCGTGGACGCTCAAGACATCGAGGACGGAGTTTTGCTCAAGAGCGATGGGCTTCCCACCTACAATTTTGCAAACGTCGTTGACGACCACCTTATGGGCATCACACACGTGATAAGAGGCACGGAATATTTGAGCTCAACGCCAAAATACAACCTCATCTATGATGCATTTGGATGGGAAAGACCGTGCTATATGCACTTGCCTCCAATTATGAAAGATGCCACAAGAAAGCTCTCCAAGCGTTTTGGAGATGCCAATTTTGAGGACTTTATTGCCAAAGGATATATCCCTGAAGCCGTTGTGAACTACATCGCACTTCTCGGATGGTGCCCAAAGGACAACAGAGAAAAAATGACTATGGACGAGATGGTTGAGGCGTTTGACGTGGATGGCATTTCGCACAGTAGTTCCATTTTCGACGAGGCAAAAATGCGTTGGCTCAACGGCGAATACCTCAAGGCAATGAGTGCAGAGGAGTTTGAAAAAGTTGCCACACCTTGGATTGAAAAGGGCATAAACGGCAATGCTTTTGACGTCAAGGAAATCGCATCTTTGATGCAGACAAGAGTGGATGTTCTCAATGAAATTCCCGACAAAATCGCATTCTTAAATGAGTTTGGCGAGTATGATCTCAACATGTATATCCATCAAAAAATGAAGGTGGATTTGCCTATCGCAACAAAAGCCGTTGAACTGTCAATATCCGCACTTAAGGACTTTGAGGATTGGAGCGGTGACGCTATCAAAGAGCAAATCAAGCTCAGTGCAGAGCAAGCCGGCATGAAGGGCGGACAAGTGATGTTCAGCATGCGTGTTGCTCTCACCGGTGCTCCCGTGACGCCGGGTGGTGCTATCGAAATGGCACTTGTGCTTGGCAAACAAGAGACGTTGCGTAGACTTGAATATTCTCTCGGTTTGCTCCAAAACGCCATTTGATTGTAACAAAACGATATGATAAACACTTCATTTTGCAAAAAATTCACAATAGCACTTACGCTTGTCACCATTGTTGTGGCAAGCTTTTTATGCTTTTTTACACCGAGCGTTGCAAGTGCTTATAGCTATGGCGGAAAAGATTATGCTTCTCAATGGTTCTATGGCGAAGGCTTTTTGAGTATCCCCTCTGCAAAACAAGTTGTTGAGGGTTGGGATTTGAGCGGGATTGACAAGCCCGTCGTCATTGCCGTTATTGACACGGGCATAAACGCAGGACACGAGCTTTTTGATGACGTGCTTTACAAAAACGAGGACGGTTCAATTTTGGGATACAACTCCACAACCGAACCCGTTGACGGTGTTGTCAACATAACCGACGACGATGCCGACAGCCATGGTACGGCAATAGCGGGCACGATTGCAATGCTCATAAAAGAGTTCTCTCTTGAGAATTATATAAAGATTTATCCGATCAAGGCAAACAAGACGGACAGCACGAGCGAGTTTAGTATAACAAGCCTCACAAAAGCCATCGAGTGGGCAAGTACACGTGCCGACGTCATCAATATGTCGCTTGGATTTACAAGTGACAACTACAAGGCAAAGACGGACAACGAGCGTAATGCGTTTGAGACGGCAATCGAGTCGGCAAGACGTCAAGCTGTCATTGTGTCCGCATCCGGCAACAAGCAAAAGTCAACGAGTGCAAACGACACGGGCTATCAGCCGGCAGGATTACCGGGAGTGATCGGCGTCATGAATATGAACGAGGAAAAGAAATTGAGCTCAACCTCTCACTATGGCAGTTCATACACGCTGTGCGCTCCGGGCACAAAGATTTATACCGCAAGCAAAACGGGCTATCATACGGTGAGCGGAACAAGTCAAGCCACCGCCATCACAAGTTTTGCCACGGCTCTGCTTAAATTGAGACTTGAGGTTGAGGAAAAGACAAACGATGCCGTTACGCTTGCCAACATCATGTCGAACATCTCTCAAAAGACTATCAAGCAAGGTGACAATGAATACGGCACGCTAGATCTTGCCGAGATTGTTCAAAGCCAGACGGATTCCGTCATCAACTACGTCAAGCCCACCGCAATCGAGATTATATACAACGGCACGTTGGGAAGCGGAGAATATGCAGACAGTATATATATGCGAGCGGACAGCGTTGAGACGTTTACGCTTGTGGCAAGAGTGTTGCCAATTGCACAAACTGATCCCGATCTTGAAAGTGCAATAGAGTGGTATGCTTCAAGAGTGTGCGATGACGGTGAGAAGATTGGCGAGGAAGTGCTTATCGGCAAGGGTTCAAGCATAAATTATACGCCATCGCAAGGCGGACGTTTTGAGATAGTGGCAAAGCATCCTAGCTATGATATTGTGTCATCCGCTCAACGTCTATACGTTGAATTTGGATCATATTACGTCGGTGAAGTGCGTGTCACTCTTTCGGCAAACGCAGGAGATGATGTCGATACGGCTCCATCAAGAGCGGTGATTTACACCAATGAAACAACCTCTTTTGCCCTCACGGGTATGCAATATTTGGACGAGAGAGTGCAAACAAAATGGTTTGTCAACGGTGTGTATGTGGCAGATGGCAAGGTGTTCGATTTCAAGCCGACAAAGACAGGCACATATATCATAACGGCACAGTACGGAGATTATGCGGTTGTTGATTTCGATTTCAAATTCACCGCAGAGGTCAAGTCGATTGTTGTGAAACCTTTGTATTTGAGCTTGATTATTGTGGGATGCGTGCTTGTGCTGGGGGCAATAGCCACTCTGGCAGTTGTCATCGTCCGCAAAAAGAATGTCTATAAAAAGGAAAACTGACTCCTATTATTTATTTTATTATCTTGCAAAAAGCCGTCCCGAGGGGCGGTTTTTTGCATTGATAAGGGGGAGTATTATGAGGAGCGTTATATAGTGAGGTATTCAGTCGTCGCGTTTAAGGAACAAGACGGTTTTGGTGTGCACGTCGCTGTATGAAAAGGTGCGAGTGGCGCCGTCATCCATTTGAACGGTGAATACAGAGGGAAACATCGCACACACCTTGCCACGGCAGAGAGTTGCTTTGCCTCGCACGCCTATGATTTTGACAACCACGGGAATGCCGACAAGGCGTTGCACTTTTCTCTTTGCGTAATCAATTTGTTGCCCGATTTCTCTCATAGCTTAATTTTTGCCCTATTTTTAAAATTTATTCGCATATTTGGCAAGTTTTTTGAATATTGTTTTGGTGAAACGGAGGAGTCTATGTTTGATTTTGAAAAAATAACCGCATGCAAGTTGTACACTGCTCCCATGTCGGAGCGTGTGGTGGAGTTCTCTTTGGATAATATCGACGTTGAGAGCGTTGCCAAAGTTTTGTCGCTTGCCGTTGATGCAAAGTGTACGAGTGCAACCGCAAACAACGGATACGTGGACGTGCAAGGCAGAGTGAATTTCCACGTCATTTATATCGACAAAGAGGGCGTGACAAAGGGTGTTGACTACAATGCCGATTACACCGCAAACGTCGAGGGCGCGTTTGAGGAGGGTGACGCTGTTCAGTGCGACGTTCTCGTTGCGGAGAGTGAGGTGAGTGCCACCTCTGCTCTTACGTTGACAGCCGTGCTTGAGCTTAAGGCGTGTGCCGTCAAGCAAAAGGAGTTGAATGCACTTGTCGGAGCGGATGATTGCTATATCACAAGAAAGGAAATATACGTGCCCTCGCTCGTTGCACAAAAGAGTGTAACTTTGCCATTCAACGCAGAGAAAAACGTAGGCGTGGAGATAGATTCCGTGCTGAGTTTGAGTGTAAATTGTGCTCCAAGACAAGCCAAAACTGCTGACGGGGAGGTGTCTGCAAAGCTAAACGTGATTGCAAGAGTGACCTACCTTGAGGATGGCAATATGCGGATGCAAGACTTCAATATTCCACTTGATGAGGATATTGCAATAGACGGCGTGCTTGCAAGTGACAGCGTTTTGTTTTCGTGCAGTGTAAAAAATTCAAGAATAGTTTTGCAAGGTGTGACTGATGACAACACCATTATGCTCGATGGCGAAGTCATTATTCAAGCAAGAGTGTTTAGATGTGAGAAACAAGAGATTGTCGCAGACTTGTTTATGTTGACCAACAGCACAGAAACAGAGAGCCAAACCGATCACGTCACCTGTGTTGACGGTTGTGGATATTTTGCTCAACGGGTGAGCGGAAGCGTTGCTCTTGCAGACAACAAACCATCTGCAGTTGAAGTGTGTGCTTTGCCGTATGCAAGGTGCTATTGCTCAAAGGCGGTTGTGAGCGAACAAGGAGCATTGCACGTTGAGGGCGTTGTCAACACAGACATCATTTATCTTGACGAAAACGGACTTAACTCCGCAAGGGCGGAATTGCCGTTTGAATTTGACGTTGCAAGCGAAACGCCGTTTTCGCAAGAAGTGTGTGCCACATGCACGGTGAAGGATATTTCCGCCACGCTCAAAGGTGATAAAGAATTTGACGTTGACATGAATTTGCTTGTTGAGGCGTGCGGTTTTTCACCGCTTTCCATCGACTATATTTCAGACGTAGAAGTGGGAGAAGAAAGAGAGCAGAACACGTCGGCATTGTCCATATACGTTGCCTCAAGCAATGAAACTATGCTTGACGTGTGCAAAGCACTCTCCGCAATGCCGGAGGACATTTTGGCACAAAATCCCGACCTTTCATTGCCCTTTGAGGACGATACGAGAATTGTATATCTTAGAAAAATAAAATAGTTGCAAACAACAAAACCGTGCGTTTATATTGCATAAACGCACGGTTTAACTGTTTGTTTCGTTATTTCTCATAAATTTCCAAAGTTTTCTTTAGGCTTTCAACAACACTGTTTCTTAAGGATTCGGGGGAGATGACTTCCACCTTGTAGTTGAATTGTAGCACCCAATATCGCATTGCTTTTTCGCTTGCGGTTATCGTTGCGGTGAAGTGTTCGTCATCAACTCGTTTGATTGTGAAATCCGTGCCGAACCAATCACTTATTGTGTCCATCATATAGTTGCGACATTTGATCGTGACGGGGATGGGCTTGTCGTTGTACATGTATGGCAAAGCGGTTGCAATCTGCTTGTAGTTGATGCCCTTTTCAAAGCCGGGATTTTCCTTGAGCGGTTTTGCTACATCCTCCAAAATGGTTATGTCGGTGATCTTGTCAAGGCGGTAGTAGCCCACTTTCTCAAAAGTCTCGTCATACATCATAAGATAGTAGCGTTGGTTGTGAAGTACCATTTGATAGGGGGAACCCTTGTGGAACAGCGAATGATGCAGTGCTTTGTCAAGTCCCACCTTGTTGTAATAAAAGCTTATTTTTTTGTTTTGTTCGATTGCCTCGTCGATCACGTCGATGTTGAAGAAAAATGCTTTGTTGTCCGACTTTGCCCAGTCTTTTACGGAATAGACGTGTTTGACGTGGCTTTTGAAGTTGCGACCGCCAAGACTTATGAGTTTTTCAATCAGTTGAGAGGAGTGTGTGGAGTTTACGTTTCTTGAGGACAGCACGCTGTCAATGAGCAAGCGAAGTTCGGCGTTTTCAAGCTTGCGAGAGGCAAGATATGAGCCTTTTGCTCCGCTTTCGATATCAAAACCCATTTCCTTGAGATAGGATAGATTTCTGCCAATTGCCTTTCTTTCGCACTCCAAATCGTAGTCGTGTTCTAGAATGTCAATGATGTCTTGCTGTGTGAGCGGATGTTCGCTGTCGGAGTATTCGTCAAGGATTTGATAAATTCTGAAAATCAACGTTTTTTTTGCTTCAAGTGCCATAATTTTCTCCTTTGCGATATTTTATCAAAAAAAGCTATCCGCGTACCATTTTCGGTACATAGTATAGCATATACTTAAGGCATAAACAAGAGGGAAATAAAATTTTCCCACACAAGGAGAAAAAAATGAAAATATTTATGTCAAGAATAAGCAACCAACATAGAGTAAGCAATTCGGAAGTGGCTATGTCTAAAGACGGCAAAATTTTGTTTGTTCGCATGAGCCTAATCAATAAATAAGCCCTTTTTTAAGCGGTGGTTTTCATCGCATATGGTATCTTCTTTGTTTGGAAAGGACGAGGTGTTTTGCCTCGTCCTTTCCTTTTTATAGTATAAATAACGCTTATTTTTTATGGTTTTTTGCTATAAAATATGCACTTTTTTATCACCTTTTTTGCGTGAAAAATTTACTTTGTGTAGCTGTCATACAGCTTTTGGAAGGCGGATAGGGATCTCTCTATCATTTTGCCATCCACGCAATAGGCAACTCTCACGTAGCCCTTTGCCCCAAAGTCGTCACCGGCAACAAGAAGCAAATCAAAGGACTTTGCTCTCTCGCAAAATTGCAAAGAATCTTTCTCTAAGGAGCGGAACATCAGATAAAAAGCTCCGTCCGGACGCACGCAGTCATAGCCGATTTTGCAAAGAGACGTGTAGAGCAAATCTCTGTTTTTGCGATAGGCGGATATGTTTGGAAGGGTATTTACGCATTTTTCCACAACGTGCTGATAGGTTGAGGGGGCACACACGTATCCAAGTGCTCTGCCTGCTCCCAAGATTGCAAGATACAAGTCGTCAGCGGAAGTGCATTTGGGACTTACCGCAACATAGCCGATACGCTCGCCGGGGATGGAGAGGGATTTTGAGTAGCTGTAGCACACAATCGTGTTGTCATAAAGGCTGATAATACTCGGCACCTCTACGTCGTAGGCAATTTCTCTATACGGTTCATCGGAAATTATAAAAATATCCCTTGCATATTGCTTGCTTTTTCCCCTCAAAACGTCAGCAATTTGCCCTATGACCTCACGTGGGTATATCACACCGCTTGGATTGTTTGGTGAATTGATTATGATTGCCTTTGTGTGAGGAGTGATCGCATTCTCAAACGCAGTCATATTCGGCATAAAAGTTTGCTCATCAAACGGAACGACCACGCATTTGCCACCTTGAGAGGAGACAAACACCTTGTATTCAGGGAAATAGGGGGCAAGAATGACAAATTCATCATCTTGCTCGCACAAGGCTCTTAGCGTTATGCACAAAGAGGATGCCGCTCCGCAAGTCATATAGACGTTGTCTTTGGATATGGCAATGCCGGACTTAGCCGACAAATTGCTTGCTATTGCACTGCGAACGCTCGCATCGCCTTGAGCGGAGGTGTAGCCGTGCAAAGAGACGTCGTCAAGAGTGCATTCAAGCTCCTTTAGAGTTTGATTGACCAACGCAGGAGGAGCAACGTTTGGATTGCCCAAAGAAAAGTCGAACACATTGTCAAATCCCACTTCTTCAATGCGTTTTTTGCCATATTCATACAATTCTCTTATTGCAGAACGCTTGCTTCCTAATGCATACATATCCTTGTTGAGCATATCTCACCTCACAACTTATCAAAATTATACCACTTGTTATACGCTTTTACAAGTGTTATAATTTAAGAGAAAACAAAAGAAGGTGAGGGATATGTTTGACAAAATTGCCAATGAAAAGCTTTTGGATCTAAAAGTCGCCGTTGAAAAATCAAGCAAAATCGTCGTGCTTACGGGGGCGGGTGTTTCCGTTCCAAGCGGTATACCTGACTTTAGAAGTGCGACGGGATTGTACTCAACAAAGGTTGGCAAGTATAGAGCGGAGGATATAATTTCGCACAGCTTCTTTATGTCCAATCCAAAGGAGTTTTATGACTTTTACAAGAGCAAAATGGTGTGGCAAGATGCAAAACCAAACGCCATGCACAACCTTCTTGCAAGGCTTGAGAAGGCGGGCAAAATAAACGGTATCGTTACGCAAAATATAGACGGATTGCACCAAAAGGCAGGCAGTGAGAGAGTGTATGAATTGCACGGCTCGATATGGCGTAACAGGTGTGAGAAATGTCGCAAGTTTTTTGATCTGGACTACGTTATGCAAAAAGACGGCGTACCTCACTGTGACGAGTGTGGTGGGATTGTAAAGCCTGAAGTGGTGCTCTATGAAGAGAGTCTTGACGAGAAGGTGTTGAGGGGCGCGATCAATGCCATTGCCACTGCTGATATGCTCATTGTGATAGGCACATCTTTGGTGGTGTATCCGGCGGCGGGACTTGTGCAATATTTCAATGGTGACGTGGTTGCACTCATCAACAAGTCGGTGACGTATTTTGATTCAAGGGCAGATATTTTGCTTGATGAAGACTGTGCTGAAGTTGCCAAATGGCTTGATAACAATTTAACATTATAATTGCAAAACAAAATGTTTATATATATAAAATCGGCACATTATGTGTCGATTTTGTGATTTGTGACAATTTTTCTTTTTAGATAACGGTTACGCTTTTTGCAAGGTTGCGAGGCTTGTCCGGATTCAAGTTGAGTGATTGCGAGCTTGCAAGAGCAAAGCTTTGCAATGGGATAACGGACAAGATCGGATATAGCAAACCGTCTTTGATTTTTGACATATGCAGGGTGTCGTTTGCGCCAACGTCACCAACCGAGGAGATTGCAATCACCCTCCCTCCACGAGAGCGTAATTCGCTTATGCTTGCTTGTATTCTTTGCTTGTTTTTTTGTTGTGTGATTATGGCAATCACAACGCTGTTGTCGTCTATGAGCGCGATTGTGCCGTGCTTTAGCTCACCTGCTTGATAGGCGTCCGCACTTTGGTAGGTTATCTCTTTAAGCTTGAGCGCCCCCTCTTTTGCGGTGATGAAATCTATGCCTTTCCCTATAAAAAACATCCTTGAATTTTTGACGTCAACGGCAGGTATATTTTTTCTTTTTGACTCACGCACGTAGCCTTGCAATTCTTTTGCGTTTATGGGGGTAAGGCGGGCACATTTTGAGGCAATTATGTAGAGTGTATACAGTTGGCACACGTAAGATTTTGTTGCACAAACGGCAATTTCAGCACCTATATCAAGCACGACGTTTTGAGCGGAACACTGCGTGATCGCACTGTTTGCAACGTTGGTCAGCGAGATGGTTTTTGCCCCTTGTTGTTGCATGTATTTTAGAGCAAGCAAAGTGTCCAGTGTCTCACCGCTTTGAGAGATAAACACGCCAACACAGTTGCTATCCACAAATTTCACCTCGTCAAATTCGCTTGCAACAATACATTCGCATGGGATGTTCAGCATCTTTTCAAACACCGCTTTGCCGTATAGGCAGGCGTGATATGCTGTTCCGCATCCGCACAAATATATGCGTTTTGCACTCAAAAGGGTGTTTTGCATATTCTCGTCAAATTGAGTGTCAACGCACTTTTGCGTCTGCTCTATCGCAAGGGGTATTTCCTCTATCTCCGCTTGCATATGGCAATCGCAATGCTTTATTGTCGTGCTCTTGATTTTGACTGTCGTCTTTTTGATGGGTATACCGTCACGAAACACTTGCACGTCATTTGGAGTGATTTTGGCACATTCACCGTCTAGGAGTGGGATAATTGTTGGTGTATAGGGGCTTATGGCAAGCGTGTCGCTTGCAACAAAACTTTCGCCCTCACCTATGCCAATGGCTAGAGAAGCACCCCTTTTGTAAGCGAATATGGCGTCATCCTCTACGGATATTGCAAGAAAAGTGGTGGAACCTTGCAGGCGTTTTGACACGTTTGCGATCTTTTCAAGCATACTTTTGCCATCGTCAAGAGCGAGCAGATGTGCGATGATTTCGCTATCCGTTGTGGATGCGAGGGGGATGTTGCGATTTTCAATTTCTTCTTTTAGACAAGCGTAGTTTTCCACAACACCGTTATGTACGATTGCGATTTTCCCGTCAAAAGACAGGTGTGGATGTGCGTTTTGCGTGCAAATTCCACCGTGAGTTGCCCAACGTGTGTGCCCTATACCAATATGCGACGTGATGGGTGGCAGTATGTTTTCAAGAGCAAAAACCCTTCCGACACTCTTGAAAATTTCCAATTTTTTGTTGCAAACAAGAGCGATTCCGGCACTGTCATAGCCACGATATTCAAGCGTTTTCAGCCCGTCAACAACGATGCTTTTGGCATTTTTGCAACCGATATATCCAACAATTCCGCACATAAAACATAATATGCAACAAGCAAGCAAAGATGTGCCTTGAGGTGTTATTTTGAGTTTTTTATATTATATATTCCAAGCACTCCGCCAAAGCAGATAGAGGGTGCGGAGATTGTCGATTGACGTTTTTTTGATACGTTTGTACAATTTTGTGTATTGCAAGGCGACAATAGTCGTGGTATTATAGTTGTATTGAAAATACAAAAGGGGTGGAATATGACGCTCGCAAAATTTTTGTTTGTTGCAATTGATAAGCTTTTTGACAGGGCACAGAATGAAAAGAAAATGCTTAAGTTCAAGGACGTTGATTTTGAAATTCAAACGGATATTCCGTATGGTGACGGTGAATCTTGCAAGCTTGATACATACGCTGTCAAAAGGCAAGATGATGAGAAATATCCTGTGTTTTTCTGCATACATGGCGGTGGATTTGTCGCAGGTGACAAGTACAGACGCAGAGGGCTTTCCAAATGGGTGGCAGAAAAGGGATTCTTTGTTGTCAACGTCAACTATGCACTTGCTCCCGAATATCTGTTTCCGACAGGGCTTGTTCAGCTTGTGGACGCACTTAATTGGGTTGGCGAAAATGCCACAAAATACAATCTAGATCTAGACAATATGTGCGTGTCGGGTGACAGTGCAGGCGGATACTATTCCGCATTGCTTTCATGCGTTGCCACAAACAAGATGCTTCAAGAGAGATATGGAGTGCAAACCAATTTGAAATTCCGCACGGCAATGCTGGATTGCGGACTATATGACCTCGGCGAAGCTCTAGGGCAAAAAATGCCTCTCAACCTCACGGACAGAGTACTTTACGACCTCTGCGGTGTGCACGTCAAAGACCTTGAAACGTATGAGTATAAAGACGTGCTTGCTCCGCTCGATTACGTGGATGAAAGTTTCCCGATTTCCTTTATTACGTACGCCGAAAAGGATATGTTCTGCAAGGGGCAAGGGCAAAAGCTTATTGCAAAACTCCAAAGCTATGGTGTGCACGTTGAGGAGCATCATTCCACCACGCTCTTGGACAATCACTGTTTCCCGCTCAATTGGAACACGGGGGCGGCGGTTGAAAACATCCGCCTTTGCGACAATTTCTTAAGACGTGTCGCAAACAAAGAAGTGTGATGCACAAGCAAGCAGGATGGTAAAATCGAGCAAGACAGGGGAGTGAATATGAGCAAGGAATATAATTACAAGCCGAGCGAGGTGGTGCAACAACCGCCTCAAGAGGAGAAAGAACCAAGCAAACGAGCCAAAGCCGTTGCACTTGCAAGTGCGATTTGGACGTTGATATGCACGCTGTATTCGATTGTGTCCGTATGCAGTTTTGTTGCCAAAGGTTGGGTGGATACAACCTTCTCAAGAGTGCTTATCGTGATGCTTGCGGTGTACGTTGTCATATTTATCGTGCTTGCAGTTTTGACATTGAAAAATCCTCAAAAACGCAAGGGGGATATGAAGGTGTACAAAAAGACGCTGGGCATATTCAAGGCGTTTGTCAACGTGGTGTATCTTGCAATCACAGCCGTGTCCATGGCAGGTATCGCAAGCGGTGAGACAACGCTTTGGCAATGGGTTATGTTTGCCGTGACGTTTGGTGTGGCACTAGTGCAGTTATCGCTCAAGATTGCAAGCTTTGTTTTCAAGAGAGTGAGAAAGGCTGTGGGCAAAAAATTCAAGGTGGAAATAAACCGCTACAAAGACGGCAAAAAGAAAAGCAAAACGATTATTGACGGTGTTGATGAACACTTGTACAAATGACAAAAACCATATTTTAACATTCAAAAACGAGCGGATAAACCGCTCGTTTTGTTATATTAGATGAAATTTGTACGATTAAAAACGTTGCTGAAACAGTGCGTTATTTTTCAAAAAACTTGTCGATAACATCCCATGGATTTTGATAATATATCCCCGTTTGGGATGCGGTGTTTTCATCAAAACATACAGGCTTATCCACATCCGTTTGCTTGCATACGCTCATGAGGGCAACTGCTTGTTTTGAGTCAAAAAGCATAAACGGCACGGGATCTGAAGTGTGTTTGCCAATTGCCACGGGAGTGGGGTGATCGGGCATAATGAGAAGCCTGAAATCTTCCATTGTTTTTGCAAAGTGTGAAAGCACTTGGGAGACGATTTTTTCATCAATGTTTTCTATTGCTTTGATTTTGCCTTGCAAGTCCTTTTGATGTCCGCATTCGTCGGTTGCTTCGACGTGTATCATGCAAAAATCTTGACCGCTTTCAAGGGCATCTATGGCATAGCGTGCCTTTGCGCAATAGTCTGTGTTCAACGTGCCTGTCGCACCGGGTACGTCCACCACCTGCATATCACTTGCAACGGCAATACCTTTGAGCAAATCCACTGCACTTATCATTGTGCCTTTTTTGTGATATTTGTCCTCAAATGCTTCAAGCTTGGGAGCGGTGCCCTCTCCCCAAAACCACACTGCGTTTGCGGGGCGTTTGCCCTCTTTTGCACGCCTTTGGTTGATGGGGTGATTGTGTAGTAGCTCATACGACTGTCGCATAAGAGCGTTGAGGTGCTCTGCAAGAGGACCTTTTGCCAAATGATCGCCGACTTGCTCGCCGATGATGTTGTGTGGCGGAGCAAGCGTGTCTTGTGGTTTTGCCGATTTGACAACAAGACAATGACGATAGCTTGTGCCTATATAAAATCTGCTACGCTCCGTTGCAAGACGTTCGTTGAGGTAGGTGATAAGCTCAATTGCATCCTGCTCGGAAATGGCTCCTGCATCATAATTGAGCATGCGTTTTTGCTCAAAAGGCTCCTCTTGTGAGAGGGTGACGATGTTTGCACGCAATGCAAGCTCGTCTTTTTGCAAATCAACGCCCATGGAAAGGGCTTCAAGAGGGCTTCTGCCGGTATAGCATTCTCTCACGTCATATCCGAGTACGCCGAGATTTGCCACGTCGCTTGCTGGTTCAAAACCGTCGGGAACGGTGGTTGCAAGCCCCATTGTGGAGTAAGGAGCAATCGCATCCATATTTGGCGTGTGTGCAAAAGCAAGTGGAGTTTTTCCCCCCAGCTGTTCAAGGGGAGCATCAGCCATTCCATCGCACAAAATCAAGACATATTTCATAAATTGCACCTCGTATATTTGAAGATATAATAATTCTTTTACTTGCATTTGTCAATTTTATGTGATAACTTATATTAATAAGGAGGCTTATGGCATAGCCATAGGAGTGGACGTTTGGCAAAGTCGGTAGAGAAAAAGTTGAAGAAATTGCCTCTTGGGGCAATCAAACCACAAGGGTGGCTTCTTTCTCAAATGCAAAGCGTATGCAATCTTCAAAAACGCATAGGCTCTTTGTCAGGTCTTGTCAAGGATGGAGAATGGATGCCGTCAGAGAGTCTCCCGAGATACGTGCGCGGGTTGATTTTGCTTGCCTATACGCTTGACGATGAAAAGCTCAAAGAGAAAGTTGCAAGCTTTATGACTCCCATATTTACAAGTGCAAACGAGGGCGGAGATTTTGGCCCCGACGGCACTCGTTCGCAAACGCCGAAAATCGAGGCAATCAAAACGCTCCTCACTTACTATCAAGCCACGCAGAACGAGAGAGTGTTGCCCTTTTTGAAAAAGTATTTCAAAAACCAATTCAACACCTATTCGCTCACACCCAACTGGTATGATTCAAGAGCAAGATTGCTTGAGGAGATCGAGGCAATCGAGGCTGTGTATAGAGAGACCGATCTTGAGTGGCTCAGAGATTTGGCAGAGAGATTGAGAGACGATTCAACCGATTGGTTTAAGCTCTCGGCGCATTTCCCATACGCAAAGCCCGCGGAGAGTTATTTGTCAAAAAAGGCACTTAAACGCATACAAAAAAGGGTTTTAACCTTTGAAACGGTGCAAGAGAGTGCAAAAAGGCAGAAGGTATTTACCCCTGAATACGCACAGAAAAATTGGAATAAAAAGTCGCATCAAAGAGCGGTTGAATTGAATGGCGTCAACATTGCAAAGGCTGTGAAGTATCCTGCAATATACGGCAGATTCTTTGGTGACGACACGCTGAGGAGCTTGTCATTGAAGATGATAGAGTCGCTTGACAAATATCACGGAACACCGCTTGGAATGTTTGCTTGCTCACCATATATCGGTGACGACAACACTGATGCGGTTGACGTGCAAGCAAGCGTTGAGATGCTTGAGTCGCTTGTTGAGGTGCTCAAAGAAACGGGAGATTATTCCGTTGCAGATATGATAGAACGTATCACTTTCAACGTCATCGGCGGTGCGTGTTTGAGTGATTGCTCTGCGGTGCAAGACACGCTTTTCATCAATCAAATAGCCACAAACGCAGAGTATAAATTGCCATACGGCAAGGCTGACAATGCATTTTACGCAAAGAAGATTTCAAGGGGTGCTATTGCACTTTTGAGCGCATATCCTTTGTATATGCAGACCGCTTGCATGGTGGATGACGATGAGTTGAATTTCCTCACATACACGCCGTGCACAATGGATATACCCGTTGGCGGAGGCAGATTGACAATTTCTGAAAAGACGAGCTATCCGTTTAGAAATACAATCGTGTTTAGAGTGGAACGTGCAGAGGGTGATCCCGAAGTTAAGATAAATTTTAGAGTGCCGTGCAACACGACTATGCAGTTGATATCCGGCGGTCAGGTGGTTGCAAGCGGTACAAAGCAAATTTCCGTCAAATGTGTGCTTAAAACGGGCAGTACGTTTATGTTGAGGCTGAATATACCCCTTACGATCGCACAAAACAGAGACGGCTCACAAAGTATGTTCAAGAGCAACGTGCTTATGGCATTGAAACTTCCTTGTGATCTTACGCAAGATGCAACGGACGGTCGCATCATAAACGCAAAATGTACAAAGAAGTGGAACGTTACGCCATTGCTCGCAAAGAAGCTCGTTGCAGGTGAAAGACGCCTGTATCAAGACGAGGAGGTTGTCATCAACGACATAGAAGATGCTCCGCTTGGTGAGGAGGATGCTCCGTTTGAGTTGCTCATCCGCTCCAAAAACGTGCTCAACTGGGAGAGTGAGGACAGTCTGCTTGTTCCAAAAGCAAGAAAATGTGCCTTTTCAGAGGAAAATTTGGAAAGAGCATACGTGCCGTTTGGTTGCACGATAACAAGAATTGCAAAATTCCCAAAATGTCTAAAAAAGAAGGTGGATCATGAAAACGCTTGAAAAAAAGTATTCAAGAAGTGAAAGAGTAGTCGCAAAGGGCAGATTCTCGGCACTCAACTATTTCAAAACAGTGCTCATTGCATTGATTTTGGGCGGTATCACCGCAGTGGTGTGGGCGTTCAAAGACAAAATCGAAGCGGTCTTTACAAAGAGCGAGCCGGCAATGTATCTAACAGACGAAGTGATGCGTTACGTGCTTTTGGCGGTGGCTATCGTGGTTGTGATAAGCTTTGTGATAGAGTCAATCCGTTTTGGCTCAAAAGAGCTTGTGCTTACCCCTGATAAGCTTGCATACAGAGAGGGTGTGTTCAGCATACACTCCACCACCGTGCAACTTTCTGAAATCAAGATGGTTGAAACAAAACAAAACGTTTTCCAACGCCTTTTGGGTTTTGGCACACTGCTTATCGTTTCGGATGCTCAACAGCCATATGAAGTGAAGAATGTTAGATCTCCTGAAAGACTCTCTCGCAAGATAATGCAACAAGCATCTCGAAACCGCAGATCAGGAAGATCGATGGGTGTTCAACCAAACGTTCGTTTTTCAGGCTACATGAGATAAAAGGGCGGTTAAACACGCACAAAAGACAAGTTAAAGTTTCGATTGTGGAATTTATCTTAATATAAAAAAACAGCACACCATACCTTGCATATGCGGAATTCGGTGTGCTTTTTTGTTGCTTTTTTTATTGTTTTTATGGGTATTTCTTGGTGGTTTTTATGGAAAAAAACTAGAAAAGTCAACTATATTCCAAAGTTGCCCGGCGTGATAAACAGTCCGCTCACAAGGCACAAAATGCCTGCTATCAACAGCACGTGAACGACGTATACGAGAAGGGCGTGCTTGCCGACAAAGTTTATCGGCTTTCTCACAAGCGTGCGGAATATGCGTCTTGCTCTGCGAACGTGTGCGATGAATATGAGCGTGTTTACACCGTGCGTCATTGCACTTTGATTGCCGTCCTCGAGCTTGGTGTTTATCACGTCGCAAAGCTTTTCTCCTGCGATTTCAAGGGGAAATTTGGGTATCAAGGTTTTCTTTTTCAAGTAGAAAAGCTGACCGATGATCGCACCCGCAAAATAGAAGGACGTCCAAGGTATCAAGGGGAACATGTCACCCGGGGAAACTTCCGATTGAGAATAGAAGGTGGACGGATTGCCCCAAAAGTCACGTTGTGGGAATATGAAGCAGAATATTTTGGGTGTGTCGGCGGGCGGTGTGTACAAAAAGTATAGGCAGAGTGTGACGGTGATGAGTGCAACGCTCACGCCAATGATGCCCCAGCGGTTGTTTTTGCATACAAAAGCAACCAATGCATACAAAAGCATTGAAAAGGAGAGAAAATTGAGCACCCCGAAGGTTACAAAAACGCCGTTTATGCCAACAACGTCATCCAAAATGTACGAGCCAAGCGAATAAATGAGGGCTACGCAAAGGAGCTGGAAGCCCCTTTTCAAATTGTTTTTGGAGAGGGTGCAGGATATGCCGGATATTGAGAAAAACACAAACAAAACTATGGTGTGAATGGTGTCTCTCAAGCCGCTGTGCGTGCCCAAATACCAGTTGTAGCAAAACACTGAAAAGGAATCGCCCAATCCGAGTTGAGCATAGCGGTATCCATACCATTGCGGACCGAAAAATATGGCAATCATCATTGCCAAGTGATCCAAAACCATAAGCACGACACACACGCCTCTGAGAAAGTCAATTTCCCAGATACGTTCTTTCTTTTGTGCAGGGTTTTGCACGGTTGGAGATGGTGTGTTTTGTGTCGATGCGTAAGTCATAAAAAAATAATAACACTCTTTCCTTGCACTGTCAAATAAAGCAATCGAAAAGCAATTCTTCACTTGAAAAAGACGTGGTTAGATATTAGAAAAAGCGAGAAAATTTTGTTGAAAACCCTTGAAAAACGTCAAATGAGAAAAATAAGCTTCAAATATTTTTTTTCAAGTATTCTAACGAGTGTGACAAAAGATGTCAGAATGCGAGAATTTTTGGAAAAAACCTGATTAGATTACTCAAAATTTAACAAAGTCAAAAAGGTTGTTTTTTGTTGCGGAAAACATATTGTTTTTATAATTTTTTGCAACGTTTTTCTCTTTTTTGGTGCAAAAAAACGCAAGATTCCACAAGTTGTTGTGCCTTGCAGATGAGTCAACCACGATATATTGATGTTTTTAATCCGTAAAGTTGTATATTGACAAATAGCTCTTTTGACTGTATAATAGTTACGTATAATAATCTGCACATATGCGCTACGTGCGTATGTTCTCGGAGGAGATTATGAGATTGAGAAAGTTATCACTCGTATTGCTACTTGTTTTGATCAGCGTTATGCTGTTCGGTCTTGTGGCATGCAACACGGCGTCGCAGGACAAAGGCGATGACATCGTCACACCAATTCCGACACCAACACCCGATCCGGACTATGAGTCTGAAACAACCATCGGCTCACAGTCGGCGTGGACTATCTTCAAGAATGCGGCTCTTGCGGCTGCAAACAGCGAAGTCGATAAGAATTACATAACCTTTGACACTTCCTTTGTTTTGGGCTTCTCGAAGAATTCTTACGACTCACTCATCGTTATGCATTTTGCGGCAAACATCAACGTAAATGACGATAGCAAGAGTCAAATTCTCATCGAGATGCGTCAGCTCAAGACGGACGAGATAGGCGGTAGGGATGTTGACCACGACACCATTTGCAAGATGGCAAGTGACGGCGAAGGCACTTTGCTACTTGGCATGTATTACTATCAGGGCAACCTCATCACCGACGTTCGTGGGTTGAAGAAGGGTGACGGCGTGCACGTTACCTCCACAAAGAACATCGATATGACAAGCTTTGCAAAGCGTCTTGACGGTATGCTTGACAAGCTCAATCTTTCTTCTTTGCTTTACGACAAGCTCATGGGCTATGACATCGGCGGACTCGTCAACAGTCTCATCAAGATGGACATTGCCTCTCTCACGGTTGAGCAACTGCTTGTCAACATTCTCTTTGGCTCAAGCAAGAGTGCTCTTATCGATTACGGCAACGGCATTCAACAGCTTAGAATCCCGTGTGATTTGGGCTTGATTGTCGGCATTATACCGCTTGTTCAAGGGCTTATTCCTGAAAATATCATTGACCTTGTCAACAACGTCATCGGTCTTGACCTTGGCAAGCTCGGTGCTCTTTCGGGCATGGCTTTGTACATCAATGCGGACATCAACGACGGCATGCTTGACGGCGTAACCTTTGGCATCGACGTCAACCTCAACTCTTACGGCGTTGAGGGTATCGAAGATAAATACGGCGTTTTCCAAGACGAATTTGGCATCACTCTCGGCTATGCAAAGACTGATTTGGTCAGCGCACCGACGCTTGACGTCAATCAAATTTTCGCAAATCGTGGCGAATCATTGTCCGATATTATCAAAAAGGCGGACGAATATTCAATCCTCACTCTTGACCTTGAAATTGCTCTCAATCTCGATTTCAATGCAAAGACAGTGACCATCAACAACATTATCGACTCCTTCGGATCACTCGTTTCAGGACTTCTTGAATCAAATCTCAGTGCAGATATGATCACAGCTCTTGCTCCGCTCTTTGAAAAGGACATCGACTTTGCAAGCGGCAGAGTGCCCCTCACCATTGCTTTGCAAGGTGAAATCAACACAAGAGACGCATCAAAGACCAGAATCGGTGCACAAATCCGTGGCAGAGACGGTGCGGAACGCTTGACCGCATATTACAGCGGTGCATACAACGGCGTATATATCGATGCAAGCGGGCTTTTGGGCTCTAAAGGCACAAAATTCAAGATTGACGACATCAACGTCAACGAGCTTTTGGGCAACTTGCTTGACAGCTTGACGGACACAATTGTCAATGCAATCGAAGGATTGGACAGTGCATCCTCCGCATCTTTGCAAGAGTACTTGGTGGACAACGGCAACGAGGTTATCGTGCACGGTGCATACACTGCAGACGAAGAGGAGAGCCTCGACACGATAGGTCTTATCAACTCCATTCTCGATTGTATTACAATCGACATGGATTCAAATATCTTCAACATCAACAAGATTTCAGTCAACATCACTCAAGAAATTTTGGATATGCTCTTTGGGCTTATCTTCACGGGTGACAACGCAGATGCAACCATTCCGGTGCACGACGTAGCACTTGTTTACGAGAATCTAGGTGCTCACAAGGTGAAGAATCTCACTTTGTCTGCAGATCTCGGTGTTGCTAATGCAGAACCACTCACAGAGATCGGCTTGAATATCGGCATCCAATTTGGAAGCATCAGAAATCTTGCATCTTTCAACGATGCGTTCGCAAAGCTCGAACAAGAGCTTGAGGCTCCAACAAACCCATATTTGCCTATCCTCAAAAACGGTGCATTGAACACAGATTTGCTCCACGTCAATCTTTCGACGGGGCTTTCTCTCGATATTCAAACACTCAAAGGTCAGCTTGCAACTCTCAAATACAACATGGCTGATGCCGAAATCGGTGACATGTTCAAGGGATTGCTCATTGAAGCTCTCATAGAGCTTGGCAATATCGACGGCGGTTTGGTGCTCGATATCAATGCGGACCTCAATATCGCAGGCGGACTCACACTGGAGTCTCTCTTGCAATCCACTGCAAAGATAGCCATCAAGACGGTTTCAAACGGCGAGACGGCATTGGCACTCTATTTGCAAGACGGTTGGGTATATCTCGATGCAAGCATTCTTTGCATAGACATTGACAGCATCAAGCTCAACGTCAACGAGCTTATAGGAATGTTCTCATCCTCCGATCAAGAGGACGGCGCACAGACTGCCGACGAGCAAGCAACAGAGGAAAGTGGCGCTGATATGAGTGCAATTCTCGGCACGGTTGCAGGCTTGATCGATGGTTTCAGCCTTGGCAATCACGCCCTTGAAATCGCACTTGCAACAGACTTGTTTGACAAGGTGTTGGAGTTGCTCAACATTGAAGGTTTGTCACTTGAGTTCACAAACACGGACTTCAACGGCGGTATCGGCATTGCTTTTGGTGACGGACTCGACCTCACAAAACTTTCACTCGGCGTATACGTTGCCATAGGCAACAACGTCAGTTTCGACATGTCACTCAACGGCTTGTCCGCAGGTTTGAGTGATAGTTGCATCAATTATTTGGCAAACGACGACAAGGATGCGGATTCTTACGTTGAAATCTTGCAATATCCTTATATCGGATTGGATTTGTCTGCAGGTATCTCTTTCAATGCAGACCAAGGTGCAAATACTATCGTGTTCAACGAGGGCAAAGAGAATCAAACCTCAACCACACTTGCCTTCAACACGGCAATGGACATCAATTATGAATTCCGTATCGCAGGACAACTCGATCTTTCTCCGATTGTCAACTATTTGCTTGGCGGAACTCAAATCAACACAGACGGCAATACAAGCGAATTGCTCATCGAATTGTCCGGCAAGAAGGGCGATTCCGCTCGCACGATAATGCTCGGCGTTTACTATAGCGGTGCAACTCTCTACATCGATGCAAGCAATTTCGGTCTTGGCAGAATAAGTGCGGATATCGACTTGTACGAGATCATTTTGTCATTGCTCACAAAGGATACGACTGTTGCAATCAACGGTGGTGTATCCCTTGAGGCTATGTCTGCAGACGAGGGCGTTGTGGACGATGCAAATGCAAAGCAACAACTCTTGCTTTCACTCATCGCATTGCTCTCATCGGACGGAATCAAGATCGAACTTGCAAAGGGCTTGACAGAGATCGTATACGGTCTTATCGGCATAGATACAATCGAAGTCACGGCTTGGATCAATCTTGTTTGGGACAATCTCGACGAGTACGGCAACAAAGCGTTTGAACTTGGCGGACAAGTCAGCAACGCTCAAGGTCAAGCAATTGGCAAAGCAGTGCTCTATGTAGGCTCTGAAATTCAACCCGCAGACGGCAACGTCGAGCCGATAAATTTCACAATCGGCGGAAATATGGATCCGCTCGTGGTGTTGCGTGACGGTCAAAACAGACAAGAGCTTGCAGAGTATCTCAACGGCACAGAGGACATCGTGTACGAAGATACAAGCCTTTTCAACAGCTATGGTGATATCACCATACCGAACATCTTTGTGGAGCTTAAGGGCACATTTACAATCGGTGCCGAAGCAGGCACACAGTCTTGGACGGTTGGTGAATGGATTGCAAACTTCCTCAGCGACGAAGATACGGAGCTCAACAACTTTATCAGCCAACTTCTTCTTACGTACAAGGTTCCTGCAAGAGCGGGTGCGGATATCGGATTCCGCATTGCACTCAACGTGCGTCTCAATCCCGACGTACCGATTGATTTGATGCAGAACGTCGTTTACGTTGAATATACAGACGCATCAAGCCTTGCAAAATATCAAGAAGTGTACAAACTTGAAGGCTCAAAATACATTCTCCTTGCAGATGAGGAGCGTGCAAGCTATCAAGGCAAAGTTTATTTGAAAGAATATGTTGCAAACGGAGTTGCTCTTGCAGAGCTTTCCTCTGACGGATATACCGGCACGGCATACGTGAAGGTTGGCTCCAACTATGCAATTGTCAATATTACAGATGAAAACAGAGCAAGCTTTGAGGGTGAAAAACTCTATACGCCTGCAAGCATGCTCGACCTTGCTTATATCCTCTCACACAGTGATTTGGCAGTGGAAATCTATGACGAACACATCGACAACATCGGCAAAATGTCGGAGAGTGACAGACTTGAGCATGTCATATTGTCTCTCCGCCTCGTTGCAGAGGGTGAAAATGCACAAGGCAAAGGCGTAAGCACCGTTTATATCGATTTGAGCAACGACTTCCACGTGGCACTTGCCAATATCGACCTTGGCACGTTGCTTGGCGGATTGCTCGGTTCAACCGACACCGCAACCACAATGGCTGAGGAAGAAGGCGGCGGATTGCTCGATTCAGTCGGCTCTATCCTTGGTGGTGTCGTATCCAACGTTGGTATGGACAACGGCGGTATCAAAGTCAACTTTGCAGAAGGTCTCATCGTTACGCTCATCAATATGCTCACAGGCAAGCAGATTGACGTGGATAAGTTTGTCAAACTCAATTCCAACAACAGCTACGTTGCGTTTGTATGGCAAGACAATTACAACCTTGCGTTGAATCTTGCAATAGATCCTGCATATCTCGGCATTGAGCTTAGCTCAATCGCACTCAATTTGGGCAACAACGATGGAATTCTGCCGACAGATTTTGACAGAACAAAATACATCACGGTTGAAAATCTCAGTGCTTTGTCACTCTATCTAGAACTTGGTTTGGACGTTGAAATCAAGGGACATGACGAGATGATCAGCATTGACAAATACATTGATTTGTTTGTGAAGAACCTTGAGCTTGAGCTCGGTTTGGACATCTCTGAAACTATCACATACGATTTGGGCATTGTGCTTGGTGCAAACCTCGCACTCAATGAGCCGAACAAAACAAACATTGTTCTTGAAATCAAGAACAAGAGCACAAACAAAACGGTTGTCGGCGTCTACGTTGATGGTGGTGATCTCTACTTCGACCTCGGAGCATTGGGACGTGAGCCGTTCTTCATTGCAAACACAAGCCTCAGTGACGACGTGTGCAATGCAATTGTCGATTTGCTTGGCAATTTGACAAGCGGTGACGCTTCAACGGCATCTGAAGAAGGTGTTGCAACTCAAGGTGCAGAGGAGCAAATGCAGATCATCCTTGACATCGCAGACGGCAAGATGGGCGTGCTCGTTATGCAAAACGTGCTTGTTGCTCTCATTGCGGCAATCACCTCTGACGGCAACACGGATATTGCAGGCATTTTGGAGGGCTTTGACCTTGACATCACAGTGTCTGCCGATTTGCAATTCTCTCCGTCAATTCAGTTGGGCATCGACATTGACAGCAACTTGCTCTCTTTGGGCTTGAGCGTTGACAGTATCGACCTCTCAACAGATACGGACAGCGATGCATACACCAAGATCAAAGACAAGATTGATGCCGTTGACAAGAGCAAATACAACGAGATTGTCAATGCACACATCATTGCATTCGATTTGAGCCTCATTGTTGATTATTATGCAAGTGCAACATATGAATATGTTGATAGCGATCTCCAACTCCAAAACGTTTCTCCTCAAGATCGTTATAGCTTGAATGCACACGACAATCGTTTCGTGCAAGACGACAACGGTCACTATGTGCGTAGCGGATTTACATTCGACGAGCTTTTGGACGTTGTGTTGGGCATGGACGGCTTGCAGGGCATTATGCAAACAATGCTTCCGCAAATCCGCATCACAACTGAAAATGACGAGATCAGCGCTTGGATTGAAAACGAGTCATTCTCACTTGGCGAGTTGCTCAACAGACTCGGTTTGAGCCTTGTTCTTTCAGACTATATCGACGACGGATTCAAGATTGACATCAGTGCAAAGATCAATTTGCAAAAACTCGGTCTTGATAACTTGTCCAATATCGACATCAGCAATCTCAATCTCGATCTTGCCACAATTCTCAAGGGCATTGAGGCACAAATTGCAGTTGACTTCACATATGAGGACGGCAAAGATAGCAAGGTTAAGGTTGGTATCTATCTCATCGACGGCGTGCTATACCTCGATTCGGCAGGTATTGGCGGTCCAAGCTTCCAAATCGACTTGATTGATTTGATTTCAACTCTCGGAGCAGACGGCGACGCACAAACGGCAGATGAGGGCGAAGAAGGCGGATCAAGCATTGCTTCTATCGTCAATATGATCATTTCAAAGATAGTGCTTTCTGCAAAACCGTGGGATGCATCCGATCCGGACAGCCTCAACAGAATGGACTATCTCGGCGTATTCTTCAAGCCGAACTTCATCAACGACGTGCTCTCACTCTTGATTGGCACGACTATCAATTCAACAAACACCGTTCTCAACAAGGATGAAAGCGGTCTTTACCTCTATCCGCAAGGAGATATGTTCAGTGCATACGGCATTGACAATGCTTTGGCAATGCGTCTAGTTCTTGCTCTTGCCAACAAGAAAGATCCTGTCACCGGCAAGCAGTACAAGTGGGACGTCAACTTTGGTTTGGATGCAAAGGTTTCGCTTGAAAGCATTGACGATTATCAATCCTATCTCACAACGGATGAAAGAAACAGCTTTATCAACCTTGACGACTACATTGACAATATTCTCGCACTCGTCAACGGATTCTATGGCGACAGCTATCAAAACGTCGCATCCGACAGCGTGCAAGAGAATTTGGTCTATTACACCTTCACAGAGGCGGAGGATGGCGAATACATCCTCAAGAGCGGTGCATACCGTCACATCAACGAGGGTGAGGACGTCAGCGGTCAAGTGAGATACAACCGCAACCACGTGATTATCGAGGGTGGCAGAGTCATTGCAATGAACTATGTTCAGGACGAAAACGGCGAGTACGTTTACGATGCCGACAATGACAAGTACGTAAATAGGAACACGTACACGGGCACGCCCGAAGATATAACATATTATAATTTGATAAAGGGAGATGACCTCGGTGCAGTGGCAAACGTCGTATTGTTTGCAAGAGAGGGCGCTCCTGAATATTACGATCAAAACATATCATTGAGCGTAAGTGGTCTTATCTACTTCAACTCCTCCAATGCAGAAACTTTGAATGCAGGCGGTTTGATTGAAAATCTCTTTGGAGATATGATCATCGCATTGCAAACAGAGTCCGCATTCAACGCAGGTACGGGCGTGAGAATTTCCGCAAACGTGGATCTTGCATCTCTCGATCTTGCATCATTGCTTGGCGGTGGAAGCCTTGACGAGTTTATCACAGGCAGTGACTTTGACCAAGTTGAGCTTGCAATAGAGTTTATTGAGGTTGATGAAAACGGCTATTTTGCCAAGTACTCCAACGGCGAAGCCAAAGTTTTGGGCGGTCTGTACTTGAGTGGCGGTACGCTCTACATCGACTTGACGGGCGTTGTGTCCAATGCTGAAAACTATTCAAAGATAGAAAACTTTGTTGAGTTTGTGCAACAGATTATCGGCAAGGTTTCAGACCTCACCGGTGAGGATAACGGAGCATTGACGGCAAGCGATAGCGGAATTTCCACCTATGCTTCAAGCGTTGCAAGAGATGCACTCATCATGCTTGCATACAGCGATACGCAATTCCAAATCCAAATCACACGTGCATTGCTTGCAACCGTGATCAGTGCGTTTATGCCCGATCTTGGAAGCATTGAAGAAGTGTTTGACGTGCTCAACATTTCTCTTGGCATGGATCTTGGTGAGCCTAGCTACAAGAGAATTGACGATCTTGCAACAAGCAATCCGTCCGAATACGCCAAGTTTATGGATCCGACAAACGAGTCCTATGAAGCGTATCAATCTGATAAATATAAATATTTCGGCACAGAAGATTTCGAGAGAGTTGTTGGATTGGATGATTATCTTGTGGCGGGTGGCGAATATTATCTTGCATCCGAAACGCAAGTTTATCAAAAGGCAAGTGAAGAAACATACGCAAAGGTTTCTGCATACGTGGCAGATGACGGCAACGAATACTTTGTGCGTGTCAAGAGCGGTGAATACGTGAAGATCACCGGTACGGCAAAGGGCAAGTTTGTGCACGCAAACAGCAACTACTATGCCTACTTGTCTGCGATTGGCACTTACGTCAACGTGCGTAGTAACAAGCTCTTGAGAAAGGTTGGTGAGGACTACGTTGATACGGATACGTTTATCGATGGCAGTACCTATGTCCGCAACAACGAAACATATCAGCCGGTTGAAAGCCTTAGAGAACGTCGTTTCGGCTATGTGAAAGACGTGAACGGTGAATATTATCGCACGGTTGACCTCTATAGTTCATTGAGCGATTACTATCTTGGCATCGACTTTGCAATCGGCAGTATCAATGCAGGTCTCAAACTCGGCGGACTCGAGCTTAACTTCGGTTCGGGCACAGCATTGCTCCCCGACTACATCCGTGACGAAAAAGAGCACAGCATCATTGAGAGTGGCAAAGAAATCGTGTATAAGAACTCTCTTGAACAAGATGTCAAAGACAAATTCAAGAGTGTCCCGACCAACATGTTCTATGACACGGTCATTTCGGTTGGCTTCTCTGTTGAGCTTGAGCTTGGTATCACTGAAGGTACGCTTGACCTTGGTCAAATCATAAGTGCAATCATTGGTGACCTCACGGGTATCGTGGTTGAAATGCCTTCAACAACAAAGGGTTATTCTTCTGCACACTTTAGGCTTGACGTTGCATTGATGCTCGACATGTACAAGATCACCAATTCCGAACTCAAAGTTGAGCTTATCAACATCACAGAAACGGGATATGAGTCCTTGTGGCTTGGTGCGTACTACGTCAACAACACAGCGTACGTCAACCTTGAGGAAGCATTCAATATCCAGAAGTTTGCAATCGGCGGATTGGACATTTCAGAACTTTTGGGTGACATCCTCATTGATTTTGGTGCAACTGAAGAATACTTTGCAATAGACAATTATGCACAAGCGTCCACAGACGACGCATCTATCGCATCCGACACATCATCGGCATCCGATATAGATATGGGCAATGCAGAGCTTGCACTTTCAATCCTCGTCAACAAAGACAAGTTTACACTTGCACTTGGTGACAAGTTGTTTGACAAGATTTTGGAATACATCCCTGCAGATTTGCTCGGATTTGACGTCAAGACGTTGTTCTATCAAGAGATCATCGGCGGACTCAAAGTTGAGCTTGACACGTCGGATACAATCAACCTCGAGCTTGGTGCATATCTCGCTCTTGACGGTGAGAGATACAACGTGGTTGCAACCGTAACGGAAGATCGAGACACTGATGAAGAAAGTCTGGTCAAAGGAAATATCGGCAACAACAGTGCATCATACTATGTGTTCCGCCCGGCAACGGATGGTGGACAAAATGGATACTACGTGCTTGATGGCACGGGTACATATTTCAGTGCAATCACTCCCGAAACGGACACGGCAGGTGCAACGCTTTACGTGAGACACAGAGTGTTTGTTGAAGGTGGTGTGCTTTACGCAAAACAAGTTGTTGACAACAACCTTGGAGATGGCAGTGAAGTGTACGGTGCTTCGTCGTCATTGACAACCGGCGAAAAGATTTACAAGGTCACAACCGGTGCTTCTGCCAACAAGTCTTACGTTCCGGACGGCTCCAAGTATGACTCATCACTTGTATTTAAGCTTGCAATCAAGAATCTTGACATCGCTTTCACCAACTCACGTACATACGTGCTCAGCAGTGATGAATTGTCCGGATACACCGATATGGACGAAGTTGACCGCTTCACACTCAGTGAAACGATTGACATTTCAGCAAGCTTCAAGGCGGGCGCTGAAAACAATATTGACCTCACAACAGTGCTTCAAGCACTCATTCCGGGGCTTACAAACGATCAACTTCTCGTCATCGCATCACAAGCAGATGACGGTGGAGACGTAAATCGTTCAATCCAGCTTGTCATTTCTGCAGATATCCAAATTGCAGCTTTGCTCAACTTCATGCGTACAGAGCTTATCAACTACACGGATAATGCAGACCAATTTGACGGTGATATGGACTTGTTTGCGGTTGTCGAGCTTCTCATGGAAGTTATCAACAACGCAAGCGGTTTTGACATCACTGATTTGATCGCAGACATAGCAAGCTACGTCAACCTCTCTCTTGTTCTCCAAACAAAGGGCGGAAACGAGAGCGAATATCACGACCTGTTTGGTATCTACATGGTTGGCGGAACCTTCACGCTTATGAGCGATGAAGAAATGAACGATACAAGCAGTGAAGCTTATATCGATCCGAGCGAGCGTTTCGATCACTATTTCGAGACAAGAAACGGTAGCTACGGTCGCGATGCATCCGGCAAATACTTCTACATCACGTCAGAAGAATACTCCGGCACAAGATACTCATACGACTCAAGCTATTGCTATCCAAACGAGAACGGTACGTATAAGAGAGAAAACGGTGGCTTGTTTGTTGACTTGAGCTATTTCAACATGCCGTCTTTGCGTGTTGACGCAAACGAAATCCGCAAGTTGTTTGCAAGCTTGTTCACCAAGTCCGCAGACGATGCAGTTGTTGCAGACGATGCAACAGCAAGTGACGAGACATTCCCGCTTGTCAAGGACGATAGCATCCTCGGATATATTAGAACGTTTGTGTATGGCATTCAAGTCACGTCAAGATACATCAAAGTGCTTGCAAATGCAGACTACATCAACAGCTTGCTCTCCTTGCTCATGGGTGAGAATGCAATTCAGTTTGAGACAGAGTTTGTCAACAAGCCGAATGTGACAATCTACACCGACAACACAAGATATTCCTACAAGAGTGCAACGTCTGTTGTTGAGGAACTTACAGGTTCCGGATTGACAGTAGGATCAGAAGAATATGTCAAGAAGGGCAAGGAAGTTGCAGATCAACTCACTCGCTCCAAGTATTTCTTCGATATCGAAGAGCATTCCGGCAGTGGTGAATCAAGCCATGGCATTTACTATAAAGATGCAGACGGTGCATACGTGCAAAAGTCAGAGATGTCAGAGACAGAGCGTAAGGATTACGACGCACTTGTCGAGAGCGGTCACGCAAGCTATTATGACATCACAAGAGTTGAAGTGTACATCCAGTTGGGCAGTGGAGAGAACGCGTCCTACGTGTCCTATGCAGATGCAACTCAAACACAACTCAATGCTTGTACAAAGTATGAAACGTTGGCAAACATTGGTATTTACACAGTTCCGAAGTTCTTTGCCAAGGATGCGAGCGGTTATAGCCACATTGAAGGTAAGAATTTGTACGTTGTCAATCCGCTTGAGAATCGCAACGAATTCTTGTCAATCAATTTGTATTTGTGGAATCATCAATTGTCCTTCAGCATTTATGCTCCAAAGATCAATATGACTCAGTTCACTTACGTGACAGGAGCAGATGCACTTACGGCTGGCAGCAAGTATAACTTCAATACGATAACAGGTATCCCGCAAGGTGCACGCTATGCAGAGGAAGATCAATTTATCTACACAAGCGTTGACAAGTCAACCGACGGATTGAGCAATTGGATCCTCGATTACTACACGGGTGACAGTTTTGATGCAAGCAAATACGCAGATAATCCGCGCTATTATCTCTACAAAGAGAATTATATTGAAATAGACGAAACAACTCTCTACGTTATGGATGAGGGCAACTACAAGAAGTGTGCAACAAATGCAAACGATATGCCCAACTACATCTATGAGATGGAGAACAACGGTGCAGTTTACTATATCTACACAGATGTAAGCTATGAAACTCTAAGGAGAGATTTCGTATACAAGAAAGCAGTCTACAACACTGAAAAGAAAGTGCTCATCACAGACGAGTGGCTCGCAAAGAAGAGAGCCGAACTCATTGAAGGCGGTATGAGTGCCGATGAGGCAGACATCGAGATTGCCAAGTACGACAATGATTACTGGATCAAGGTGCAACAAGACAGCTCCGTCCTCACACCGAACTTTGAGGATAGCAAGTATGCAAATTACGCATACAAAGAGTATGTTGACACTGACAATCTCTATTACATCTCCCTCACAATGAGCGGAAGCATCTTCCTTGAAGCAGGCAAGATCTATGCAGAATACGACAACTACAAAAAAGTGTACGAGAGTATTCCGGGCAAAATCTTAAACGATGCTGATATCAATGATATTTTGTACAAGAAGTATCACGGTGACTACGTCCAAGTGGAGGAAGGCGACAATCTTGATGAGCTCAAGAAGAACCATCAACTCTTCGTGTTGGTCAACGGCACGCTTGGTGAGGATTACGATGGCATCAACGAGACGTTTGGTGACGTGTTGAGCGGATTGCTCGGTGCAATGTCGGGCAAGTTCCAAATCACCGACGATATGACGTTCAACATCTACTTCACGCTCCGCATGAGCCTCGGCTTCAAGGTTTACATTCTTCCGAGCTTTGGCATTGACGTGAGAGATCTTGACGTTGCAATCGACGTTTGGGGCGAGCAAAACGACTTGCTTGAAAACAAAACTTACATTTCAACAGAAGACAGAAATAACAACAACTATACGGGCAAGCTCCTTGACGGAACAAAACCGCATATTCTCGGCATCTACTATGACAATGACAAGGACGTTGGCAAAGCAGGCTTGTATCTCGACCTCGAGGCACTTCTCGGAACGGGAGCAAAACTCTTTGTTGATATGAGCGAATACTCAATTGAAGATTTGCTCACAGGTCTTGTCGGCGGTGTCGTGTCCAACGGCAGTGATGCATCTGTGGCATCTGATGAGCCTGCAACCACTGCATTGACACCAAGCATTGTAAATCCGGATGCACAATCTGCAGATCAGACAAGCTTGTTTGTCAACATCTTCACAAACTCCATTGCACTCAATGTGACAAGCGGATTTGTCAAAGTGTTGCTTGCAGAGCTCATTGACGGTGCAGACAGCATTGCAGACTTGCTCCCCAACTTCAAGGTGTATGCAAAGCAAAATCTCAATCCGTACGATTTGACAATCGGACTTGTGCTCTTCAACGAGAAGGGTGACGTTCCTATTATCAATCTCGGCTTGAATTTGCAAGGTCTCAACGGCAAAGACAATTCATCTTCAATCGTGTTTGGCAGAGAAGAGGATATTTTGGCAACGCAACAAGGTTCCAACAACATCTTCTACTATGCAAACTTCTATCGTAACAATGATAATACCGATTGGAGCAACTACTATGGCAGAAACTTCAATGAGAAGGATTACGTCAAGCTTGAAAGAGGCGAGGACGGCAACGATTACTATTACGATGCAGAGGGCAATCGCAAACTCTACAAGGACAACACCAACGGCATAAACTACGGTCCGGAAGATCGTTTCATGAAGGCAGAGGGTGTGATGATGGAGGTTGTCAAGTCAAGACAATACGCCTTTGGCTCACCGCACACACAATCACAATATGCCGATAAGATCGTCTACACCGACGTTGACGGCATCTACTATACAGTTGCCGAAACGTTGGATAATATCTCGGCAGACATCGAGTATAGAGATCTTGTGAACAACGGACAATTCAAGGCATTCACGGGCACAATTTACGTCAAGAATGCAAACGGTGAATTTGTCACGGTCACAAAGGACGATTTGCAAGGCTTCACAAGTGAGGGCAATTTGCAATATACTCTTGCAAGCGAGCATACAAGTGCAAATGCAACCGAAAAAGCAAACAAAGTCACATACAAGGGTGTTGATTACTATCCGATCGATCCAAACGGCGACGGTTACACCTCTATGGCAGAAGCAGATGCATTCACAGGCACGGTCTACAAGCTTGTCACGGACTTCACCAACTACACCAAGGCAATGAGCATGAACCTCAATGACTTGCTGAGCGGTGCAGGTCTTGACGTGTCAACGCTTCTTGGCGATCTTGACAGTGTTGAGCTTGGCTTCAATGCAAGCATCCTTATGACTCTTGACGACGTCATCAACTGGACAAATCAGTTCACGGATCTCATTGACAACCCTGCAATCTGTGACTATCTGTACTTCATTGCAAGCTCTCTCACAACAGACAATAAAGAGTTTGAAAGTACAATCGGTCTCGGTCTTGACTTGAAGGTCTATCTCAAGCTTGAGAACCTTGTCAAGATGATAAGCGGTGACACGTCTGTTGGAATTCTCCAGGCACTTGAGGGAGCGAAGATTTATCTTGAACTCACTTATGACACAAACTTCCATGGCAACAACAAGCCAAAGGGATATTTGTGGGTAGAGATTGAGGATGGCAAGCTCAACCTCAATATTGACGTGCATGAAATCGGTGACATCGTTGGATGGGGTGACTTCTTCTCATACGGCGTCATCAACGGTCTCGATTTGTCCAAACTTCTCGGCACAAGCACCACAAGCGAAGCAAAGGTTGCAGCTGAGAGTGATGATGCTTCAACAGGCATTATACCGTCCAATATTTGGGGCATTGTTGATGCAGTCCTTGGCAGAATTCTCATCGCAAACGACTTTATCACAATAGGTCTCAAAGAAACACTCATTATGGACCTCATCGATATGGTGACAACAAGTGAGTATGAGACACTCAGCAGAATAGGCGAATTCTTGCCGAAACTTTACACAACAAACAACAAAGACACAAGCGGTCTTACAATCAACTTCTACAACAACTCACCGAGCATTGACCTCAACCTCGGCTTCAAAGTCGGCTCATTGAGCTACAAGAGTGTTGATGAGTACAACAAGCTTTACGGTACAAACGGAAGCAAGGTCAAAGGTGTTGATTGGACAGAGGGCAACTATAATGTTGATGGCACAAAATACGTTCTTATCTCCACAGACGAGTATGCACTCATCAATTATGCATTCCCGAACTGGGCAGGTGACACGTATGACTACGATTCAACAACCGACACGTTCAGCAAGCATACCAAAACAGGCAAGGGCTTGTACCTCAAGCAAGGCGACTTTGCAATCTCAATGTCACTTGGCGGATTGTATGCCAACATCAACAAAGACTTCACCATCGACAAAGACGAGAAGATGGCGGATAGAAAGTATGTTGAAGCTGACGACGGCAAATATATTAATGAAAACGGCGTTTATCGTCTGATTAGAGAAGGAGAGGACGTTTCCGGCAAGCAACGTTATAATAGAACCAACGACGTGAACAGAGATGAGGAAGGAAATGCGACTTACAACAAGTACGTTGGCATGGAGAACATCACCGCACACATCGAAATGAGCGTTGGTATCTCCATCTATGGCGATGGCACGGTTGTAGCGGACAATCCTGACAGAAACATCATCGACATGAGCGAAGTGCTTGACCTCGTTCTTGGACTTGTTGATCCGTCCGGTTCACTCAGCGGTTCAACGCTCAAACTCAACATTGCAAACGAGTTTGGTGTCCAAGGTGGTTCATACCTCACACTTGACCTTGTTGCAAACATCTCGGTTGAGGATTGGATGATTGAACTTGGCTTGGAAATCAACAAGCACACCTCTGCAGATGAAAGCCTTGATGCTGTACGCACGTTGCTCGGCATCTACCTGTTTGACGATACGCTCTATCTCGATTTGAGCGGTATCCTTGGTGACACGGCAAAATTGTCCGTTTCAGACCTCCATTTGAGCGGTAAAAACGGCTTGCTTGCAGGTCTCATCGGTGATTTGCTCGGTTCAGAGGGTGAAGCCGGTTCATCAAGCGAAGCAGGCGTTGCATCATACAGTGATATCGAGAATATTGAACAGACCATGAAGGAATATGCATACTTCATGATCACGGTCAATCCGCAAAAGCTCTTGCTCCAACTCAATGCAGACTTTATCAATGCGATCTACAAGAAGGTCCTTGAAATCCGTGGCGAAGATTACTCACAAAATCTCATCCCGGATCTTGGCGACTTGCTCTTTAGAATGGACTCTTTGAGCGGAAAGACAGAGTTCTCAATCAACTTGCGTTTCAGCGAAGCACTCTATATGTGCCTCGACATTCCGTCTGCAAGCATGACAAAGACGATCTCGGCAGATCAAAGAGTCGGCAAGTTCTTCAACGTGAAAGCGGATGACTATCAAGAGATTTTGAAGCTCGATTTGCAAAAGCTCATCAACGGCACAGGCACACTTGATCTTGCAAAAGATCTCAACATGCCGACAATCGGCGTGCAAGCGTCCATTGACTTGACGATGACATCAAAAGGTCTCACCGCAAGCGATGCTGAGTATGACAAGACGTTTGGTGCTTGGATCAAGAACGTTCTTGCAACCTTGCTTGACGGCACGGCAATATTTGGCGAGTTCAAAAAGCTTTCTGCCGACGAGATGAACAAGGCACACGACAGCTATTACACAGGCAAAGTGTACGAGCTTGTCGATGGTGAATACGTTGCATACGACAATGCAAACGGTTATGATGCAGGCGAATACTACAAGTTCGATGCGGCAGACATCAACCTCACAATCACTTCCGAGCCTATTACGCTCACAATCACATTGCAAGCAGACATCAATCTTGCACCGATTTTGGCATACGGCATCGGCGGTATCCTATACAGTGATATAGCACTCAAGGTTGACATCGGTTCAACCGGCACAAGCCTTATGGGTGTCTACTACTTCGGTTCTTCAAGACTTATGAAGAAGTCGGACGGCAAGTGGGAGATTGGCACGGCAACTGCAGACGGCTACAGCGAGACCGAGATCTACTCCGATGCACTCTACATCGATTTGAGCGGTGTAGGCCTTGGCAAGATCAAGTTCCAAGGTTTTGCAGGCTTGCTTGGTGTGTCACCAAACTACGACACATCTGCACGCACGGCAGTTGATGGTTCTGAAGAATCAACCACACAAACAACAACGTCCAACGCCTCCACAGGCTTGAACCTCACCGTTGACATCGAAAACGGCCGTCTCGGCATTGCCCTTGACAGCTCAATCATCTCAACGGTTATGGACTTGCTCGGCGTCAACCTCGGTTCAATCGAGATGCCTCCGATCCAAGCAATCATGCTCAACGTCAACCTTGGTGGCGGCGGATTTGACTCTCTCGACCTCACCGCAGAGCTTGATAGTGTTGGCACTGTGCTCGGTATGAAGGTTAGAGACGTGGCTCTCGGCATCGGCAGTGGTGTCATTGACAATAAGGCAGACCTCATCAACTCCGTCAAGACGGGTTATGCAGGCCTCACAATGTCCAGCACTTCGGGCATGATGTCTCTCATCCAAAACGTCATTGACAATATCAAACCGGGCCTCAATATCAACATTCAAAACAAAGTATGGCAACTTGTGCAAGACTACAATCTATTCACAAGTGTCAGAACATATGCCGTGTACGAGGCATCATCCATCACGCTCGATGCAAGAAAGGTGTTTGTTGCAACCAACCCGGGCAATGACAGTGCATCTACAAGAAAGTACAACATCCGTGCGGCACTCAGCAGTACACGTTCACAAACAAGCCTCAAGGTTATTGTGGGCGGCAACAACGTGTTCTTGACAGATATCGGTCTTGACGGTGCATTGGTCAGCCTTGTCGGTGCATTCGGCGTGCTCGACTGCCTCGACCTCGGCTCATTGATCGGTGCATCACCGCTTCTCGCATTTGTCAGCGGAACGGACGGTGACGATGCATCGTATGAATATCCATCTGCAAAGACGGCGGCGGAAACAAGCGCAACAAGCGAGATAACCGGTTGGACGTATAATGATAAAAACGAAAAGGTATCGTATTCCTATCCGGCAAGCCTTGACAAACTCATCAAGAAGGTTGACATCAATCTATTCAACGCAAATGGCTATGCGCCATACGTTGCAGGCGCCAAGGCGGGAGCAACCGGCAATGATATGGGCAAGATGTCCATCAAGCTTGAGCTCAACAAGGATGCATACAACGAGCTTGTCCTTATGATCAACTGCTTGATTCTCAACCTCATGAGGGTTATGGATTTGGGTGGTGAACAGTATGGTGTTGATATCAGATTGAACACTTCGGGCAATAGTGAATACTATTTCGGTAAAATCCAAGACATTTCCAAAGAAGATGATAAAGTTAGACTCTCTAATTATTTGATTAGCGGTAAGGGTAAGCAAATCACCATTGAAGAAGTCTTTGATGAACTTGACAAGATGTTGCAAAGAGGAGCAACCACTCAAGAAAAGGTCGAATATTGCGAAGACATCATGCGCAACATGCCTGTATCGGTGCTCAAATGGGCAGTCATAGACTTTATCATTCCGGCACTTAAGGGAACTATCGACCTTACCGGTATTGG
Source organism: uncultured Bacteroides sp. (assembly GCA_964644355.1). Lineage (GTDB taxonomy): Bacteria > Bacillota > Clostridia > Christensenellales > CAG-917 > CAG-475. The sequence goes on from CAZXUW010000009.1 coordinate 46,144, forward strand.
TTGGGGTACGTATTACTCATTGGCTGAAGCATCATTGCTCGACCTTATGGAGCTTATCGGTGGTATTCTCCCGATTCCGTTTGCAAGCGGTGTTATCGATCCGTCAATCAACATCTACATCGATCTCGATCCACAAAACTCCGACTATGGTCGTACAGATGATATCACGGTGCAACCGGGCATTCAATCCATTGAAATTATGGTCAATGGCATGAAGAATGGCGATAGCACCAATATGCTCTACAACAAGGCTCAAACAACAGCCATCAAAAACATGAAGCTTATGAAGAATGGAGGTGGTGCAAGCAATACAACCACCACAAGCATGAACGATGCTTGGGACTTCTTCATGATTTCAATCACGCCTTATAGCTATGGAGACAAGACGTACACAACAGGCATGCTCACCTTTGACGAGTCGGAGAGTGCAACTCCGATTGGTGAAGTTCAACCTCCGACAGAAATCGTTATTGACGATCCTGCAAGAAGATCGGGTTATATGGTCTCTGGTGGTGCAAACCTTGACTTTGAATTGAGGGATAGTGTATTCAGCGATGCAACACTCTTCCCGCAATATGCTGACGTAACATTCCCGGTGTACGATCCTGAAACAGGACAACAAATGCACAGCTACTATGCAGGCAGTGCATACACGGGCAATGGTTCGGACACCAACGGCACCTACATCATTTGGGATGCTTCCTCCGTTGATTTGACTTCTGCAACCTCTGAGGATGAGAACGGCAGACGTCTTGCAGGCTACGTCTACGGCTATGCACTCAACACCGTGATTTATGCAATCCCGGTCTACGTCACAAATGACAAAGAATTGCAGAGTGTAAAGGCATTTGAGTGGAGAGAAACAATCGATCAAACAACAGAAAAGAGTGAATGGGATTGGAAAGCAAATACAATCAAACTCGAACTTGACAATGAGAGCAAAGATTTCAGAACAAGTTTGCCTGATCTTGTCAGATTGCAGTTCACAAACGGCACGTACACGTTCGGCACATATCTCACGGATGCAAACGGCAATATGGCATATGCTGTCATCAACAAGAAGGGTGGCACGGATTATCAAAAACTTGCTCAACCCACAGCGGAGCAAATCGAGGCAGGTGCAACTGCAAATCTCAATGCCGACGGCAGTGTTTATGATATCTTCCCGGCATATATCGCAGGTCTTGTCAAGGAGAACGGCAAGTATAAGACGGTCACTGCCATAGATGAAAAAGGCAAGAATGTTGTCGATGCAAACGGCAAGCCTATCGAGTACTACGTGCTCTCAAGAGATAATTTGCCGACAGGCAACAAGTTCCCAGCAGGCACAATCGCTTGGAACACAGAGGACTTCAAGTATGGCATGCAAGGTGCAACCGATTGGACGTCCGCATCTGACAGCAACGTCATCAAAGTTGGCTTCACGTATCAATGGGGACTCTCGGGGGCAATATCCGACACGCTTGAGATCACGGCAAAGAACTATCAAATCTCTCACGTCAAAGAACTTGTTGATGAGTCAGCTCAACAACTCAAGCTCAAGTCCACACGTGATGATGACGGCAACTACACAACAATCCTTGAAATCGACTCTATGTCAATCAACGAGGAGATGAGCAACGAGGAGATAAGCAACCTTGCCGCCTATATCGCAAACTTCACCAGTGCGAATGTCAAATTTACCAACTCAAGTTCAATGAAAGATCTCAAAGTTGACTGGAGCTGGCAGGAAAACGGCAAAGATATTGACGGACTCGAGCCACTCAAAAAAGCCATCGAGGCAATTTCAAAGCCGGGCGTCATCAACTATTACAAGGGCATTGACGTCACTGTAAGAGCAAAGGTTGGCGGAGATAGATTCAAGATCTCATCCACCGCAACCAGTGGCTTTGTCGGCACGGAAGAAGTGGTGTCCAACATGTCATTTGCTCAAGAAATCACGATGCGTGTTGTGGTCAAACCGTTTGAGTTCAACTCAATGGCAAAAGACTTGACGTTTGATCCGTACTCCGCATCCACGATTACGGCAGATTCGTTTGGCAGTACAATCCAAGTGAAGATTGCAAACGGCGACAAGCTTGTAACAAGAACGCTTATCGTCGGCAAAGACGTCACAATTACGGCACCATATTACAAGACGGATACGGGTTATTATAGAGATTACACAATCTCTAATGGCGATCTCACTTATGACGGATACAAGGGCAGTGCTGAACAGCTCTATGCATGTCTCATCATCGGCAACCGTTACACCGGCATACAAGAGGTATACGTGCCTATCACTGTGAGTGCGCTCAAGCCGTCCACAACAAAGATTGCCATCGCAAGCGAAGACACCTTCAATCCAAATTGGCATGAAGCATACAACAGCCTCGCGGTGTCATTCGGTGGCGGTATCACCCATACAATGCGTCCGGATTGGAACACGATCACCTATTATTCCAACGTGGCTTGCACCAAGATGATTTCCGCAGACAAATTGTATGACGGCGGAACATTCTATGCACAAGTAGATGCATATGCAACCGATAATCGTGGTCTTGTCTACTCAAAGGATGTTAATGGCAATACGATAACCATCGCACAACGCATCACTTTGTCCATCACAACAGAGCAACAAAGTGTCATGTCAGTGCAATTCTACAACAACAACGGTGAAAAGGGCGAAGCCAACGTATACAACGTTGATCCGATCGACTATGCATTGAATAGAGAAAACTATTTCAAGGTTGCAGGTTGGAGCGATGCGGTCAACGGCACCAAAGTGTACGTCACAACAAAGAGTGGCAAGAGCTATGACGCCTATATCAATGGTTGGGAAAACATCCCCACCAACGTCACCAAGGCGGGCATCACGCAAACCGTGCATGCGATCGTCGGCAATCAATCCGTACAAGTCAAGGTTGTCATTCCGAGCTATGAGTTCGATAGTGATGCAATCAGCGGCACAATCGGCTACAAGTCCGGCTCATTTGCAAGCGAAAGCGAAGCTCTCTGCCTTGAATACAACACGATGAATGCTTGGACGCTTCCGAGTCAAGTCGCAATTGCCGGCTATGCAGACAAGAGTGTGGCAATCACTTGGCTTGACAGCTCTGCACCGACTGACAAAGAGATCGTGTCGGATGACAACGGCAAATACGTTGTCCGCAGATATCATCTGTTTGACGGCATGGCTTCACAAACCAAAGACTATGAAGCTCACATCTATCTTGTCGGCTACAACACCGACATAACTATCACCTTTGAGGGCGAGGGAAAGACGTATGACGTATTCACGCCATTCGCCTTCCCGACGCTTGCAACCGTCACAGCAGACGGCACGCAATATACAAACGTACCTCTCCATTGGAACGATGCAAGTATGCCGACGGCAGACGAAATTGCAAGTGGAACCTTCACACGCAACGCATACGTGCTTGTTGGCGGAGAAAAGGTTGAAAAACCGTTCAGCTTTGCAATCAACAACAGCTTTACACTTGACGGCTTCAGCGGAAGCTATGCAGAAGGCTTTGGATATTCGCTCGAAAGAGACGTTTTCTACAACGGTTTGCCAAGAGCAACCACTCTTAAGGTTGGAGATGAGAATATCAACGTGAACCTCGTGTGGGGTGGCAATTATGACGAATCGGGCTATGTGGGCGATATGGCTCTCACAATCAAGTCGGCAAGTCTCACAAGCACCGTAAACGTTGCGCTCAACGTTGAATCTGCAGGCATCACGCAACTTGCAAGCGGAAAGAGCTTTGTCATCGATCCGTATGGCAAGGAAAGCACAATATTCACATCCGGCGCAATGGTGGACGTGATTGTCAACGGCACTGACCGCACGCAAAAGGTCATGGCAACGTACTCACTCAAAGACGTTGATAAGTCCAACCTTGCAAGCGAGGCAGACTTCTACACCAACATCTCCAAGTACTTTGGCAAGAGCTACACCATCCCGGTGAAGTTCAGCTACAACGGTGGCAGTGGCGTTTGCGAGGAGACTATTGATGTCACAATCAGCATCCTTGACAGAACAATCCGCTACATCAACGATGCTAGCTATCGTTCAATCGTCATCGATCCGTACAATCCGGCAACGTCTAAGCTTGAGAACAATCTTAAAATCACAACCACCGATGAGGCAGGCAACGTGCATGAGTTCGATGCATACTTCGATTGGAGCGGTGTTGATACACTCGTCAAGAGAAACGAAAGCAATGCAAGCTTCATCGCAGTTGCAAACGTTGCCATTGAAAATGCAAACGGCAACTATATCTTGGTGGATGGCAAGTACGTGCTTGCGAATAGCAACAGCACCGGCACAAGATACTATCTTGCAAAACAACGCATCAACGTTCCGGTTACAGTGCTTGACAGAACAATCTCCGAGGCAGAGTTGTTGATTGACGACACTCTTGAATACATCTACAGCGATTGGAGCAAGTATGCAACCGTCACCGACTATTTGATTGGCAGTGGTGGCACAGACGGCAGATATATCGAGCTTGTGTACAGCAAGACAACGCATATGCCGACACAATTTGTGTTCAACAACCTCTATTCATACGATGGTAGCAAATTGCCGAAGCAAATCAAGCTGTTCTTTGCAAACGGTGACGAGGGCATATTCTTCCTCAAGTATGACAATGCTCCAACCAAGGACGAAATCGCAAACCTCACTTCAACGATCGAGAGAAAGGTTACAGCCCACGTCTACAGCGATGAAGAAGGCACAATAGAAGTTCTTGCTCCGTTCGCAATCACGGTGAAGATTCGTGCAAACAAGATCACTCTCACCAACAGCGACATCGGTTATAAGGATATGTCGGTTGGCTCCTATCAGTACACCAACGACGTCTACACAGACTTGGCAAACAGCGTTTACAACACGGAAAACTACAACAATACGGCAACGTATTATGTTGGAGCTGAATTTGTTTCCGCACGCAAGTGGTGGACAGAGGGCGTAACTTATGAGAGCTCTGTGCCTAAATACGGCACAATCTATCAACAACGTCACGGCTCAATTGACCCGTATAATGGCGATGAGTATTTGGGTATGTGGTATGTGCTCGGTGTCAATAAAGATGAGTACACCACGGCATCCGAAACGAATGGTGTGATATTCTACACCTTCAACTCAAAGACAAAGAACTATGTCCGTTATGAAGGCAAACTCGGCAGTGACTTCTACACAACCGAGGACGGCGAAGAACTCTACATCTTCACATACGTCACAACTCAAGTTATGAACGTTGAGTGGAATGTAAACGACATTGAATACACCTACAAGGGTGGTGTCGTCACGGCAAAAGCAATCGTTTCCAGTGAGAGAAACAGCGTGTATACAACCATCGACGTCCCTGTCAACATCCAAAGCGGAGAGATCACAAAAACAACAGGCATTGCCTTCGATCCAATCAATCCGTTGACGGACAACACGGCAGAAATATTCAGCACGTTTGAAACAGGTCATCCGTTTGTAAGCGTCACGTTCGGCAATGGAGCAACAGCATTGCTCCCAGTCGTTTGGGACTTCAGTGGTGTCAACGTCAATTACGTCGGCGGAACTTACATGGTATATGCCTATGTGGGTCAAGACGGCTCGTACAACCATAATGGCAACGATATTGGCGTGCAATCCATCAAGTTTGAGGTGAAAGTCCTCAACAAAGCGGTGGATAGCATCGCAGATGAGACGGAACTCAAGAAGCTCACAGGTTATGCAGGCGGTGTAAATGATGGTGTCGCAAAAGCAATCAATCCGTATGAGTATGAGCGTCCGACAATGCCAAAACAACTCTCTGTAAAGATTGGAGAGGAAACACGTACGTATGGTGTGGACGGTCAGATTGGAATGGATGGCACACTCGTTTGGAACTATGGTAGCTTCCGTCCGAGTTACACCGGCGGTGTGGTGTACGTCACAGCAACACTCACCGAGAACAATGGCGTTTCACAAAAAGTCGAAGTTCCGTTCCTCGTCAACAAGATGAGCATCACACAGCTTGTTTCCAAAGACGGCAAGTACACAACGACCGTTGCAAACGGCAAGGCTACGACAGCATATGCACTTGATCTCAATGATCCGAGCAAGCTCTCTGTTCCGTTCGCATACACCGCAACCTTCAGTGTGTCAACTCCAACGTATACAAACGGAGCGATAACAGGTTGGGAGAGTGCGACAACGACAACAAAGGACTTCACCTACGTCATCGTCACAATGCCGGCAGAGACAACCTACAGTGTTGAAAACGGCACAATCACAACAAATGCAGTAGGCAAGAGCGCAACCTTGGCATTCGGCTCACAAGAGCGTGTAAGCGTGGAGATCGCTCAAGAGGAAATTTCGGCACCGACAAAACCTGCCAGCAGTTCACTTCAAACAATGAGTGTAAAGAACAATCCGTTGCTCAAGACAAGGGTTACAATCGACGGTACAACATACAACGTTGTGTGGTATGGCACGGCATACGTATATGATACGGGCAAGACAACGCCGATAGCATCATATGCAGTGACGATCTCCTCAACAAGTGACACGTACGAGCTTGTCAACAATTCGAGCAGAAGAATAGAGTACAAGCTCTATGCAGCAATCGGCACTGTTGTGGACTCCAACGGCAACGTTCTCACAACAACCACGGCATCGACAGCCGAAGGCAACGTTGTGGCAGAGGGACAAATCATACCTGAGTATCTTGTTAGATCAGATCTTGTCGAGTTGCAGATCTAATCACAATCATCATTAACAAAAGGGCGGGGCAAAATGCCTCGCCTTTTGTATTGTTTGCACTTATTTATTGCCGATTATCTATCGCCAACAATCCGTTTTTGCCACCCCGATGGTGGACAGCGCTTTTCCAATTTGTTGCGTAGATAATATTTTTATTGAAAATCTTTCACTATGTGTTATAATATAATGTACAAAACAAATTGGAGGTATAATATGGGCTTTATCAAAAAGCAATTACTCAAAGTCATCCAATGGGAAGACTCCACCAAAAATACCATTGTTCACAAATACGAATACGACGATAGATATGCAATCATGAAAGGATCCGAGCTTATTGTGCGTCCTGCACAAGCGGCAATTTTCGTCTATCGTGGTTCTGTTTGCGACGTGTTCACAGAGGGCAACTACAAGCTTGCAGAAGGTTCAACACCTGTTCTCACGGCACTTGCCAACTGGAAATACGCCTTTGAAAATCCAAAACTCATCGACGTGTATTACGTCAATCTTCACAGATTTACGCAGATGAAGTGGGGTACACCAAACCCCGTCATGATGCGTGACAAAGATTTCGGCATGATCCGCATCGCAGGACACGGCGAATATTCCTTCCATGTATCCGATCCGCAAAAGTTCTTGAAAGAGTGTATGGGCACAATCCACTCCTACAAGACGACGGATATTGAGGAGCATCTCAAATCAATCGTCCTCGCACAGCTCACGGATATGTTGGGCGAATGTCAAATTCCCGCTCTCGAGCTTGCCGCCAACTATCTTGAGCTTGGCGAAACCACTTGCAACCTCGCCAAAGCCAAATTCAACGAGCTTGGACTTGAGATCGACTCAATCCTCATCCGCAACTTCAAACTTCCCGAAACCGTCGAAAAGGCGATGGACAAGCGTACCACACTCGGTGTGTTTGATGGCAAGATGAGTGAGTACACTCAATACGAATCCGTGCAAGCAATGCGTGATTCAGCCAAAAATCCCGGTATGGGAGGTATGTTTGCTTCTGCAGGTATCGGGCTTGGCATGGGTGCAAGAGTTGGAGAGCAATTTACACGTGGCTTGAACAATGCAAGCACACCTACACAAAAGTGCTCAAAATGCGGAGCAAACGTCGCACAAGATTCAAAATTCTGCCCCGAATGCGGCACAAAGATGGGTACAGAGCCGACAATCAAATGTGCAAAATGCGGAGCGGACGTTGCTCAAAGTGCAAAATTCTGCTCCGAGTGCGGAGCACCTATGAAGGCTGTTTGCCCCAAGTGCGGAAAATCAATCAAAGCGGGTGTAAAATTCTGCCCCGAATGTGGAGAAAAAATCGACTAAACAAGCAAAATGGCGGACGTTTTCAAGTATAATTCCACAGCCGTTGTCAAGTGCGACTCCTGCGGTGCGGACATGGTGTATGATCCATCACGCAACGCTGTATGTTGTTCCTATTGCGGAGCGGAGCGTACAATAGACAGACGTCTTTGCTTCAAACGCTCTTATGATGATTGCATAAGAGACGGACAGGTGAAGCTTGACGATTCTTTGTACAAATGCCCAAATTGCGGAGCACAAACAACTCTCGCACCGTTTGAAACGGCAATAAAATGTCCATACTGTGGAGCAACCAACATGGTGGAGCTTGGTGATTTGAAAGGCTTGAAGCCGGACGGCATCCTGCCATTTAAGCTCTCAAAAGACGACGCCCTGTTGGCAGGGAAAAAGTGGATTAAGAAAAAGCTCTTTGCCCCCGGCAAACTCAAAAAAAGCTTCAGTGTGAAGAATTTTCACGGAGTGTATATTCCGTCCTATGCTTTCACAACTCACGCTTTGTCTAGCTATGAGGGCAGGCTTGGTGAAATCCGCACACGCACCGTTGGCAGTGGCAAAAACCGCCATATCGAGACGTACACGTATTGGTATAGAGTGCACGGCACAAGAGAGGATGATTTTGATGACGTTGCGGTTGAGGCAAGCACTCAACTTGAGCAAAAAGAGCTTAACAGCATCCTTCCTTATGACCTTGAAAATCTTGAGGGATACAACAAGGATTATCTTGCAGGCTTCAATGCGGAAAGATACGATACTGCCATAAACGACAGTTTTGACATCGCAAAAGACCAGATAAAAGCCTCAATCCGTGACAAAATCATCTCAAAGCACCATGCGGACGTCGTTGATTATCTCAACATAAACACCACGTATACGGATACCAAATTCAACTATATGCTTCTGCCGTTGTGGGTGTGTGCTTTTGCCTATCGCAAAAAGACCTATCGTTTTCTCATCAATGGCAGAACGGGCAAATCCACAGGCAAATCACCAGTGTCACCACTCAGGGTATGCCTTGCAATATTTATACCAATTCTCATAGCGGTTATATTGTATTTGGTATGGACTCTATCACTTTGAACAAAATAAAAATAATATACATCTTATTGGAGGTAACAAAATGATCACAAAAGATATGCTCATCATAGACATATTGCAACAAGGCGATCCGGACAAACTCGCCGAGGTTCTTCAAAACAGCGGAATGCACTGTTTGCACTGCATGCTTGCACACGGCGAAACACTTGAGCAAGCCGCAATGGTGCACGGCATTGACGTGGACAAACTTCTTGCAGATCTCAACGCTCAATTGAACTAAATAGCAATTTGCAGTGTCTGAGCCCTGTGATGGAAAACTGTGTGTGCAAACACGTTGAGTTGTCCATCACAGGGCTATTTATTTCTTAAAATAATATTTATTTTTTCAAATTGATAAAAATTTACTTTTATTTATTGTATTTTGTTGTATAATGTTATCGTGAGCGAAGTGGCTCATTTATCAAAATCGGAAAATATTTCGCAGGATGATGTAACATTTTTGCGAAATGACAAATTTTATATAATAGTGAGGTAAATATGAAAAACATTGATTTGACAAAGTATGGTATCAATGGCACAACAGAGATTGTCTACAATCCGTCATATGACTTGCTCTATGAAGAAGAAATCAATCCCGCTCTCGAAGGATATGAGAAGGGACAAGTCAGCGAGCTTGGTGCTGTCAACGTTATGACTGGCGTGTACACAGGTCGTTCACCCAAGGACAAATTCATTGTTATGGACGATAATTCAAAAGACACGGTATGGTGGACGTCCGATGAGTACAAAAACGACAACCATCCCGCATCTCAAGAGACTTGGAATGCAGTGAAGAACATTGCAATAGAGGAGCTCTCCGGCAAGAAACTTTACGTTGTGGATGCATTCTGCGGTGCAAACAAAGACACCCGCATGGCAATCCGCTTCATCATGGAAGTTGCATGGCAAGCACACTTTGTCAAGAATATGTTTATCAAGCCGACCGCTGAGGAGCTTGAAAACTTTGAGCCGGATTTTGTCGTTTACAACGCATCCAAGGCAAAAGTTGGAAACTACAAAGAGCTTGGTTTGAACTCTGAAACGGCAGTTGTTTTCAACATCACAAGCCGTGAGCAAGTCATCATCAACACTTGGTATGGCGGTGAAATGAAGAAGGGTATGTTCTCAATGATGAACTACTATCTCCCACTCAAGGGTATTGCCTCTATGCATTGCTCTGCAAACACCGATCTCAACGGCGAGAACACGGCAATTTTCTTTGGTCTTTCCGGCACGGGCAAGACCACGCTTTCCACAGATCCGAAGCGTTTGCTCATCGGTGACGACGAGCATGGTTGGGATGACAACGGCGTGTTCAACTTTGAGGGTGGATGCTATGCAAAGGTCATCAATCTTGACAAGGATTCAGAGCCTGACATCTACAACGCAATCAAACGCAACGCACTTTTGGAAAACGTTACGCTTGATGAGAACGGCACTATCGATTTTGCGGATAAGAGTGTGACGGAAAACACACGTGTTTCCTATCCTATCGACCATATCCAAAACATCGTTCGTCCTATTTCCGCAGCACCGGCAGCAAAGAACGTTATATTCCTTTCTGCAGACGCATTCGGAGTGTTGCCTCCTGTTTCAATCTTAACTCCTGAGCAAACACAATACTATTTCCTCTCCGGTTTCACCGCAAAACTTGCAGGTACCGAGCGTGGCATCACTGAGCCGACACCGACGTTCTCGGCATGCTTTGGTCAGGCGTTCCTTGAGTTGCATCCAACCAAGTACGCAGAAGAACTTGTCAAGAAGATGCAAGTCAGCGGAGCAAAAGCATACCTCGTCAACACCGGTTGGAATGGAACAGGCAAGCGTATTTCCATCAAGGATACACGTGGCATCATAGACGCAATCCTCAATGGCGATATCGAAAACGCTCCCACAAAGACAATCCCGTACTTCAACTTTGAAGTGCCAACTGTCCTCAATGGTGTGGATACCGGCATTCTCGATCCACGTGATACCTATGCAGATGTTGCCGAATGGAATCGCAAAGCAGAAGATCTTGCAACACGTTTCATCAAGAATTTTGCAAAGTATGAGGGAAATGAACATGGCAAGGCTCTCGTTCCCGCAGGCCCCCAACTTAACTAAATAGCGATTTGCATTGTTAGAGCCTCCTGGAAAATCAGGAGGCTCTGTTTTTTAAGTTTATTCTTGCTTACAAGGGTTTGACGTTTATAATCCTAAAATAAAACTTTCCCCCCTTCCTCATGTGTTTCCCCTATCGCCGTTCCCCCTTGAAAGGGAACCCACGGCGAGCGCGTAGCGCGGGGCAACACTCAGCACTCGCATAGATAGGGACAGTCCTCTTATTATGCCACTGCGCTTTGTGCGCCAGGCAGTGGCCAATGGACGGCGCAGTCGCTTGTACTGTCCGTCAAGCTCGGCGTTCGCTACGGGCGCCGCCGTTGCGGCTCCAGCTTCGAAATTGCACATTCCGTTAATAAGTGCGCCTTGAATGAGTGAATGTTCAATTATCCACAATTATTCATTAAGCTTAATCATCACAAAGCCTTGTTTTGCCTTGCACAGAGGGCAGGTGTCCCAAGCTTCTTTTGAGGTGGATTCATATCCGCAACCTGCACATTTCCAAGTGACGGCTTTGTCTTTTTTGTATAGCGTGGTATCTTTCATTTGCTTGTGCAAATCTTCAAATAATTTTTGATGACTATGCTCAACTTCGGATAGCATTTTGAACGCATTTGCAATTTCATCAAAGCCTTCTTCCTTGGCTGTTTTTGCAAATTCTTTGTACAATTTCACTTCGTTTGCCTCGTCCTCGCTTGCAAATCTCAAGTTGTCCGCAAGATTCCACTTTTCTTTGAACGGATATCCGGCACAAACGTCGATATTGTCAATCGTCTCTTTGCTGGCTTGTTGAATGAACGTGTACAGCACTCTTGCGTGATTAAATTCATTGTACACCACCGTGTCGATAATCTCCGCAAGGGCATTGTATCCCTCGTTTCTTGCACCGTATTCGATAAACTTGTATCTTGTATACGCTTGCGTTTCGCCGGCATAAGCTCTTGCCAAATTTTGATAAGTTTTGCTATCAATAAGTTTCATAAAAATCTCCTTATTTCTTGATAGCATTTTTATACCCATCCACCTCGATTTTTATTCATTACCATTTTCTTTTCTAGTCTTTTGGGGTGAAATTTGCTCAAATGAGATGAAAGACTTTTATTATTCGGGTAAAAGTGGTATCATTATAGAAAATATAAGCTTTGTGGCGGTATGCCAAAAGGAGATATATATGAGTGGTTGCAATCATGATTGTGGATCGTGCTCGCAAAACTGCGCATCAAGGATAACATATGAGAAGCAAAATGCACTTTCCAACGTGAAGAAAGTCATCGGCATTGTCAGCGGAAAGGGCGGTGTTGGCAAGTCTTTGGTTACATCATTGCTTGCAAGCGGAATGGCAAAAGAGGGTAAAAAATCTGCCATTTTGGATGCGGATATCACAGGTCCGTCCATTCCACGTGCGTTTGGCATAGGAGTTGGCGTTTCTGCCGACGACAACGGCATTTATCCTCGTCAAAGCAGGGGCGGGGTGAAGGTCATTTCATCCAATTTGTTGCTTGAAAATGAAAACGATCCCGTCATTTGGAGAGGTCCCGTCATTGCGGGTATGGTCAAACAGTTTTGGACAGACGTCATTTGGGATGACGTGGATTATATGTTTGTGGATATGCCTCCGGGAACAGGTGACGTTCCGCTCACGGTGTTTCAATCCATCAAACTTGACGGCATAATCATCGTCACGTCTCCGCAAGATCTCGTGTCCATGATTGTTGAAAAAGCCGTGAAAATGGCAAACAAAATGAACATCCGCATCTACGGCGTTGTTGAAAATATGAGCTATATCGTTTGCCCCGATTGCGGAAAAGAGATTGATATTTTCGGATCCGGAAAAGTTGACAAAGTTGCAAGAGATTTCTCTCTCAAAGTTCTAGGTAAAATCCCGATGGATAAAAGCATCGCAACCGCAGTCGATATGGGAGACGTTGAGAGTATTGACGCTCGTGCATATCTTGCTCCCGCACTTGATGCAATTGAGGAGTAATTGCACGGAAAATGAGGTTGCTTTATGGCAACCTTTCATTTTATCAATATAAGAGATATAGAAGGGTTTTTTTGTTTTTTGGCAAAAACCAAGTCAAAAAACTGTATATTTTAGCTCAAAAAGCATCAAAAAAACGACATTTATTTGCTTAAAAAACGGCAAAAAACTAATAAAAAAATCATAAAATTATTGCAAATTTTATAACGTATGCGAGGTCAAAAATGACAAGAAGGGAGTTGGCGGAAAAATATTTTGTGGATGGATATAGCTGTGCTCAAGCAGTTGTGCTTTCGTTTGCGGACGTCACCGGTTTTGGCGGTGAGCAAGCACTCAAACTTTGTTCGTCGTTTGGTGGCGGTATGGGGAGATTGCGTGAGGTGTGCGGAGCGGTCAGCGGTATGTTTATCGTTGAAGGTTTGCTTGAAGGGTATAGTGATCCGTCGCTTCCAACTGCACCGCAACAAAAGGCTTGCCATTATGCTCGCATACAAGAGCTTGCAAAACGCTTTAGAGAGAAAAATTCATCCATTGTATGTCGTGAGATTTTGGGTGCAAGAGCAACCACCAATCCCACTCCCGAGCAAAGAACACCGGATTATTATAAGACACGGCCGTGTGCCAAAATGTGCGGAGATGCCGCCGAAATCCTGGAAGAATTCCTTAAAGAGAGAAATATCATTTGATAGATATATGCGCACTTTATGTCATCAAAAACGGTATATAAAGTGCGTTTTTGTGCAAAATGTATACAGAAGTGCTTATGAGCTTTTACGATATTGTTTACAGACAAGTCAAGAAAATTCCAAAGGGCAAAGTGGCAACGTATGGGCAAATTGCAACACTTTGCGGATCTCCCAAGGCATCGAGAGCAGTGGGGTATGCTTTACATTTCAATCCTGATCCTGAACATATACCTTGTTTTAGGGTGGTGAACAGATTTGGCAGAGTTGCTCCCGCATTTGCCTTTGGCGGACCGGACATTCAAGCATCTTTGCTTCGTCAAGACGGTATAGAAGTGGATGTAAACGGCTACGTCGATTTATCAAAATATCTCTGGCATCCAACAAAATAATCATCCGTTTATGCAACAAACAATCAAATTGATTTGAGTCATTTTGAAACAGTATACAGTCTGCTGTTAGATTATTGAATACGACTACCGTTTGATATTTTATTACACTTAAGCACACCATCCACCGCCAAAAAAAAGCTACTCACGCGAGTAGCTTTCATAGTATATTATGTTGTTTATTGCATA
>CAZXUW010000010.1:0-57954 GCA_964644355.1 uncultured Bacteroides sp.
ATAGCGCAATGAAACTTTAGCCATATTAAAAATTTGATTATTTTAGGTAAAAACGTAATATTTTAATACCAGACAAGGAAAAGAAAAAATCTCGTCAACCCAATGCACACGACGTACTTGATTGGCAAGACTTTTGATATGATGTAGTATATCGTCAAATAGCGCAATGAAACTTTAGCCATATTAAAAATTTGATTATTTTAGGTAAAAACGCAATATTTGAATGCTAGACAAGGAAAAGAAAAAATCCCGACAACCCAATGTACACGACGTACATGATTGGCGAGATTTTTGATTTGACGAAGTATAGCGTCAAATAGTGTGTTTTTACTCTTCGACGAGGGCACGCTTGCGATCATTGATAATCCCCAATCCCTCTTTGATGGATTTTTCCGCACTGTCTAGGATATTGAAAGCAAGGGAGCGAGCTTCATAGTCCATTTTGCGATAGGACTCCTCTGCTTCACGTTGCATGGCATCTGCTTCTTGCTTGGCACGATTGTAGACCTCTGTCTCAGTCATAAGACGACGAGCTTGTTCTTCAGCCTTATCCATTGTTTCGTTGGCATAATTTTCAGCTTTTGCGATGATTTCGTCACGCTCTTTTGTGATGGCTGTAGCCTCACGCAACACAAGCGGATAACTTGCTCTGAATCGTGAAATCAAGTCAAGCATATGTGCCTTGTTGACAATAATGTCTGTGTTTGAAAAAGTAGCTTTTTTAGCTTTGAGAATTTCGCTTTCAATTTCGTTGATGAGCATATCGATTGTTTCCATAGCATATCCCCTTTTGTATATAAAATTTAGTTTGTATTTTTAAGTGCAGAGCACAATTTTTCTATTTCAAATCCGCAAATTCACTTGACGTGACAAGTGGAATGCAACAAGACGGCAAGGATGAATAATCTCCCTTGCACATCTGCTCTCTTGCAAGCGTGGAGCTGACGTTTTCAAAAATTCCCGGTTGAATAAACGTCGTATCAAAGCCGTGTTCACTGTTGTAGACTTGCATATCATGCTCATATGGCAAATCTTGCTCCCCTCTTATCCCACGAATAAGCGTTGTGGCACCAACCTCTTTTGCCACCTCGACGGCATATTTTTCAGAATAAAGAGCCTTTGCACCCTTCTTGTTTTGGCATACACAGTCCACGATAGCCAAACGCTGTGCCGGCGTAAACATATATTGTTTGTCCGGGTTGATAAGACAGGCAACCCACACTTCATCGAAAGAGCAAAGTGCCTCATCCAAAACAGCCTCGTGTCCTTTTGTGAAGGGATCATAACTGCCCGCCATAAGAGCAATGCTCTTTTTTGTGATAAACTCGGCAGAGATTGTACCCATATTCTTTGTGCGTTGCTTATAGCGGTTGTCGTCAAGCGTATACACCTTGTCAGAGCCGTGCTCAAAGACGATTATTCCGTCATCGGACAGCAAATTGAGTGCGATAATCGTGCTTATTGCAATCTCGCCATACTCCGTTGCATAAGGCGGATCCAAAAAGATAACGTCATATTTTTTGCCATATGCCGATGCACTTCTCAAAGCGGACATATAGTCTGCTCCAACCACCTTGAAATTGCCCTTTATCCCCTCAAGATTGCTCTTGATAAGAAGCAAGCTATCCTTGTTGTTGTCAACAAAAGTCACCTCACGTGCGTCACGAGATATACACTCTATACCCAACGAACCACTGCCGGCAAAAAGATCCAGCACAACAGCATCACGTGTGTAGCCTTGTATGACATTGAACAGAGTTTCCTTTATACGTGTTGTTGTAGGACGAACTCTGTCGTCCTTTGGCGACAGCAAATTTTTGCCCTTGTACCTTCCTGCAACAACTCTCATAAATTCACTCCGTATATATTGTTTTTCTCACCGTCAAAAGAGATTATCCTCTTTTCTGTGACAAGCATATCAAGTGGCACGTCGTGATCTTCACATTCAAGATTTTCAACACCTTGACAATCGAACGCAAGCCCTATGACAAAGCAATCGTGCTCTTTGAGATACCTGTCGTAATAGCCCTTGCCGTGCCCCAAACGCTTAAGTCCGTCAAATGCGACCAGAGGCACGATAGCAACATCAATATCGTAGGTGGCGTGGGAGCCGACAGGCTCCAAAATGCCCCACTTGTTTGTTTTGAAATTGGTGAATGGCGATATGACCACGGCTTGCATATCCTCACCCTTCACTCTAGGCACACAAACAACCTTTTCCAGCATGAGTGAAAGCCCAACAATTTCCTCCGTATCAGGCTCGTTTTGAGTGCCTAGATACACGAAAACTTTGTGTGCGTGTGTAAACTCGTCAATGCCACTCAACGCATCGGCAATGGCTCCGCTTGCAAACTCTTTTTGCTCACTAGACATTGACAAAATATTCTGTTTGGCGATTCTTCTTGCCTCACTTTTAAGCATTGTAGCACCTTTTCACTCTGCCATGCAGAGCAGTCATCACGCAGTAGTCTATTGTTTTTATCTCTCTAGCACAATCATCGATGGTATTTTCATCAAAGATAATCACACTTCGAGAGGGTTTTGCCAAATATTTGCCCGTATCCACAATGAACACGTCCATGCAAGCATTGCCAATCGGCTCACATTTTCTGCCATCTATGTATACGCTCGGTGCTCTTGATATACCGTCCGCATATCCGCCAAAAATCACCGCAATGTTGCTATCCTTATCAAGGCAAAAATCACCATATCCAATTCTTTCGCCTTTACGTACAAATCGAGCATCTATCACGGTGGATTTTGCCCTCATCGCACCCTTGTAAGCCAAAATGCCAACCCTTGCCATGTCATAACGCATATCGGCGTTAAAGAGCGAGTGACTTGACACAAGATGTGCGATCGCATGCGGATAAGCATCCTTCACAACTCTTGCAAGCCTTTCAAACTCACTCTTTTGCGAGGTCGTGCCATCCCTGAGGTGCGAATACACACCGCTCACCTCAACACCGCTATCCTTGAAAATATCCAGTGTTGCAAGCAAAGCTTGCATATCCAATCCAAACCTATGCATACCGCTGTCAACCTTGATATGCGTTTTTGCACTATACCCGCTCTTTTGCATCAAAGCGATTTTTTTTGCGATTTGCAGATTATGCACGCCAATCGTAAGTCCGCACCTTATTGCATCTTCAACCTCGCATGGCTGAATTGCAAGTGCGAGTATCTGATTGTCAATCCCCGCATCTTTGAGAGCTATGCCCTCCTCAAGCGTCTCCACACCAAACATATCCGCCACGTCTTTTGTGGCATTTGCAACCTGCAAAAGTCCGTGCCCATAGGCGTTTGCCTTGAGCATAAGCATAACCTTGACACCGATATTTTCTTTTATATCTGCAAGGTTTTTGCGTATTCTATCCGTGTTGATTTCAAGCGTAATGTTGATAAGCCACCTCGACTTACACATTATGCATCAACATAGCAAATTGCTACTATTTTGTTTCTTTATCCTTCTTTTCGGGAGTAAAAACGTCCACGATTATGTTGCCCTTATGCTCTCTTGTTTGAGCGATGAAGTCATCCACGTTTTGCGGAGCAAGGTTAAGTCTAAAGCTTATTTCGCCATCCGTCGGCTTTATGCCCTTTGTGATGAGATAAAGCTCTTTTGTGAGGCTGTTTTGCTTGAAGCAAACCATCTCGTCATATCCTATTTTATCCACAAAAACGCCCATCACTGCAACCATATATTTGTCCTTGAAGGTGTATGCACTGTTGAAAAGTATAAGTACCGCCCCCAGTGCGATTATGACACCTGCGCACAAGCTCACCGATGCGATAGCAGTGTCAGAGGCACCTCTCACCGCAAGGCTTTGCGTGCCAACAAGCATGGCAATGTCCAAAGCAACGATTGCCAAAGCTCCAAGTGCGACAATTACAAGCAAGATAGTTTTTACTATGCCGAAATTCATTCTAAATCGCATATCACACCTCGTCATTGACGTCTATATCCTCAATTGAAATTTGCGATGTAAACACTTCACCATCATCCGCAACGTCCGTCTGTTGCTCGTTTCTATACCCAAACTCGACGGTATTGATGACGGTCGTAGCATCCGTATAGAAGCTGAATCCCTTCGTTTTGTAATATCCCACAAGCTCGATGGCTCTCAAAATGAAATAATAGATTGACGGCAAAATAAGGCTCATAAGACCGCCGGTAGGCACCGACAAAGTCGTTGTGCAAAGGTATACCAACGTGAAAGTGATTGCATATGCCTTGAATAGCCCTTCCCTGTTTGCCTTGACGTATGTAAGGGAGCGTGTGAAAGCGGTGTACACCTTTTCTTCGGGGTGGAACAACATTCTTGGAAGCCACCCGGAAAGAAGCGTTGCTCTCAACGAGCACAGTATCACGCCGACAATAAGAGCCATAGGCACCATAAAGAAGCCGACGTATCTAAACAATCCCAAAATAATGCAAGCCATGATCGTCACAATGACACAATCTATCGGGAAAGTTATTGTCAATCTTGCCAATGAATACCTTGTGGACTTTTTGAGGTTGAGTGCCATTGCGCTTGCAAAACCGACCTTCATGTTGGATGCCATGAGGTTGTTGATGATATACGCAAGCGTATAATGGGACAAGCCGAACACAAAGGAATATAGTGCATAAAGAAATGCACACACAAACCAAAGGCCAACCGAAACACCCACGTTCTGCCCCATCTCATGCAAGACGTCAGTGGTGTGAGTGATGAGTGTTGCAAGCATTTGTCTCACCGTTGTAGAGCCGTCCCAAAGGCTTACAAAGCAATCTTTCAACGCCATTGTGTAAGCATTCACGTCGGTGGATGCGACAAGCACGTCCCAAATGGGCAAAACTATTGCAACACCGATGCCCAACGTGAGAATGACGGACAACAAAATCCAAAGCAAAATTCTCAACGTATATCCAACGTTTGAGAATAGAATGGACAATGAGTATTTGAATTCCATATTGATTATCTCCACCAGGAGCGGACAAATCCGCCCGCAGTATTGTTATTTGAAGAAAGTATTTTTTTCTTTTTTGACGAGGTCCATACGCTCTGTGCCGGTGACGTCGTAAAAGATGTTGTAGCTCAACACAAGATAGAATGGCACGATATACAGATATGCGATTGCATCGAGCAACACCTCTGCCACAACTCCGCAATGCAATGCCCCCGTGATGATCATGCAAAGCTCAACGGGAAGCACAACGAGCATAAGCATAAACATCGTGCGTATAAGCTTGCCCGACATACTGCTTATTGCCTGTCTCAAAGCGTCTTTTGCCTTGAGCCCAGTATGCAAAGAGTACGGACACCACAAGATTGTGAGCGAGGACAAAAAGAACATTGCAAACTGCCCAAAAATCTGTGTGAATATGGAAAAGACAAGCCAACTCACCCTGCTTTCAAACATCACCCACCAAAGGTAATAGATTATGGTGGTCATCACGTTGAACAGCTCAAATGCCAAGAAAGTCAAGCAACAGCATCTCAACGCACTCAACATGTTGAAATTAAGCCTTGTTTTGAGCTTGTCGGGAGAGATTGTAAACTCGCCAAGTCGCATATGCCTGTCAATGACACCATAGGATATTGCCAAGCAAAACACAAGCAAAACAAATCCAACAATGCCCAAATACCAAAAGGAATACGGCAATTCCATAAGTGTGGAAAACATATCCCAAAGCGAGGTCGGATTTATCGTCTGATAGTCAAAAAGATAATAAAGAGTGGACGATGTTGAAATCAAAAAAGGCAAAAGGAGAGAGGGTGCGATCAAAATCAACATCAAATACACACCCTTGTCAAAGAAGTATTTTATGCTATTTTTGTAGCATTGCGTATTTCTTTCATTAAACCTAACTCTCATTTAACCTCCTACACGTCAATCAGCTGAACATTGCAAGTTTATCTTTGAGCTTTTCAAGTTTTTCAAGAGCCTTTGCAAGTTTCTCTTTCTCGTTATCTATGAGTTTTTGCGGAGCTTTTGACACAAAACCGCTATTTGCAAGCAAAGCGTTTGTCTTTACGATGATAGCTTCCGTTTGAGCAAGCTCTTGATTGATACGTTCTCTTTCCTTTTCCTCATCAATGAGTTCGCCAAGCGGAATGAGAATTTCCGCATCATGCGTGACAATAGCACTCATCTTTGTACCAAGACCGCTTCTATCCTCAACAAGCGTAAGTTCGCTCACACCGGCAAGCTTTTGGATATACGGCGTTGCCGACTCGATGAATTTTGCATCTTTTGCAATGAAGTATGCACTTATCTTCTTTGAGGGAGCAACGTTCATCTCATTACGCAAATTTCTAATTGAACCGATGATTTCTCTCAAGCCCTCAAATTGAGCTTCTTCCTTTCTGAACACTCTGCGTTTGTTGAAGGACGGCCACTGTTGAATCATAAGCACACTGCCCTTTGGTGCAAATTTGGAGTAAATCTCCTCTGTGACAAACGGCATAAACGGATGTATGAGCTTGAGAATTTCACCAAGCACGTACACGAGCATTGCAATGGCGTGATTGTGCTGTTTCTTGTCCTCGCTATAGAGCAAAGTCTTGCTCATCTCGATATACCAATCGCAGAACTCACTCCACACAAAGTCATAAAGTCTTGGAGCTGCAAGTCCGATTTCATACTTGTTGAGGTTCATCGTGACCTCTTTGATGACGTCGTTGAGGCGTGTGAGGATCCACTTATCCGCACCGTTTAGACGTGTGGGCATAGTCAAATCGTCATCCTCTTTGATGTTCATAATCACAAAACGAGATGCGTTCCAAAGCTTGTTGACAAAGTTTCTGCAACTCTCGATTTTACCTTCGGAGAATCTTGTATCGCTTCCCGGAGCAATGCCCGATGCAAGCGAGAAACGCAATGCGTCCGCACCGTACTTTTCAATAATCTCAAGCGGATCGATGCCGTTGCCAAGGCTCTTTGACATCTTTCTGCCCTGTGCGTCACGCACGATACCGTGGATAAGCACCTCGTTGAAAGGCACGTCGTCCATAAACTCGATACCGCTGAAAATCATTCTCGCCACCCAGAAGAAAATGATGTCGTATGCCGTGACAAGCACGTTTGTGGGATAGAAATAGCTCAAGCTCTTTGTCTTTCTGGGATAGCCGAGCGTTGAGAATGGCCAAAGTGCAGAACTGAACCAAGTGTCCAACACGTCCTCGTCTTGATGCGTACGTCCACCGCATTTGGGGCAAACGTCCACAGAAGTCTTTGATACAATCGTCTCTCCGCATTCTTCACAGTAGTATGCAGGGATGCGATGTCCCCACCAAAGCTGACGAGAAATGCACCAATCTTTGATGTTTTCCATCCAATTGAAATAGGTCTTTTCAAAGCGTTTTGGGATAAACTCCGTCTTTTTGGTCTTGACTGCCTTGATAGCAGGCTCCGCAAGCGGTTTCATTTTGACAAACCATTGTTTTGACACAAGAGCCTCAACAGTTTCTCCGCAACGATAGCAAGTGCCCACGTTGTGTGCATACGGCTCGATCTTTACCATAAGTCCAAGAGCAGTCAAATCCTCGACGATAGCCTTTCTTGCAGAAAGTCTGTCAAGACCTTGATATTTGCCTGCGTTCTCATTCATAAGTCCGTCCTCGCCAATCACTTGAAGCACGGGCAAATCATGACGCAAGCCAAGCTCGAAGTCGTTTGGATCGTGTGCAGGCGTGATCTTCACCGCACCTGTACCAAAACCAATCTCACAATACTCATCCGCAACAACGGGGATTTCCCTATCCGTAAGTGGCAACTTCACCATCTTGCCGACGTATTTTGCCATCTTCTCATCCTTTGGATTGACTGCAACAGCAGTATCGCCAAGCATAGTTTCAGGACGTGTTGTTGCAATCACAATGGCATCGTCCTCACCCACAACCGGGTACTTGTAATACCAAAGGTTGGATTGTTGCTCCTCATACTCAACCTCTGCGTCACTCAAAGCCGTGTGGCAATGAGGGCACCAGTTGATGATGCGGTTGCCTCTATAAATCAAGCCCTTGTTGTAGTATTTGACAAAGGCGTCAAGCACTGCGTTTGAGCAATTCTCATCCATAGTGAAAGCTTCTCTTGACCAGTCACAGGACACACCTAGAGCCTTGAGTTGCTCAACGATACGTCCACCATACTGCTCTTTCCAAGCCCAAGCACGCTCCAAAAAACCCTCTCTGCCGACGTCGTTTTTGGTGAGACCTTCGTCCTTCTTCATCTTCTCTACAACCTTAACTTCGGTTGCGATTGATGCGTGGTCTGTGCCCGGAAGCCAAAGTGCTTCATACCCTTGCATACGCTTGAAACGAGTGATGATGTCTTGAATCGTATACGTCAAGGCATGCCCCATATGAAGTTGTCCGGTGATGTTTGCCGGTGGCATCATGATGGTGAACGGCTCCTTTTCAGAGTTGACGTGTGCTTCAAAATACTTTCCCTTCATCCAATTTGCGTACACACGCTTTTCAAATTCGGGATTGTACGTTTTTTCCATATCTTGCATAAATATATCTCCTTGTTACACTGCACAATTATTCATAAAAGACATAACCCAAGGAGCAAATCCTTGGGAAACATCCACTGCAAAACTACAAATTTTAGCCTTCGTAGGTGCCTTCTTTCTTTTCTTGGACAATTCTTTGATCTTCTTCCTTGACAGACTCTGCAGTCGCAGCACTCATCTTGCCTTCTTTGACAAGACGCACTTGCTTCATCGTCTCCTTAAGATAGCTGAACGCAGCCGCATAGCTGAGTGCGATACCCCAAGCAAGGATACCCCAATCCGCATATTGCACGAAATTGTGGAAGAATGCCAAAATAACACCGATAGAAATCGTGAAAGAGGACACTTTGCCAAGCCAATTCGCCTTGACGGTGGCACCGTTTTTGAGAACGTAAAGTGCAATCATCGCTTGGATAAACTCTTTCAAGAAAATCAAGATGACAAATGCATAGTGAACAAACCAAGGATTGTCCAACACACCTTCTGCCACAAGGTTTTTGCCAAGAGGTGTAAGTCCCGTGCAGAATGCGAGGCAAGCAAGCACTGCAATATGCATAAGCTTGTCGGCAACGGGATCGAGCACCATGCCTATACCACTCTGCATATTGAATTTTCTTGCAATCCACCCATCAACAAGGTCGCTTGCGGATGCAAAGAAAAACACACCGAGTGCAATATAGAACAGCAAAAAGCTATCCTTGACTCCGCCAAGAGCCATGAGCGTCACGAATACCGGAACGCATAAAATGCGGAAGTACGTGATCATATTGGGAATGGTCCACACTTCTTTGAAATCGACTTGTCCGATCTTTTTTGCCATAAATTACTCCTGCGTGCGCAAGCGTATGCTCACGCACGAAAATTATCTTTAACATTGTATCAAACTTTTATCATTATGTCCACAATAAAAGCATACGCAATTAACAATTTAAGAAAATTGTCAATACTATAATTATGGAAAACATGAAAAACTGCCTAATACTAATCAATCAAAACGCAGGCTCAAGCAGAAAAATATCCTTTGAAAAGGTTGAAAAGAAGCTCGGCAAGGATTTTGCCTACACAGAGATAACTCTGCCCTGCACAAATATCCCGCCTTTGAACTACTACAGTTCAATAGCCGTTTGCGGCGGTGACGGCACTTTGAGCAACGTCATGAAAGACGTGCACGACAAAAGAATAGACGTCTACTATTTTCCCGTTGGCACCCTCAACGACAAGGCAAAGACAAACCGCCACAAGAAAAGAGATGATTTTCAAAACCTGATAATCGGCAAAATCCAACCTTCAAGCAATACGTCAAATGACACTATCCAAGAGACTGACGTCAAATACGCATCGACAAAATTCGACAACTCAAATTTGCGAAACAGTACAAACGGCAACACGCAAAACGTCAATGGTTGTTCATATGAAAATCAAGACGTATTCACATATGTCTTTGCATGCGGTTCATTCACTCCCATTGGATATTGCTCAAACGTTAAGAAAAAGAAAAAATACGGTATATTGGCATATGTTGCAAACATAATACGAGAGTACAAGCCGAATAGAATTCACGCAAAAATAGAAGTAGGCGACAAAACGTTTGAGGATGATTTCACCCTCATTATGTTTTTGAAATCACCGCGCTGTTTCGGCTTTAATTTCAACAAAGATTTTGACGCAAAAAGCGAGAGCGGACACCTTATAACAATACGCTCGCCAAAGCACAAAAATATGCTTGGATACGTTGAAATGTTCTTCCCGTTTTTTAGAGTTTTTTTCATGGGGCTTAAAAAACAACCACACTCAAAAAACATAATTTTCACCAAGTCGAATTCATTTGAAATCAACCTTGAGAACAATCAAGTGTTTTGCAGAGATGGTGAGAAACATCATCTCAAAAAAGGAAACTACAAAATTTGCTTTGCAAAGTCAAAATGCAATTTTCACATAATAAACAAGTTCTAAAAATTGCCGATTTTTAGAGTGGTTTTACAATTTTTTAAGATTTTTAGAGCACTTTTAGAGTATTTTTGAATAAACGCGAGCCAAAAATCTATGAAAATCAACCATTTAAGATAAAAAATTAATCTCCGCCTTTTGACGGAGATTTTTCAAAATGTATTTCAATTTTCGCTATTTTTGAGAATACTTTTGCGTATTTCTTATATTCTTATCCCAATATTTGCTCTGCAACGTCACTTGGCGTAATTGCAATATATTCTGCACCATATTCAACAAGTTCCTCTTTTGAGCCATAGCCGTACAGCACTCCCATACAATCTATTCCACACTCTTTTGCACCAACGACGTCATACAGTCTATCCCCCACCATAAGTGCCTTTGAAAGGTTGTTTACATCAAGTGCTTCAAGTGCCGACTTTATGACATCACACTTCAACTCTTTGCTTGAATCGCTTGACGCACCGCCTATAAAATCAAAGTACTTTTCAAGGTCAAACTCCTTCATAATCATGCTTGTAAACTTTATAGGTTTTGAGGTTGCAAGTGCAAGCTTCTTGCCTGCATTTTTGAGAGTGGACAGCATATTTTCAACACCTGCAAAAATCTCAAGATGTCTATATCCGTACTTTTGATACTCTCCCCTATACAAGCCGATGAGCTTCTCGATCATATCCGTTTCAAGCCCCAAAAAATCGTGCATGGACACTCTAAACGGAGGTCCTATCATCTTGTCGAGTACGCTATCTTCAAAGGGTATATTTTCATGCTCCAGTGCATATCTGATACACTCCACAATTCCCTGCTTACTATCCGCAAGCGTTCCGTCCAAATCAAACAATATATAATCGTATTCTCTCATTTTTTCCTTTGCACACGTGTTTAGCGGTTATTTGTCGCAAAATTTATACTTCAAACACCATAAAACCGTTCGCAAGCAACTATGTATAAGCAGTCTTACGTGTAATACAGTATTTTCAACTCATATAGTTTAGATAAACAAACGCACTTTGTCAATCCAATCACCAATCAATATTTCACTTATAGGAATATCAAGTATGCTTTTCACACCGCAAATTCCCTTTTTTGACATCGCATAATTTGCCTTTGCGTATGCAATGAGCACACTTGCGGTAAATATAGGATTATTTTCAAGCTTCAAAACAAACTCCATATTGCTTGAATATTCCCCTGTTTTGCCGTTTGCAAGCACAACACCCGCATGCTCCATACCGCTCAAGTTTTCATCGAACCACTCCTTATCGACAAAATGCACTTTGGTGTCGTATGGCGCAAAATAGTCGGGCATTGTCAAGATTTTTTCCTCAATTTTCTCTAAATTAGCCCCCTCACATGGCACAACGTAACACTCTCGTTTATGCTTTTCGCTATCTTTGAGATTGTCACCACTGCCTTCTCTCACGCTTTTTACCGCATTAGATATAGGAATTGTGTATTGTTTAGCATCCAAAACTCCCTCAATACGCCTTATTGCCTCACTATGCCCTTGCGACACACCTCTACCCCAAAACGTTTGAGGTTTTGCTCCCTGCAATATTCCGCTAAACAACCCTCGCATAAGCGAAAACAATCCGGGATCCCATCCCATTCCAATAAAATGTAATGTGTCACCATTTCCAGCCTTTTGCTTCATTTGCTTGGCATACTTCTCCATTTGAGCGTGATTGTCAAAGCTATCCACCGTGTTCACTTTTCCCGCCAAACTCAAAGCAAGCGGAGTCAAATCAGACATTGAACCAACGCAAAGTACATACACGTCGCAATTTTTCTTGAAAATATATTCTTGGCTCAATATTGCCGTGCCATATGGAGATTTTATATTATCTCTGCGAGAAAAAATGCATACTTCATTGATTTTTCCATCATCTAAGGCTATCTTTTCACACGCTTTGCCCAAGTTGCCGTAACCCACAATACCCAATCTCATACCATAACTCCTTGCAAATCGTTAAACATTTTGTATACACGTTCAAAATTGCGTGACATAATTACACACAGATTTCGCAAAAGGTGTCATACAATGCTATAGCGACGTTGATTTTTGCAGTATATGCATAAAAATTGACAATGTTGACAATAAATATTGCGAGTATGGAAATGGTCAAACGTGGAGAGCTATATTATGCAGATTTAAGTCCTGTGATAGGCAGTGAGCAAGGCGGAGTGCGCCCTGTCTTAATTGTGCAGAACAACGTCGGCAATAAGTATAGCCCCACAATTATTGCCGCGGCGGTGACAAGTCAGCTTGAAAAGGCAAAACTACCCACACATATTGCTCTTGAAGGCGGAAAATACGGCTTGCCAAAGAATTCCGTCGTATTGCTTGAGCAAATCCGCACCCTCGACAAAAAACGCCTAAAAGACAAAATCGGCGAACTACCTCTTGGCATGATGAGCAAAGTCAACGAAGCTCTACTTGTATCGCTTGGATTCTTTGAAACGTAACGAAAAAAGGAGCGCGAATAAAACGCATTTGCTCCTTTCTTTTTTTTTATACATATCAATATATCGATAAAAGTCTTATTTTTCGATATTCTAATTAGACATTTTAGTCATCGAACACGTCAAACAGCGTTGACATAACCTTGTTGATCACACCCCACTCAAAGCCTTTTTGAAAAAGGTGTGCTCCCACCTTTTGAGCACCGCTTTTGTCGGTGATTTTTTTGGATTTGACAAACTTTTGTGCCATTTTGGTGCACAATTCAATTTCAAACTCATCGTCTATAGTGTCGGCAATAACGTTGTTGACAAGCTCTTTGTTCACACCTTTTTCAGTTGTGAGTTTGTATGCGATTTTGCGAGCACCGTAGCGTGATTTATTGAAGAATATAAACGTACGCACGTACTCCAAGTCATCAATATACTTGTAACCTTTTGCCTTGTCTATGGCAAACTCCACCTCGTTGCGATGAAATCCCTTGTCATAAAGCTTGTCTTTGCACTCTTGCTCTGAACGAGCAGAAACGGCAAGATATTTCACAAGCGTATCATACGCCTTTTTTGCACGCTCCTCATCGAGCGGATACTCAAACTCTTCACTCATAACGCCCTTTTATACTCCATCTCGCCCGTCTTTGTGATATTTGCTCTGCCAAGCGTTGCCTCTGTAAGACCGCAAACAAAGCTGTCAACGTCATCAAGCGGAACAAAAACCGTGCATCTAACGTCATTGTCATACGCAACGTCTTGCACAATACACTTGCTCTTGCGTATAAACTTGTCAGCCATCGCATACGTTGCGTAGTCACCGCAAACGAGTATCTTTTCACACTCGACCTTAACAGAGATTTTACCGCAATTCACAGCCTCTGAAGCCGAACCAGAATATGCACCCACAAGTCCGCCTGCTCCAAGCTTTATGCCACCAAAATATCTTGTGACGACTATTGCCGATTTGACGATATTTTGTTTTCTCAACACGTCCAAAATGGGCTGTCCTGCCGTGCCGGACGGCTCGCCGTCATCACTGAATCTCGTTACGTTGCCAAGTTCGTCTCCGATATACGCATAGCAGTTGTGCGTTGCATCCGGATATTTCTTTTTGATTGATTTTACAAATTCATCCGCCTCGTCTTGATTGACTTCACCTTTGATTGTAGCAATAAAAACCGAGCGTTTAATCTCGGTTTTTACTTCATATTCGCCATCAATAAAGCGGTAACTTTTCACTCTACGGTCACCTTATAGAAATTCTTTTTGCCCTTTTGGAGCACAAAGCCGTTGGCAAGTTGACTGTCAGAAAGCTGTGCCATAATATCTGTGACCTTTTGACTGTCAATAGATATGCCACCGCCTTGGATAAGGCGTTTTGCCTCGCCTTTGGACGGAACCTTTGCAACAGCAACAAGCACGTCTGCAACGCTAGTCATACCCTGCGGAATTGTCGCACTCGGCATATTCTCGCTATCACCTGAGAATGCTGCGTGTGCTTTGGCAAGTGCAGAATCAGCCTCATCCTTTCCGTGAACCATGCTTGTAAGTTCGTATGCAAGACGCTCTTTTGCCTTGTTCATACGCTCGTCATTATACTTGGTGAGCTCATTGATTTCATCAAGAGGCAGAAACGTGAGGTATCTAAACACCTTTTCAACGTCAGCATCGTCTATATTTCTCCAATACTGGAAGAAATCGTACGGAGCAGTTTTGTTTGGATCGAGCCACACTGCACCCTTTGCCGTCTTGCCCATCTTCTTGCCTTCTGAAGTCGTCAAAAGTGCAAAAGTGATTGCAAACGCATCCTTCTGTTCCTTTCTGCGAATGAGATCCGCACCTGCAAGAATGTTGGACCATTGATCGTCTCCGCCACACTCAAGCACACAGCCGTACTTGCGGTTGAGCACCCAAAAGTCATATGATTGCATGAGCATATAGTTGAATTCAAGGAAGGTCAAGCCCTTTTCAAGACGTTGCTTGTAGCACTCTGCCGTGAGCATACGATTGACTGAAAAATGTGCTCCTACCTCTCTCAAGAAATCAATATAATTGAGATCGAGTAGCCAATCGGCATTATTCACCAAAATTGCAGCATTTTCACCCTCAAAGCGGATGAATTTTGACATCTGCTTCTTGAAACACTCAACGTTGTGTGCAATAGTCTCCTTGGTCATCATGCTACGCATATCAGTACGCCCCGATGGATCTCCCACCATTGCCGTACCGCCACCGATAAGAATAATCGGCCGATGACCTGCATCCTGCAAACGCTTTGCAACTATCATCTGCATAAAATGCCCAACATGCAAGCTGTCTGCCGTGGGATCAAAGCCAATGTAAAATGATTGAGAACCGCTCTCAAGAAGCTTTTTGAGATCTTCTTCAAAGACCACCTGCTTCACAAGCCCACGCTCACGAAGCTCGTCGATAATGTTTTGTGCCATAATCGTAATTCCTTTTCACAATTTATATTAAAGATTGTAACACCTCTCGGCTCTTTTGGCAAGAAAAAAAGATCAATGTCAAAAAGTGTGTTATACATGTGATTGAAACATAAAAATTGCAATTGAAACATCCATTGCCACACACGATAAAAAACAACAAATGTTAACAAACGGTAAACAAATGGTAAACAAATAACACGTATCGTGTAAATTGCAAAAAAAATAGGTGCCCCTTGAAAATATCAAGGAACACCTTAAGTTCTTGTATAATCGCTACTGTTTAGTAGATAAGTAGCTTATTTTGCAAATCCCTCTTGTACTGCAACTGCGCATGCAACTGAAGCACCAACCATCGGGTTATTGCCCATACCGATGAGGCCCATCATCTCGACGTGAGCAGGAACTGAAGATGAACCTGCAAATTGTGCATCGGAGTGCATTCTGCCCATTGTGTCTGTCATGCCGTAGGATGCAGGACCTGCAGCCATGTTATCCGGGTGAAGTGTACGTCCCGTGCCACCGCCGGATGCAACTGAGAAATATTTCTTGCCATTGTCAACGCACCATTTCTTGTAAGTGCCTGCAACCGGGTGTTGGAAACGAGTCGGATTGGTGGAGTTGCCTGTGATTGACACGTCAACGTCCTCAAGACGCATGATTGCAACGCCTTCTGTAACGTCATCTGCACCATATACTCTAACTGCAGAACGCTCACCGTTTGAATACGGAGTTTCTTTGACAACTTCAACTTCGCCTGTAAAGTAGTTCATCTTTGTTTGCACATAGGTGAAACCATTGATACGGGAGATGATGAATGCTGCATCCTTGCCAAGACCGTTGAGGATAACCTTGAGCGGAGTTGTACGGACTTTGTTTGCTGTTCTTGCAATGCCGATTGCACCTTCTGCTGCTGCAAAAGACTCGTGACCGGCAAGGAAAGCGAAGCACTTTGTGCTTTCTCTGAGGAGCATTGCCGCAAGGTTGCCGTGTCCAAGACCGACTTTACGTTGCTCTGCAACCGAGCCTGGGATACAGAATGATTGCAAACCCTCACCGATTGCCTCTGCTGCATCTGCTGCACTTGTGCATCCCTTCTTGATTGCGATTGCACAACCAACTGTGTATGCCCACACTGCGTTTTCAAAGCAGATTGGTTGCACGCCTCTTACGATTGCGTCGCAGTCAACACCTTTTTCAAGGCAGATTGCTCTTGCATCTTCAAGATCTTTGATGCCGTATTGAGCAAGAACGCCGTTGATTTTGTCTATTCTTCTTTCATAACCTTCAAATGTGACACTCATGTTTTTGTCCTCCCAAATTATTCATGACGGGGATCAATCCACTTCACAGCGCCGTCTTCAGCCTTGAATCTGCCGTAGGTGCCGGTGCATTTTGCCACTGCTTCGTTTGCGTCAACGCCTTTCTTGATCATATCCATGAGCACGCCGAGCTTGCAGAATTGATAACCGATGATCTCGTTGTTTGCATCCAAAGCAATCTTTGTAACGTAACCTTCTGCCATTTCAAGATAACGCGGACCTTTGGAAACGGTGGAGTACATTGTGCCGATTTGTGAACGATGTCCTTTGCCGAGGTCCTCAAGACCTGCACCGATAACAAGACCGTTCTCTGAGAATGCGGATTGAGTTCTGCCATACACGATTTGCAAGAACAATTCACGCATAGCAGTGTTGATAGCATCGCACACAAGGTCTGTGTTGAGTGCTTCAAGAATTGTTTTGCCTGTGAGAATTTCTGCTGCCATAGCTGCAGAGTGCGTCATGCCCGAGCAACCCAACGTTTCAACAAGAGCCTCTTGGATGATACCGTCTTTTACGTTGAGCGTAAGCTTGCAAGCGCCTTGTTGCGGAGCACACCAGCCAATGCCGTGGGTAAGACCGCTGATGTCTTTAATTTCTCTTGCTTGCACCCATTTGCCTTCTTCAGGGATGGGAGCAGGACCGTGGTTTGGTCCCTTTGCAACGCAACACATGTTTTCAACTTCACTTGAATATTGCATAGATAATTGCCTCCAAAAAGAGTGTTTTTTATTTTAACGTCATTATTTTATCATACGGATAATTTTTTATCAACAAAAATAAAACAATACTGCACAATTTTCCTTTACTGTAAAAAAACAAACCAATTGAATCGCTACTTTGCCACGCACACGCACGCATGCACACGGGTGCGACCACCACTTGTTCAAGCAAGTGATTACACTAAACTCTTGTATATGGCACTATTACTATATGATAAACACTATCACAACAAAATTGACAATATCAATGTGTAAACCATTATCCCACTTCAATCACTGTTTTTTCTTGACAAAAATGACGATTGGCTGAATAATAAATGTAATGAAATTTGACAACATATTATTGTTGAAGGAGTAAATATGAAAGTTTGCGATATACCGTATGTGAGATGCGATATCGAAGATGTAAAAAAGGCGTATGAGAATGCGATTGAGAAGATCAAAAACGCCAAGTGTGCTCAACAGGTGCTGACTGCAAGAAAAGAGCTATTGGATATAACGGATGAATTGAACACATCCGCTTCCCTCTCCTATGCACGCTGGTCATGCAACACAAAAGACGAGTTCTACAAGAGCGAAAAGGAATACTATGAGCAAAACATGCCACTTCTTTCGGGTGTGCAGATTGATTTTATCAAATCTTTGCTCGAAACGCCCTATCGCAAAGAAGTGGAAGCATCCCTTCCACCGACGGTATTCAAGGGCTATGAAGTGTCACTCAAGGCACTTGACGAACGCATCATCCCCGAACTTCAAGAGGAAAGTGCTATTGTCAACGAATATTCACAGTTTATGAGCGAATTCACCGTTGATTTTAGAGGCGAAAAACTCCCCTTGACGCTCCTAAAACGCTATATGTCGGACGGAGATCGGCAGACAAGAAAAGAGGCTTACGAAGCACTCGGCAAGGTTTTTGAAGAAAACAAGGACATTTTGGACGGCACTTTTGACAGACTTGTCAAAGTGCGTGACCGTATGGCTAAAAAGATCGGCTACAAAGACTATGTGGAACTTGGATACCACCGCATGGGCAGAATATGCTATGACAGGGATATGGTGGAAAAATTCCGTCAAAACATACTTGAGGATATCGTGCCGGTTGTCACTCGCATCCGCACAAAGCGCGCAAAGGAAATGGGCATCGACGATATGATGCTCTACGATTACAGCGTATTCTTCAAAGAAGGAGATCCGCAACCCATCCTCAATGACAAACAAATGTTTGATGCAGGACGTGAAATGTACCACGAAATGAGTGCTCAAACAGGCGAATTTATCGACATGATGATTGAAAACGATGCCTTTGACGTAATCTCTCGTGAGGGCAAATGGGGTGGCGGTTACTGCACTGAATTTGCCAAATACAAGCAACCCTTTATCCTTGCCAACTTCAACGGTTCCTCTGACGACGTTGACGTGCTGACACATGAGGCAGGACATGCGTTTGCAAGCTATCTTGCGTTCAAAAACAACCTAGATCCCGATGCGGTGCTCGGTATGGAAACTGCAGAAACACACTCTATGAGTATGGAATGTTTCTGCTGGAAGTTTATGGACAAGTTCTTTGGCAACAGAGCAAACGACTACAAATTCAAGCATCTAATGGGCAATCTTTCCTTCCTCACCTATGGCGTTATTGTGGATGCCTTCCAACACGTTGTGTATGAGCATCCCGAACTCACACCCGATCAAAGAAATGAGGAATGGAATAAGCTTGAAGCACAATTCCGCCCATATCTCAGCACAAAGGGCATGCCCTACTTTGAAAAGGGCACTAGATGGCAATATCAAATGCACATCTACGAATCCCCATTCTACTACATTGACTACTGCCTTGCACAGTCCAACGCATTGCAATTTCTGTTCAAATCTCTCGACAACTATCAATCGGCATTTGAGAGCTATTTGAAGTTCACCTCTCACTTTGGTACGGAGATGTTCACGGACATGTTGAAAGAAGTGGGCATCAACTCACCGTTTGAGGACGGTGCACTCAAAGAGGTTGCTCAAAAGAGCGAAGAAGTGCTTGCAAAATTGCAAACAAAATAATCACAAACGAAACAAAAAAACGTTGCGGATTGCAACGTTTTTTTATATTCTTTTTTTTAATTTCTTCTGCCTTGATTTTTATAAAACAACCGTTTAGATGCTTACTTTTTGATAATATTGTAAATTTTGTCGAGGTTGTGCCAAAACAGCTGATAGACTTCTTCATACGCTTCCTCTCCCAAGCCGTAGGGATCAAAGACTTCACAACCGAAAAGCTGTGCGAGCGAATAAAGTCCTTTCTTTTTTCCGTACACGTCACGCAAAATCTCGGCTTGCTTGTCGTTCATCGTAAACACAAAATTTGACTTGGTGTAAATCTGTTTTGTGCAAAAGCTCGTCCTTTTGTCAAAATATGGCACGCCGTGTCTGTCAAGCGTCTTTAGACACATCGGATTGAGGGTGTCATTGCTGAGCACGATGCCCACACTTGCAACTTCTATATCACCCTCCTCTTTCATCTTCAAATACGCTTTGAAGATATATTCAAGCATTGGAGAACGGCAGGTGTTGGCGGTGCACACAAAAAGCACTTTCATACACTCTTCCCTCCCGAAGCCTTTGTGACTCTATTCATGACAGAAGCCTCAAGTCCGTCACCGACAAGCTGTTCAATAATAATATAGTTATACTCCTTTTCGGCATCGTGCAAAGCACTGTAGATGTTGCGAGTGTAATCTTGCACGTTTCCGCCCAAAGAAATCCAAGATCTATCGCCAATATCGCCCTCATAGATGTCTCTTGCTAGGATAACAGGCTTTTTGCCAAGAGCAAGCTCCCTATCATACTCACATATTGCGTGCTCTATACTCACTGCCATAACCGTTTCGCAAATGGGCGCATAGTGGGTATATTTCATGCCCGGAGCCTTTGCTATCTTGATGACTTTGCCGTTTTGGCTGACACTGCCGACGATATCCAACAGCATATCCGCAGTGATTGCACCCGGACGTAAAATGGTGGGTGTATCGACGCTCAAGTCAAGCACGGTGGACTCAATGCCAACCTCACAAGGTCCATCGTCCAAAATCAACTCCAGCTCACCTTTGAGATCCTCATACACGTGCTGTGCGGTTGTGGGCGAAATGTGTTTAGACCTATTGGCAGACGGTGCCGCAAGCGGATAAGAATTGGCAATAAGCTCCCTTGCCCACTTGTTTTTTGGCATACGAATGCCAACCGTTTCGCCACCTGCGGTGACACAATACGGCACTTTGTCACTCTTTTTGAGTATAATCGTGAGTGGCCCCGGCATAAACCTCTTTGCAAGCTCATAGAACTCATCGGGGATATC
The DNA here is from genome assembly GCA_964644355.1 of uncultured Bacteroides sp. Taxonomy (GTDB): domain Bacteria; phylum Bacillota; class Clostridia; order Christensenellales; family CAG-917; genus CAG-475. The sequence continues at coordinate 20,733 of CAZXUW010000010.1, forward strand.
CACTGCAATATCCTTGACTTGATCGAGTGAAGAAATATGTACAATGAGCGGATTGTCCTGCGGACGTCCCTTTGCCTTGAATATTTTTGCCACGGCATTCTCGTCAAAGGCGTTTGCACCAAGCCCATAGACGGTTTCTGTCGGGAAAACGACAAGTCCGCCCTCTTTGATGATGCGAGCCCCCTCTTGAATGCCGTCCTCGGCTTTTACAATTCTAGTCACGTAATCACCCATATTTCGCCTATATCAGTCTATAAACCTCATACGTTGCATTGCTGTCGTTGGTGCCTGCAATCTTGCTGAATACAAACACGTTGCTCGGTGAGGATGACGGAGCGTAAAGCACACTTCCTGAAATCATGGTTGCACTCATAATGACGTTTTTTTCAACGTTTGGATTGAAGTTTTTGATGCCGTATCTATAAGTGCCGTCCTTATCCTCGCTTGCCACTTTATACATATAGCAACCGATCTTGTAGATTGGATTTTTACTGCTATCCGTTGCAATATCTTCAAGCGGAGTTGAACCGTCGCTCATTTGCTCCACACGTCTGCCGTCACTGCCAACGATGTAGTAGCGAGTTTTGTTGTCCTCATCCTTTGCCTTGCCTATGGTGTATGAACCTCTAAATGCAGAAAGAGCAAGATAGTTGAACTCGCAAATACGCTCGCCGTAAAGGTTGAATGCTCCATACAAATAGGCCGATGAATCGTCAGGATCTTTTATCGCACCGATAATCACGTTGTTGCTGAGCTCTTGCTTGACGATACTTGAGATTGTGTTGTGCCCCACTTTGTTGCCATCAACATCATAGATGTTGATTTCACTTGGTGAGACGGGATTGTAATAGTATCCGTCAACGCACTGCATAATCAAGTCAAAATAGCCTGCTTTCTCCTTTTTCTGTCCATCGATGCTTATGCCGTAATTGCCGGTAAGCGTCATAACGACGTTGAGATTTTCATCCAATATAAATTGATCGTAAATGCCCACCTTGTTGATGATGTTCAGACCGTAGCTTGCATAGATAAAACCGTCTTGGAGGTAGGATTTGGTGCTTATACCGCCCCTTGAACCGTCATAGTAATTGCTTTCCATATACAAGAAAACCTTGTCGGCATTCTTGGTGTATTCTTCAAGTTTGTCATTGCTCGGCGTGTAAATGTGACGATGGAACACGTAATAATCCGTGCCGTCGTAATACAGATACTCGTCTGTGCTATTCACCGTCCAATCCTCGTGGATAAAGAATCTGCCGTTGCCAAGATATGTGATTTCGCTATAGTAATCGTCTTTGCCGTTGTCCTTTACGGTGCCGTTGTCGGTTGCGGTCAAATTTTCAACCTTGCCGTTGGCGCTTTGCGGAATGTCATAGATGAAGTCACCGTCACTGTTGCTTGTTACGACAATGTATTTTCCATCAAAGCCTTGCACGTTTGCAAGAGCCTTTGTGTTGGCAAGTCTGCAAACAAGCTCCCCTCTCGAGGACAATTCACCGCTTGTGCTGGGACGATATATAGAGGTGTAACCGCTCACGCCGTTTGTGTCGTAAGTTGCACTGACTGCAATCATAGCTCCATCCAAAATCTTGAGCACAACGTCGATATTTGCGTCAACTGCATTTTTTGAGCTGGACGTACTGCTTGAGCCGACTTTCTTTCTTGACAGCACTGTTTCGCCATTGGTGTTGAAAGCACCGCACTCACCGTTCAAAAACTTGCATACAATAAGTCCGTCTTTCACTCTCAAAGCACTTATACCGAGGGATTCGGGGAAAAGCATACCGTTCAATCCGCTCTCGAAATACTGTCTTGAATCACCGCATTTGACAACTGACAACACGCTACCCTTGTTCACGACAAAGGCGTCAATGCTCTCTATGTAGCCGATGTCACTGTTGACGTCGGCATTTTGTGAGGACTTGGTTGCACTGGACGTGTAAACGCTCCACCCTGCAGGCAGAGTAAACTCACGCTTTGCAGACGTCAATTCCTTTGGACTTTGCGTGCTTTTGAAGATGTCCGACACCGACTTTGCCGTCGGCTCGTCCTCATTGCAAGCAAAAAGCATAAACGCACAGCCAAGCAGTACGCAAACGCTAAGTGTCATAGCAATACATTTTGCAAGAATACTTTTGTTTTTCATATTTGCTCCGTAAAATAGTGAGTGCCTATACGCACCCCCATCATCGTATATACAAAATCAGCGAGCAAAAGATTGGCTTTCACTCTCAAATTGTGCGGAATATTACGCTCCTGCCCTGCAAGATACGCCCTTGTCACGCCATCTATGGCAATCCAGTTGAATCCCTTGCAATGAGGGCATACAATGCCGTCGGCATCCTTGAAGTAGGCATCCCCTTCGATGTTGCATTTGCACACTCCGCAATGCTCAAAATCAAGCTTATTTCCGCCGATTTCAAGCACGCCCAAAAGATAATCCGTAACAAGAGCATCGCAACACGTGTCCGTGTAGGCAAGATTGTTGAGCATCTTGAGGGATAGCATAAACAGCTCCGGTTGTGCATCCTTGCTCATTCTTTGCAAAACTTCAAGCGTGAGCGAGCCTGCGTAATACCTTTCTATATCCTGTGTGATTTGGCAAAAACTCTCTATTTGCGAACATTCCTTTATCACGTATCTGCCGTTTTTGCCTGTGAGGACGTAGTTGCCGTAATTCATAGGCTCTGCCGAATATCTAAGTTTCGCCTTTGGCTTGAGACAGCCACGAGCGGTTGCACTTATCACGCCCGTATCAACGCCGACAAGAGTGACTATCATATCACTCTCATTGAAAGGCACTGCCCTTGTTGCAATGGCTGTCACTTTAAGGTCGGCTGTCTGCATCCTCTCTATCGCCCAAGCGGGCTTCTTCATCCTCTTTTAGCGAGCGGTACAAGCAATACAGCTCGATATCACCGCTTCTTGCAAACATTTCCCACAGCTCGTTATCTTTCACGATAGTAGAGTGTGCAAACGTTTGAGTATTATTCAAAAATACAAATTTTGTAGGACTTTATTTTGAAATTAATCTTAAAAGATTAACATTTTCAAATTCAGTCTTTTTTGAGGGCTTTTAGGTCATAGCCCAACTCTTTCATAATTCTATCGTCGTCACGCCACTCGTTTTTGACTCTCACGTAAAGCGTCAAAAACACCTGCGAACCAATCATTTCTTCAAGATCCTTTCTTGCACGTGTTGCGATTTGCTTGAGCATCTCACCGCCCTTGCCTATGACGATTGCCTTGTGCGACTGCTTTTCAACGATAATGTCGGCATCGATATCGACAATCGGCTGATCCTCTCTCTCCTCAAATTTGTTGATGTAAACGCCAATCCCGTATGGCACTTCTTTGTCAAGCAGATAAAGAGCCTTCTCTCTTATGATCTCCGTTGCCATAAAACGCATACTGCTCTCTGTGTAGATGTCATCCGGGTACATGGGCACACCCTGCGGAAGCAGTTGAAGAAGCTCGTGCAAGAGAGGTTGTATATTATCTCCTTTCTTTGCGGAAATTGGCACGATTGCCTTGATGTTGGCAATTGAGTTGAGCTTTGTCAAGCTTGCAAGCATTGTCTCTCTCGTCACGGCGTCCTCTTTGTTGAGTGCCACCACGATAGGCACCTTCTTTGCATTCTTTTCAAGGAAGGTGTAATCGTCCTGCTGAAGTCCCTTTGACGCATCGATGACGTACACAACGCCGTCAACGTCCTTGAGGGAGCTTTCAACGGCTTGCATCATATATTGTCCAAGTTGATTGCGAGCTCTGTGGATGCCGGGCGTGTCGATGAGCACCATTTGGTAGCCATCACCGTTTATGATGCCCAAAAGCTTGTTTCTCGTTGTCTGCGGACGCCAAGAAACGATGGACACCTTCTCTCCTACAAGAGCGTTGGTGAGTGTTGACTTGCCTGCATTTGCAAGTCCTGCAATACAAATAAAACCACTTTTGAAATCTTCGTACATATTCTATTCCTCAATCGTCAATCACGCACGTGGCGTGTCGACGTATACTCATTTGTTAGTCCCTAGATAGGCAGGCTTTTGCCATAATCTCTTTTTGTTTTGCGATCATCACTTTTTCGTCGTCGGGATCTATATGGTCAAATCCCAATATGTGCAAAAAGCCGTGACAGGACAAAAATCCAAGTTCCCTTGCATATGAATGACCATACTCTCTTGCTTGCTCCGTTGCTCGCTGACGACATATCATAATCGAGCCGAGAAGCACCCTTTTGCCCTCATAATCGCATTCGTTAAAATCCGCTTGGCAAACAGGCAAGTTCAACCCATCGGAACAGGGGAAGCTCAACACGTCTGTCACAGCATCCACTCCCCTTGCCTCACGGTTGAGTTGCTTGATGGTTTGCTCGTCAACAATCGTCATGTCTATGAGAAAAAAATTGTCCTGACCAAGCACCTCAAAGCAAGCTTTTTCAACTTTCTTTATGAGGTTTTTTTCTTTGAATTTTGCTCCTGAAATCCTAATCATATCAACTGACCTTACTTTGTGAAAGTGCTTGAGTGTTTTTGTTTTTCATAGTTTATTCTGCCGTGATGGATTGACGGAAGCACTTCCATAATCGTCTGCTTGATGATGGCAATATCACCCATCGTGATGGGACATTCGTCAAATTGGCGAAGTTCAAGCTTTTCATCAACGAGCTTGTTTATTCTGTTTTCAAACTCCTCACGCGTGTCGGGCATATACGCACGCATAGCCGCCTCGATTGTGTCTGCAATCATGATGATTGCCGCAATCTTTGTTTGAGGCTTTGGACCTGCATAGGTATAGTTGTCAACAGCCAAATCCCCCTCCTCTTTGAGAGTGAGTGCCTTGCGGTAGAAATATCCAACCGGAGAGGTGCCGTGATGCTCTCTGCATATTGCAACAATCTCGCTAGGAAGTCTGTTTTGCTTCGCAAGTATCTCGCCAAACAAGGTGTGAGAAGTGATCATACTGACGCTGACTTCAGGGATAAGCTCGTCATGCGGATTGTATGAGGATTGATTTTCACTGAAGTAGATGGGAGCTTTGAGTTTGCCGATGTCGTGATAATACGCCGCACAACGTGCCATATTTGGATTTTCACCGATAGCGGATGCACACGCTTGAGCAAGATTGCCAACAACCAATGAGTGGTTGAAAGTGCCCGGAGCTTCGCTTGCCAATCTCTTGAGTAGCGGATTTGAGAGGTTGCAAAGCTCGTTGAGACGGAAGTCGTCTGCTATGTTGAACATACCCTCGAATATTGCCACAAGCGGCATAAAGATGAGGGATGCTCCGATGTTTGCACCATAGCACCACACAACGTGCCAGAGCAAATCCATTGACATATCACCGCCGATGAGGGTGAATATGATCACCATAGGTTGCACGATGAGCGGAGTTGCCATAGACACAAGCAAGAATCTCAATCTCGTCAAATGCTTTTTCTCGTAGAAGTTGATCATGACCGCACAAAGAGCATTGGAGATAAGAGAGGCAACAACCGTCAAATACTCCACCTCTATCTTTGCATACATATAGACAACCGCAATGGTCATGCCGAGCACGGCTGTGCTCAAAGTGGCGGTGCGTCTGTCAATAAGCTCTATAAGCACAAGCGTTGCAAGTGCAATAGGCATTGCATACACGTTGAAAATACTGCTCACCACAATGCTTATCACAAATGTGATAACCACCATAAAAACCGTCAAATGGAAATCTCTAGTGCTTTTGGAGCCGGATGCGGTAAACTTGTAAACTCCGCACATAAGAAAAATCATGAGCATTGCAATCATGGCAAACTTTGTGACGGAAGCCCAAATGTTTTCTTGCGAGAATGCCGTCGAAAAGTCGTCCAGCATAAACAACGCAAACGCCGTCATAATCACAGAGGCTATAAGTGCCGTAAAGATACACGAACCGATATATCTCGACAAATTTCGCCTTGCAATCGCCTTTTGTTTTTCTATTCTTGACAAATCTTTTACATCATCAATCATTGTTATCTCCTGCAGATTGCTCCTTTTCTTTGAGCAAATGTGCCTTTTCATATGCTTGTATTATTCTAGTCACAAGTTCGTGTCTTACGACGTCCCTTGCCGATAGTTTGACAATTTTTATCCCCTCAACGTCTTTGAGCACGTCAAGTGCGTCTATCATACCGCTCTTTACATGGTGCGGAAGGTCGATTTGCGTGACGTCGCCCGTGACAACGATTTTGCTATTCTCACCCATTCTCGTCAAAAACATCTTCATCTGTTCAGGCGTTGTATTCTGTGCCTCGTCCAATATGATAAAGCTGTTGGATAGCGTCCTTCCCCTCATATATGCAAGCGGAGCAATCTCTATCGTGCCACGCTCTATATGCCTTTGATAGGAGTCCTGCCCCATCATCTCTTGCAGAGCGTCAAAGAGAGGTCTCAAATACGGATCAACCTTCTCATTCAAATCACCGGGCAAGAAACCCAATTTTTCACCCGCTTCAACGGCAGGACGAGTGAGAATGATCTTGTCCACTTCCTTGTTTTTTAGGGCATACACGGCAAGCGCAACCGCAAGATAGGTCTTGCCCGTGCCGGCAGGGCCAACGCCAAACACAATACTGTTTTGCTTTATCGCATCCACGTAAATGCGTTGACCGGGAGTTTTTGGACGTATAATCTTGCCTCTTGCAGTGATGGCAACCGTGCCCATAAGCTCCTCAATGTCAAAGTCACGTCCGCTCTTTGCATAGTCGATTGCCATATTCACTTGTTGCTGGGTGAGCACTCCTTGCTTGCAGAGCCTTTCAAGAGAGGACAATGCCTTGATTGCTCCTTGCACGCTTTTCTCGTCTCCGCTCACTTTGATGACGGTGTCTAGAGTGAAAAGATCAACGCCGAAAGCTTCGGAAATCTTTTGGATATTCTCATCCAACTCTCCGAACACGCACATCATAACGTCGTAATTATCAAAAGTTTTCTCTTTTTGAACTCTCATGTTATTCTCTCCTCCACCTCCATAAGTATTTGCACACTCGTGCCGTTTTCGCTCACGGAAACGTCATAGTGCACGTCCTTGATTCTTGCAGTGCTTTCGATCTCGCTCAAAAGGCTTGAGAACACAACCGCTTTCATATCATCGACATTCATATCGCAAGGCTTTCTGCTCTCGACAATCTCACAAAACTCATACGTGTAGATTTTCAAAGGTATCAAAAAGCCAAAGCCTTTTACGCTTGTCTCGAGGGTGTATTTTTCATACGGACTTTCAGGTGTGGCAGGCGTCTTGTTGAAGGCGGAAAGCCTTGTTATGCGTTTCGCGCTCCCTCTCTCGCTCACGATTTCTTCGCTTGGAAAAAACCTTGCAAGATTGTAGTACACAATGCCGTATGCATAGCCTCTTGCCTCAACGCTTATTCTGTCCTCACCCATCTCAACGTAGCCGTCGATTATAACGTCATCAAAGGACACAACGTCTCCGTACTTCTTGATTGCGGTGCCACCCTCCACAACAACTCTTGTGACCACCGCTCGCTTTTGTGCCTTGATAGAGGAACCGCCTATATCCAACACAAAGTCACTATCTAGCGAACTTTTCAGCACAACGACAATCCTGTTGCCCTCTTTGGTACACGTGGCGTACGAGACGTCTTTCAGCCCCCTTATCGCACTTTGCAATGCATCAATATCAACGCTGTCAAAACGCACTCCGCTCCGCACGCCATAATCATCGAGCAAACTCTGTACCTCTGCCCTCAAGGATATGTTCTCCTCTCCAACAAATGAGATATTCACACTTTTGACATGCAATGAATAGATTGCAATAGCCACAGCAAACACTGCCACCGCAAGCGTTATGCCAACTCTGCCGACAAGTGACGCCACCTTTGGCACAACACCGCCTATATTAACTATTTTATAATGATAACATAAGTTTTTCAATAATGCAATAATCTTGCTCAAATGTTTGCCATCAACCCAAAAAGATACGTTATCATCACCTTTTTCAACTCCCCATACCGTGCAAATTTTGGATATGGCAATAAGTGCCTTTTGTCCGCTCTTTCCGTATACGCACAATTTTACATTTGAAAACCGCCTTGCAAAAACAGATATTCTATTGAGGTATTTTTCAAGCAGAACATCGTTTTTTGCTCCCCCATTATTCGCTTTTTTATGCTTATCGAATTCACTTTTAACACCTTTTGCACGCCCACTGCTTATTTTGTGCTTTTTTCGGTTATCTAATGCGATATTTCCCTCGTCAATCTTCAAATTTCACCTCATTTACAAAACCTGTCACAAAGACGTCACCTCCACCAATCTGCTCTATGGAAAGCTTTTTACCGCAAATGGCAATAGTTTCATTTTCGAGTTTCAATTTCAAACAATCCTCATCGCAAAATACAATTCGTTTCACACCGCTGACAACAAGCCTATCCCTTGCAATCATGCAAAGGCTAAACCCAATCTCCCCAACAACTTTCAATCTCTGTTTGACGTCATCAATAAACATGCTAAATTGTATTAATATCCGTATAAAAAAATAACTTAATAAACAGTTGCAACGTGATTATATTCGCAAAAGCCATAGTCTAGATGAAGAATGAAAAACCTCCATCAATCGATGGAGGTTGCAAGGTATTGACACATACCGTTTATAAGTACATTTTGAATGAGTGTCGTTCGGGTGTGGGCAGAGCCCGCCCGCAATTAATCATTATTAATTGTTTATTCCTTCGTGCGACTGACACGCAATGTTATTAGAATGGAAGTGAATCGTCTTCCCCACCAACATCATCCATATCGTCATATTCATCCACATACTCGTCATCGTCAACGTCATCGTCGGCAAACGGGACGTCATCGTCTGTTGGAGCAGGGATAACGGGGGCATCTTGAGTGTCATCATTTGCAAACGGCATGCCGTCACTGTCAAAAGGCATATCCTCTGAATCTGAAGCCACCTCTTGCAAGTCCTCTGCCACTTGTGATATGGCTTTGATATCCGCAACGGCTTCGTCCTTGTCGTTTTGCTTGTCGGCATACACGTACTCGGTTGTGTTTGCGTTTGGATCCACCATTTCTCTAAACGTGGTGGTTGCGCCCTCCCAATCGAGCTTGATTTCGCCAATAGCACCGTTTCTGTTTTTCTTGACGTCAAGGATAACTTCATTCTCCGGCAAAGCGGGATTGTACTTGCTTGGGTTGTTGAGGAATGCGACGATATCGGCATCCTGCTCGATAGAACCCGACTCACGCAAGTCGCTGAGCATTGGAGTGTGATTGTCACGAGTTTCGATTGCACGAGACATCTGCGAAAGCAAAATAATCGGGCAATTCAATTCTTTTGCATAAATCTTCATCTTTCTTGACATATCACTCACTTCAACCTGACGACTTTCAGATGCTCTACCGCTCTTTTGTGAAGTCATAAGCTGCAAGTAGTCGATGATGACAAGATCAAGCCCCTTTTCTCTCTTGAGACGACGACACTTTGAAAGCACGTCGGATGGTCCGTTGAGAGAATAATCGTCGATATATATATCCGTTGCGATCAACGCTTTGAAGCTTGCATAAAGCTTTTTATAATCGGTTGAGGTCAATCCGCCTCTCGTCTGCATCTTGATGGACGGAACACCGGAAAGGTATGTAAGCATACGTCTTGCGAGAAGGTCGGAAGGCATTTCAAGCGAGAATATTGCCACCTTTTTACCGTGATTGATTGCAACGTTTGTTGCAATGTTCAAAGCAAACGCCGTTTTACCAACAGACGGACGTGCGGCAATAAGCACCATTTCGCCCGGTTTCAAGCCGTGTGTCATTCTGTCAAAGCTCGGGAAGTCTGTATATACTGTGTTCTTGGGCACGTTGCCTGACTGCTCGTCTTGAATCATCTTTAAGGCAAGAGCTGCTGCATCATCAACCTTGAGAAGTTGCTTTTCGCTTGTCTCCTCTGCAATCGCATAAACAAGCTTTTCGGCATTTTCAAGAGCATCGTCACCTGTTTGAGCCTCATAGCCGTATTTGGTGATTTCATTGCCGGCATCGATAACTCGTCTGATCAAGCTGTCTCTTTTGACAATGCTTGCATAGTATTCACCGCTTGCAGCAGACACAACACCCTCTGCAAGTTCGCTCAAATATGCAATTGAACCGACCTCGTCAAGCTTGCCTTGCAATTCAAGAGCATCTGCGACGGTGACGGTGTCGATAGGCTTGCTGTCGGCTTGAAGCTGTTTCATTGCTTCAAAGATAATTCTATTTTGCGACAGATAAAAGTCCTCCGCTTTTAGCGTAGGCAATATGATGTCTGCCGTTTTGCCGTCAATGAGAATGGAGCCAAGCAATGATGCTTCGGCTTCAACGTTGTTTGGCATACCTCTTGTTACTCGTTTTGTGTTTTCTTTTGCCATTTTCCACCTTTTATTAAGAAACGTATTCCAACAATGCACAATGCAACACCGACTGCAATTCCCAAAAGCATGCCATACCATACGGCGGAGCGAGCAGAACGCATTGTCAACGTAAATCCGCCATCTTCACCGCCCTCTTGTATGTCAAAGGTGTGCACGTAATTACCTGACGACATTGTTAGATTGCCATCACTTTTTATGGATTTATAGATTGTAGCATATCTCAAAACCACTTTCAAGCCTTTGTATTCAATACCATCGTGAATAAGGTTTTCTTGTGGTATGAAATTTTCAACCGCACTAAATATTGCCCCATCGTTGTAACTAACGGTGCTTGTTGACACTTGATAAAAAGCGCCGTCGTTTTTCAGCTCGCTATGCCAAACGCCCTCAACCCCCTCAATAAGCGTGTCCGTCTTTGAGAACGTGACATACACAATGGCAATCTCACTATCCTTGGGATATTCCATGCCATAATAATATATCTCTCGCACGCTGTCCTCGCCCTCTTGTGCGTTGCAAGCAAAAAGCATGATGCAAGATAGCACCACCACAATGCAAGTCAGCAATATCGAGGTTGTTTTGCGTATGCGTTTCATAACGATTTTTAGTGTTTTTACGCAAATTTTTTGCGGTTTTTATATTGATTTTTCGCTGTTTTTTAGCGTTTTTTTGGTTGTTCTTTATGTGTTTTCAGCACATTTTTTCAAGCTCGGCAAGGGTGTTTGCAAACTCTTGCATTGCCACCTCATACGGTGCATCGCTCTCAAGATCGACGTCGGCAAGACGTATGATGTCAAGCGGTGCCATACTTCCGCCGGCAGACAAGAATTGCTTGTATTTTGCAAAATACTCATCACCACCCTTCAAAATGTTGTTGGCAATGGACACGGCACTGGTCAATCCCGTTGCATACTTATACACATAGTAGCTGTTGTAAAAATGCGGAATTCTTGCCCACTCATAGCGGATGAGATCGTTGTGCTCAACCGCATCGCCGTAGTACTTTTTGTTCAGTTCATAGTACGCATTGCAAAGTCCGTCTGTTGTTATTGGCTCGCCACTCTCAACCATATTGTGTGCAATCACTTCAAACTCGCTGAACATTGCCTGTCTAAACAGCGTTGTGCGGAACATATCGAGATAGTAGGAAAGCAAATACTTTTTGAACTCACCCTCTGCACTTTTGAGCAGGTGTTTGAGCAAAAGCACCTCGTTGACCGTGGATGCGATTTCTGCAACAAAAATCTCATAGTGCGACTTTTGTTGCGGTTGTGCCTCGTTTGAAAAATATGAGTGCATTGCATGACCAAGCTCATGAGCAAGAGTAAAGACGTCATGCACTGTATCTTGATAGTTCAAAAGCACAAACGGATGCACTCCGTATACACCCCAAGAATACGCTCCGCTTCTCTTGCCTTTGTTCTCGCAAACGTCAATCCAACCGTCTGTAAATGCCGTTGCCAAAATGTCGGAATACTCCTTACCAGTCACTTTAAGTGCTTGTTTGACTATATCAACTGCCTTTTCGTACGTAATTGACAAATCTTGCTCTTTGACAATAGATGTATAAAGATCATACATATTGAGGGTGTCAACACCCAAAACTTTCTTGCGCAATGCGATGTATCTGTGAAGTGGCTCGGTGCCTTTTCCAACCGCTTGCAAAAGCTTGTTGTAGCAAGTTGAGGGCACGTTTTCATTGTACATGGAATAGTCCAATGCACTCTTAAACCCTCTCACTTTTGCGTAGAACCAATCGGCTTTGACGTTGCCGGCATAGTTTGCCGTGATCATATTGATATGGTCTTTGTATGCGGTGAACATGCTCTCAAAAGCTTGCTTTCTCACCTCTTGGGAGGGGCTTTGCAAAAGCATACCGTACACGCCGTGGCTCATCTCAATATTCTTTCCACTGCCGTCGTCAACACTCTTGAATTTGATGTCTGCATTGTCAAACATGGCAAACACTTCTTGAGGAGTGCCAGAAAACAAACCGACTTCTTTCAAAAGCTTTTCTTCTTTCTTTGAAAGAATGATGTCCTTGTTGCGGATGATTTCTTTGAAAAACACGCTGTAATTTGCAAAGCGTTTGCTATCTTTGAGCGTGGCAAGTCTCTCGCTTGAAAACTCGCTCACTTCCGGCTCGATAAAGGAGCATGCCGACGAATATTTGACAAGCAAATTCCTTGCCCTATTTGTCATTGCTTGATGCGTGTTGTCGTGTGCGTCTTGGTCAAGACGCATCTTTGCATAAGTGTATAGACGACCTAAATCGTGTGAAAATCTCGAATCGAACTCCAAACAATCAAACAAGGTGTCCTCATCATTGAGCTTGTCTTGATAATTTGCAAAATAGCAAAGTCTTTCCTCACATTTGAAGAACAGCTCCTCCCAAGCCTCGTTTGATGGCAAAATGTCCTCAAGATGCCACTTGTATTGAGCGGGTATTTGATCTCTTGATTCATATAGCATAGTGATGTGCACTCCTTAATTTAATGTGTAATAAAATGCTCGCAATCCGCTTTTGGTCGGGTATTATTCTAAAAATAGAGTATTGTCCAAGAACTCGGCAGAGCACGTGAGGCGAACGCCTAGTTTTCTAAACGGGTTTTCATCTGCCTTGAAAAGCATATGCGTTGAGTGGGCGTCGCAACCGTCAAGCAGAGCAAGTTGCTCCATTGCCGTTGCGGCATTTGCATCGCTTGCTGCACACAACGATAGTGCAATCAATGCCTCCTCAAGGGTGAGTGTCTTGTTCTTCTCTTTGAGCATCTTTGTTTTAAGATCTATGATAGGACCGATGACGTATGGAGAAATGAGCTTTTGATTGTCCTTTATGCCTGCAAGCATTTTTACCGCATTGAATACGCATGCTGCCGATGCACTCATCCACTTTGTGTTCTTGCCCGTCACTATTCTACCGTCCGGCAATTCAAGTGCAACCGCACCGCAACCGCCGTTTTCGTCACTCTTGTTTTTGGCATACTGCACAACTTGCCTATCCTGAACGTTTATGCCAAGTCTTGTGATGAGCCACTCAAGCCTATTGACGGTATCTTCCGTGCCTACGCCTGTCTTTAAGTCGCACAAAGCCTTGAAATATCTACGCAAAACTTCTTGCTTGGATGCCTCTTGACACGCCTCGTCGTCTATAATGCAATAGCCCGCCATATTCACGCCCATATCCGTTGGGGACTTGTATATGCACTCTTGCCCGGTGATACGCTCAAGAATACTCTTGACGACAGGGAACACTTCTATATCTCTATTGTAGTTTACAGTGATTTTGCCATATGCGTCCAGGTGGAAATTGTCCACCTTGTTGACGTCCTTCAAATCTGCGGTTGCAGACTCATATGCGACATTGACAGGATGGTTGAGGGGCAAATTCCAGATGGGGAAAGTCTCAAACTTTGCATACCCTGCCTTGACTCCCCTCTTGTTCTCGTGATAGAGCTGACAAAGGCAGGTGGCAAGCTTACCGCTTCCCGGACCGGGAGCCGTCAACACAACAAGCGGACGAGTGGTTTCAATAAACGGATTGGCACCGTACCCCTCCTCCGACACGATTGTGTTTATGTCGTGCGGATAGCCTTTTGTGGGGCGGTGTATATACACCTTTATGCCACGATTTTCAAGCTTTTGCTTGTATGCAAGCGCACCTTGTTGGTCGGTGAACATGGTTATCACAACGCAGTTGATGTAGATGCCCATGGCGGAGATGTTGTCAATCATTCTCTCCACCTCACTGCCGTAAGTGATGCCGTAGTCGGCACGCATCTTGTTTCTTTCAATGGCGTTTGCATTTATGCAAATAATAAGCTCCGCCTGATTTCTCAACTTTTGAAGAAGCTTGATTTTTGCACCCTTGTCAAATCCGGGCAAAACTCTTGATGCATGCAAGTCATCAAAGAGCTTTCCTCCGAATTCCAAGTAAAGCTTGTCAAAATGCGAAATTCTTTCAAGAATATGCTCTGACTGCTTTTCCATATACATTTTGCTGTCAAAACCTATCTTATACATAACACTATCCTCACATCAAAACATTGTAGGCAATACGCCTCAATCACTCATGCCCTCACTGACGGGGGTGACAAGAGTGACTTCTTGCTTGAACATTTGTTTACCCTTGGTTGTTCTTGTATCTATGCGGATATTTTCCGTATTTATTATTGTTGTTTGACCACCACTGACAAAAGCAACGTCGTATGGCATCTTCACCGTGCCGACGTACTTGACGTAGGACTTGTCAAGTTCGATGATCTTGATGCCCTTGAGATATCTTGACGCAACGTCAATAAGCGAGGTTATCACCCTCTTTGCATAGCCCGTGTTGGACACGACGATAATCTCGCCCTCCTCCTCGACTTCGCCTGCAAACACAACGCTATCGCCGTCATTGAGCTTGATGCCTTTGACGCCGGATGCGTTTCTGCCTTGTAGAGGTATCTCTGTTGCCTTGTAGGCAAGCACCTGACCTTGACGTGTGACTTCAAGCACATTCTTCTCGTCATCGACTATATCACCGCCGATAACCTCGTCTTTGTCTTGAAGATTTATCGCTTTGAGGTAGGTCTTGTTGACCTCGCTAAACTCTGTAAGCTCCGTGCGTTTTGCAACGCCTTGCTTTGTGAATATCACAATTTCGCCGACAGGCACTCCCTCAAAGAAGAATAGTTTGACAACCTTTTCGCCCGTCTGCACGTCTTGATTGACGGCACCGAGTTTGAAGGGTTTTTCCTTGAACTTCTTTTCAGGCAACGTGGTAACGTCAAGCTTGACAATCGAGCCGAAATTGGTGAGTGCGTAAAGCGTACCCTTGTTATTGACGCTCATAAAGGAGGTCGGGAGCATATCTTCACTCAAAGCTGACATATCTTTCTTTGCCGTTGTAAACGCCTTTTGCGACATAAAGCGGAGTTGCCCGTCACAGTTTGTGCAAATGATGCCGTCACGATACGCAACCGCTTCCGCCTCGCTTGGAGCAACGTATTCCTCTCCATCTTGTTCACCCTCTACAATCACCGTCATACGCTCTGAATTGAGAGCTTTTTTGATTGCCAAAAGCTCCTCTTTGACGATGGTGAGCTGTCTGCGTTTGGATGCCAAAATAGCCTCAAACAAAGCAATCTTCTTCTCTAACATGGCAAGTTCTTCTTCAAGTTTGCCGACTTCGAGTTTTGCAAGATTCTTGAGACGCATATCCAAAATGGCTTGTGCTTGAGCATCACTCAAATCAAAACGACTACGCAAAGTTTCCTTTGCCTTTGCGGTGGATTCCGACTCCTTGATTATGCGAATGACCTCGTCAATGTTGCGGATTGCAATGAGCAAACCACGCACGATTTCCGCCCTTGCTTTTGCGGATTTAAGATCATAGGTGGTGCGATTGACAATGATCTTGCGTTGATATTCAACATAGTAATCAAGATATGCAGTGAGGCTCAACTGCTCCGGCTTGCCGTTTGCGATTGCGACCATATTGATGGAATAGCCGAGTTCAAGATTGCTCTTTTTGAAAAGAAATGCGATTATCTTGTTGACGTCAACGTCTCTCTTGCACTTGATAACGGCTCTTGTGCCCTGCTTGTCACTCTCGTCGATAATTTCGGATATGCCTGCAAGTGTCTCTTTGTTGGCTTCCTTTAGGTCTGCAATACGCTTGAGAAGCTCTGATTTTTCAACTTGATACGGAATCTCGGTGATGACGATATTCTTTTTGCCGTTGTCATCGTTTTCTATATGCAGTCTCGAGCGAATCTTGATTCTGCCCTTGCCTGTTGAATAAATATCCTCCAAGCTGTCCACCGGGATGATAAAACCGCCCGTTGGAAAATCCGGACCGTGGAAAACCTTGAGCAAATCTCTTACGGTTGCATTGGGATTGTCAATCTTCATGACGGTTGCGTCTATACACTCTCCCATGTTGTGAGTGGGGATATTTGTCGCAAGACCGACTGCAATGCCGTTTGCACCGTTGACAAGCAAGTTTGGAAAACGCCCCGGAAGCGTATTCGGCTCCTCAAGGCTATCGTCAAAGTTGGGTGACCAAGTGACGGTGTCCTTATCCAAATCACGCAAAAGCTCAAGAGCCAAAGGACTCATTCTCGCCTCTGTATAACGCATTGCGGCAGCAGAGTCACCATCAACGGAACCAAAGTTGCCGTGACCGTCAACAAGCTTCATCCTCATCACGAACGGCTGTGCCATACGCACCATTGCACCATACACGGAGCTGTCGCCGTGCGGATGGTATTTTCCAAGGCAATCACCCACGATTCTTGCACTCTTTTTGTGCGGTTTGTCAGGTGTCAAGCCCATCTCGTGCATCGAGTAAAGCACTCTGCGTTGGACAGGTTTAAGGCCATCCTCAACCCTCGGCAAAGCACGGTCGAGAATGACGTTTTCCGAATACGGAATCATAGAATTGTGCATGACGTCCTCAAAAGCGGTGTCAAGCACAACGGAGTTATATTCGATTTCCTTATGTTGTTTTTTTGCCATAGTTTTTCCCTATATATTCAAGGCGTATTGCTTGCATGGATTGCAAATCCGCACGCATTACTCCTCGTCTTTTGTGATTTTGAAGCTGTCAACCTTATTGAAGTCGGCATACTTGTAGATATAATCTTTTCTTATATTGCTGTCGTCACCCATCAATATGGTTATACGCTTATCCGCCATTGCGGCATCGTCGATGGTAACCCTTGTGAGAGTGCGCTTTGCAGGATCCATGGTGGTGTCCCAAAGCTGTTCCGGATTCATCTCGCCCAAGCCCTTGAAGCGTTGCAAAAGTGCATTCTTGCCCATCTTCTTTTGCCCCTCGATAAGTGCATTGTCGTCATAGCAATAGAGAATTTCATCCTTCTTTTGCAATCTGTAAAGAGGTGGCATACCGATGTAAACGTGCCCCTCCGTGATGAGCTGTCGCATATAGCGGAAGAAGAAGGTCAACAGCAATGCTCTGATGTGTGCGCCGTCTTGGTCGGCATCCGCCAAAATGATAACTTTGTCGTATTTGAGGCTTTCCAAATCAAAATCAGGATCTATGCCCGTGCCGAGTGCACTTATGAGTGTTGCAAACTCCTCGTTTGCCAAAATCTTTTCAAGGCTTGCCTTCTCAACGTTGAGCGGTTTGCCACGAAGTGGCAATATTGCTTGGAAAAATCTGTCTCTTGCTTGCTTTGCGCTTCCACCTGCAGAGTCACCCTCAACGATAAACAGCTCGTTTATAGCGGTGTTTTTGCCGGAACAACTTGCAAGCTTGCCAACAAGGTTGAGCCCATTGAGCTTGTTTTGCTGACGGCTCAAATCCTTTGCACGCTTTGCCGCCTCTCTTGACTTTGCAGCACCCATTGCCTTTGAAATAATCTTTTCCGCAACGGCTTTTCCGCCTCTTTGTGCAAGTAGCTCTGCAAGCTTTTCGCTCACGAGATTTTCAACTTTTGGTCTAACCTCGGGATTGCCAAGCTTGCCCTTGGTCTGTCCTTCAAACTGCACGTTTTGCATCTTGACGGTGATGACCGCAACCATACCCTCCCTGAAGTCCTCGCCAAGAAGGTTGGCTTGCTTCTCCTTGAGAATATTGTTCTTTCTTGCATACTCGTTGAAAACCTTTGTCACAGCACTTTTGAAGCCCACTTCGTGAGTTCCACCCTCTGCGGTGGGAATGCTGTTGACGTATGAATAAATGTTTTCGGAATATCCGTCGATGTGCTGAATTGCAACTTCAACTTCAAAATGATCGTCCTGTGCCTCCACGTAAAGCGGTTTGTCGTAGAGCACCGTCCTACCCTCGTTGAGATATTGCACGTAGTCGGCAATACCGCCCTTGTAGCAGAACGTATCGTGCTTGCCCGTACCGCCTTCAAGTGGCATACGCATATCGTCGATGATGACGGTTATGCCCTTGTTGAGGTAGGCTACGTCACGCATACGCTCGCAAATGGTGGAATAGTCAAATTTTTCCTTGCCAAAAACTCTCTCGTCAGGCTTGAATTTGACGGATGTGCCCGTGCCTTTGACCTTGCCGATGACAGTGAGCGGAGTTTTTGTCACACCGCTCTTGACCTTTGTGCCAACTTGCGGTGACCAAAATTCCGTGCGATAAAGATTGCCGTCACGCTTGACGTCAACGGTGAGCCATTCCGACAATGCATTGGTGACGGAAGCACCTACACCATGCAGACCACCTGAATAGTTGTATTGAGAATTGTTGAATTTTGCTCCTGCGTGAAGCTGGGTGAAAATAACTTCAACACCGCTTATCTTAAGTTTGGGGTGCTTGTCAACAGGCATACCTCTGCCGTTGTCGCTCACTCTTGCAACGTTGTCGTCCAAAAGCTCGATGCGGACTGTGTCACCGTAGCCGTTGGCAACTTCGTCGATGCCGTTGTCGATAATTTCCCAAAGAATATGATGCATACCCTTGCTACCCGTCGTGCCGATGTACATGCCGGGGCGTTTTCTCACCGCATCCAAGCCCTCCAAGACTTGTATGTCTTTTGCACCATATTGTGGTTCGATGTCAATATTCTTTTTTGCCATTGTGATTACCTATAAATAAAATAATAAATATATTTTAACACAATATGTTGTTTTTTTCAAGGCATTTGAGCAACTATATCTACAATTTTTGACTTATGATTTTTCTCCTAATCATAGAAAAACGCCCCTCGCTTGAGGGGCGTGAAATCGATGTGCGGATTATTTCACCATTTCATTGATTCTTGTGAGGAAATCGAGATAAACCTCTCCTCTGTTTGTTTCATTCAAAATCTCGTGACGCGCATTTTCATAGAGTTTTATACTCAAGTCTTTCACGCCGAGATTCTTGTATTGCTCATATAGTTTTGTCACAAGCTTGCCGTTTCCGCCAACAGGATCCTTGTCACCGGAGAAGATCGCAATCGGCTTGTTGACGTCGATCTTTGCAAGATTCTCACTCTTGTAGCTCTCTTTTAGTCCATTGAGGAAGAATTTGAAGAAAGCAATGGACATCACGTATCCGCACTGCTCGTCAAAGATGTATTTGCGTACGTTTTCTTTATCTCTTGAAAGCCAAGCAAACTCACTCTCACCCTTGAACGGCTTGTTGTAACTGCCAAAGGACATCTTGTCCAAAAGATTTGCCGTCTTTTCACCGCCGTGAATAGCATATTGGAGATTTGACACTGCACAACCACCCGACAAAATCGCACCTTTCATCATTGCAGAACCGCTGAGCACCACGCCCGAATGATCCTTGCACTCCTCTATGTAGCGTTGACCGAGCATACTGCCATAGCTGTGCCCGAGATAAATCACCGGCAAACCGTAACGCTCTTTGAGTGATGCCGTGATTGCACACTCGTCTTGAACGGTGTCAAAATAGATGTTGCCCTTGTGATAGCCTTTCACACCCTTTGAGGACTGTTTTGTGCTGGTGTTGCCGTGAGCACGATGATCGTCTGCAAAAACGATGTAGCCATTTTGATTGAGGAAGTTGGCAAAATCGTCATATCTGCGAGCATGCTCTGCCATGCCGTGAACAATTTGCACAACGCCTTTGGGATTTCTTACATCATCCCAAAGATAGCATTGAAGCACCGTGCCGTCAAAACTGTGGAATTTTTCATTCTTCATAAATATACCCCTTTCTCGCTTTGCGAGCAATATCAAATTACACAAAAATTATAACATCCATTTTTTGCGTTTTCAAGAGCCAATTTGCATAACTTTGCGGTTTTTTTGAGCATAATATGGTGGTATGCAGAACGTAAATAAAACCAAAAGCAAAGATAGCAAACAAATTGTAGTTTTTACAGGTGGCGGAAGCGGTGGACATATATATCCCAATCTGGCACTCATTCCAACAATGATGGATATGGGCTTTGGAGTGCAATACGTCGGCACAAACAATTCCCTCGAACAAAAGCTTTGCGAGCAAAACGATATTCCCTTTCACGGCATTGATACAATCAAGCTGGTACGCTCGCTATCCATATCGGCGGTGAAAAATAATATCTCAATTCCATACGTGCTTGCAAAATCCGTAAAAGAGGCAACCGCCCTGCTTAAAGACGTGTCACCTTGCGCGGTTTTTTCAAAGGGAGGATTTGTGTCGCTGCCCACCGTCATATCGGCTCACAGACTTGGAATACCAATTTTTGCACACGAAAGCGACTTGACACTAGGTCTTGCCAACAAAATCGCAATGCGTATGGGGGCTTGTATGCTCAAAGCAAATCCGCACTCATCTTTCGAGGGTGTTTTTGTGGGAATGCCACTTCGCAAAAGTTTGTTTGAAAACAAGCAACTTGCCGTTTCAAAGCAAGACAAGCCTATTCTGCTGGTGTTGGGAGGCTCCCTTGGAGCAAAGGCAATAAACGATGCGGTGGAGAAAAATATAAATGAGCTGACAAGCAAATATTTTGTTTTGCACATCACCGGAAAAGGCAAAAATGACCTCGCAAAAACAAAAAACTATATGGCAGTTGAATACGCTGATGACATTGCAAGATTTTACAATAGTGCCGACGTTGTCGTTTCAAGAGCAGGCGCGACGTCTGTTTTTGAAATTTCCGCCCTCAAAAAGAGAGCTGTATTTATCCCCCTACCCAAAGGTGTGTCTAGAGGAGATCAGATCTACAATGCAAACTTGGCAAAAGAATATGGTGCTACAATACTTATGCAGACAGACGATATGTGTGACAAAATTCTTCCCGCAATAGAAAATGCTTTGCAAAAACCGCCTATGAATGCAATCCAAAACGACGCAAACGGAAAAATTGCAAGCCTCATATATGATAGTGTTAGGCGAGGTGAAAAATGCAAAAACAAAAAACCATCGCAAAATGGCTTGCCGTAATTCTTCTTGTCACGGTGGCAATAGCTTGCTACGTCGTGCTGGATGCAATCTTTATAAAAAACCAAAATGACAATCAAAACGTCGCAGACGCAAAGCAAGACGATACCCCCTCAAGTGAGGACGACGCAAATATGCCAAGTGACATAATCCCAATGGAGCCTATCTTGCCGACCTATTCAAATCTGCCGAGAAAGTGCGAGAATATAGGCAATATGCAAGTGGCTCACGTTGGCGGAGAGGGCAATGAAAAATTGCTTGATAGCCTATATTGCTTTGGCAAAACACTGATTGTTTTTTCAAGCACTTCAGAGCAATACGACGTAAAGCAAAGCGGAATTTACATAGGAGTGTATGAGGATATGACTCTCACAAAAGTCGTGCGTGTTTGCGACCTGTCTACAACCTATCTCAAAGGGGTGCAAACAAGTGGCGGTTTGCTGATTGCAACCTGCAATGAAAACTCCACTGTTTTAACGCTTTATGACGATAGCTTTTCAATAACATGTCAAAGCAATCTGCCCTGCGTAAAAAGCATATACTTCTCAACAAATTCGCAAGTGGTGACAGCATTCATATACGACGGCAAATTTCTTAAGTGTGCCACCCTCAACTCAAGCCTGGATGCAATCGTGACAAATTTCATGTTTGAGAGCAACAATTTGTCTGTTGAAGGCGTGATACAATACGGCACAAAAACACTGCTTTTTTGCAATCACAGCGAGGGTGCTACCGTACTGTCATATACACAAAACAATGGTTTTATAAAACACAATCAATACGATAAACATTCGATTGAGCAAATAATGCCAATTTTGCAAAGCGGACAACAAGCATTTGTTTTGTTGATGAAAACACCAAAGTCGCACCTTGTAATATCCCTTGACGACACCCTGAAACAGAATGCAATCTACACACTTGACGACACCCAAAATGCACACCTCTATCAAGCTGAAAACGGCATAAATATTGTGTGTGACAACAGTATAATCAACCTATGTTCGCACCTTGATTTTATATCTTCTACGCAACTACAAATCGAGGATGAAAACGGCAATATTTCCAATGAGTTTTCAAAGGAAGTCACACGTTTTTTAAGCATTGAAAACTATAGCGATTTTCTTGCGGTATACTCTCAAAACGTTGTGTCTTTATATAAAAAATCGGATAGCACATTCAAGCAAATATTGAGCTTTGAAACAAGTGAAATTCCGCTGTTTATCAAAGGCAAAAACTCGCAAAATCAAGAGTATATCAAGGCGTTTTTCAACGCCAATTTGCAAAACTCTTTTACCTATACTTGCTTTGGAAATTTCGACGTATTTGCAATATGTATATTGACAAGCAAGATTGCTTAGTATATAATCAAAATATGGCAAGAATAGAAGAAGGTCAACAACCATATTCCAACATGACTGCACGCAAAATTGTTCTCCTAGCGGGCTCTTTCACGGTGCTCGACGGATTTATGTGTGCACTGTTTGCTACCCTTGTTTTGTTCTTCCCCGAGATCAACGTCGTAGATACGGTTTTGCCCATCGAACTCATCAAAACCCTATACATACTTGCACTTGCTCTTGACTTTGCAGGTTGCATACTCTGCGTTGCCGGTGCCAACACCATCAAATGGCTTGCTCACCTCTCCTTCTTCTTGGCGGTGTTGAGCTTTGTCATCTCGGCGGGATTTTTGGTCGTCGTCCTCTTTTTTGACACACTTATCCCCTTTGGTGCATTGGGCAAACTGAACGCATAAAATTGTTATTATTTATAAAATCCACCCTGAAATTTAGGTGGATTTTTTTATTCGTCAAATTTTACTCGATTGTTACTTTCCCCTTTCTCTGCCCTAACGTTGTCACCATAAAGAGGAAAACATAAACGATGCGTGGCAAAGGCAAGCTTGTTGCAATCAATCAATGTCATCCAATTTTGTTGTTTCTCTTTTATATACATATTCCTTGCCAAAACTCAAACGAGGAGATATTGCCTTTGTAATGAAGTAGCAAACAATTCCCGTAACAAAGCCGGCAAGTGCTCCTGCAAGTGCCATATAAGGAAGATATACAACCACACCGCTCCCAACCAAAATCATGGATATGAGAATTTGCACAAGGTTGTGCATGATGCCACCCACAACGGACACTCCGCATACGCTGAAAAACTTGCTCTTGCAAAGGATCACCATCACCGTGTATGCAACAAGTGCGGATGGCAACGACCATGCCATCGATGCTATATTGCCTGCAAAAACCGCATTCAAAAAACAACGTAGAATAAGCACAACGTACCCATCAACCGCACCGAGCATAAGGAAGCATGCAAGCAAAACGATGTTGCCCAGTCCAATCTTCGCATATGGCAAAGCAGGTATGAGCGGTGGTATGACGTTTTCTATGAGTGACACAATGAGTGCAAGTGCCAAGAAGATTCCTGCAAGTGCCACTCTTTTTGCAGATAGGCGAATTTTAAGCTTTTTCATGTGATTGCATCCACCTCCTTGGCTGTGACTTTCACAACAACTCTATTTGGCAAGCAGACAATCACTCCCCCCTGATCAGATATAGATGATGCATGCACGCAAAGTTGCTCAACACAGTCACTTTCACTGACACAAATGTGACCGTTTTCAACGACAATCGTCATTTTACCATCGAGTATTTCAAGGGACTTATCCTCACTCAAAGACAGCGTGTAACAAAGCTCACCGTCAATATAAATCTCTGCAATATCGGCACCCTTTTGCAATGAAAACACTATGGTGAGCACAACAAGAACAAGCACGAGCAAAAGTATAAAAATATCCCCGATTTTGAAGATATCTTTGTATTTGTCTTTCAACCTTATTTTGCTCATAATTTACCAATTCAGTATTTTATCTGTTTATTTTGCACAAATAAACTGTTATTTTTTGATTTCAATGCTCAAATTGCCAATCACACTGTAGCTCAAATTGCTTTCAACAATCAATGCCTTTACGCCTGCGTTTTCAAGAAGTTTTGCCCCCTTATCCGCTCCAAGCACAACCACTGCGGTTGCCAGTGCGTCAGCAAGTGCTCCGTCCTTTGAAATGACCGTGCAAGAGATCACTCCGCCAGCGCTTTGAGTGTCTTGCGGATAGCCTGCTATAGGATTTATGATGTGGTGATATATCTTGCCGTCCTCTGCCTTGTAATACCTTTCGTAATCACCGCTTGTTGACACACACTCGCCATCCTCAAGAGTGAACTTTGCAAAGTATGGCGTTGAAAACTGTCTGTCACTACGTGTAGGATTTGCGATGCCAACGCTATAGCTTTTTCCGCCCGCACCGATATTTCCGCCGAGATTTACAAGCACTTTTCCATCTGTCATTTCAAGGCTTTTTTGTACGGCATATCCCTTTGCAACACCGCCAAAGTCGAGCATTGCACCCTCAATAAGCTTGGTTATTTTGGCGTTTTCATAGTCGATTTCAAAGGCTTTATCCAAGCCGACAACCGCCAATGCTTGCTCTATTGCAACGTCTTGCGGAACGCTCTTTTGCAAGCCTTGAGTGAACGTGTCTCCTGAAAAATTCAAAAGTATGACAAGCGGATACACGGAAGGATCGTATGCACCTTGCGACATCTCGTAGACCTTGACACAGGTACGCATAACGTCGATTGTGACCTCGCTCACATCAACCGCAACGCCCACTTTGGAGTGATTGACTCTGTACAAGTCACTGCCCTCTAGCGTTGGTGAGAGCAAGTTCTCAAGAGAGGTCATATACTCTTGCACGTTTTTGATTTTTTGCCTTGCCGAAAGTCCGTCGATGGTGACATCGAGCGTTGTGCCGTATACGAAATATTGCTCCGCCGTGCTACAAGCCATGAGCGAAGCAATACATACAATCAAAACTATTATGAGCAATGTGATTTTGACCTTTTTCAAGTCCATCCTCTTTGAAAACCACAGCAAGTTTTGCACAAATTATCACGACATAGTGTGCATTTTTGCAAAATTTGCGATTGTTATTCTTTTATATAGTACTTATTGTAGACTTATTTTCTTGTGAAAATGATACCCAGCGTTCCCGGACCTGCGTGAGCACCGATGACAGGACCAATCGGTTGTTGCCAAATTGTGACGGAAGGATTGATTTCTTTGACTTTTTCAACAAAATCATCCGAACTGTCCTTGCAATCGGCATCGACAACAACAACGGGGGCATCGTCTATGTTTTGATAATTGTTTTGGAACAAATCAAGCATAAACTTGTGAGCTTTCTTAATGCCGTTTTGCTTTGTACACACGTCAAGCTTGCCCTCTTGGGTGACGGTAAGCACGGGTTTGATGTTCATAAGATTGCCCATCTTTGCTTTTGCAGGGGAAATTCTTCCGCCTCTTGCAAGATATTTCATGTCGTCAACCACAAAATAAATGCCTACTTTGCTGACGTTTTCCTCAAGATATTTGTACGTTGCATCGATATCATCACCGTGCTCTCTGCAATACTTGCCTGCCATGTATACGAGCAAGCCTGCCCCCATACAGATGTTGAGAGTGTCAAATTTCAAGTATTTGACGTTGGGATACTCCTCTTTGAGCCTTGCGATTGCAAGATCGTGATATGCAAACGTGCCCGACAAATTGGATGAGAATGCTATGTACAAGATGTCATCTCCCCTCTCAAAGAAAGGCTTGAACGTCTCATAATATATCTCTTGATTGAGCCCTGCGGTGGATGCACTTGCACCATCTCTCATTTTTTTGTAGAAATCTATAATGTCCGTTTCCTCACCCAAATCGCAAAGACGCTCAACTCCGTCGATGGTGTAAGGCATACGAATGACTTGCAAGTCAAGTTCACGAGCGTGAGTGTACCAAAGCTCACAGTCGGTGTCGCAAAAAATTGTGGTCATATATCCTCCAAGCACAATCAAACGCAAAACATTTGATTGGCGTAAAAACTTATTTGTATGGATTCATTTTATTATATATATATAATTTTGTCAACTTATGAGGTTTTTTTGCCTAAAAAAGACCTTTTGCAAAAAGTTGCGAAAAATTTGCTCGATTTTTTTGTCGTTTTAATATAAATTTAATTGTATGGCAATAATATGTAAATAACAAAACATAGGGAGCAAGGGTATGGACGATTTTAACAACTTCTTCGATGACCAAAGATCACCTCAGCCCGAGCATACACCGGTATATCACACACCAAGTCCAAAGAGCAACAACAAATTGAACTCTGCAAGTGTGATATGCATCGTATTGGCAGTTGTGATGTGCGTAGTGGTGCTTGTCAACGTGATCGTGCTTGCAAGTCTGAAAGAGCAAATCGCACAAGAATATGCACAATCTATCTCCGCCGATATGAAAGCACAGTATCAAGAGGCTATCGACAATGCCTTGAGCGGTACAAACGTCATTGAGGACGTCACACAAAATGCAACGGAAAGAGTCGCCGACATTTTGAATAAGACAGTTGGCGAAGTCGCAAATACGCTCTCCCATTCAGTTGCAAGACTGTATATGGCGGAAAACATAAATTCAATATCATATGACGGACTCGCAACAGGATTTCTCATCACAGACTCGACGGATGCTCGTCATGAGCGTTATATCTTGACAAACGCTCACTGCGTGAGATATGAAAAGACATCAAGGATTTCTTTCGGCCCTTGGAGCTCACAATATTCATATCAATGGGCAACCTACGGCACAATCATCTGCAAGTTCGATGGCGAAGAAACCTACTATTTGCTTGAAGCTGTGGCATACGGTTCATACGCAGGAGATCATTTGTCTGCCGACAATGACCAACCGGATATTGCCCTGCTCAAGGTTGTTGGAGAAATCACAATCAACAACACATCATATACAAAAATAAACAATAATCAACCGGATAACGAAACACATCCCACCCTTAAGATTGTTGAAAGCGACTCAAAATATCAAACAGGTGATCCCGTTGCTCTTATCGGCAATCCGGAAGGCTTTGGAGATTCAACAAGCATCTCAACCGGCTGTATATCGCAAAAGGACGTCAATATTGAAAGCTGGGGTGCAGGCACGTTTATCCTCACCGATGCCCCTGTCAACAGTGGAAATAGCGGTGGTCCAATGGTGAACGTTCACGGCAAGGTTGTCGGAATTGTGGAATCAAAACTCGTTGACGAAAGCATCGACAACATGGGCTTTGCCCTCTCTGCTCAAACGATAAGAGACTTTATCAGCTGGGCAAACAAAAACAATGCAGGCTTAAATCTCAACATTTGAGATAAGCATAAATAAGTTCTCCCCAATAAATGTCGGCAGTTTTTTTATCCTCCCTATGCCGACAAGAAAAGCCCCGCTTTTGGCGGGGCTTTTCTTATATAAATGTTTCAATCAATATCCACGTGCAACGGCAAGAAGCTGATAATATCCGCACATGACCACTCTGTCATAACTATAAACGTTCCACTTATCGTTTTCGCTCTTGTTTTGCTCAACGTACTTTTTGCAAGCATCGAGTGCCCATTCGCTTGTTGAATCATTTGCACAAAAGATGATATAAAACTGTTGCTCAACCTCACTATCCACACCATCAACATTGACCGTATAGACCTTTGTTGACAAAATGAGATCCTCAAACTTGCATCCGGACGGAGCATCGGTTGTCATAGGCGTGGTGCGAAGATAAGCAACGGTTGCCCCCTCATCTTTGAGTTTTGTTTCAATTTGATTTCTTGTCATACCAACTTTAATACACGCCGAGAAGCTTGCAAGCAAAACGCACACAAGCAAAATACAGCATATCGAAAGCACAACTCTATTCTTTTTCATATCAATATGATAAAATTATATTGTGCGTTTGTCAATCTCAAATTGATATTGAGAAAACATTTTCATTCAAATTGTCAAAAATTTCCACTTATAAACTAACGAAATCCGCAAACAATATTATCAGGAGGCAACAAAATGAAAAATTCACTTATTATCGGTGCGATGCTTGGATTGGTTTCTGCCACTGCAATATACTACGGTATGTCGAACAATTCCGTAAAGAAAGCAAAACGTGCCTTTGTAAACAAAATCGAGGACATAATAATGTAAACAACCGTCCTAATTCGTTTATCCTCTAAAACACATAAAGTGTACTCAAACATGATTTGAATACACTTTATGTGTTTTATATGCTATATTTTTGGCTGATTTTCAAGAATATTGACTAATTGCAACACTTATAGTGTTTTAATATTTTGTTTTATTCCACGCCTTAAAAGTTAAAAATCGACAAAAAAAACGCCCCACATGCAGAAAGCATAATGCTTAATGATGCGGGGCGTTTGCAAAATTGTTTGTTATTTGATGCCTTTAAGATAGGAATCGATTGCCATACGGATGGCATCCTCAGCCAATACTGAGCAATGGATCTTTTGCGGTGGCAAACCTTCAAGCTCCTCAACAACTTGCTTGTTGGTGATCTGAAGTGCCTCGTCAATTGTCTTGCCGATAATCATACCGGTTGCGGTTGATGACGATGCAACAGCTGCCGCACAACCGAAAGTCTTGAATTTGGCATCAACAATGATATTATTTTCAATACGCATTGTGATTTGCATAATATCTCCGCACACCTCGTTGCCGACTGTGCCTATTGCATTGTAGTTTTCCACCTCGCCCATGTGTTGAGGATTTTTGAAAACTTCCATAACTTTTTCGTTATACATATATACTCCTCAAGGCTTATGCCTTAAAACTTTATTCACTTTTTGTATAGTGGTGACATCTCTCTCAAGAATTTGACGATTTCAACAAGTTTGTCCGCCGTGTAGTCAACTTCTTGCATTGTATTGTGCTTGCCAAAGGTAAATCTTATAGAGCCGTGTGCTGTGCCGATTGGGACACCAATGGAAAGCAGTGTTCTTGACGGCTCCAACGAACCAGATGAACATGCAGAACCAGATGATGCACTTATGCCTTCAAGGTCAAGTCTAAACAAAATGGACTCACCCTCAATATATCTAAAGCTGAAGTTTGCGTTGTTTGGCAATCTCTTTGACATATCCTTGGCGCCGTTGAAATAGATGTCGTCAATCTCACTCAAGACACGTTCGACAAAGTGGTTTCTCAAACCGGCAACGTATGCATTGTCTTGCTCGAGGTTTTGCAAAGCATCCTCAAGTGCAACAGCCATACCCACAGCACCCGGAGTGTTGGTTGTGCCACCTCTGTGTGCTCTTTCTTGCTCGCCACCCGTCAAAAGCTTCTCGATGCGGATGCCGTTACGCACGTACAACACGCCCATGCCCTTTGGCCCGTAGAACTTGTGTGCGGACATGGAAAGCATATCCACGCCCAGCTCCTTCACGTTGTAGGCAACTGCACCAGTTGCTTGCACTGCGTCCGTATGGAAAAGCACGCCGTGATTGTGTGCGATCTGGCAAAGCTCCTTTATAGGTTGAATGGTGCCGATCTCGTTGTTTGCATACATAATGCTCACAAGCACCGTATCGGGACGAATTGCATTTTCCAAATCCGCAGGATTGACAAAACCCTCGTTGTCAACAGGCAGATACGTGACTTCCCAACCATATTTTTCAAGCTGTTTGCAGGTTGTGTAAATTGCGGGATGCTCGATGACCGAAGTGATGATATGCTTGCCTTTTTGGATATTTTGAAGTGCGATACCTTTTACCGCCCAGTTGTCTGCTTCTGTACCGCAGGATGTAAAATATATCTCGCTCGGCTTTGCTCCAATGCTTTTTGCTATGCTTTGACGAGCATCATTGACAGCTTTTGCCCCGGCTTGACCGTAAGTGTGCTGTGAATTTGCATTGCCAAACACATCGCAAAAATAAGGCGACATTGCCTCATAAGCTTTTTTTGATAGCGGTGTTGTTGCCGCATGGTCAAGATAAATTCTATCCATATATTCCTTTTGCAATTGAAAAGAATTTGTCGTGCAAACACTAAACAATCTTGACATTGCACTTCTGTTTATTTGAATAATATGAAATTTGTTTCATATTTTCTACATATTAGGTATACCACCAAGAAGCTACAATGTCAAGAAATTGCACGCAAATTTATTTACTAGTAAATAAAATTATTCCTCATCGATGTCGAGGTTTGCATTGTGATAGACACTTTGTACGTCATCAAGTTCCTCGAGCTTGTCAATCATCTTGATGATGGTTGCTTGTTGCTCGCTTGTTGGAGTGACGTAGTTGTCCGGGATCATATCAACCTCTGCAGAAAGCACGCTTACGCCGTTGCCTTCAAGGCTTTGACGCACGCTTTGAAGCTTTGTGGATTCAGTGTATAGCTCAAACACTTCTTCATCCTCTGTGTTGATGTCCTCAAAACCGTCAAGCTCGAGTGCATACATCATAAGATCATCTTCTTCGATGTTGGATTTTGCGATTGTGATGACTCCCTTGCGTTTGAACATAAAGGAAACGCAACCGGTTGTACCCATTGAACCGCCAAACTTATCAAAGAGGTGTCTTACGTCGCCTGCGGTACGATTCTTGTTGTCGGTGAGTGCATCGACGATGATAGCCGTTCCGCCAACGCCGTATCCTTCGTAAGTCATTTCTTCATAGTTGATGGTGCCGAGTTCGCCACTAGCTTTCTTTATGCTACGCATAATGTTGTCGTTTGGCATATTGTTGTCTTTAGCCTTTGCGATAACTTGAGCAAGCTTGCTGTTGGAATTTGGATCCGCTCCGCCTTCTTTGACAGCAACAGCGATTTCTCTGCCGATTTTTGTGAAAACATTGGCTCTTGCAGCATCTGTTTTGCCTTTCTTTTGTTGAATATTATGCCATTTGCTGTGTCCGCTCATATTATTCTCCTAAAAAAATGTTTTTATAGCGTTTGATACATCGCAACTGCAGTGGCAATTGCAACGTTGAGTGATTCAATTTGATTTTTCATCGGCAACGAGTAGGTGTTTTTTGCACTTTGTTTGAGGCAATCTCTCACTCCGTGAGCCTCATTGCCGGCAACCAAAAGCAATGGAGCTTTCGGCTTTGTGTCAAGGATGTTTTCTCCGCCCATATCCAGCACCGCGCTGTTGGTGTTTTGCATAAGCGAAATTGCCATATCCTCATCAACAACGTAGGTGTTGACTCTAAACAATCCGCCAAGCGTTGAACGCACAACTTTTGGAGAGTATATATCCGCCGTATCCAGCAAATATATATCCAAAAAGTCGCATGCGGTTGCCGTACGCAAAATCGTGCCCAAATTGCCGGGATCACTCACCCCGTCAAGCAAGAGTGCGTTGCCTTTGGGCATTGCAAACTCCCTTTGAGGCATCTTGCACACTGCACATATGCCGTATGGCGAAACTGTGTCGGTGACGTAATTCATTACGTCCTCACTCACATAATACACCTCGCAAGGTGCAAAAGCAAGCTCGGCAGAGTCGTTTGCGTGTTTTTGCGACAAAAAACGCTCAACCTCATCACGTCTTTGCTCGGTTGCAAGCAAATATGCAACCTCGACGGTGGACGGCATATCCTTGATGATATTTGTTCCTTCAACCAAAAATAGTCCCGTGTCATCACGGAACTTCTTTTTTGCTAGCGAGCGAGCTTGCTTGACAAATTGATTTTTGGTGGAAGTGATGATTTGCGTCATTTAACCGCCTCATTTTGCTTTTTTGAGCATAAAAATGAAAAAGCGGTTTTATCAATGTTGCACATACCAAGTATGTGCAACACCAAAAACCGAAAACTTATGCAAGTGCCTTCTTTGCGCTGTCACAGAGTGCTGTGAATGCTTGAGGATCACTGATTGCGATTTCGCTGAGAACCTTTCTATTGAGGTCGATGCCTGCAACTTTGAGTCCGTGCATAAGAGTGGAATAGCTCATACCGTTGATGCGAGCTGCAGCATTGATACGTGTGATCCAGAGGCTTCTGAAGTCACGTTTCTTTTGCTTTCTGCCAACGTATGCATAAACACCGCTCTTGAGAAGTTGTTGCTTTGCAACACGATAAAGGGCATGCTTACCTGCATAGTAACCCTTTGCTTGCTTCATTATTTTTCTACGCTTTTTGACTGCGTTAACTGCTCTTTTAACTCTCATCTTTCAATCTCCTTATTTGTACGGCAACAACTTCTTGAGTTCGCCCTCTCTTGTCTCGTCAACATACTCAATTGAACGAAGGTCTCTCTTTCTCTTGGTTGTCTTCTTTGTAAGAAGGTGGCTGTGTGCAGAATGGCCTCTCTTGTAAAGACCGCTTGCTGTTACGCGAAAACGCTTCTTTGCTCCGCTATGTGTTTTTTGTTTTGGCATAGTCTGCCTCCTCTATTATTTTGCTTTGCCTATAAAGGCTACAATAAATTTATTTCTTTGATTGTGGTGCCAAGATGGTGTAAATCATACGACCTTCTTGAACGGGTTTTTTCTCGACTGTGAAGTCGGTGTCAATCATACCGATATAATCCTCAACAATCTTGACTGCAATCTCCGGATGCGCCTGTTGGCGTCCCTTGAGCCTTATCGAAGCCTTGACCTTGTTGCCCTCGCCAATGAACTTTGCCGTCTGTTGAGCAAGTCGCTTTGTGTCACCGATGTCGATTGTCGCAGAAAGTCTAATCTCCTTGATTTCAACAATCTTTTGGTTCTTTTTGGCTTCCTTTTCACGCTTCTGTTGGTCATAGCGATATTTGCCATAATCCATCAATTTGCATGTCGGCGGTTGAACGGACGGTGGCGACACCTTGCAAATGTCAAGCCCCTTTTCCTCTGCAATTTGACGAGCCTCCCTCATTGAAATGACGCCGTATTGTTGTCCGTCATCGCCAATAAGACGAATCTCCCTATCTCTTATCTGTTCGTTGATTTGCAGTTCCTTCAAGTTCTTTGTGCTCTCCTTATATATGCCTATCGGCTTATTGACAAAAAAAGTGTTGAAGCAAGATTGCCTCAACACACACAAACACCTTATCATAGACAAGTGATTTTCATTGTGATGACCATGTTGCCCTGTGGCTGATGGTGAAAGGCTTACCTTTGCTTGCTCGACTATATTACCAAATTGAAATGCCCATGTCAAACGATTTTGTACATTTTGCAAAAAAATTATTGGTTATTTTATGATTTTTTTCGCAGTTTCCAAAAGTGCCTTTTGAGCAAACTCGTCAACGCTCATGCTTCCTATGTCGCCCTCTTGACGATGACGCACCGCAACAGTGCCCTGCTCGGCCTCCTTGTCACCCACAATGAGAATGTACGGAATCTTTTCAAGCTGTGCTTCTCTTATCTTTTTGCCAAGCTTTTCGCTACGCACGTCCGCCTCCGCTCTCAAGCCCAAATCGGCAAGAGTGTTGCGTATCTCAAGTGCGTTTTGCATCGTCCTATCCGTGAGAGAAAGCACTCTAACCTGCTCTGGGGCAAGCCACATAGGGAACGCTCCGTTGTACTTTTCAATGAGCATCGCAAGCGTACGCTCATAGCAACCGATGGATGAGCGGTGAATGATCATAGGCGTTGCCTTTTCACCGTCCTCGTCTATGTAGATCATGCCAAAGCGTGATGCAAGCGCAAAGTCAATCTGCACCGTGAAAAGTGTATCCTCTTTGCCGTGCACGTTTCTGCCTTGGACGTCGAGCTTCGGACCATAGAAAGCCGCCTCTCCCCAAGCCTCGCTATACTCGATTTGAAGATCCTTCAAAATTTGCTCCATGGCACTCTCGACTCTGTCCCAGTCCTCACCTGTGCCAACGTACTTATCAGGATCGTTCGGGTTCCAACGAGAGAACCGATAGCTTACGTCATCATCAAGCCCTAAAACACCAATTAGGTACTTTATCAGATCAACTGCCCCCTTAAACTCCTCTTTCAGTTGAGACGGCATGCAAATGATGTGTCCGTCCGAAAGCGTGAATTGGCGGATGCGAGTGAGCCCGTGCATCTCTCCGCTTGCCTCTTTTCTAAACTCGATGGCGGTTTCCGCATACCTTATGGGCAGATCTCTATAGCTCTTCAAGCCGTTCTTGTAAATGGTAAATTGCAAGGGGCAAGTCATTGGACGCAGACACAAAATCTCGTCGTCAACGTCCTCCTCGCCGATATAGAACATCTTGTCCTTATAGTGATCCCAATGGCCGGAAATGACAAACAAATCATTCTTTGTCATTATAGGCGTCTTGGTGAGCAAATAACCTCTATTTTGCTCCTCGTCCTCAACAAAGCGTTGCATAAGTTGGATGATGCGAGCACCCTTTGGCATAATGAGAGGAAGCCCTTGACCGATGTTCTCGTCCGTCATAAACAAGCCAAGCTCACGCCCTACTCTATTGTGGTCACGCAATTTGGCTTCTTCAAGCTTTTTGATGTAGTCCTCAAGGTCAGCCTTTTTCTCAAAGCAAGTGCCGTAAATGCGGGTGAGCATCTTGTTTTTCTCATTGCCCTTCCAATAAGCTCCCGTCAATGAGGTGAGCTTGAATGCCTTGATTTTGCCCGTGGAAAGAAGGTGAACGTCATCACACAAATCTATAAAACTGCCTTGCTGGCAGAAGGAAATTTCTTTGTTTTTAGGAATCTCTGCAAGAAGCTCCGCCATATAAATTTGTTTCATTTTGGCAATGCGAGTCTCCGCCTCTTTGCGTTTGACAACCACTTTTGAAATTGGCAAATTTGCCTTGATAATGCTTTTCATCTCAACTTCGATTTTTTCAAAATCAGCCTGTGTTATAGGCGTTTTGAAGTCAAAATCATAGTAAAAACCATTGTCAACGGCGTGCCCTTGAGCAAATTGAGCGGTTGGATAAACGTTTCTCACCGCTTGAGCGAGAACGTGCAAACACGTGTGACGATACACCAATCTGCCTTCTTCGTCTTGAAAGGTCAACACTTCAAAAGTACAATCCTTATCCACGACGGTGTCCAAAGAGCAAAGTTTGCCGTCGATTTTGCACGCAAGTACACTCTTTGCAAGCTTGTCGGAAATGAGTTTTGCGCACTCAATAGCCGTCATCTGGGCATCAATGGATAAGACGTTGCCGTTTTTCAAAGCAAGATTCATAAAAACCTCCACGCAATCGGCATTACAAGTGCCGTACGTATCAAAATAATCCGTCAAATCGACGGTGTGCATATTATAGTTTGCACGCAAAACAAAGTCAATCGGTTTTGAAAATGAATTTGAATAAAAATAGTTCTTGTGCAATGGCAAAGTGCCGACAACAATATGTCGGCACACGCTCTAATTTTTTGGCTTATTTACAGCCACAACCACCGCCCGTGAGGCAGGAAAGAAGCAAGATGAGCCAAACGACGTCACCGCTGTTGCATCCGTTCATTGTGCCACATCCGCCAAAGCAATTGAGCAAAAGCACAAGCAACACGAGATCACAGCTAGACATACCGCATACGCCACCGCCACCAAATAGACCGTTCATATTATGTACCTCCTTGAAAGATTAGGATTGCTCCTACATTACCTTACGCAAACAAAAAAAATTGTGTGCATTTTATATTTGACTTTTTATATAAGTTATCATATTATTTTTATACATTAAACATCGGCTCATCATCCGGATGAGTGCGAAAGGAGTTATTTATGGCACAAGCAACTATGGAAAAAATTGTTGCATTAGCAAAAAATCGTGGCTTCGTCTATCCCGGTAGCGAGATTTACGGCGGTCTTTCCAACTCTTGGGATTACGGTCCGCTCGGCGTTGCCCTCAAAAACAACATCAAGAATGCTTGGTGGAAGAAATTTGTCGTTGAAAATCCTTACAACGTAGGTCTCGACAGCGCAATTTTGATGAACCCGACCACTTGGCAAGCATCGGGCCACATCGGCGGTTTTTCAGATCCTTTGATGGACTGCAAGAGCTGCAAGTCACGTCATCGTGCAGACGACCTCATTGAAGATTATATGAAAAAACACGGCTGTGAAGAAAATATCGCAAGCTGGACAAACGAGCAGATGGAACAATACATCCAAGATCACAAGATCCCCTGCCCCATTTGCGGAAACAGCGACTTTACGGGCGTGAGAAAATTCAACCTTATGTTCAAAACTTTTATCGGTGTCACAGAGGACAGCACCTCAACGGTGTATCTCCGCCCCGAAACGGCTCAAGGTATCTTTGTGAACTTCAAAAACGTGCAACGCACCACTCGCAAAAAGCTTCCGTTCGGCATCGGTCAAATTGGCAAGAGCTTCCGCAATGAGATAACACCGGGCAACTTCATCTTCCGTATTAGAGAATTTGAACAAATGGAGCTTGAATTCTTCTGCAAACCCGGCACTGATCTTGAATGGTTTGCATATTGGAAAAACTTCTGCCATCAATGGCTCTTGGGGCTTGGCATGAATGATGAAAACCTCAAACTTCGTGACCACGACAAAGAGGAGCTTTGCTTCTACTCAAAAGCCACAACAGACTTTGAATACAAGTTCCCATTCGGTTGGGGCGAGCTTTGGGGCGTTGCCGATCGCACGGACTACGACCTCAATCAACACATCAAAACAAGCGGTAAGGATTTGAGCTATATCGATCCTGTCACCAATGAGAAATTCGTGCCCTACGTCATCGAACCATCACTTGGTGCAGACAGAGTGTTCCTTGCCTTCCTCTGCGACGCTTATGACGAGGAAAAAGTCGGCGAAAACGACACCCGTGTCGTGCTTCACTTGCACCACGCACTTGCTCCTATCAAAGTTGCTGTTCTCCCGCTTCAAAAACAACTCAATGAAAAGGCAGAGGAACTCTATATCGAGCTTTCCAAGCACTTTGCATGCGACTTCGATACGTCAGCATCCATCGGCAAGAGATACCGCCGTCAAGACGAAATCGGCACTCCTTACTGCGTTACGGTTGACTTCGACACCCTCGAGGACGGTTGCGTAACGGTGCGTGAGCGTGACACGATGGCTCAAGTGCGTATCCCAATTGAAAGCCTTGAGAGCTACTTCGCCGAGCAATTTGCATATTGATATAATAAGAATAAACAGCAATAAAAAAGCACTGCGACTGCAGTGCTTTTTTGATATCATTTTTCA
>CAZXUW010000011.1:0-55575 GCA_964644355.1 uncultured Bacteroides sp.
TTCAGCTCTCTCCGCACAGACAATTTTTCACTAAACCTCAATGCCTGTACAATAACTCACGCATCTCTCCGTGAAAATTCTCTGTTTGGGTTTGGCACGCTCTGCGTGCTAGTTGGATAATCCAACCATATTTGCGAAGCACTCTTTCACCACCTTACTCTTACATTCGCTTCTTCAGCTCTCTCCGCACAGACAATTTCTCCATCAATTCAAAATAATACGTATACTTTACACAAAAAGACACGCAATTTGCGTGCCTTTTTTATATGTTTTTACTTCTCTTTATGCGTTTACTTTCAACACTTCGTTGCCGTTGACAAACACCTTGGCAAAATTGCCGTCACTTTCCACTCGGCAAATTCCACTATCGCAAACACGCTCGAAAATAAGCAAGTTATCATCTTTGACAAAATGCGTTTCACCTTGCAAAACGTCTGCGTATTTCTCTCGAAATTCTCCCAGCTTTTTGTAGTGTTCAACAAGTTCGCTATCCTCTCTACCCCACGGATAAGTGCCACGATTCAGCGGATCTTCAAATCCTTGTTTTCCCGCCTCGTCACCATAGAACACACAGGGCACTCCCGGCAGAGTATATTGCAAAACGCTTGCCAACATAAGTCTGGTTTTTGCAAGATCATACTGCCCTTGCGACAGCACAAAATCTGCTCTTTCCCTCTTGGTGTGCGGTGCGCTCACTCCGCTCAAAACGGTGATTGCACGCACTGTGTCGTGACTGCCCAAAAGGTTCATCATGCAATCAAGCGATTGTTTTGGATAATTCTCAAGGATATGTGAAACAGCCTTGACAAACTCATGCTTATTCTTGTTTATCGCATACGCCAATACGGCTTCTTTGAAGGGATAATTCATCACGGCATCCAGTTGCCCGCCCATGAGATACGGACGCCACTCGCTATACGCAACCTTTGTGGACGCATCCTCCCAAACCTCGCCGACAATAAACATATCGTCGTTTTGCTCCTTTATGCAGGCACAGAGCTTGTCCGTGAAGTCAATGGGCAATTCATCAACAACGTCAAGACGCCACGCCTTAACCCCCATTTTTGTCCACTTGTCTATGACTCCGTCCTCTCCCAAAATGAGATTGTTGAAGCCCTCGGCATTTTTGTTGACGGTGGGCACGACGGTGCTTCCCCACCAACACGCATAGTTGTATGGATGCTGATTGAAATAGTACCAATCATAGTACGGTGACAGCGTGCTTTGATACGCTCCAAGCGTATTATACGTGCCGTTCTTGTTGAAATATCTGCTATCCGAACCGGTGTGATTGAACACGCCGTCAAGCATAATCTTTATACCCTTTTCATCGGCTTTCTTGATGAGTGCGGCAAATTGTTCTTCCGTGCCGAACAAGTCGTCTATCTTGAGATAATCTCCCGTGTCGTAACGATGGTTGGAGCTAGACTCAAAAATCGGCGTGAAGTATATGCACGTAACACCCAATGATGCAAGATAATCGAGCTTTGAAATGACGCCGTTTATATTTCCGCCAAAGAAGTCGTTTGCATGATAATCCTCTCCGTCACGAGCTATATCGACGTTTTCATTCCAATCCGCATGCAGTCTGCCTCTTTTTGTAAAGGGCTGATCTCCAACCTTGCAAAATCTGTCTGCAAAAATCTGATACGTAACGCCATGTTTTGCCCAATTCGGCACTTTATAGTCATATTTTGTGATCGTCAACTGCCATTCCGGTAGCCAATCACCTCTTACGGCATTGCCGTCGTCACCTCTGCCGAAAAACGCAAGAGTACCGTTGTCAAGCTCTCCCTCAAACCGATATTTGAAAATACCGTAATCGCATATTGCAAATGCTCCCTCAAAGAAATCTTGCCCGTCCTGCGTATATCTATATGACAGCTCGTATCTAAACGTTTGAGCATTAGAGGGAAAAACTTTTCTAATCACGACAAAAACCCGCTTGATGTGCATATTGCAATCAACGGGAAAAATCATTGACGTAGCCTGCCCTCGCACGCTCGCCCCATATGGTTTTTTGTTTGTCAAAGGATTGTACATACAGCGATTAGTGCGTAACTTTTTTCAATCCCCAGATGCGAGAAGCATACTCCTCCACCGCTCTATCTGCCGCAAAGAACCCTGCCTTTGCAATGTTGACAAGTGACATGCGATTCCAAGTCTCCTTGTCGAGGTAGGTATTGTTGACTCTCTGTTGTGCAGACGAGTAGCTCTCAAAGTCCGCAAGCACCATGTAGCTGTCGGGTTGACCGCCACGTCCCGTCGTGAGGGAGTCGGCAATTTCGCCAAATGAAATGCCGTTGATGCCTTGGCGGAGGGTGTCGATGAGTCGTTTGATGCGTGGATTGTTTTGATAATAATAAGATGGGTTGTAGCCCTTCTTCCAAAGTTCCTCAACCTCGTGTGCGAGCAATCCAAAGAGGAACATGTTTTCGTCGCCGACTTCTTGATGAATCTCAACGTTTGCACCGTCGAGAGTGCCGATTGTAAGTGCACCGTTGATCATAAACTTCATATTGCCCGTACCGCTTGCTTCTTTGCCTGCAAGTGAAATCTGTTCGCTGACTTCCGCCGCCGGCATAATCATCTCTGCAAGCGTAACACGATAGTTTTCAAGAAACACAACCTTTATCCTACCCTTGACGTCGGGATCGTTGTTGATAAGATCGCCAAGTGCACAAATGAAGCGGATAATTTGCTTTGCCATATAATATGCACTTGCAGCCTTTGCACCGAAGATGAACGTGCGAGGATGGATGTCGAGATTCGGGTTTTCCTTTATTTGCAAATACAGATCGAGGATGTTGAGTGCGTTGAGAAGCTGACGTTTGTACTCATGCAATCTCTTCACCTGCACGTCGAAAATGCTATTGGGATCAACCACAACGTTGTTGTGTTCAAGTATATACTTTGCAAGGTCCTGCTTGTTTTGATATTTGATGTCTGCAAGGCGGTCAAGCACTTGCCTGTCACCCATATATCTTTGCAAGTCTTGCAATTTGTCTGCATCCTTAAGCCAACCGTCTCCAATAAGCTCGTTGATCAAGCTTGCAAGGCGAGGATTTGCCTGTGCAACCCAACGTCTGTGCGTAATTCCGTTTGTGACGTTTGTAAACTTCTCGGGGTGCATATGGCAATAATCCGCAAACACGTCGTTTTTGAGAATGTCGCTGTGCAACGCACTCACGCCGTTGATCGTATGCGACGTTGCAAGGCAAAGATTTGCCATTTTCACCTGATCGTTTGAGAGAATTGCATTGTGTTGCACAACCTCCCAGTTGTTTGGATACCACTGCCACAACTCACCGCAGAAGCGTTGATTGATTTCTTGAATGATTTGATAAATGCGCGGAAGCAAGCTTTGGAACAAGCCTTGTGGCCACTTCTCAAGAGCTTCTGCCATAACAGTATGGTTGGTGTAAGAAATCGTGTGAGTTGCAATATCCCATGCTTGATCCCAACCATATCCGTACTCGTCAAGGAGCAATCTCATAAGCTCGGGGATGCAGAGTGTTGGATGAGTATCGTTGATGTGGATAGCAACACAATCTGCAAGATTGTCAAGATTTGGATTGGTCTTGAGATGACGACGCAAAATGGACTGCACGGATGCCGACACAAAGAAGTATTGTTGTTTAAGTCTCAAAGACTTGCCCTCGATGTGGTCGTCTGCAGGATAGAGCACCTTGTTGATGGACTCCGCCATTGCCTTTGACGCACTTGCCTTGACGTATTCGCCCTTGCTGAACATTTCCATATCGAAATCTTGCGGAGCTTGCGACTGCCACAATCTAATGCGGTTGACGGCATTTGTATGATAGCCGGAGATATTCAAGTCATACGGCACTGCATTCACAACCGTGCAATCTCTTTGATTGATGTGCAAACGTCCGTCGTACCAATTTTGCTCGACAACACCGCCAAACTTCACTTGATATGTTTCTTCACGGCGAGGGTTGAGCCACACGTCACCCATTTTTAGCCAATCGTCCGGCTGTTCAAGTTGCCATCCGTCCACGATAACTTGCTTGAAAATGCCATAGTCATACAAGATAGAAAATCCGCTTGCAGGATAATCGCAAGACGTGAGTGAATCCATGTATGCCGCAGCAAGTCTGCCAAGACCACCGTTGCCAAGACCGGCATCCGGCTCGAATGCACACAGCTCGTCAAGCTTCACGCCAAAACTTTCAACAGCCTTGTTCACCTCGTCCTCGATTCCCATATTGAATATATGGTTTTTGAGGGATCTGCCAAGCAAAAATTCCATTGACATATAATAGATTTGCTTTGCATTCTTCTCATGGCAAACTTTCTTGAAGTTGACGCGTTCACTTGTGAGCAAATCACGGATGACCATGCAAGTGGCACGATAGATTTGTGCCTTGCTTGCGTCTTCGGCTTTGACGCCAAAGTAGCTTCTCAAAACGCCACTGATGCCGTTTTCCAATTCCTTTTGAGTTACGTTAAATTTCATGTTTATTTTTTCCTTTCCTTCCGCTTTCCCCCGGACGAAAGTTTATAATGTTTTTCTTGTTTTGTTTTGCGATGTGAATATCACAGATTGTTGTAGATGTCTATATATTTTTTTGCACTTACTTCCCAGCCGAAGTCCGATTTCATGCCGTTTTCAACCACTTTATCCCAGTTGTTTTTATCGTTGAAGCAGGCATAAGTACGCCAAACGGCATCCAACATATCGTATGCATTGTAAGTCTTGAAAGTAAAGCCCTTGCCCTCGCCAATTTCGTGATTGTAGGCAGGCACAGTATCCTTAAGACCGCCCGTCTCACGCACAACCGGCACGGAGCCGTATTTCATTGCGATGAGTTGCGACAATCCACAAGGCTCAAACTTGGATGGCATAAGGAATATGTCGCTTGCTCCGTAAAGCTTGCTTGCAAAGTCGCTTGAGAATGCCAAAACTGCCCTAAATTTATTGGGATAACGCTTCTCAACGTCCTTGACCATATTCTCATACTTCCAATCACCGGTGCCAAGCACAACCACTTGCAAATCCGCACGCATAATATCGTCAATGACTGCACTCACAAGATCAAGCCCTTTCTGCTCTGTGAGCCTTGTCACCATTGCAATAAGCGGACGATTTTCGTCATACGGCAAGTTTATCATCTCACAAAGGGCTTTCTTGTTGGCAAGCTTCCCTTCTCTATAATTGTCAAAAGAATAGTTTTCAAACAAGCTTGCATCCTTGCTCGGATCGTACAGCTTTTGATCTATGCCGTTGACAACACCCTTGAGCTTGTATCTGCGGTTTGAAAGTATCCCCTCGAGCCCGTATGAGTAGAATGGATCGAGGATCTCATTTGCATACGTTTCGCTTACGGTTGTCACAACGTTGGCACACTCTATGCCACCTTTCATATAGTTGACGCAACCGTCGTTGTCCACGAGTGTGCGAGCCCAATTGGGAAGTCCCAATATGTCTGTAATCAAGCCGTCGCCATACTTGCCTTGAAATTCAATATTGTGGATGGTAAACACCGTCTTGATGCGTTGATATTCCTCATTATAGCGATAAAATACATCCAAAAATACAGGCGTAAGTGCGGTGTGCCAATCGTTTGCGTGCAAGACGTCGGGATAAAAATCAATGAGCGGAAGCACCTCGAGCACAGCTTTTGAAAAGTATGCAAAACGCTCTCCGTCATCAAATTGACCGTACAAGCCCGGACGATTGAAATAGAACTCGTTGTCTATAAAATAATAGATAACACCATCGTACACAGCCTCGAATACACCAACGTATTGCTTACGCCAGCTTATATCCACGTATGTGGAGCCAAGCATGCGGAAAGTGTTGCTGAACCGCTCGCTGATATTCTTCTTGTAGTATGGAACAATAACTCTGCAGTCGTGCCCCAAGGCGTTGAGTGCCTTTGGCAGGGCACCTGCAACATCTCCCAAACCGCCCGATCTTACAAACGGCATAGCTTCAGATGCAACGTACAAAATTTTCATATTTTACTCCTTTTTGTAAGGATTTTATATTTGGTGATGATTTCCGCCTTTTGCGGATTGTGGTAGGACTGAACGCACACTCATTCGAAGCGTACTTATAAACGGAATGTGTGATTTCGAAGACGGAACGCTAACCGCAAGACGGTGAGTTTTTGGAGCGATGAGCTCGATGTACCGTACGAGCGACTGTGCCGTCCATTGAACACTGCCTGGCACACAAAGCGAAGTGGCACAGCTTTCAGCTGTTTATTATTGGTATAGCCTATCTTCCGCTCATTGATTGCAACGTGCTAGCAATTGTTACCGTAGGTCAATTGCATTCCTTCCCCTCTTGCGAACGATGTTTGCATAAATAGTGAAAGCTCTCTATTTGAGCAATAGGGGAAAGCCCGAAGGGAAGGGATGATATGTGTTTTATGGTTCTAAACGTTCACTCTTGTAGAGGACGAACCCGCCCCACAAGAACTCACATAGTACGCACTTAAATCACTTTACCTTTGACGACAACCATTGGATAGGTTTCATACCCACTCAACACACGTCCCTCTTGGATGATGACGTCCTTGTCGGTG
The DNA here is from genome assembly GCA_964644355.1 of uncultured Bacteroides sp. Classification (GTDB taxonomy): domain Bacteria; phylum Bacillota; class Clostridia; order Christensenellales; family CAG-917; genus CAG-475. Next base: position 6,558 of record CAZXUW010000011.1, read on the forward strand.
ATTGTGTAGTCAAGCGAGGCATTGGGCATGACGATTGTGTCCTCCATGATGATTGAGTTGCGGATGACTGCACCCTTGCCGACCTTGACAGAACGGAAAAGAATGGAGTTTTCCACGGTGCCGTCTATGACGCAACCATCTGCAATGATTGAATTTTTGACGGACGCACCCTCTTTGTATTTGGCAGGAACGCTGTCCTTAACTTTGGTGAGGATTGTGGAGTGCTTGTAGAAAAGCGCATCTCTAACCTCCGGATCCAACAATTCCATACTGCGTTTGAAGTAGGTTGGAATGCGGTCGATGACTGCAACGTACTCTTTGACTTCATAATTCATTATGTATAGATCTTGCAAATTTGCTTGTAGGATGTCTGTTTCAAAGTCATATGCGCCGTGAGCATAGGCATTGTCCACAAGAGAAATGAGCAAGTCTTTTTTGATGAAGTAGACGTTGAGGTTGCACTGTTGCTTTCCGCTATCGCTTGCAACGGCACATCTCATATCCGTGATGCGTTGATTCTCGTCGGAAGTAATGATGAACTTCTTGGTGGCAACGTCGTCCGTGGCATACGTCAAGACGGTGATGTCCGCACCCTTTTCAATATGGAAGGCTTCTATCTCCTCGAAATCAATATTGCAAGCAATATTGGTGTTGGAGATAACCACGTATTCCTCATTGTGGCTCATCAAGTATCCTCTCAAATTGAACAATGCTTCGATTTTGCCCTTGTATAGCTTGTGTTCACTATTGAACACAAAGGGCGGAAAGAGTGTAAGACCGCTGTTTTTTCTGTTGAGATCCCAATCTCTGCCCGAACGCAAATGGTCCATAAGAGAGTTGTAGTTGTTTCTTGTGACAACGCCAATCGTCGTGATATTTGCATTCACAAGGTCAGAAAGAATGAAGTCTATAAGCCTGTATCTGCCTGCAAAAGGAAGAGATGCCGTTGTGCGATGAATTGTCAAATCATTGAGATGACTATTCGGATCGGAGGCGAACAAAACGCCCATTGTGTTGTTTTTCATACTCTTTCCTCCTTAACCAATCATTTCGTTTGCAGGAACAACAGATCCGTCTGCAAGGTGATAATTCGGTGCGATTACGCTGATTTTCCACTCGCCCGGAGCACATACGCCAAGCGTCTGTCCCACTTTGCAATCCTTGCCGACAACGGCATTCCAACCAACGATAGAATATCTTACGTCGGCTCCGTCCTCGATCACAGCACCCGGCATGATGATGGACGACTCCACGTAAGCCCCCTTGCCAATCTTTACGGAGTTGGAAATGATGCTGTCCTTCACCATTCCGTCAATCACCGTACCTTCACTGACCAAGCAATTGACCACCTTTCCGTCAGGTGACACATAGTGTGGTGGTTCTGCGTTGTTGCGGGCATAGATTTTCCACTTGTCGTCATCGAGATTCAGCTCGCTACCCGTGAGAATATCCATATTTGCTTCCCACAAGGATGAGATTGTTCCAACGTCTTTCCAGTAGCCGTCAAATTGATAAGCATACATTCTTTGACCGTCCGCAAGCATGTTGGGGATGATGTTTTTGCCAAAGTCGTTTTCACTGCTCTGGTCGTTTTCATCCTCGATGAGATACTTTCTCAACTTCTCCCATGTGAAGATATATATACCCATTGATGCCTTTGTGCTTCTGGGCTTTTTGGGCTTTTCTTCAAACTCCTCAATCTGATTGCTATTCTTCTTGAGGTTGAGAATGCCAAATCTGCTTGCCTCCTCGATTGGCACGTCACGCACTGCTATTGTGCAATCCGCATTGTTTCTCTTGTGCTCTTTGAGCATGGCGTGATAATCCATCTTGTAGATGTGGTCACCGCTCAAAATCACGACGTAACCCGGATTATAGTTGTCGATAAAGTCTATGTTTTGATAAATAGCGTTTGCGGTGCCCTTGTACCACTCGCCGGATTTTGCTCCCATATACGGAGGCAAAACGTATATACCACCGCTCAGTCTGTCAAGATCCCACGGCTGTCCGTTGCCGATATATTGATGCAATTCAAACGGACGGTATTGCGTAAGCACGCCAATTGTGTCAATACCGCTATTGATACTGTTGCTCAACGGAAAATCAATAATGCGATATTTTGCACCAAACGGCACGGCAGGCTTTGCCACCGAGGAAGTCAACACGCCAAGACGTGTACCTTGACCGCCTGCAAGAAGCATTGCGATGCATTCCTTTTTTGAGTTTTTGCTCATTATTTTTCCTCCTTATATTCCGCTTTCAAAAACATAACGGAGTTTTTGGGAATATTCACTTTGATAGAATACGGATAGCCGTGAGAGGGTTTTGCCGTAGCTCTAAAGGACGGGCGTCTCTCCTCCTCTCCGCCGTATTTCTTGAGTGCGGAGAACAGCTCCGCCTTGTACGTCACGCATTCGGGCACGCCCATGACGTATTTCAATCTCTCCACAGGTGAGAAGTTGACAACACAGATGATATAATCTCCATCCGCAGACTTTCTCACAAAGGAGACGATATTTTGCTTGTTGTCGTCAACAACAATCCACTTGAACCCATCATATGTGCAATCGAGTTGCCACATAGGCTTGTTTTCAAGATAAAAATTGTTCAAATCCTTTATGAATTTCCTAAACATGCGGTGACGTGGATATTCAAGCAAGAACCAATCGAGCGGTTGATTATAATTCCACTCCACAAACTGTGCAAACTCATTGCCCATAAAGTTGAGTTTCTTGCCGGGATGCCCCATCATAAATCCGTAAAACGCCTTCAAACCCTCAAATTTTTCATCGTAGCTTCCCGGCGTTTTGTTGATCATACTGCCCTTGCCGTGCACAACCTCGTCGTGGGAAATCGGCAAGACGTAATTCTCACTATAAGCATAGGTTATGGCAAAGGTGAGGTTGTTATGATTGTCCTTTCTAAAGAAGGGATCGAGTGACAGATAATGCAAACTGTCGTTCATCCAACCCATATTCCACTTGAAGTTGAAGCCCAAACCACCGTCATAAGCGGGTTTTGTGATCATAGGATATGCCGTAGACTCCTCTGCGATTGTCAATGCTCCGTGATATTTTGAAAGGATGGCAGTGTTCATCTGCTTCAAGAAGTCCTTTGCTTCGAGGTTGTAGTTGCCACCGTATTGGTTGGTGATCCACTCTCCGTCCTTTCTGCCATAGTCGAGATAGAGCATACTTGCGACGGCATCGCAACGGATTCCGTCAATATGATATGTGTCAAACCAGAACATGGCGGCGGAAATAAGGAATGATTTGACCTCGTTTTTGCCAAAGTCATACACCATTGTGCCCCACTCTTTGTGCTCACCCTTTCTGGGATCCGCATATTCATAAAGAGGAGTGCCGTCAAACAAACGCAGACCGTGTTCGTCACGTGGGAAGTGTGCAATCACCCAATCGAGAATGATGCCTATCCCTGCCCTGTGGCAACGATCGATGAACTCCATCAAATCTTTCGGCGTACCATATCGTGAGGTGGGAGCAAACAAGCCCGTTGTCTGATAGCCCCAGCTTCCGTCAAACGGATATTCCGTAAGAGGCATAATCTCGATGTGCGTGTAGCCCATCTTTTTGACATAGGGAATGATCTCGTCTGCCATTGCACTATAGTTGATATAGTTGCCGTCCTCATATCTTTTCCAAGAACCGAAGTGAATCTCATAAATGTTCATAGGGCTTCCATATGGATTGTAACTTGCCCTTTCTCTCATCCACTTTTTATCCTTCCAATGATAACCGTTGAGATCGTAAAGCTTTGATGCGTTTGCCGGAGCCGTTTCAAAATGCAATCCGTACGGATCGCTCTTGAGCACGACGTCTCCGTTTTCAGAAGTTATAGCATACTTGTACGCCTGATACTCCAATGCACCCTCAACAAAAGCAACCCACACACCATCGTCCAACTTTTGCATAACGTTGGCGTGCATGTCCCAACCGTTGAAGTCACCCACAACGGACACGGACATCGCATTTGGTGCCCACACGGCAAACTCCCATCCGTCCACACCATTCTCAACGGCAGGGATTGGAGAAAACATTTTGTGAGCCTGATAGTTTGTACCTTCATGGAAAAGATAGCTTGCATAACTGTCTTTAAGTCTTGCCATAATCACCCCGAATACAGCCTCGCACACGTGAGCGTGACGGGCATGTATATATTATATTAAAAACATTGTAACAAAAAATAGGACTACATACAAGAGCAAATGTGCATTTTTTTGCAAAAAATCAAAATTTGCAATGTTCTTTTTTTAACAATTGTCGTTTTTTGCACTTTTTTGCGGGAATTTGTAAGATAAATTTTCTATTAAAAATTTTTTAACAAAACTGCGAAATAAAATTTTGCATGCACTATCTTGACTTTTTTCACGTTTATGATATAATCAATAAAGTCATAAGGGAGTAATCTGCACCCCTCTGTTTGGAGTGTAACATTCGCCGCTAACACGAGCAAAAGGCTCCGGCTTTGTTTGAAATGATGAGACTTATCCGTGGGGATAAGCCTTTTTTATTTAACAAGGCATATGGAATGTAATATACCTTCGTATGACAATAATATAATTTGAACAACAACACAAGGAGTGACTATGAAACACTATCTATCCCCTGCCGAAGACGTGCTGAACGCCACAAAATCGCAAGAGAGCGGTTTGTCCTCTCAAGAGGCTCAAACAAGGCTTGAAGCAAATGGTAAAAACAAGCTTGCAGAAGGCAAAAAAGAATCCATAATTTTGCGTTTTCTCAAGCAGTTTGCAGAACCTATGACAATCATTTTGCTTGTCGCAGCGGTGATATCTGCAGTTTTAGCAGGCATTGGCGGAGAGTTCCCCTCCGACGTCATCATAATCATGGCGGTCGTGCTTATCAACGCAATCTTGGGCGTGGCTCAAGAGAGCAAGGCGGAAAAAGCAATTGACGCACTTCAGCAAATTGCCTCCGCCACGAGTAAAGTCTTAAGAGACGGACACATTGTGACAATCAAGAGCGAAGATTTGGTTGTCGGTGACGTCATATTGCTTGAAGCAGGCGATGCAACTCCTGCAGATTGTCGCATTCTGGAGTGTGCAAGCATGAAGGTTGAGGAGTCCGCGCTCACGGGCGAATCCGTGCCCGTGCTCAAAACCTGCGACACTCTCAACGCCGGCGAAAATGCGGACGTTCCCTTGGGCGACAGAAAGAATATGGCGTTTATGGGAAGCACCGTGGTATACGGCAGAGGCAAAGCCGTTGTCACCGCAACAGGCATGGACACGGAAATGGGCAAAATTGCCGACGCACTCACCACTGCAAAAGAGGGTAAAACACCTCTGCAACAGAAACTTTCACAACTCAGCAAAGTGCTCACCTATTTGGTTATAGGCATCTGCGTGGTGATATTTGCAGTCAGCTTGATTAGAACAGGCATTGACGGCACGCTCAAAGCGGACACCGCATCCACCATACTCGACACCTTTATGATAGCTGTATCTCTTGCGGTTGCCGCCATTCCGGAAGGTCTGTCCACCGTTGTCACAATCGTGCTTTCAATAGGTGTGACAAATATGTCAAAACGCAACGCGATCATCCGCAAGCTCACCGCTGTGGAAACGCTTGGTTGCACGCAAATCATTTGCTCGGACAAGACAGGCACCCTCACCCAAAACAAGATGACTGTTGTGGAACATTACGGTGATGACGAGGAGCTTTTGGCAACAGGCATGTCACTTTGCTCCGATGCGGAGTTGGACGAGGATGAACACACTGCCGTTGGTGAGCCGACGGAGTGTGCATTGGTAAATTATGCTTGGTCGCTCAACCTTGACAAGAATCAGCAAAAGCTCATCTACAAGCGTATCGGCGAAATCCCCTTTGACTCTATGCGCAAGATGATGACCACCGTGCACGAGTGGCAAGACGGTGAGATTATGCAGTTTACAAAAGGTGCACCGGATGTGATTATCAGCCGTTGCTCATCCTATATTGAAAATGGCGAAATCATCAATCTAACCGATTCAAAACGTGAAGAATTGCTTGCCGTCAACAAGCAACTTGCAGACAAAGCTTTGCGTGTGCTTGCCCTTGCTCAAAAGAGATTGGACACATTTGACAACGTCACGGACGATATGGAACAAGACCTTTGCTTTGTCGGTCTTGTCGGCATGATTGATCCCGTCCGCCCGGAAGTAAAACCGGCAATCGACGAGTGTACAAAAGCAGGCATCCGCCCCATCATGATAACGGGCGACCACAAGGACACCGCAATAGCAATCGCATTGCAACTTGGCATAATCAAGGACGCAAGCGAGGCAATCACAGGTGCAGAGCTAGACAAAATCAGTGACGAAGAATTCTTCAACACTGTGGAAAAATATTCCGTATACGCACGTGTGCAACCCGAACATAAAACAAGAATAGTCACTGCTCTCAAGCAAAAAGGCTACGTGACGGCAATGACGGGTGACGGCGTCAACGATGCACCGTCAATCAAGAATGCGGACATCGGCGTTGGAATGGGCATCACAGGCACCGACGTGACCAAAAATGTCGCAGATATGATTCTTGCAGACGACAACTTTGCCACAATCGTATCCGCCGCCGGCGAAGGCAGACGCATATACGACAACATCCGCAAGTCCATACAGTTCTTGCTTGCATCCAACCTCTCTGAAGTGCTGTCCATATTTGTAGCAACGCTTGCAGGCTTCACCATTTTCCAACCTGCACACTTGCTTTGGATAAACCTCATAACAGACTGCTTCCCCGCACTCTCGTTGGGTATGGAAGCTCCCGAAAAGGACATAATGAATAGACCTCCTCGCAACAGCAAGGACGGCATCTTTGCAAACGGCATGGGTGTTGCAATCTCCTATCAAGGCATATTGGTCACGCTTATCACGCTTGCATCTTACTTCATCGGTGCGGAAGTGCTTGCAAAGGCACACCACGCAGAGGCAATCGCACAAGGTGCATACAGTGCTGAAATGCTCGGCTCGTCAATGGCATTCTTGACGCTGTCCATGGCGGAGATTTTCCACTCCTTCAACATGCGTTCGCTCAAAGGCTCGGTGTTCACCATCAAGAAACAAAACTGGTGGCTTTGGGGAGCAGGTGCCCTGTCATTGATACTCACAACGGTAGTTGTTGAAGTTCCCTTCCTTGCAAACGCATTTGACCTTGCACAGCTCGATCTCATCGAATATGCAATCGCACTTGGTTTGGCAATTTCAATAATTCCAATGGTTGAAGCGGTGAAATTTGTTGCGCGTGCAATCTCCAAAAAGAAAGCACACTCAACCCACTGATTTTCCCAATCAAACATCACAATATCAAATATCTAACCAAATAAAATCGCCCTCTTTCGAGAGCGATTTTATTGTATATTCAGTTCAAATCTCCGCAATAATTGATTATTCATTCCCACAGTGCCAACTGACACGCAAGCATCCACCTGACGAGAGAGATGGCAACACTCTGCCGTGACGAAGGGAGAGATCATCATTCTTCCATATGAGCGAAGCCGAGGAATCAAGCGAAGCGCAAATACACCAAAGCACTTCCGCTACCGCTCATCAGCACAAAGTCATAGCCTTGCTCAACAAGCCTGTCATACTCCGCCTTGATGTTTGGATTGACAATGCAGGACGCCTCAAACAAATCGTTTCTTTTGGCACTCAACGTTTCCTCTATGGTTGTAGGCGGAGGACAGTTGTTCACCCCACCAAGCTCGTCGTAAATTTTATAGCATCTTCCGCTATCCGCACCGCCTTGAGCAATCACAACGTCTATATCCAAATTCGGCACTTTTTCAAGCGGACGTATCTCCTCCCCGACTCCCAGCACTCTGCACGCCTTGCCATACAGCACGCACGGCACGTCCGAACCTAGAGATAACAAAAATCCAACATCTAACGCTGTGTTTTTGCCAACAGACTTATTGTATTTCTCCACCGCTTTGACAACACCCGCATACACTGCACTCGATCCGCCAAGCCCTGCACCAAGCGGAATATTCTTTGTGATTTCTACACTTCCACCAACGCCGAAATGCGTCAAAATTCCGTCAATTTTGTCACGGTTTTCTCTTGCAAAACGCCCCTCGTCAAAACCGTCGTAACCGCTTGCTTTGAGCTGTGAAAGTCCAATGCGATCATTGGGGATGAACACGATTTTATCCTTGAGTTTTTCATACGGATACACAATCATATCAAGGGTATGCAAGTTCCCCCTTTTGCCCGTTATGGCAAGGGATAGATTGACTTTTGCGGATATTTCAATTTGAAACTTTTGCATAATCACACCATCACATCGAGCACGATGTCAAATTGCACGGAATAGCCATCCATAGGCTCTTTTGCAAGCGAGATGCTTCCGCCGTGCATATCGATTATCTTCTTGCACACCGCAAGTCCAAGCCCCGAACCCTGCTTATTTCTGGATTTTTCACCAACGACAAACGCCTCGAACAAATCTCTTCTTGCGTCCTCGCTTACTCCCGGACCGTTGTCTGCAATGCTTATGCACACCTTATCTCCGGCCTTTTCAATGTTGAACAACAGCGTGGATCCTACGGGAGTATACTTGAAGAAGTTTGCCACGATGTTTTCAAGCACGCGAACAATCTGTCTCTTGTCCACGTCGCACCAAACTTTTTCTTCGGGGATTTGAATCTCCAACAAATAGCCTCTCACCTCAAATTCGTCATATATTCCCGCCAAGAAACTTCTTGCAAGCTCTGCAACGTCCACTCTCTCTCTTTCAAGATCAAAATCGGGGTGTTCAAGCTTGTTATAGTCATATAGTTGATTGATGAGTGCGGTCATCTGTGTTGACTTTGACAGGATAACTTGCAAGTATTTGGGCTTGTCATCCTCGCTCACAAGTCCGTCTTTTATAGCCTTTGTGAAGCCCTGAATAATTGTGATCGGTGTTTTCAAATCGTGAGAAAGCCCCGTAAGCATACGTTGCTTATCCTCTTGCAAAACACGTTTTTGCTCCTCGCTTGCATGGAGCAAGTCAACCATCTCGTTGAAAGTGTCATACAAATGCTCAAACTCCTTGGAGCCTTTGTATTCAACGTGTTCATGCTCGCCGTTTGCAAAATTCGTCATGGCGGTGGACAGCACCGCAAGCGGTTTTTGCACGTGCTTGTTGATATATCTGATATAGAGCACAATGACCAGCAAGAAAAGTGCCACCACAAGCACGACAATCACAATGGCAACAAAATACACCGCCATACTCGTCCTTTGCGTCTGGCACAAAGTCACGGCATAGTAGTCGTTTCCGTCCGCCCCTTTGAAAGCATATCTCGTCAAAACGTGCTCTTCGCTTTTGGCGTTGTAGACAAGATATTCAAACTCTTTGTTTGTGAATTTTGTTTTGGACGTTGACACTCCAGATTGCGACTCTATGGCATAATTGTTTTCGCCCTCATATCTCAACAGATAGTTTTTCTCTGTTTTGGAGCCGTCCTCGCTATAGCTTGTGAAAATGATAAGATAATAGTTTGGCTTGTTGCCGGCATCCTTGAAGTTGTACACCGTGACCGTGGGCAAAACGTTGCCGTAAAGCTGGATGCAATCAAGCTCGCCAAGCGTATACTTTTCGCTTGAATTTCTGGATGAGAAAACCACTTCCCCTTGATGCTCGCCATCTGCACGCACCACCTCTAGATAGCCCTCCTCACCAAAGGCTTGCTTTATGGGGATTTTGGAAAAATCGCCGCTCACCACACCGCTTGCAAGCTCGGATGCATAGTCGGAAATTTCCTTCTTCCTTATGGTGATTCCCTCATATCTCGTTGCCCAACTCACAACGCAAAAAATGGCAATAACGCCCAAAATTATAATCAAAGAAAAAGACGCGAAACTGCGTATCAAAAGTGCGTGAAAGCTTGCATTGTCAATATGCACGTAATTCACTCTCTTTGCACGATTTGAGGCTTTTTGCACACAATCACCACTTAAACAGCCGTTTTGCGTATCATAAACCTGTTTTTTTGTCTTTTTATTGTTTTTCAACTTTATATCCAAGTCCCCTTACCGTCTTGACGTATTTAGGATTCTTTGGATCCTCCTCAATCTTATCTCTGATGTTGGAGATATGCACCATCATGGTGTTGTCGTCATTGGAATAATACTCACCGTTGATCTCCTCATAGATCTGCATTTTGGTGAACACACGCCCCGGAGATTGCATAAGCATATGCAAAATCTTATACTCCATAGCCGTCAAGGCAATAGGCTCTCCGTTTTTCTCAAGGGTGAGCATGCGAGTGTCCAGCACCAAATCACCTATGACGATTTTGCCGTCATCGTTTTTCTGCTGACTGCCCAGATTGTAAAAACGACGCAAGTTGGCATTTATTCTTGCAATAAGCTCAAGCGGATTGAATGGTTTGACCATATAATCATCCGCACCGAGATTAAGCCCCAAAATTTTGTCGGAATCAAGCTGTGCCGCAGACAAAATGATGATGGGGATATTGCTCTTGCTTCTTATATACTTTGTCAGCTCATAGCCGTTCATCCTCGGCATCATAATGTCAACAATGGCAATATCCACCTTTTGCCTGTCAAAAATTTCACAAGCCTCAACACCGTCCTTTGCCCTATTGACAAAAAAGCCCTCGTTCTCAAGATACAATTTCAGCAAACCGACGATATCGTCATCGTCTTCCGCCAACAAAATGTTGAAGCTCATACTCCACCTCAAATATATTTATAACAGTATTATATCATAGTATCCGAATTTTTCAACTTAAATAATTTGAATACAATCTTTATGTTCAATTAAGGATTTCAAATGTTTCTAAACGCTTAAATCTGCTCATGCAAGCTCTTTTATATAAAGAAAGCTGGCGGGTCAATAATGTGGCCTAATGAATTGTCTCGGCAAATCGTGTGCGAAGGTCATCCCACATCGTCATCCTGAGCCCACTGAAGGATCTAGCCTCCCAGCGCACAGTCAAAGCCGCCACAATATACGCAAAAGCACACAATTGTTATCGCAAAAATACTGTTCATATAAAAAGTGGACATCACATATGACATCCACATCTCGACAATTACTAGTTCGTTTCATACATGATTGCCTTTTCTCTGCCTCCACCAAAACCAGTCGGCCTGGCTAGCACAAGCCTGTAAGCTTCATTAAGGCTGATTGTTAGGCCTAGGTTTACACCACTAACATGTTCTGTAACTACAGTTTTACACCCTTCATCATATGACACCAACAACATCTCTACACCCTCATGAGTTGTGATAACTGCATATATATTATCTTCCGTATCAGGCTCAGCAAATGAGACCGTTGCCGTGAATTTCTTGAATTTTGCCGTGTATTCACCGCTCATCAGGTTGTTCACGTTGGGAGCAGACTCAACAGTGACAATGACTCTTGCCACAACTGTGCTCATAAGCTTTGAGCGCATCTCGACGACGTACTCGCCCGCTTGCGTTGCGACAAAGCTGACAGTTTCGCCATCCTCTGATTGCGTGAGTGTTGCACCACCCTCCGGTCCGCTTGCAATTTGCGGAGTGTAGCTAGGATCAACGTATGCCAAATATTCGCTTGAAATGACGGCTCTCATCGTCACGTACTGACCTGTAAAAACGGTGGTAGTGAGTGGCTCGTTTTCGAATGATTTCCAAGAATAGCCGGCATCATTGTATTCATACACGCACGGATACAACACATTAGGCGCGGAATACTCCGCATACAAAGCCACAACCCTCTCTGCCCCACTCTTTGACACAAATGCAAGTTTGATTATTCCTGCAAGACAAGATCTTATTGTCACTTTGTCCCCGCTTTTGCAAATCCACACGGGATCACCATCAGAAGAAATGCTCAACTTCACTCTTATGTTGTTAGCATCGACACGGTATACTGACACAGGATCAGAAGCAAAATTCGACGTTGTTGGATATATGTTTACTAGATCGAGAGTAATATAATTATCACCACCACCTGTCGGGAAATGCGGGGTATTTTCCTCATCATACTCTTCGCTGATAACCTTGCCATCGTACATAACATCAAATGATACTATTTTATTTGTCACTGTTCCATCTTTTTCAATCATACTATCTGTACAATAAATAGTGTAGTCACTAGAACGAGTATCCCAACTAGCATCAAACTTAATTGCATTCCATTGCGCGACCGTACCCTTATACTCTATGCGAGTAAGATCATCACAATTATAGATGATAAACTTACCTATTTCCGTTATGCTGCTACCGATCGTTACGCTTTTAAGACCGCTACATCCATAAAAAGCAACACTACCTATACTTGTCACAGGTTTTGTATCATAATTCACTTCCGGAATTTTCAGGTCAGTTCCGCAAAATGTTCCAATGCCAATAACCGCCCAGCTTTCGCCATCCTCGTTTAGAGCGAATTGCAATCCCGTCTCATAATATCCACAATCTTCACAGATGCCTAAATCATCAAAATGATGACACGCAATTGTCAAATCATCTATCTTGCTATAATCGATATCAAAATCTTGTTCGCAGCTTGCACAATGATAATGTCCTCGCGTTCCAATTGTCGTGCACATTGCAGGGACTTCACAAATCCATTCACCATAATTATGACCGGTTGCACGGATCGTCAAATTATCTATTTCGTTCTTGTCGACATCAAAGTATTTTCGACATATTGAACATTCATAGTGTCCTCTTACTCCGGCATTTTCACAATGGGCAGGAAGCTCCTTTATCCACTCGCCATAATTATGTCCCAGAGCGGGCACGATTTGTTGTTTCACAAGCACATCGCCACATTTTGAACAGTGAGAGCCCTCGGTTAAACCTGTATTTCCACAACCAGCATCCTCTGCAACATCTACAATCGGAATATGATCACAAGTCCACTGTGCATAAAGAGTGATATTCTCTGTAATTGCGTGTGTTTCAACAAATTCATTTAGAAAGTCTTTGTCGATATACCAACCACCAAAAATATATCCTTCCTTGGTTGGATTTTCCGGCAAAGTGATTTCTTTACATGGTTCAATGGTTTTTGGTGCGATTTCACTTCCTCCCTGCGTGTCAAAAGTCACCGTAAACTTTACAACTTCCTCCTCTCCGCACGCTACAAGACATACGCCGAGAACAATCACCAATAATACAACCACAAAATAGAATCTTCTCATAAGGCCTCTCCTATAAGAACGAACTATCAAATACGTTGTGCACCTTAATATCCTATAAAAAACAAAAAAATATAACAAGTGCATTTCTGCTTTGATTTGCTACGATCAATACAACTCATCAGATAAGACTATGCATACAGAGAATACACTTGTTACCGAGTAATAAGTGTCCTAACTGATGATTATTAAGATCGTAGCACTTAAAGTTTACATCCTACCACACAAAATGTCAATATATAAGCCACAATACCCATATAAAAAATATAAGAAATCTCCTACTGAAAAACACTTATTATTCACAACCAACCAAAGCCATTACTTTCCACAAAAAAAACAGCGTAATTTCGCTGTTTTTTAGTGTTTTTTGATGAGTTTTTTGTGGGTTTTTGGGCGGAAAAATTGAGCTTTTGCCGTCAATTTCCGTATGTTTTGCGAGCTTATTCTCTCTATTCTATCGTCAAAACGCTACCCTCTTTCCAGTTGGAATAACCGTCCAGGTTGGGATTTTGAGTGCGAGCAAAGGCGCAATACCTCTTTTTAAGTTCATCGGAAATCTCAAAATCTCTTTTTTCAAACTTACGCCACGGATGTTGTTTCAGCCCGAAAACGTACCACAAATCCGCACTATGCCACGCACCCATATTATCACCGGGCAAGTCATGATAAAAGTGCAATTCCCACACTTTCGAGCCTGTTTTCGCATATTTTTTACGCATTTTTGAAGCGGTTTTATGCAAATATCTCTTGAGCAAATCGTCCTTTGTGACGCTGATTATGCAAGGCAACTGCTCATCTTTATATGCGGATTTATACAAATCTTTTTTCACGATTTCGCCATCGAATACGGGCATCGTTGCGAGCATAGACAATGCAAAATCCTTGTTTTTGTGTTTGCACCAAGCAAGGAAAAGCTCCTCATATGAAGCGTTTTGCGGTGTCTTGCCTTGCTTTGCAAGCTCTTTTCTCACCCTCATAAAGAAGCGTTTGGACAGCCATAGCCATTTGGGTGAGAATATTCCTCTCACGCTACCGCCACCGCTCAACATAATTGCTCCTTTCACAAGTGACTTGACCTCTGGCAAAAGCACCAAATTTTGTATGGATATTGCCCCTGCACTCTGCCCCATAAGCGTGATGTTGTCCGGGTTTCCGCCAAAGATTTTTATATTCTCCCTCACCCATTTCACTGCACATATCATGTCATAAAACGCGAGGTTTTGCCCACCCTCGAGCGAATTGTATCCAAACACGTTGTGTCTATAATTGGGACAAACGCAAACAACGCCTTCCTGTGCAAGTTCCACACCGTCAAAGGGGCGTTCATCACTTGAACAAGTTGAAAATCCACCGCCGTGTATGTTGATGATGACAGGCAGATTTTCTCCGTCTTTCGGAGCAAACAAGTTGAGATTCAAACAATCCTCCGAGTATGTGAAGGTCATTCCCTCTCTAAACTCTCTATAATAGAAAATATCCATTTTCCCCTTGGACTTGCTCTCGTCAAAAAACTGTCTTTCTTGCGGGCACGCATCCTTTGGCTTTATAGCGACAACATCCTCTGCAAGCGGATACAGAATTGGCTTCTCAAACCTTTTTGCCTCGGCAAACTTCAAGCCGAGATATGCCACCGTATCCCCTCTGTCTACGCCTGTTATGTGATAATTTTGATATTGTAATGTATAGTTTTCCATAGTTGCAAATTGTATGTTCGTTCCATCTTTATAAGCGTACTTATAAACGGAACGTGCCTATTAGCGGTTATGAGTTTAGCGTTATGATGCCTATCGGCGGTTATGGTGCACTGCGTGCATTGCGGATTATTTGAACACACACTTATTCGAAGCCTACTTATTAACGGCACGTGTAAGTTCGTAGCCTGAACACCAAGAGCCTCCATCTGACGAGGGAGGTGGCACGGCTTTGCCGTGACGGAGGGAGAGAAAGCCAAATAGATAATTTTCGCGAAATGTTGCAGGATTTTTTAGCAATAATCGCAAACTGGTTACCCTTTCCCTCCCACAAGATTGCCACGTCACTTCGTTCCTCGCAATGACGGTGTGATATTATGTCATTGACGCAATGACAGTTTTATAAAAATGCAATATTGAGATGAAAAGCAAAGAAGCACTGTGCCACCGACAACCCTAATGAACAATTTAGCACATGAGTTGATGGCGGCATTATGCTGACACAGTTATTCGCTCAATAGTGCATTTTTACCACTTGTTCTCGCAATATTCGCAGAACGCATACATATCCTTCACTTCAACCTTTGTTCCGTCGTCGAGGATCGCAGTGCCATTCCATATGCCGTGAGCTTGGTGGCAGTGCATACGCAAGAGGTTGAGGACGTTGGTGTCTGCATGGTGGTCATAGAAAGGTGTCATTGTAAAATCAAATCTACCATCTTGAGAGATAAAGTGCCACGGCTTCATGAAGCCATCCGGTTTGGGGAAAGTTTCCACGTCAACCGGACCGAATTTGTGCACTTTGCCATCCCAAAAGATTGCTGTTTCAGTAGCATTTTGCTCATCACCGATGCCCCAAGTGATTTCAAAGCCAAAGAGGTGTTTTTCTCCGTCTTGAGTGGTGACGTATTGATTGCCGTTGCCCCAATACCACACCATTTGATAGGGCGTATTCACTCTGCCCCAATCCATAAATGCAAACGTGTCGGACTTTGAAAAGCTCCACTCTTGGTCTCCCCAACGGAAGGTACCCTCGCATGGCATACTGTTTTGCTTTGTCGTCATAAAATATCTTGTAGGCTTGCCGGCAAACGGCAATACGGTGGTGATATTTTCAAGCCCGTCCATGATATCCATCACAAAATTGGCTTCCACTTCCTTGCCTTGAGCCATGCCCTTAAAATACATGATACGCTTGTCCTTTTGCGTGACCACTCTCATAGTGGTTTTGCCTACGGTGTGTTCAAGCACGTTTGGCACGTCACCGCATTTGGGGAGCATATATTTCTTTCCGCCAACAAAAAGTGCCATTGCCTCAACAATTTGTCCCGTCTTGTTCTTGCCATCGTGTTGCTTGTTGAAAAAGTCCGTAATCGAGCAAGACGCAAAACCGCCGATGGAAATGTTGGCAAAAGTCATTTGCACCATCATTTTGCCGTTGGATATTTGAAACATATCCCACTCTTTTCTACGCCAAGATGGTCTTGCTTTTTCTCTCTCATAATCAAAAACGTTATGCCTTGCCCAACCGGGAGTGAGCAAAGTGCCGTCGTCGGCAAAGAGCTTTACAGGCTCCGTGTACTCGGTTTGCTTGCTGTTGACTTCACCGTCAATCCAGCTTGGATACGTACGCTTCATAATCTCCTCCGTATTACAAAATGTTTTGATACAATCAGTATAAAACAAAATATACTCGATTTCAAGGGGCATTTTTGCAAATTGAATATGCAAGCATATTTCAAAAGTGTTTCAAAAATTTCCAAAGCTGTGTTATAATGCTTTTGAAAAATACGTGAGGAAGTGCCATATGGACATTCAGCCTATTGCATACGCAAAAACTCCCTTCAAGGAGAAGTTTGGAATACCCCGTCAAAGCGGACGCACAAGCGTCAGGGGCAAAATAATCTTGGACAAGCAATTCGATATGGACTCTATACGCATGATAGAGGGCTTTTCGCATTTGTGGCTGATATTCGATTTTTCGCTTGCACACAAGCAAGACTTATCTCAAACCGTTCGTCCGCCAAGACTTGGCGGAAATGAAAAAGTCGGCGTGTTTGCCTCTCGCTCCCCCTATCGTCCAAATTCGCTTGGATTGAGCCTTGTCAAATTGACCGGCGTTGAACACACAAAAGAGGGTGTCACGCTCAACGTTGAAGGCATAGACCTTGTGGACGGAACACCGATATACGACATAAAACCATACCTTGCAAGTGACTATATCGAGGGTGCAAAATATGGTTATTCCGCCCCGCACAACGCCCATCGGTTGACAGTCAAAAACACACAAATTTTAGATGGTTTGGACAATACAACCAAGCAAGAAATCATCGCATGTATAGAGGAAGATCCCCGTCCCTCATATCAAGACGATGGCAGAATTTACGGTATGCTTTTTGACACATACAACATAAAATTCAGCATTGAAAATGGCGTTGCAACGATTGTATCAATAAAGATGCAAAAATAACACAAATAGCAAAAATAGATACTTAATATGCAAAAATCGCACATATAAACGTGCGATTTTGTCATTTTCAAGACGTTTTAACATCTTTTTATTATTCTATGAAAAACTTGCTGTGATTTGCCTTGAGCATTCGTCTTGGGAAACTGAGCTGAGCAAGGAACACGGCACACATGACAAGTATGCAGCCTGCAAATTCCTTTGCAGAATAACTCTCGTGGAACACCGCAACTCCGCCCACAAATGCGATGACGGATTCAAGCGACATGATGAGTGTGACAAGCTCGGGCGGGCTATATTTTTGTCCCAAAGTTTGAAGTGTAAAGCCAACGCCTGCCGACATAATACCCACGTATAAAATCGGGATGACATTCTCCCCCACAACCTCGATTGGCGGAAAGCCCTCAATTGCCATTGCCGGCAAACTCAAGAGACTTGCAACCAAAAATTGAACAAGCGTAAGCTTGAGCGGATCCGTCTCGCCCACGCACATATCTATAAACATAATTTGCAATGAAAAGCCTACCGAACAAAGAAGAAGCATGCCGTCTGCTTGCGTAAGACCGCTCTCGGCATCTATGCACATAATGTAAAATCCCAACACCGCAATGGCAACCGCAATGCCACTGCTCAAGGAAATTCTCCTACGCAAAAGCACGCTGAAAATCGGCACGATGACAATGTAAAGTGCGGTGATAAATCCCGCCTTGCCGACGGTTGTGTGTGCAATTCCGTACTGTTGCAGATTGTTGGCAATAAAGATGCTCACCCCACACAGCGCACCAAATATAAAAGTGGGCTTGTTCCAACCTATGCGTTTGACGCCTTTCTTTCTATCCCAAAGCGTGCAAATCAAAAGGAAAATGGCAAGCACGACAACTGCCAATGAAAACCTAAAACCATTGAAAGTGAACAACGGAACGTCATCAGCGGCTTGTCTTTGAGCAATAAAAGCAAAGCCCCACACAAACGCGCCAAGTGAGCAGAAAAATATACCCATTAAGTTGTGAGATTTCTTTTCCAGCATACCTATTTTTGTCAATCCTCTTGCAAGTATTCTTGCAAGCAAACGTTGTTGTTATATTACAACGGTAGCAATTTTTTCAATATATGCGACAAGCCTTTTATACGTTAATGGCGTCGTCCAAAACTCTCGCTAGCTTTTTGTAGTCCTCAAGTGAAAGTGCCTCTCCCCTAACCATAGGCTCAAAACCTGCCCTTTGGATGAGGTCGGTCGCATCTTGCTTGCTTATGCCAAAAGCGTTGGACAAGTTGTTGGCAAGCGTCTTTCTTCTCATCGCAAATGAGGATCGGACAAGTTTGTGTAGCAACGGTGCGTTTTCTCCGTTGAGCTTGTGTCTGTCAATGTCTATGCGCACCACCGCACTATCCACGTTTGGAGAGGGATAGAACATGTTGCGAGACACGTTTCTTGTGATTTTTGCAGAGCCTGCCATCTCTATTGCAAGCGTTATTGCAGAATAATCTGCTGTGTTTGCCCTTGCAACAAAGCGGTCTGCAACCTCTTTTTGCACCATAATCGTGAGGCTCTCAACATCAAGCGTGCTTTCAATAAATCTCATCGCAAGAGGTGTCGTAATATAGTATGGCAAATTGGCAACCACCTTAAACTTGCCACCGACGATTTGCTCCACTTCGCTATCCTTCATTTTGAGGATATCTCTGAAGATGACCTCAACGTTGTCAACGCCCTGCAAGGACAAAGCAAGCACGGGTTGCAAATTTTTGTCAACCTCAAAGGAATACACCTTCTTTGCTATCTTTGCGATGGAGCGTGTAAGGGTGCCTGCTCCCGTGCCTATTTCAACAACGACGTCACCCTCCTCAATGCCACTGTCCGAAACAATCGCATCAAGAAGATTGCCATCCGTGATGAAATTTTGACCGAGTGCCTTGTTGAAGTGAAAATCCACTCCGCGTATGATGTCTTTTATATTCTTATTTTCCATCTTTTTCCTGAAAATATTGCGTATATTCTGCCTTGTGTCACACAAAATAGTATTGTACAAAAGAGAAACTCTCAAAAGTACAAAAGATAAAACAGGAGATATGTCAATGGATATAACTTCTGTTTTTCTTTTGCAAAGGTCAATACTCCGTGTCCTCTCTTATCGTTTCACGCACTTTGTAGTGGGCACCGCAACTTTTTGCAAGCTCTCCACATGCGACAATTTCATCCTCGCCGATAAAGTCCACAACGGACATGGTGGTGTCAATGCCAGCCTCAACACAATCTTTTGTAAACTTCAGCATGGCATAAAACGCCTCCTCGCCGTACTTGCTTCTGCATATCTCTTGATACACCTCTGCGGTGGATGCATTGAGGGATATGCTGACGCAATCGATATAAGGAGCAATCAGCTTCGCAACGTCATCACGCTTGTTGATGAGATTACCAAGTCCGTTGGTGTTTATGCGGATTTTACACCCCTTGTTTTTCAAGTACGGAGCAATCTGCGAAATCATGGATAGATTGCAAAGCGGTTCGCCAAAACCGCAAAAAACTATCTCCTTGTACTTTGACAAATCATAAAGCGAAATATCGTCAACAAGCTCTTGATAGGTGGGCTCTTTGAGTAGCCAAAGCTCACTGCCTGCAACGCCGTCCTTTATGTGACGTATGCAAAATTCGCAGTTGTTTGGACAACGGTTGGTTATGTTCAGATATAGGCTATCGCCAAATTCATATACATAGTTGTTGGTCATAATCATTCAGTCAATATGCCACAATCGGCACTTTATCGGTTTATTTTATACGATTAAACAGTCGTTTTGCGTTGTTTGTTGTGATTTTCTCAATTTCTTCCACCGGCATTTCAAGCACCTGGGACATCTTGCTTGCAACAAGCGAAATGTACTTTGGTTCGTTTGTTTTGCCCCTATACGGAACGGGCGTCATATACGGACAATCCGTTTCCAAAAGCAATCTGTCTTTTGGCACCGTGGCAAGTGCTTCGAGATTATGCTTTGCATTTTTGAAGGTTATCGCACCGCCAAAGGCATAGTAGCAATCAAATTTGTCAAAGACTTTCACCATCTCGCTAGAGCCTGAATAGCAATGGAGCAACACGCCGTTTGTGAGATAATCCCTCATCTCAACAAGCATTTGGCGAGTGTCCTCATATGCGTCTCTAACGTGCAGAATGAGCGGCAGCTTTAGTTCGTGTGCCAAAACTATTTGCTTTTTGAAAGCATCTTTTTGCACCTCTCTCGGGCTTAAATCGTAATAGTAATCAAGCCCGATTTCACCTATGGCAACCACCTTGTCGTCTTTGGCAAGCTCTCTTAAGACGTCGCACGCTTTGTCGTCAAGTGTGGTGGCATCGTGCGGATGCACACCGATTGCACTATAAACTTTGGGATACTTATCCGCAAGGGCAACGGCACACTCTGATGACGGAATGTCATAGCCAACACATATGGCACACTCTATATTGTCACCCTCAAAATTGCCGACTATTCTATCCGCATCGCAAAGCAGTCTCTCGTCATTGAGGTGGCAGTGCGTTTCTATTATCATTATCGCACCACTGATCCGCTCGGCACGCTCTTTTCGGGTGTGACAAGCACAACGTTTTCTCCGCCGTCCTCAAGCTTTTCGCAAGCACAAAGGAGCATACCTTGGCTCTCGATTCCACGAAGTTTTGCCGGCTTTAGATTGAACACTACAACCACGTTTTTGCCAACCATTTCTTCGGGTGTGTAGAACTTTGCGATTCCGCTCACGATAGTGCGGATTTCATCACCGATTTGCACGCTGAACTTGAGCAACTTATCTGCTTTTTCAACCTTTTCTGCGGTGATAATCTTGCCGACTCTCAACTGTATTTTTGCAAAATCGTCAATTGTAATTTCGCTTATATCAACCACGTTTTCTGCCTTCTTTTCTGCTTGTTTTTCCACTTTTTTCTCCTCCTTTTTGCCCTCTTTTTTCACTTCTTCTTCGCTATCCAAAGTGATTATGCCTCGTGCAATAAGGTCTTTTTTGACCTTGTCCGCATCTATTCTTGCAAAGATATGTTGAGGATTTTCACAAACTTTTGTGCCGTTTGCAAGCAATCCAAACTTGTTCAAATCGTCATATTCTCTCAACGTTGCACCACATTGCTCAACCACTTTTTGCGACGTTGTGGGCATAAACGGTGCAAACAAGCTTGCACATATCACGATGCTTTCAGTGAGATTGTAAAGCACGGTTGCAAGTCTATCTTGCTTGCTCTCGTCCTTTGCAAGCACCCACGGCATTGTTTCATCAATATACTTGTTGGCTCTGCGGAGTGCACTCAATATATCCGTAACGGCATCGGCAGAGTGATAGCTGTCGATGTTTTTGAATACCTTGTCGCGCACGCTTGTGAGCACACTCTTAAGCTCATCGTCAACGGGCTCGCTTACACCCTTGTCGCATACGATTCCGCCAAAATACTTGTTGGTCATGGAAATTGTGCGTTGCACAAGATTGCCGTATACGTTGA
Organism: uncultured Bacteroides sp.; assembly: GCA_964644355.1. GTDB lineage: Bacteria > Bacillota > Clostridia > Christensenellales > CAG-917 > CAG-475. Next base: position 28,373 of record CAZXUW010000011.1, read on the forward strand.
CAAGCTCTGCGTTGATTGTGTCCATCACCATATCCCAGCTGATAAGTCCGTCATTGTCAAAAGGCATTTGCGACAACAAATAATATCTCACGCTATCCACACCGAACTGCTCCACAAGATCGTCCGCATAGATGACATTGCCCTTGGACTTTGACATCTTTCCGCCGTCTTGCAACAGCCACGGATGTCCGAAAATTTGCTTTGGAAGCTCCTCTCCCATTGCCATGAGGAAAATCGGCCAATAAATGGAGTGGAAACGCACGATGTCTTTGCCAATGATATGCACGTCTGCAGGCCACTCCTTTTTGTAGAGATCGGAGTGATTGCCATCACTGTCGTAGCCAATGCCTGTGATGTAGTTGGTGAGTGCATCGAGCCACACGTATACGACGTGCTTTTTGTCAAAAGACACAGGGATACCCCATGTGAAAGACGTTCTTGACACGCACAAGTCTTGCAGACCGGGCTTCAAGAAGTTGTTGATCATCTCGTTTTTGCGTGAAGTAGGCACCAAAAAGTCAGGATGCTCGTCATAAAACTTCATCAATCTGTCCGCATACTTACGCATATTGAAGAAATATGCTTCTTCCTCTGCAAGTTTGACTTCTCTACCGCAGTCGGGGCATTTGCCGTCAACAAGCTGACTTTCCGTCCAGAAAGACTCACACGGAGTGCAATACCAACCCTTGTATGAGCCCTTGTAAATGTCACCTTGCTCATAGAATTTTTGGAACATCTTTTGCACTTGCTCCTCATGATACTTATCCGTTGTGCGGATAAACTTGTCATAAGTTGTGTCCATCAAATCCCATATGCGTTTGATTTCGCCAGCTTTTTCATCGACGTACGCTTGTGGCGTAACACCTGCGGATTTTGCCTTCAATTCTATCTTTTCGCCATGCTCATCCGTGCCCGTTTGGAAGAATACGTCATAGCCTTCCATGCGCTTTGCTCTTGCAAACATATCTGAAAACACGATTTCATACACGTTGCCGATGTGCGGTTTGCCAGAAGCATAGGCGATTGCCGTTGTCATATAAAACTTCTTTTTGTCTTGCATTGTTCACCTCTTCGACAGCCAATGATACTGTCTTTTATGCATTTGTCCATACATTATACATCTTTTATTATTAAAAGTAAATAACTTATTGGCATATCCCAACGCCATTAAAAATACAATTTGGGTATGAATGCTGTTTTTTTCACACTTATGCTCGCATCACTTATCGTGCTTTTGTTCACCTCACCGGAAAATGCTTTTGGCGTGATGATTGACGGAGCAAGCGATGCAATAACCCTCTCAATAAAACTGCTTGCAATATATATGGTGTGGCTTGGCGTGTTGAGAATGATGGAGGCAAGCAAGCTCGACAAAAAACTCTCCAAACTTTTGCGACCTGTTGTATGCAAAATTTTCAAAGGCGAGAGCGATGAAGCATATGACAAAATATGCATAAATCTTTCCACCAATATGTTGGGTATGGGTGGCGCATCGACGCCTGCAGGAATAAAGGCTATGAATCTTATGAGTGACGGCAGTGACAGAGCAACGGACAATATGATTATACTCCTTGTTATCAATGCCACGTCTATACAATTGATACCAGCCACCATGATTGCACTAAGAGCTCAAGCAGGCTCGCAAAATCCTTCGGACATCATCTTGCCAACTCTCATATCAAGCGGTGTTGCAACGCTTGCGGGCATGCTTATGTGCAAGGTGCTTGCAATCAAGCACAATGACAAAAACAAGCCTTTATATCAACATAATACACACTTAAAATATGCTTTGTGCAATTCATTCAAAAATCGCAAGGGGGCAACACCGGGCAAATGAGCATATATATTTTGCCAATAATTTTCATAGCGTTGCTTGTCTTTTGCCTCGCAAAAAAGGTGAAAGTATACGACTGTTTTGTGATGGGTGCAAAAGACTCCCTCTCCCTCGTTTTGGAAATTTTGCCATACCTTGCAACGATATTTATATGCATCGAATCTTTCAAGGCAAGCGGACTTTCAAACATAGTTGCCACCGCACTTGCAAAGCCGTTATCTTACATCGGCATACCAAGCGAAATTGCTCAACTCATATTGCTCACCCCTCTATCCGGCAACGGTACAACCGCCCTTGTGCAAGAGATAATCACACAATACGGAGCGGACTCGTATATAGCCAGATGTGCAAGCGTGATCGCAGGCGGAAGTGAAACGATATTCTATATCTCTGCAATCTACTTTTCTCAATGCAAGGTGAAAAAACTCCGCTATGCAATCCCCGTATCCCTGTTGGCAACCCTGCTCGGCGTACTGCTTGCGTGCGCACTTTGTAGGGTGATGTAAACGTCATATCAATCTATTTTGTGCGAATTAATAATGAATAATCATGGAAGGCAAAGCCTTGACAATATAAAAACACATCCCGCTTGGGGATGTGTCATATTTGATCAAGAAATTACGCAACACGCTCAACAATGTACGTGCCATCCTCTCGCTCAAGCGGAGTGATGAGTATATTTTCATCGTTGACGACAATTTTGCTGTCCTTGCAATACATTGAGAATATGCCGTCTGTTTTTAGTTCTGCCAATTTGCTCAAATCCAGCTCATCCGCTAGGTAGACAGGCAAGACGTCAAGCACGATTTCAGCACAGCTCTTACTTTGCGAATATGCCGTGAAAGAATTGATTGCGCTCACGTTTTTGCCATCTTCCAAGCTGATGAAAGAATGTCGCACAGTGCCGTCCTCATACTTATAATATCCGCTCTCCTCACTTGAAATCGGATAGTTTTTGAGCATAACCATTGACATTTTTTGTGTATACGCCATAGTTGCCACCCCCTTCACAACGTTATTGCCGGAAGCGGACGGAGCATAATCGAATACGTTTGCATTCAGTGTATCCGCTTGCTCTTTGAGATTGCGAGCAAAGCCGTTGTAGCTTGAAATGACACCGTTTTCATATCCGCTTGCAATCATAGTGTCTGCAATATAGTCAATGATAAACGCATTCTTTGTCCAAGAAAAATCAACGTATACGGGGATGTTTTCACCGAAGGCACTCTTGTATTCCTCCGATACGACAAGCTTGATTTTGAAGTCGTCCAACAGCTCTATATGCACGTGATTTTTATCCTTGATAAAGGGCAAAAGCGTGTTGATATACTCGTTAAGTTCGGCGTTTTTTTCGACATCACAAAGGGCTGCATCCTCATCCAAATTTTGAGAGAAAAGGGAGTTGTACACCTCGTATACGGGAGCGTAATACAAAAATCTGCTCCCCTCATCCTCAAACGCCTTGATTGTCCTATATAGCAGTGCGGACACCTGAATTTCCTCATTGGGATGAGTGTTGATATAATACAAATTGTTTGTATCACCGATTTGCTCATACTCGCAAAACACACCAAAAGCATAAACGCTTGCGTTGGTGTACGTGTCTTGCACTGCTTGACGATAATATTTGTCGTCATCCTCACCAAAATAGTAGGAAAAGACAAAATCATCTCCGCAGTTGGCGGTTGTTGAATTGGCTGAAATTGCAAACCATCCGGAATCAAGCCTCAACATAAGCACCAACACAACGGCGAAACACGCTATTGCTATACCGATAAACAATATAAACAATACCGTACGCAATTTGACGTTTTTGTTGGACACTTCAACCTGTTCGACAGGTCTTGGTGTGAGGAGATTTTTGTCTCTTGAATACCTTTTCATACAAATCCTTTGAAAAGGGTTTAGCTATGCTAAACCCCAATTTTTTTATCTGAGCACCAACAGCAAGAAGAATAAGAATAGGAACAAAATAACGCCTATCAAAATAAATCCTGCTATTGAGCCCTTCTTGCATGCCTTGAAATTCTTGATATAGTTGTGTTTCTTAAAGATATAAGCAACTATAATGCCTATGATAGGCAGGAAGAAAGACAGTGCTTTGAGCCACACGCTTCCCGTATCATGCACGGGAGCATCGAGGATTTCTTCACTGATAATCGGCTCCTCATCGTTGTGAACTTGTGCACTCTCAAGCATTTCTTGCTCCGTCATGAATGACGACGATTTGAGCGGAACGCCCTCCTCTCTGACACGCTTGTATTCTTCTATCTCTTTCTTGTTGCCAAAGATATAGTGATCGTGACCTATGCACACCATCTCCGGCTTATCTTCGCTATAATCGTGTTGAGACGGATCATACACAAAGAGTTTTTTCTTCTTCTCAAGCTTCGGATCGGGAATAGGAATTGCCGAAATCAAAGATCTGGTGTATGGATGGAGAGGGAATGCAAACAGCTCCTCTGCGGATGCTATTTCCACAATCTCACCCTTGTAAATAACGCCGATTCTATCCGAAATAAAGCGGACGATTGACAAATCGTGAGCAATAAAGAGGTATGTCGTGCCCCTCTCTCTTTGGAATTTGTTGAGCAAATTCAGCACTTGAGCACGGATTGAAACGTCCAAAGCAGAGATCGGCTCATCCGCCACAACCAAGGACGGCTCCATAATCATTGCTCTTGCAAGCCCTATACGCTGACGCTGACCGCCCGAAAACTCATGCGGATAACGTGTAAGATGCTCCGGGAGCAAACCAACTTCTTTTATCATTGCCTCGACTTTACGCACTCTATCCGCTTCGTTTTCAAACAAGTGGAAGTTATAAAGCCCTTCTGACACGATATAGTCCACCGTAGCGCGCTCGTTGAGTGAAGCGGCGGGATCTTGGAACACCATCTGGATATTTCTGATTACTTGCCTATCGAGTTTGTGGGATATTCTGCCCGATATACGCACGCCTTTATACTGAATTTCGCCCTTTGCGCATGGGTTGACTCTTATGACCGCACGTCCGATAGTTGTTTTGCCGGAACCCGATTCACCGACAAGGGAGAACGTTTCGCCCTTGTAGATATCAAACGAGGCATTCTTTACTGCCTTGACAGCCTTATCACCACGCCCAAACGTGATATCCACGTTCTTCACAGAAAGCAAGATTTCACGTCCATCCTCGTCAACAGGTCCCTGTTCGGGAAGCTCTGTGACTTGATCTTTGAGCTGTTCAGCCCTTACTTTAATCTCTTGAGAAAGCTCACCAAAACGCTTTTTTACCTTGCAGACAACACCGTTTGCCCAATTTGAAACACGGCTGCCGAAAGATTTTTTGTCACTCTTTTCAGCATCGCAGTTTTCGCAAGTTGCGGTATCGTCGCACGTTTGTTCTGCTTGCTCGATTGCAATCTCCTCCTCGACGGGAGCGGAATTATCAAGAGCGGATGGTTGAATATCCTGAGTCAATTTTTCCTTATCCATTATTCCACCTCCTCGATGTTGAATGCTTTGAGCAATCTGCCGTGAATATCTCTAATAATTTCCGGCTTTTCGATTTTTGGAGCTCTCGGATCGAGCAACCAAGTCTTTGCGTAGTGCGTATCGCTACCCTCCACCTTGAGCCACGGAGCTTCTTTGAGGGTGTCGATTTTCAAGCAATACGGATTTCTCGGAGCAAACGGATCGCCGACAATCTTGTTGTAAAGAGATGGCGGAGTTCCCGAAATCGAATAGAGCTCCGTATTCTTTTCTGCAAGTTGCGGAAGGGAGGAAAGCAGCGCCCAAGTGTACGGATGGCGAGGATCATAAAACACCTCCTCAACCGTACCGAGCTCAATCACCTGTCCGGCATAAAGCACGGCAACTCTATCTGCGATGTTTGCCACGACGCCCAAATCGTGCGTGATAAACACTATTGCATAATTAAATTCCTTCTGCAAATCCTTGATAAGCTTCAAAATCTGTGCCTGAATTGTGACGTCAAGAGCAGTTGTCGGCTCATCGCAAATGAGGATTTTGGGTTGGCAAGAGAGTGCGATTGCGATAACGATACGCTGTCTCATACCGCCCGAATATTGGAAGGGATAATCGTCATAACGATTTTCGGCATTTGGGATACCCACCTTGTGCATCAACTCTATAGCCTTTCTTCTAGCCTCAGCCTCCGAGCAATTTTGGTGCTTCATGATGATTGAAGAAATCTGCTTGCCGATTGTGATGATCGGGTTGAGCGAGGTCATAGGATCCTGAAAAACGGTTGCAATGCGAGAGCCACGGATTTGTTGCCAGTCCTTTGTATACTTGATCTTGGCAAGATTGATTGAACAGATGCCGTGCAAGCATGTTTCGGTTGTGCCGTCCAAAAACTTGACTCTAAAAGCAATCGGATCAAAAATCGCATTGAGTTGAGCCTCGTCCGCTAGGTCAACGCCCAGCTTCATAGCCTTACGCAAAGCGAGAATGAGCTTGATTATAAGCACCATTCTTTGGTGGAATGGGTATCTACCCACCGACAAATAAATCTCCTTGCCCAAAACTGCGTTACGCTCATGCGCAGTCTCGGAAATCTCCTGCAAAATTGCCTCTTTGTATTCGGCATTGAGTTTTGCAAGTTTTTCATTGTAATAGGCGTGGAACTCTTTGTCTGCAATCGCATTCAATCTATGGCTACGGATTGTAGCATCTCTTTGCTTTTCAAGAGCCTTGATTTGCTTGTCGCAATCTGTAATGGTAGCTTGCGTTTGCTTTATCTTTGCCCTTTCCTTTCTAGCATTGAGAGTGAGCTTTAAGTTGTACGCCTCGGTACGCTTAAATCTAAGTGCTTCGATCTTGTCCTCAAACGCCTCTTTCTGTTTTTCGTCAAGGGTATATTTTTCTTTTTTTTCGTCTTGCAGAGCGAGGATTTGTTTGTAGATATCTGCACCAAACTCAAGTTTAGATGCTTTATTTAGCTGATTAAGTACCACATCCAGCAAAAACTTATCAAATCTTGTCGGAGTGGCGTTGGTGGTCGCAAGCTCCTTGTCGTTGAAAATCAAGTCGCCGTTTGAGATAAAACCATTGGAGTCGAGCATACCCGCAAACGTCTTTGTAAACACTGATTTTCCCGAGCCGGATTCACCAACAATTGCTATAGATTCATTCTCATAGATGTCGAGCGAAATGCCTCGTATGGCGGTGAGAATTCTACCACGCACACGGAACTTCACTTCGAGGTCCTTTACGGATAATAAAACCTTTTTATCTTCCATATCCCCCTCCTTACATCATGTGTGATCTGGGATCCGAAGCATCGCCAAGCTTCTGCCCCACCACGTACAATACAACCGTGATAATTGCAGAAATGATGACCGGTGCCCAGAATTCTATTGCCCAATCCGAACTTTGCATAAACGCTTGTGCATCTTCAATGATTTTGCCAAGTGATGCATCCGGCATGCCGATGCCGATAAAGGACAAGAACACTTCCATTGAAATGTAACTCGGGATCTCTGTTGCAAGCAACGTCATTATGACAGACGTCATAAAAGGCAAGATGTTCTTGAACGCAATGCGAAAAACAGACGTACCAAGACACTTTGATGCAAGGTTGTATTCTCTATCTCTTATGATGATAACTTGCGTTCTTATAAAGTACGCAATGCCAAGCCAGCCCGTTATCGTAAGAGCGAACACCATTGTCCAAAAGCTTGCCGTCATAATCATGATAAGCACGGAAATGATAAGCACATACGGCACGTTGCCGACAATATTGTACACCTCTGTCATAAATTTATCGACACTCTTTGAGAATCCCCAAATTGCACCCAACACAACACCGATAATCATGTTGATGGCGGCGCAGATGAATGACAGTGACAATGAAATGCTTGCGCCATACCATATATAGTCAAAAGTGGCTTGCCCGAATTGTCCGGTGCCGAGAATATAGTGGATGCTAAAACCAAACTTTTCAATTGCTTGCGATGCACTCAAGTGCTGTGCAGATGTGTCGGATACGTTTATCCATGTTGTTGCTGAGTCATATTCGATAATAAGCGGATAAATATATGCAAAAATAACAACAAGCGCAAACAATGCGATGAATAATATATTGGTATTCTTGCTGAAAAACACTCTGAACACTGATTTCCAATAGGAATATCTCGGTGCGGTGATTTTTTCCGAATCGACAGAGTTGTTGTCAACTCGTGAAAACAACTCCTCGTCGGTCATATTAAACTCTTGAAGATCAATCATTTTTTCTTCCATAATATCACCTCGCCTTGTCCGAGAAGGAAATTCTCGGATCCACCATAGCCATCAATATATCACCCAGAATAAGTGAGATTATCGACAGCATTGCATAAAACAGCGTCAATCCAACAATAACTGCATTGTCATACTTGTTTATTGCCTCTGTCAACATTCTTCCCGTGCCGGGAACGGCGTACAACGTCTCGGTGATAATTGCACCCGTCAAGGCTCCGAGGACTGTACCCGGTATGCCGTGCACAAGAGGAATGATAGCATTCTTAAGAATATGCTTGTTAAAGATTTCACCTTCGCTCAAGCCTCCCGATCTTGCAAATTTGACGTAATCGGAATTCTGTTGGTCTATCATATAACGTCTCAACCAGTTCATCAAGCTTGCCACCGACGGTAGTGCCAGTGAGATAATCGGCAAGAAGTAGTAAAGCACATTCTTCATTGCCTCGTCGATGTCATATCGACCGGGTAACCCCATTTTCATACCGATTGCTCTGAACATAAAGATATAAGCAAGTGACGGAACGGCTATGATAAACACAATGTATATCGTGCCGAGTTTGTCAAGAAGTTTTCCTTTGTTTCTTGCCATTATGATGCCGAGCGGAACGCCGAGAATATATGCAATAATCGAAGCAATAATGCCTATGATAAAAGACAAAGCAACCCTTGATTGACTGCTCAACACAGTGCCAACGCTAGTGTAGTTATCCGTAAATCTGAGCGATGTGAAAACACCACCATTGTTCAAAGAATCCGCAATAAACGTTGCCTGGTGCAAATCATCCGATGATTCCTCTTGTAAACCCGTGGGATATGTCACCAAAGATGATTGCAGTTCACCTTGTTTTTTCGTCATTGATTCATAAGCATCAACGCCATATTGAACGGAATAAGACGTGCCCAATTTTATGGTCACGATATTTTGATGAATAAACGGAAATTTATTGTCAAAATACACTAGATATTTATGTTTTGTTCCGTTGCCCATAATAGCGGGAGAGAATTTTTCTCCGCCGTATGCAGGATCAAACCAGGTAAACGTAAGCCCTCTCTCACCCACCAATTGGTCGTCATCTTCCACGTAATGGATGGAATCAACTTCAAGCAATCCAGAAAAGAACGTCCACATTCTCTTAAATATAGACTGCTCTTTGTATGCAAAAAGTCGTTGCTCTCCACCCTTTGAAAGTTTTGAGCCAACATACACCGCATCGAGTCTTATAACCGTATAGCCGTTATCTTGGCAATATGCATTAAACTTTTCAACGTATTTTTTGACGATTTCGCTGTCGTCATCTGCCGTTTCTCCAAAGAGTATTGCATCTTTTCTTTGCTCGGGTGTCAATTCTCCCGAATCAACAAGAGAAACAAGAAAATCGGCATACGTTAGATTTTCAAGATAACCGTATTCCTCCCACTTGTCATATTTATAGACCACCTTATCGTTTGCCTGTTTCTTTGAAAGGAAGGCATCTGTCTTGAATATATTATCCTTATCAATCAAGGTATACACAAGCACCATCACGATCAAAACAACTATGACAACGGATACAAGTCCACGAATAAGGCGTTTAAGCAGATATTTTGTCATAATAAAACTCACTTTTAATACGCAAAGCAGGAAAAGAACTTTTCCTTCCCTGCATTGCATTCCACTTTGCCGATTACTCGGCAAAGTGGCTTGTCAATAATTTGATATTTACCAAAATCTATCTATATTAATAAATACCAAGCATCTTAATCATATCTCCACCGGGGAGCATTGTGTTGAGGAATGAAGACGGATCTTTGTAGTCTGGTCCCCAACCGGAGCAATCATAAATGTCATAGTTGCACTCTGAACCTGATTCGCAATAGTAGCCTGCACTGTACCAACCATTGACGTCTGTGGTCGGAATAATATTCAGCACAACCTTGCCACCGAACACTTGATCAACCTTTTGTTTGAGAGCTTGTGCTCTTGCTGTATAGGTAGCATAATCCCAGTACGGATAGTCAATGACGATCGGATTGGAAGTTGATACACTGATACCCTTTGTCTCGAGCTCTGCAATTGCAAGATCAAGATAGTGTGTTGCAGCTTCTGCACTGTACCAACCATCGAAGCCGGAGGATGAACCAACACCATTGTCTGCGGTTGGATCCCAAACCTTCATTGCATAGTCGCCCATGTCTGCATCAAGTTGTGCTTGAACGATTGCACCGTAGTATGTGCCCTTTGCAAATGTTGTTGCCGTGCCGTTGATATCAATCGTGATATTTTTGCCAAGACTTACATACGTACCCGTTGTGTACATGTTGTTGAGGTTATTCAAAGCTGCTTCTGCACCCATAACAGGAGCATTGTATGCTTCTTTGTCAATTGCTCTTGCAAGTGCCATACGGAAGTTTGCATTGCCGAATGCAGCATTTGTTGCCATCTTCTGAGCGTCTGTTTGAGACGAATCAAGAGTGTAACCTGTTGTTGAGAATGCAGCACGATTGATATTTACGAAGAAACCGAATGCTGTTGCATCTGTACCTGAAACGTAAATGTAGTCTGCCATGTCTTTCTTTGCTGTAACAAGCGTCGTGGGATTGAGTCCTGCACTGTCGATTGTTCCTGCAAGTGCATCATTGTAGGTCTTTGTGACGTCTTTGTTCTCTGCATAGCTGAGCCATGTGAGAGTCTTGACGTTGATGCTGTCAAGTGCCCAATAGTACGGGTTTGCACTGAACACAATCTTGTTGCCCTTTGTGTAGTTGGTTACGATATACGGACCGCAGTACAAAATGTATTCCGGAGATGTGCCGTAGTATTCGCCAACGGAGTCTGCATAAGCTTTGCAGAACGGAGCAAGCGGATTGTAGTTGAACATTGAGATGAAGTAGGAGCAAGGAGCTTCAAGTGTATATTGAAGCGTGTACTTATCCACTGCTTTTACGCCAACTTGATCAAAATCGACTTCGCCAGCTTCAAACTCGATAGCATTTTTCACAACACCTTCAACAAGATAAGAAGTTGCTTGTGTGGTCAAAGCTCTCTCAAGACCATCAACCCAGTCTTGTGCTGTAACTTCATAACGAGGTCTGCCATCTTGGTCAACCCACATAACGTTCTCACGAATTTTGAACGTGTAGGTCAATTTGTCATCAGACACGCTGTAGCTTTTTGCAAGTGCACTCATAAGACGACCTTCACCGTCGTACTCTACAAGGTTGTCAAATGTGTTGACAATTGCCTCTGCATCTGCTGAACGATATGTGTTGAGAATGTCCCATGTTTGAGGATCTGCACTGTAAGTAATGGTGTAGTCGTCTTTAAGTGTATAGCCTTTTCCTGTGAGATATTCCTTTACCCAAGCTTCATATGTTCCTTTACCCTTGAGTTCTGCATATTTTGCCTTCATTGCATCACGATCGGATGCCTTGATTAATTCTTTTGTCAAAACTGCATTGTGGTATCTGTCGCTATCATTACCCCAAAGAGCATTTGATACGGTATATGGAGCAACTCTGCTGATACCAAGCGAACCACCTTGTGAGCTTGTCGGGATATACGTAGCGCTTTGCAAAAGCTTTGCCTCTGCAATTGCCATTGCCGCAAATCTTGCATCCGTATCGGTTTGTGCAGTTGCAGCAACGTATGCTTTGTAGAAATCTCCCAAAACAGAACTATATTTCTCATAATCACTATCGCCGGAATGATCTTCCTTGCCTGCCAAGGTGTAATCCATTGTTACGTTAAGGCTTCCGTCTCCCGATGAACTGCCGCTTTCAACTGAGTCCAAACAATATTTAGTACTGTCACCGGTGAACTTTGCTGTCGGAGCATTCGGCTTCTTGTCGCTATCGCAAGCGGCAAAAACGCCGATGCAAAGCACGAGAACTAAAATCATAGCCAATATAGCAATAAATTTTCTTTGCTTCATTTTTTGTTACCTCCATTTTATATATTAATTTTTGTTTTTTTTGTTTTCTTACTTATATATATTATCCATATATATTGTCCGCATACCCGAATTGCTTATGCGAACGTGCTTTGACTGTTCGTTTTTTATATTTCAAAAAGTGCTGTTGTATTCGTTGTGTGAGCAACGAATACAAGGGGTACCCCTTGTGTGCCGACCTTTACGGCACTAACGGCTTATATGATTTGCCTCGCGGCACTTTTTTGGCTTTTGCGATTTTCACGTCAATCCCGCAAATTTCGCATTACACGCTCTCACGGCGTCAATCTTTTTTGAAGTGTAATTTGAATAAGTTTTCACTCCGTTTTTGATTATGTGCATAATTATAAGTGCACTTTGCTGATCTGTAAACAATTTTTTTAAAATTTTCTTAAAAATTTATTTTTATGCAAAAATTTTCACACCCCTTTCAAAAGAGCTTTTTATCAATATTTTTATATCAATATCATGGCGATTCCCACTAAAATCAGCCGTTTTTATATGGATTTTTATAAAAAATGTACATTTTGTTTTATTTTTCAAATCGGTTTTTTACCCGTTTTTGCACTCGCTTTCAAAAATTTTATGCAAAAACACCCTATTTTTGCATAAAAATAATTTTTTTTGTATAAGAAATCGGCTTGTTTTTTCAAATTCTTGCACAAACCATCGCAAAATCTCCAACTTTTTTATCCACTTTTGTCGATAACGGACACTTGTCGCAAATTGTCACAATGCACACTTCACTCAATTTGAAAAACCTTAAAATATCAAATACGCAACAAAAAAAGCACGCTCGATAAACAAGCGTGCATTTCTTTATTCTTTGCAATCTCATCACTTGAGAGTTTTCATTGTCGGGAAAAGGAGCACGTCACGGATAGCTCCCGAATTGGTAAGTAACATGCAAAGACGGTCGATGCCGTAGCCGATTCCACCCGTTGGAGGCATGCCTATTTCAAGTGCATTCATAAAGTCCTCATCAGTGGTGTTGGCTTCCTCATCACCTTGAGCGAGCTGACTCTCCTGCTCTTTGAAGCGAGCACGTTGATCGATAGGATCGTTAAGCTCCGAATATGCGTTGCACATCTCCCATCCGTTCATGAAAAGCTCAAAACGCTCAACGTAGTCGGGATTGGATGGCTTTTTCTTGGTGAGAGGTGAAATCTCAATAGGATGATCCATAACAAAGGTCGGCTGCATAAGATGCTCCTCGACAAACTCCTCAAAGAAAAGATTGAGGATGTCACCCTTCTTGTGTCTTTGCTCATACTTGACGTGATGCTCGTCGGCAATCTTTCTTGCATCCTCAAGCGTGTGGACATCATTCCAATCAATGCCTGCATACTTCTTGACAGCATCCACCATTGTGATACGCTCAAACGGCTTGCCCAAATCCATCTCTATACCATTGTAGACGATTGTGGTTGTGCCAAGCACCTCGTTTGCAACGTAGCGGAACATATTTTCGGTGAGATCCATCATTCCGTGATAATCGGTGTACGCCTGATAAAGCTCCATAAGTGTAAACTCCGGATTGTGGCGAGTGTCGCAACCCTCATTGCGGAAGACTCTGCCGATTTCATACACCTTTTCAATTCCGCCCACAATCAATCTCTTGAGATAAAGCTCAAGGGAGATGCGAAGCTTGAAGTCCTCATCCAAGCTGTTGTGATGCGTCACAAACGGTCTTGCCGCCGCCCCGCCCGCATTTGAAACAAGCATAGGAGTCTCAACCTCCATAAAGCCTTGCGAATCCAAATAGTTGCGGATTGAACGGATTATCTTTGAACGCTTGACAAAGGTGTCTTTGACGTCCGGATTCATAATCAAATCGAGATAGCGTTGACGATATCTCATATCCGTGTTTGTCAAACCGTGGAATTTTTCGGGAAGCGGAAGAAGTGACTTTGAAAGCAAAGTCGCCTTTTTCACGTGTATGGAAATTTCGCCCGTTTTTGTCTTGAACACTGTGCCAACAAGCCCGATGATGTCACCGACGTCAAGCTTTTTGAAGGCTTGATACTCATCAACACCCATATCGTCACGGCTGAAATAGCCTTGCATTTTGCCGTCACTGTCCATAATATGACCAAAACTTGCCTTGCCCATAATACGTTTGGACATAAGTCTGCCTGCGATGCTGACATCCGTGCCCTCAAGCGAATCATAGTTTGCAAGTATTGTGCCTGCAGTGCTTGTGCGCTCATAAGAGGTGATTTCAAAAGGATTTTCGCCCTTTTGAGCCAACTCCTCAAGTTTTGCTAAACGAACTTTGCGCACCTCGTTGACGTCAACTTCTTTTTCAGGTGTATTGTTGCGGATTTCTTCACTCATAGTTTTTTCTCTCAATAAAGTAGTACGCTTGTTGTATTCCAAACAGGCGTACCGAATGGCTCAATTTCGCCAAATTTTGTTATTTGATGCTGACAATTTTGTATTCTTCAACGCCTTGTTTTGTTGCAAAACGCACGATTTCACCGGACTTTCTGCCGACAATTGCTTTGCCAAGCTGTGATTCATTGCTGATTTTGCCCTTTGCAAAATCTGCTTCCGTTTCGCTCACAAGCTTGATTGTCATCACACGATCTTCCTCGTCGTCGAGCTCACCGAGATATTCGATGGTGATAGTGTTGCCGATCGACACCTTGTGTGTACCGCTCTTTTCAATAACGACTGCGTTCTTGATACGCTCCTCAAGGTCCTTGATTTCAGATGCTACTTGACTTTCCTCTTGTTTTGCAGCATCGTATTCTGCGTTTTCGGAAAGGTCGCCCAGTTCTCTTGCGTGTTGAAGCTTTTTGGCAACGTCGCCACGTAGATAAACGATAAGATAATCGAGTCTTTGCTTGAGCTCGTCAAGACCTTCTTGAGTAAGATAAACTTCTTTCATTGTATTCCTCCAAGTGCGATTTACGCACTATATTTTCATTTTTATTCTTCTTCAACGCCCTCGGCGTCACTCTGCTCGGAAGCAGGCTCGTCGGCGATTTCTTCATCATCTTGAGTGGGAGCAGATTCCTCTTGAACTTCTTGCTCAACACTCTCAACGCTTTCGCTTTCCTCGTTTGGGCAGCTGTCCCCTTTGTCCTCATCAAGCTCTGCTTTGAGCTGAGCAAGACGCTCGTCAACCTTTGCTTGAACAGCTTCGTGATCAGCCTTATACTTTGGTGTGAGTGCGGTGACTTTGATTTCAATTGAGTTGAATCTAAAGCCAAATTCACCCTCGAAAACATCCTCTAGCAAGGTGCGAATATACGTTTCCGCCTCAACGACGTCCTTGTCCACAACTTTGACATTCACCTTGAGTCGCACGCCATACTCATTGTTGACAAGTGCAACCTTTTGGCATTTGACGCCCTCTATTTCCTTGCAAGTGTTCTTCACAAGCTTTGTGATGACGCCCACGGAAACTCTTGACGTGCCACCTTTGTCTTGACGAATTGTGATTTCCTTGACAACGTCGCTATTGATGAATATGAGCACCAAGGACACAACCGAAAGCGCGATGTACAAGATTGCCAACGTAATGAGCAGACCTTGCACGAGTTTTGAGTCAAATTCCTCTGCGTTTATCCCTCCGAAAGCCGTCACGATCAACACCATAATGAGGATGATAGCCACAACAATGGAGCACGATGCAAATATCTTTTCCAAATTCTTTTTCATAGCCCACCTTATACGTGCGTGCACTCCTGCACCCACTGCGATATTATAATATATACTAATATTGAAAAATAGTCAACATCAATAATGAAAATTGCCATTTTTGCAACGTGTTTAGTTTGCGAAAAACGGCAATTTTTATTTGAAATACTATATTTCCACAAGCACTTCTTTGTGCTGTACAAACGTGGAAAGATGTGTGAATCCTATTTGCTTGAGCATCGCACACGTTTCCTCAAAGTTTTTGCAGATATCACCTCTATGTGCGTCCGAACCATAGCTGATTTTTCTTCCGCCAAGCTCATAATATCTTTCAATAATCTCCCTCTCGGGCACCATGTCGTGATGGAAGTTAACCTCCAGCACCTTCCCCCTTGCAATGATCCCCTCAAGCACTGCATCCACCTCTTTTGCAAAGTCCTTGTATCTGAGCACTTTATCTCTATAAGGAGCACCGTGTGCGATGTAGCCGATGTGCGCGACAATCTCATACGGATATGGAGCATCCAAGCTTTCAAGGATGGTTTCAAGATAGCGTCTATACACCCTCTTTTTGCTCTTGAACAAAAACGCAAGCTTGAAATACACGTCGTATCCATCCACGCAATGCACCGAATTTATCACCACGTCAAAGGGATATTCTGCGATGATTTTCTTGTACTCATCCTTTGCTCTTTGGCTTGAGTCATAACTTGCCTCAATGCCAAAAGCGAGGGTTAAAGTGTTGTTTTTGTCATTGTCAAGTGCTTGTTTTGCATTTTTCCAATCTTCATGATACTTTGCAACGTCCAACATTCCCCACTTCACGGGAGCAGTGTTTTTGCCATACAGAAAGTCATAATCGAGATGCTCGGTTGTGGCAATATAGCAAAGACCTTGCTCCTTTGCCTTTGCGACAACGTCACAAAGAGGGATCTTTCCGTCATGAGAATTTTGCGTGTGGACGTGACAATCGCACTTCATTTTCTCACTCCAAAACAGCCTTGATACGTCTTACACCGGCTGAAGAAGATTGCTCTTTCACGATGCGGAATTTGCCCATTTCACCCGTACGCTTTGCATGCGGACCACCGCAAATTTCCTTTGAAATGCCAATTGTATACACCTTGACAACGTCACCGTAACGACTGTCAAACACGCCGATAGCACCTGCATTTTTTGCTTCTTCGACAGACATTTCTTCAAGGATAACTTCGCTGTCTTTTGCGATCTCGTCGTTGACGATTTTTTCCACTGCTTGGATTTCCTCTTGAGTCAACGGACGTGGGAAATTGAAGTCAAAACGCAAACGCTCTGCCGTGATATTGCTACCCTTTTGTTGGATATTGTTGTCGTTGAGCACAATCTTGAGTGCCGCATTGAGAAGGTGCGTTGCACTATGCAATCTTGCAGTAAGCTCGCCACCATCCGCAAGACCGCCCTTGAACTTCTGCTCTGCTCCTGCTTTGCTCAATGCTTGGTGTGCCTCAAAGGCCTTGTCATAGCCCTCTCTGTCAAGAGTATAGCCCTTTTCTTTTGCAAGCTCCTCCGTCATCTCGATCGGGAAGCCGTAAGTGTCGTAAAGTCTAAAAGCGGTTTTGCCCGGGAACACCGTCATATTTTGCGGAAGGTGAGCAACAATCTTGTCAAACTCCTTCAAACCTTGCTCTATCGTCTTTGCAAACTTATTCTTTTCCGCCTCGAGCTCGCTGACAATTCTGTCCTCATTCTCTTTGATGTACGGATATGCATCTTGATATTTTGCAACGTACAGTTTTGCAAGCTCCACAAGTGCACTATCGTCAATGCCCAATGAACGGCAATATCTCATAGCTCTGCGGATAAGACGACGCAAAACGTAGCCTTGGTCGACGTTTGAGGGAGATATGCCCTTGACGTCACCAAGAAGGAAAGTTGCCGTACGCGTGTGGTCTGCCACAATACGCATTGCAATGGTAGCCTCGCTGTCCTCGCCGTATTTCTTTCCGCTCAATTCCTCAAGTTTTGCAATGGCAAAGCTGAAAAGATCCGTTTCATACACAGACTTATAGCCGTTGAGAATGCAAAGCATTCTTTCAAGTCCCATACCCTCGTCTACGTTCTTTTGTGCAAGCGGTGAGAACGTTCCGTCTGCGTTCTTGAAATATTGCATAAACACGTCGTTGCCGATTTCCACGTACTTTCCACAGTCACAAGCAGGAGAGCAATCATCCGAGCATTTTGGCTTGCCAGTGTCGATAAACATCTCCGTATCCGGACCACACGGACCGGTCACTCCGGCAGGTCCCCACCAGTTATGTTTCTTGTTGCAGAAGAATATCTTGTCCTCGCTTATGCCCATTTCTTTCCAATAAGATGCACTTTCCTCATCCCTCGGGCAATCCTCGTCACCTGCAAAAACGGTCACTGCAAACTTGTCCTTGTCAAACTCAAGTTGGTTGAGCAAGAAGTCATACGAGCAAGCAATAGCCTCTTTTTTGAAATAATCGCCCAAAGACCATCTGCCCAGCATCTCAAAGAACGTGCAGTGCGTTGCATCGCCAACCTCGTCAATATCTCCCGTACGCACGCAAATTTGCACGTCGGTGAGGCGGTTGCCCGCAGGATGCTTTTCACCAAGCAGATATGGCACGAGCGGATGCATTCCTGCCGTTGTGAACAAAACGGTTGGATCGTTTTCAGGAATGAGGGATGCAGAACCTATAACAGCATGGTTTTTGGCTCTGTAATAGTCAAGATAAATTTTGCGAAGCTCGCTTGAATTGAGTTGTTTCATATATACCTCGAAATTAAAATTCGTATTTTCTCTTGTGTTTTCACACTCTCTTTACGTCAATGCCGTCCTCTTGGAGCAATTCAAAGAACGTATCGGGTAACGTCGTCTCTTGTATGGCTCTTGTAAACGTCAGACTCGTTTTCCCGTTGGTTGTGACGATTCCCATATTTTGAGTGCTGTTTTTGGACACGTTCAAGTTCAAAACAAACCTTTCAACGCCCATATCCTGTCCGCACTCGATCTTGCCGAGATTGCTCATTATTATCGTCTGGCGAGAACGCATAAACATTCTTCCGACTCTCAACAACACGGTTTTAAGGACAAGCGGAGCGGATTTCAAAATCCAATTCTTTTGAGCTTTCACCGTTGTTGAGATAAATGCGTCAAGTTTGTTTTTTGCCGTCTGCACTTTGATGTCACGCTGGGCGATCGCTGCACTCCTTTCCACGCTTTGGCAATCCGCTTTTGTGAGAATAATGCGCACAAACATAACAAAGTTACGCATACTCTTTGTAGGAAAAGCCTTTCTCAAATCCACCGGCACCATGATTGTGATGGGTTTTTTGCTCTTTGACACCTTCTCGATGGCAACACCCATCATGCCCACCAAATACGCAGTGAAGGACACACCATGCTCTCTTGCTCTTGCCAATATTTCATTGCAGTCGCACACCACTCCGCTGGATTGATAGCCGTCTTTAAGCAGAGTGCCGTTGAGCCTATGTGGCACCTTGCCTGCAATCGCACCAAGCTTCATTTCCGTCAGGGAGATGGGCTTGTAGTGCCTTGCAAAGCCATCCTCTGACTCCTCGTCGCAACCCTCGCTTTGCCAGCTGATTATTCCCTCATCCTCCGTGTCGAATCCGAGGAGCTGACGATAGCGTTGCACTATGCTACGCAAAAAGGACATTGCTCCGTTGCCGTCGCATAGGGCGTGGAACATCTCAAGCCATATTTCATTGCCCACCGCACAGAGCCTAAACATATATCCATTTGTCTCCTCTTGGTCGATAGGCTTCAAAAGTGCGGATTTGCCAAAAACTTTGGCAGGCTTGTCGTTTGGCTCAAAATAATGCCAGGCATATCCCCTTTTTATACGCACTTTGTATACGGCAAAACGTGAGAGCACGTCATTGAGGGCAACTTCAAGTGTGTCTTTGTCAACAGTCTCTTGCATAACGACAGTCAACCTAAAAAGGCTTTGTGCCTTTTTTGTAGACATAATCGGATAAAATCTTGCCGAGCTGTCTATCTCGAGACGCTTCTCCCCCATCGTTACCTCCAAGCATACGTGTCGCAAGTTTTTGCCAAAATAATGCATATATTTTATTCTCTTTTAATATTATTGTCAATGAAATATGTCACGCACACAAGGAGAGATATGCAAAATTCTTCAAAAATCATTGAACAAACAAGCAAAAACAAGCCATCCGAACGCCTCGGAGAAAACACAAGCAATGCACCTCACAAAATCGAACTTGATCATTTGCACGGAATGAGCGTAAGCGGTGTGGTGGACGTGCCCGTATTCACGGATAAGAGTGTGAGCATTCGTCTTAACGGTGAAACGTTGCTTGTCAACGGCAACAATTTGGCAGTAAAGAGCCTTGACACCCAAAGCGGCATGCTTATCGTCGAGGGGCAGATATATCAGCTTAAATACAGCACGCAAGGCTCCCTATCGCTTGCAAAACGCATATTCAAATGAGTGTAGGTATAGGAGCAAACGCACTCTCTCAACTTGTTTGCTTCCTACTCTGCCTTGCCTTTGGATGCCTAGGAGGAGTTTTCGGCTTGCTATATTTAATAAAAGCGAGCTTTTTTGAGCGTATTTTGACGGATTTTTTTGCAACGATATGCATTGGCGGTGTTTTCTTTTTGGCACTTGAGTTTGCAATGTATGGACAAATACGCTTTTACGGCGTGGTGGGATACTTATCCGGTGTTGCCTTGGTGCTATGCCTTGGCAAGCTTGCCTTATGCTACAAAAACAAAAAAACCAAAAACAA
Source organism: uncultured Bacteroides sp. (assembly GCA_964644355.1). Classification (GTDB taxonomy): domain Bacteria; phylum Bacillota; class Clostridia; order Christensenellales; family CAG-917; genus CAG-475. The sequence goes on from CAZXUW010000011.1 coordinate 48,809, forward strand.
GAAAGAAACAGAGCAAAAAAGGAAGAAATAGCAAAATAAAGCGTGTATAAACAGACAAATTGGCAGAAAATGGAAAAATAAGCGCAAGTTTTGTCTTTGTTTGTCGTCATTGCTCCGTCTGCCAATAAAAATGCTAATATGTTGGCAAAGGAGATACATACCATGAGCAATGTCAAACACGCAAAATGCCCCATAAGAAGCCTCGCAAAAACCGCAAAATCCCGATTGATAAGCAATAGCTACGACCAAGATGAAATAAACGCACCCAAAAACTTGACTCCCCAACAAAAAGAGATATATCTCAAGCTTGTCAAACTCTCACGCAACGGCGAGGAGGTGTTGGATCCCATTTCTAAATTTGCAGACGAAAACAAACTCCGCTTGCTTTCACGTGAAGAAAGGCAACGTTACGTGCTTGCACTTTGTGCCGATTACGTGCAAATAAAGCAATATATTGCACAAAAATCACAATATTCCCTATCTCAAACCAACGCCAACTGACCTTGTCATTTTGGCACAAAACAACCTTTATATACGCAAAAAGCGTGCATAAAACCCATTATCGTTACAAAAGCGAGCGATAAAAGACGTGCATGTTTTTTGTCGTTTGCGATTTTTTATCATTTTTTTTGATTCTTGCATTGACTTTACGACAAGTTAATAATATAATACTAGATAGAATAGTTATCGGAGGAAAATTGACTATGTATACCAGATGCCCGAGTTGCAGAGCGGAAATCAGCTTTGAGCCCCCTGCGAATATGGAATCTCTTCCCGACGGCTACAAGCATCGCATCAAATGCCCTAGCTGCGGAGTCACCATTGGCGTTAAAATCAATAAAATAGACACGATGCCCGCTCAAGTGGCACCACAATACAATCAGCCCGCTCCTTATGAGCCTGTTTGCACAGAGAATGAAAGCGAGCAAAGCACTGCAAAAGAAAAGGCGGTCACACCAAAGCACAGCGGTATTGGCAGAAACGTCACAATGATGATTCTCTCCTTGCTCTTTGTTGGACTCAGCGTTTTGGGTTATTTTGCTTGGAATGGTGCAATCAACATCGGCACACTTATTGGCATTGGAGAAAACAATTTCGGCATCCAATACCTTGACGGTGTTACGTATTGGGACAATTTGATCCTCAACACGCAAGGATTTGTGGATCAATATTTCAAGGGTGACATCCTCAACGGCATCATTGCCATACTTCCGATGGTCGTGCTCACGCTTGCAGGCATCAACTTCATCGTGGCATTCATCTCCGCTTGCGGAAAGAAGTTCGGCAGAGCATACAACCTTATCTCAAGTCTTTTGATTGGTGTTTGCTCAATCGCAACCATCCTCATCGCAGCACAAAACTTGGCAACCGATGGTAGCATCTTGACCGGTTTGACACAGCTGATCCAAGGTGAAAACCTCATCAACAACATCGCATTCTTGGTGTTTGCAGTGCTTGGTTTGTTGCAAATCATCCTTGGCCTCTGCTTCCTCAAATCCCTCAAGAGAAAGCAAATCTAATCCAACAAAAATCCCAAAAGCGGTGTGCACTTCGCACACCGCTTTTTCTATTGAATTTATATTAATTTTCACATGTTTTTGATGAATTTTTGCTGTTTTTTTCGTAGGTTTTATTCCATAATTTAACACACAAATACCCAACCTACCACCCGCATAAATTAATTTTTGATTGAAGGATGCACTCACATTTTGAGGGTGTGTGCGGTTAAGCATATCGCCTTGGCATTGCAATAGCAAAATATAGATTTTGCTTTCACTATCAATAAATTGCTTGTTGCTCGATACGGCATGCTACATAGTGCTTGCTACGTTGTGTATTCAATAATCTTTATTGATACATTGTTGTTCGATATATCGGCATTCAAGACGCCGATATTCTGCAATCTTTGCGTATAGATTGCACGGTTTTCAATGTCAGATTGTGCGTTCGCCAAGTTCGTCGGATATGACATAGAGGATGTTCACCTCATCACCAGTGAAAGCATCTATATAGATATAGTACGTCCCATTGTTTTCGCACTCAAACTCATACGCCAACACTTCCCTCGTTTCTCTCAAGGGTATGAGGGCAAGTTTGCCATCTGAAATCGGCGTAAGAGACAGGCTTTGGCGAGCTTGCTCCTCTGAGATTGCAGGAGACGGAATATGTCTTTGCACGTGGTTGTAGGCGTAGTGCGATGAGTCAAAGCCAATGACGGTTTTGTCATTTTGAGATATTTTGACCTTGACGAGATCGGGATAAATCACCACTCCGTTTTCAATGGGTGCCAAGTTTACGATGCACTCCCCTTCCGATGAACACGACCACACCACTTGCATATCCTCAAATCCGCATTTTTTTGCAAAAATCAACGCCATTTGCTGACAAGTGACGTCCGTATCTCCCTTGTTTACACTGACATATTCGCAACAGACATTTCCTCTGTCACTATCTTGGCAGCGCACGGCAGTGTCATAAGCGGAGTTTGCACTTTTGTCATCCGCCTCGTTCAACGTAAGCAAAATAAGCATACCTCCCTTTTTTGAAAGCTGTGCGTATCCATTACTATTGCCGATTTTGAGAGAATAGTCAAGTGTAACAATGCTACCCTCGCTCTCGTTGATAAACTCGATATCCCTTGCATTCGGAAGATATTTTTTCAAAAGTTCGACTCCGCTTTGTGACGTTATATCCTTGCCCATCAAACCCTTTGGTTGTCTATCCTCAAGTGCGGAAGAAAAAGGGCCGTCATAAATCATTTCCGGATAATCGAAGCTCGGTTCGCCAAAGCCGGAAAATGCCCCTACAAACGTATCCATCGCATTCATATCTGTCATTTCAAGCTCGGCATTGTCGAGATCTTGTTGCACCCTTTCAAGAGCTTTGCTATACATATCCGCAATATCACCCAACTTTTGCAAAGTCAGCCTATCTTCGGCGGACAATTTTTCACCTTTTGCAAGCTTCAAAGCAAGCGAGTGAGAAAAATCTCCAAGCTGATTGACAAACTGTCTTGCCTTCATCATTCCGTCATCGTTTGCGGAAAACACACCCAGATTGTCCTCTGCAAGCTGAGCGGTATTCCACACCTCATAAAGCAAAGATTGTTGCATCGAAGCGGAATTGGATACGCTGATTTTTCGCAAATTCACCCCCAAATCGCTTGCTCCGTCCAACAAATCGTAGTATGCACGTCTATACACGGCATCCATTTGACGCTGATACGTCTCGTGTGTTTTGACGCTTGTTTCGGCGTAATAAAGTGCCACGGACAAGCCCACAATTGCACTAGCAAACACGGCGAAAACCATGCAAATTGCAACGATTTTTGCAATCTTTGCGTTGCGTTTTTTCTGTTTTGTATTCTCGTTTTTATTGTTCGATTCGTTATTCATCTATCTATCTCCTTAACAAAATGCGTGATTGCCTATGCTCAATTTCACCGTTCTTGACAGCATCCATTTGCTCGTTGCAGTCTTTGGATTGTAATAAAACAGGCATCCATACGACGGATCCCACCCGTTCAAAGCATCTCGTGCTGCGTTGTATGCACTCTGATTTGGCGTGAGATTTATCTGTCCGTCACTCACACAATCAAAAGCCCCTGCTTGATACACGACACCCGCTATCGTGTTTGGAAAACTTGAGCTTTTCACCCTGTTGAGCACCACGGATGCAACCGCAACTTGACCGGTATACGGCTCCCCTCTTGCCTCACCATACACGACACGTGCAAGCAAATTCAAATCCGTGGATGACGTTGCCGAGTTTGACGATGACGTACCCTTCAAGCTTATGCCCATCGCTTGAGCCGTCTTTGTGCCTACAATACCATCTACACTAAGCCCGTTTTTGCGTTGAAAATACTTCACACCCTCTTTTGTTTTTGAGCCGAATATACCGTCTGCCTTGCCACTCATATACCCCCAGCGTATAAGCTTGGTTTGCACTTGTTTCACCAAGTCTCCCCTTGAACCTTGTTTGAGCACGGCTGCATCGCAACTGTCTCCCGGCTGAAAGACAACGGCAGATACAAGCACAAACGCAATTAAAAACAGACACACGACAAGCACTCCTGTCTTTTTGAAATATGATGTCTTTTGTTTCATTTGTCACCTCATTTTTTTCTAGTTTTTCACTGTGTGCAATTTTTATGCATGGTATAAAAAATCACGGACACGGCAATAATCTGCATATGAAAAAATCAACATTAATAAGCAAAAAAGCAATAAGCATGATTGCAATACTCTTGCTTGCTATGGTGATGCTCGCCTGTCTCGCGGGCTGTTCAAACGATCAACAAAAGCTTGCAGACGAGTGCGTGCGCATACATATAAGAGCCAACTCAAACAACGAGTGTGACCAACAAGTGAAATTGATTGTAAGAGACAAGATAACGGCTTATCTCACAGACAAACTATCCTCTTGCAAGAGCAAGCAAGATGCAATAAACGCCCTTAAGAAAGAGGAGCAAAATCTAATTGATATAGCAAATTCAACACTTTATGACAACAATTTTGCATATAAAGCCTCGATTTCGCTTAAAAACGAATATTTTCCAACGCGCGAATACGACGACTACACCTTTCCGGAAGGTCGGTATGATGCACTCATAATCTATCTTGGTGAAGGGGTTGGAGACAACTGGTGGTGCGTGGCTTTTCCCCCACTGTGCTTTGTGCCAAACTCGGCAAACGGAGAAAAAATCGTCTATAAATCTTGGGTGAAAGAATGGCTTGACAAGCTGTTTGCAAAATGACAAATTTCACGCATAAGAGGCGCGTCTTTGCACATGCTACATAAAAAGCGTAAAGGAGTGACCGTATGAAGATTTATAGAGAAATTATCAGAAACACGGCAATGGGTGCTCAATCTATTGACAATATTATCAATTACGTTGAGTGCGATAAAATGCGAAACTTGCTGTTGTCGCAAAAAGAAGTAATGGAAGATTTCTACCAAAAGGCAAAGAGTGAATTGTCTGAAAAAGAACTTGAAGAAGCCATGACCAACCCCATGCAACGCATGATGCTCAAAGTTGGCGTGAAGATGAACGCAGGCATGAACAACTCTTGCTCTCACATCGCAAGCATGCTTATAGAGGGCTATGACATGGGCATAACGAGCGTGCAAAAATGCGTCAATGAATTGAGCCGCGACGGTGTTGATATCCCTGCCCTTGCAACAGACCTGCTCAAAGCCTACGACAAAAGCATCAAAGCCCTGCGAGCCTATTTGTGACAATAAAAACATCGTGGATATTGCTTTTGATAAATATCAATATATAATAAAAAAACCCTCAACTTCAGCTGTGGTTTTGACGTAAAGAGTTTTGACACCCTCTTTGCACTTTAAGAATTTTTCATTGCCATAGCCGAGCAATTTTTCAAATTCGGCATGCAAACTCTTGTTTGTTCACTGTATTATTGCGTATTGTGCAAAAAAACACTGCCGAGCATTCGACAGTGTTTTGATACAAATCGTGCGCCGCACAACGGCGGCGGGCACTCGCATTGCACATTGACAACGTTTAGAAGATAAGCATTGCCGAATTATCGCCCGTGCAATATTTGCCAATCCAGTTGCCATTGCCGTCCGTTTGCGGTCCGAGCATTCCGAGTGAACCGGATATAATGAGGAGCAAGGCAACTATCAATATGATTATGCCAAGCCCGATAAGTTGCCACTTGCGAGGCAAATCGTGGATGACCACCGCCGCAACGTAGAACGGAACGTAGCCGATAATGAACAGCACAAACGGGAATGATGGTTGCCACCAAGGTTTTTCCCAGGTGAGCACTCCGCATTTGTTGAGCAAAATCTCAATGATAACAGCCAAAATACTGCCACCAACGATAACCGCAATACGTCCAAGCACCGCTTTTGTCTTGATTTTTCGCTCATCCGCCGTCAAGTTTTTGTTGAGAACGTTGGCTTTGTAGTACATGTTGTTGGGATCATTCAGCCAATCCTTGTTTGCATCCCAAAAGCCTACTCCCTCATAACCGTCGGTGGTTTTGAGCATGCGACAAGTCATCATGCCGAGAATGAAGAACATAAAGGAGATCTCGATATTGTAGCCTATCAAAATCTGCAATGCGCTTCCGCCCGCCGCCGTTGTGCCCCATACGGGTTGTCCGGTGGTTGCGTACACCATCGAGTTCCACGTCTCATTGAACACGTCCCACAGCCAAAATGCCGCTCCGCCCAGCACAACACTGTAGCGTTTTGCCTTGACTTCGTTTACAATCAAAAACAGAGTGATGAGAAACATCGGAATGATGTACCACTTGAGCCCCTGCGGATTTTGCAAGCATTCTTCCAACATCTCGGGTGTAGTTGTATAAGGTCTTGATAATGATAATGTTGTAAGCATAGTTTTTCCCTCCTATCGCTTGATAATATAATTATACAAAACCACTTTTCAAATTGCAATATGCAATTTATCCAATTTTTCCTCTCCCCCAAAAACCATGCTCCTTACAAAAATAAAACCAACTGCAACACACTCCGCCTTATGTTTTGGTGAGATTAATATATACTATTATTCACACTTTGTATTGAAAAAGCAGAACACGTTGGACTCTGCTTTTTGTTTTTGAGGTGGCTGGATGGTTGAAATGTTTGCGGGAATTATCGAACGGCGAAAGCGGAGATGTTTATTTTTGAGGAGGATTTGATGATTATTTTGTGTGGTTGAGATTGAAGTGTACCACTTATAAACATCAAATCGCTTGAGCCGTCAAAATGGCAGATATAATCTTGTC
>CAZXUW010000012.1:0-54610 GCA_964644355.1 uncultured Bacteroides sp.
CCACTTATAAACATCAAATCGCTTGAGCCGTCAAAATGGCAGATATAATCTTGTCCGTCTATCGACACAATGAAATCTGCGGGTTTGTCGGATTGAGAAATGATTGCGATTTGCGAACCGACAAAGTCGAGCTCAACGTAGCCGTTCTGCGTCGTATAGCTATGTCCAAACATGGTCAAGTCATAATCAAGTGCCCATTGACCGTAATAATTTGCACTGTCATCGTCAGGTGAGAGGACTTTTCCGCCGTCGAAATCCTCTCCAAATTCAATGCCGACAAGGCAAATATAATTTGCGTTTGTTTTGGTGACGACGATTCTATAATATCTAAACTCCACCAAATCGAATTTGCCGACCTGATCGCAACCATTTTTGAGCGGTTCATTGTCATATTCACACAAAAGAGCCATATCGTCAACGTCAACACCGCCGTAGAGTTTGTAGCTCACGGGCGTTTGCGTATTGAATGATCTGCCGTACATGGTGATCATATTTGCTTGTATCACCTTGCCGATATCGACAACCATTTCAAATGGTGACTCCTCACCGACATATTCATACTGCTTGTTGTGCATAAACGTTGACGAGTTGCCATCAAACAAATTGTCGAGCAAGGTTGTTGAATCCCACGGTGAAAAGTTGGTGGAGAGGACACTTGAAGTGGCATTTGTCTCTATTGCAAAATGATCTATGGGATATTCCCTTGCAAAGAAATAGTCCAACTCAAATTTTTCCGGCTGATAATTTAGGTTGTAAGCGGTTGTCTTTTTGGTTATATCATCCAGTGAAGCACTGCCATCCTTAACGGTGCCCATACCAACCACAAACGCACATCTATCCACGTCAACGTGCATAACGACCGCCTTGATATAGACAATCTGACCTCTGGTCAGCTCATAATCTTTATACTCTCCGTTTTGCACGCACACGTTGAAATTGTTGTTGTAAGCATCACCCGCTTTTGCCACCAATTCATAATTTTGTCCGTCCAACGAAACATACAAATTGGCATACTTCCCTCTTATACTAAAGCGGTACGTATCCTTTGCGGTGATATAAATCTTTGAATTATATTCCGTTATCGAATTGATTTGCACACCTTCACTATTCCACCACACTTGAGCACATTCATTGCCGTTAAAGGTGCTTTGAAAGGTTGCAGACGACGCATATCCTTCATATCCCTTGCCAACAGCATCGTCCACATCCTCAAAAATCGACAACAATTCCTTGTCAAAATAGTAAGTTGTTCTATCTGCAATTCTCGGCTGTTGTTTCTTAAAGCCGAACACAAGCGTGACGTCATCCACCTCAAAAGCATTGTCATCCTTTTTTATGGAAATAGTCACGTCGATATCCCCCGAAACTCCCTCGGCTGACGGAACAAAACGATATGCATCCTCTCCAATTTGCTCGATTCTGCCGTATTGAGGCTGTGCAACCGACACGTTTTCTATTGAAAACCCTTCCGGCATATTCAGCATGGACTTGATGCCAAAATCATACGTTTGCGGCGTGAACTCAAAAGGTTGAGCTGTTTTGATCTGTCTTACACTGCCGTCATAGGCGTATTTTGTGCCCGTCTGATATATGCATGCAACGGGAACGTAGGTTGGATAACCGCACTGCTCTATCTCATACACCACCGACTGCGACAGCGGTTGATGCAAAATTTCCGTAAAGTAATAATACAAATTATAGTGAGTTAGATTGCATAAATTCTTATACCAATTGTCTGCTCCACTGCCGTTTTGCGTTGCTTTTATAAACACACTCTGTCCAAAGGAATGGAGCAAAGTTGCATAGGCATCGAGAGATTGAACGACGTCACCGCTCTTTGTGTTTTCAAGCAAAATCCTCAACGCCCTTGACGGATCCGTATAAGCGTTCCATCCATCGAGAGCGTTGTCGTTGAGGCTTCTTTTTGAGGATATTTTTGTGAAAAGCGAATACTCCACCAGGCTTATTGCATTATTTGTGACTTCACCGCCGTTTGGCAAGCCGTAGTTTTGGAAATGATGGTTAAACTCGTGGATATTGCCCCAAGCACCGTTGTTCACAAAGTCCTCGACGTTCAGACAGCTATCCATCCAATCTGTAGGACAGTTAACCGTATTGCGTCCAACAAAGGCAACCGCCGCCCCTGCCGCAACAAACGGTTCAAATAAAAAATCTATGCCATACGATGCATTTGAGCCTGTTGGCACCTGTTTGGACACCATTGCGATTTTATCCCAAAGTTCACAAGCTTCACAAAGCTCTGCATACGAATATTTGTCTGAACAAACTCTCGGCCCCGAAAAACGCACGGCATTGTCAAAAACCTCCAGATCGAAGTACGGTGCACTGGATTTGAGCGATCTATTGTATTCTTCTTCAGTGGTCAAGCCGTAAATCAAATGCGGATATTCAACACCGCCCGAAATCTCCACTTGAAACTCAACCTTATTGTTTGGAGTGCCTACGTAGATTGGGCCGCCAAAGTATGAACCAAAATAGCAAGTGTACGTTTTGAGTGTTTCATCATACGTGCAAACGTCGGCATTTACCGGCATTTTGTTGGCAACAACAGGCATACGATTGAAATCTCTTGCGAGCCAAATGTTGTTTGCCTGTCCGTTTGCAAGCGTTGCTCCGACGTACACGTTGAAGCAACCCGCTCTATTCAAATCGTCTGCGGAAATCGTGAGCTTTATCACCTCTCCTGCAGGAGCATACAATCCCGTGATGTAGTTGCCCATTTGACGTGGCTGGATTTTTATTTGTTTGACAAGTGCACGCTCGCTGTCACTGACATTGCCAAAATACATACCCTGCGATGCGGTGTGTTTGTAAAGCTTTCTATGGTTGCCACCATCATCCAAAACAGGCTGTTTGTCAAGATATAAATATCCGCTCGCATCGAGCGAGTCATAATTGGTGCACACTCCCGACAGCGTTGCGTTGGGATCTGCGTTTAGATATGCGTTTTCTGCCAAAATTGCTTGCTTGAGAGCAGTGAAATCTTCATCGCTTTCGTCCTCGGCTTTTGCCAACGTCTGTCCGTATACGGGATAGCGAGAAAGCCCCTCGTCACCTATTTGGGGAAGGTTGCGTTTTTGACTGCCGACAATAGAATATGCGATACCGATTTTTGAATTGGTGCTTGTGCTTTTCTCAAACAACTCATATTCAACAGAGGTATTGTCTCCATCGTTGTTTGTGCCGTTATTTGCGTCGGTATCCACCTTGCCGTCACCATTCTCTACGCAATCTCTGCCCAAAACAACGATGCATACGGATGCCACTAGCACGGCACACAACAATGCTATTGCAACTATCAAAATTACTCTTTTTTTCTTGTCAATCTTTGCCATAGCTAAAATATATCATATTTTCCGCTTGCTGTACATCCCAAATGCAAGAAAAATCACTCTTGACTTTTGAGCGGAATTGCCCTATATTTTTTGCATAGGAGAATGATTATGGTAGGCAAATACAAGGTTATCACGCTGTGCGGAAGCACAAAATTCAAAGAGGACTTCATCAAAGAGCAAAAACGACTCACGCTTGAGGGCAACATCGTTATATCGGTGGGACTGTTCGGGCACTCCGGAGATACAGAAGTGCTGTCGGAGGGCGTGAAAGAGATGCTTGACGACATGCACAAACGCAAAATAGATATGGCAGACGAGGTGTTTGTCATCAACAAGGGCGGTTATATAGGTAGCAGTACCCGCTCGGAGATAGAATATGCCCAAACACACGGCAAGGCTGTCGTATATTTGGAGCCCATAACCTGACACGGCTTGAGTATAGGCAAATCGGCATCGGCAAAATCCAACGCCTAAAAAGCGGTTTTTGCAAAAAATATGCCACTACAAATAGAAAACGTGAAAAATAATCGGCACCGATATCAAAATCGATGCCGACGTTTTTATTATTAAACGTTTTTCTTACAATCGAATGGATATCAATTGTGCAAGGTTGCTCATGAGCAAATCAAAATATCTATTGGCAATTTCCACGTCCCTTTGGTTGCCACGTATGGCTGTTGAAAGTGTCGTGCGATTGTTGAGGGTGGTGACAGACATCAAGAAGAATGGCTTGTACTTCACCGCTCCCGACATAAATCCGTCCACAAGCTTCAACCCGTCAAAGGTGAGCTTTTTGTCATCGAGAACACCTATATTGCTCACTGCGATGAGTGGATTGTCATAGCCGATTTTGATTGCCATTTCCGCTATATCGTGGGGCAAAATCGTGTACGCCAACTTGAGCAAAGGCAGAGAATATAATCCCATAAATTTGTCACGTTTGAAACCTTTTGTAGATCTAATCACATTGACAAGCGTATCTTGCAAACTCTCACCCTTTGAAAGCGTGCGGACAGCCATCCACGCCGTGTGATTGGTGAGACCTCCGTTTAGTCCGCCTTCCACGATATGTTTTCTCAAGTCAATGGCACATGACACCGTCAAGCTGTCGTCGTCTTTAAGTCCGCAAAGCTCGTATAACGTGCGGAAAACAACCGCCATAAGCGCATCGTTCACCGTCACGCCCATCTTTTTTGCAATAGATTTAAGTGCCAAAAAAGATTGCTCGTCAACAACTCTCCTCACGATGCGGTTTGTGTCCTCACTCACGCTGTCACTCCAAGGAAAATACACCTTATCCTCGCTCTTTGAGATATTCTTATAGAGGTTTTTTGCACTCTTAAGATCCTCACCCTCAAGCTTTGAATAAACTTGATCATAACTTCTTGAGCCGTTTTTCATTTTGAGTGCGGAAAAGTTGCGTGCTTTTATGTTCGCATAGTTTTCGCACAGCGTTGCAAGAAAATACTTTACATCACCGCCATCCATGCACATGTGATTCACTCTCATAGCAAGCACGCTGTGCACGTCGTCCTCAAAAACTGCAATTTTTGTCTGAACGTTATTGTCATAGGGGATGACGCCAAGGAGCCATTCATCGGCAATTTCATCCGCATTGTGCACTCTTTGATAGGACACGATATCGTCTATGACGTAGTCCTCCCGCTTCCAATACGGTTCTATGACGTTGGTGTTGAAACTGCTGTGCAAAACGGGTGCTTTTTCAACCATATACAACACGGCATTCTTGAGCGTTGGCATATCAAAACTCCCCTCATAGACAAGTTTTGTATGCACCATTCTGTCATAATAATTGCGGAACAGAAATTGCATTCTATCCCACATTTCAGCCTTTATTGTGTTCGACATAATCTCTCCAATCAACGCAACAAGCGTTTTATCCTATTATTTTGATGATTTAATCATCCCATTCCGTCCAATACTTCTCGTCTTGAACAACGTGCTTGTTGTTGAATTTTTTATCCTCAACCGCTTTTTTCGCCTTGGCTCTTTTCAGTGTAAAAACGCAAACTTCAACCGAAAGACACACAACGCCTGCAAGGCACATAAGCCAGCCCGGATGCCAGATGCTTTGGACGGTTATACCCAAAATCACGTAGAGCATAACGCCGAAAAGTTCGACGAAAATCGGCAATTCAAACCACTTTGTTTTGCTGTTTGTCACAAACGCTATCGAGCAGTCCACGCCAAACAAAAGTGCCACCATTGCAAGGAAGGTCATCCAGGCTCCCGCAAGATTGAAAAGAAGTTGCAACACCAAAAATACAAACACCGCAAGGAGCACTTCGCACACGGCAACGCACACTCTAAGCGGAATAAATTTGCGTCTTGCAATAAACTTTGCACTCAAATATCCCAGCATAACCGCAACACCTGCAAATATTCCGCCGACCATAATCAGCCAAGTTGGATGCCATATACCCGTCGCCGCACCGACAATTACGTATACTATGCCAAGAAGGACAACAACTGCGATTGCACATATTGTGCCTGCACTTATTTTGCGCTTGATTTGCCCGTTTTTTACTTGCATATTCTCAAAGTTTTTGAGGGTTTGGTCTATATCACCGAGCTCACTTATTGCCATTTCAAAAATAAGTTCGTCATCACTTACGCCCTTTATACGTAGCTCTTGCTCTCTGTCAAGAAGTTGTCTTAAAAGCGTCTTGCGATATTCCATAGATGCCTGAGTGGGTGCGATTTTTTTGAAATGCTCTTCCAAAAATTGCTTGAATTTCTCTTTCATAACGTATTCCTTTGCACTCTCGTGCCGTTGATTTCCTAAAATATACGAATATAACCCGATTAGGTTACTGCATTTGACACTCTTTTTTATTATTTTCCATACCATATTAAAGAGCACTGCAATAAATCATAATTTAATATAAGGCATTGCCACCTTTTTATTTCAAAAATCAAGTCTATATTACATATCTTTAAGGAGGTTTGACAATGTTTTTCTCTTTTTTCAATTCTTGTTGCAACCAACCGCCGATTTGCACTCCGCAAAGACCGCCGTGCGGATGCAATCGTCCCAATCAAATAGAATATATCCGTGGTCCGCAAGGCCCACAAGGTCCAAGAGGGCCGATGGGACCGATGGGAGCTCAAGGTCCTGCAGGCACAAACGGAACAAACGGTATGCAAGATGCTTTGTATGCCTACAACGCAACGACGCAAAACGTTGATGAAGGCTCGATCATAACCTTGACAACATCAACCGCAACGCCCACAACAGACGTCTCTCTTGCCAACAACACCCTCACGCTCGGCATAGGCACGTACCTTGTGTCCTATGGTGTCACAGGCAACAGCGTCTCCACAACGGCACAACCCCTGTCTATACAACTGTATACGGGAGGAGTGGCAAACGACGATGAGCTGATCTCAAACAGTTCTTTGACAGGCAATGTTGCAAACTTATCAAAAACGGTGCTATATCGTGTCACGCAGGATGGCACAACGCTTGCTCTATACAACTCATCTGCCACACAAGTTGAGCTGACCAATGCATATATAACAGCGGTAAAAATTGCATAAAAAGGCGTTTATCTATGCAAAAAGCACACTTTACGTGTGCTTTTTGTTGTATTAGCAAATTATATCTTGTTATTGAATACTGTCAAAAAAGTCTATAAGCCTTGCCAATTTTTGCTCTGCAGTGAGCTTGTTCACCTCAAAAATCATTGACGGCGGAATGGTGGTTGTAAGCACCACACTGCCACTGTTTTTTGACACGGCATTCATGAGTGCTTCATTCTTGAACACGTCCGCATCATAGAAGTTTACGCCGGCACCATTGCGATTGATGACTATCCTTGATACGTCATAGTGCGATGCAAGATTCTTGAGCAATGCAACGTTGATGAGGTTTTCAAGCGGAACGTCCACACTGCCGTAAACTTCTAAAAGCTCGGATATAAGCTCGTCTCTGCCCTGCTTGCTTGCAATCTTGCTTATACGTTTGTATATCCTCAACTTATCCCTTCCGCTGACATACGTCTCGCTTATAAACGAGGCACAATCCACTTTCATTTCAACGTCTCTTTCCGGCTTTTTGACAACGCCCGTCTTTATCTCCTCAACCGCTTCGTTGAGAAGTTCAAGATACATCTCATAGCCGACCTTTTCGATATGTCCGCTTTGCTCTGCACCCAAAATATTGCCCGCACCTCTTATGGACAAATCGGCAAGCGCCACTCTAAATCCGCTTCCGATGTCGGTGTTGTCAAGAAGGGAATTGAGCCTCTTTTGAGCGGTCTCGGTGAGTGTGCCGTTTTCAGGCACGGTGAAGTATGCATGAGCAAGCACGCCTCTGCGTCCAACTCTGCCTCTCAACTGATAAAGTTGCGACAATCCAAAATTTCCGCTGTCTATGACGATAAGCGTGTTCGCATCCGGCAAGTCGATGCCGTTTTCAATTATGGTTGTGGACACAAGCACGTCAAATTCCTTGTCATAAAACGCACTTATTCTCTGCTCCAACTGCCCCGGTGCCATTTGTCCGTGAGCGGTGATAACCCTTGCGCCCTCGCACATTTCACGGATTCTGCTTGCAAAAACATCCAATCTCTCGATATCGTTCAGCAAAATAAGCGTTTGACCGCCTCTTGCAAGCTCTCGAGTGATGGCATCTTGACACAATGCATCGCTATATCCCACCACGTAAGTTTGCACGGGGAGTCTGCCCACAGGTGCCGTTTCCAACATAGAGATGTCTCTCACTCCCGTCAGTGACATGTTGAGTGTGCGTGGAATTGGGGTTGCAGATAGCGTGAGCACGTTGATAAGCGGATATTTTTCTTTGAGCTTCTCCTTGTGTTCAACGCCAAAACGCTGTTCCTCGTCAAGCACCAACAATCCCAAATCGTGAAATTCCACGTTTTTGGCAAGCACCTTGTGCGTTGCAATAACAATGTGAGTTGTGCCGTTTTTAAGAGATTCAAGCAAGGCTTCGTTCTCTTTGCTCGATTGAAGTCTTGTCAAAAGACCGCACTTGATGCCAAACGGCTCGAGCCTACCAACCAGATTTTCATAATGTTGCCTTGCAAGAATTGTCGTCGGAGCCAAAAGCACAGCTTGCTTTGAATCCAGCACTGTTTTGAACATTGCTCTAAAAGCAACCTCCGTCTTGCCAAATCCAACGTCTCCAACAAGAAGCCTATCCATTATCCGCCCCGATTGCATATCGTTTTTGATTTCCGCTATTGCCTTGAGCTGATCGGCGGTTTCCTCATACTCAAAGGAGTCCTCAAACTCCTTTTGCCAAATTGTATCTTCGCTATACTTAAATCCGCGCTGTTTTTCTCTCTTTGCGTAAAGCTCCACGAGGTTTATTGCAAGCTTACGCACGGATTTGCGCACTTTTTCCTTTTCTCTTTCAAACTCTTTTCCACCGAGCTTGTTTAGCTTTGGATGTTCCTCGCCGATGAACTTTTGCAAGTTGTTCATTTGATCGGTTGCAACGTAAAGGGTGTCACCGTCACGATATTTGAGAACGATATACTCCTTTTCAAACTCACCTGTTTTCAGCAAGGTTGTGCCCTCGCAAAGCCCAACTCCGTGCACCTTGTGCACAACAAAATCACCTGGTTTGGGAGATAGCGTCTGCTCAACCGCCTTTGTGGCACTCGCACTTGTGTTGCGACCAATACACTCACCAACACCGATAAGGCAAACTTTTGAGGCAAGATAGTTCACTCCCGTCTCAATTTTGAGCGGTGTCGCAAGCACACTGCCCTCGTCGTTGCCATCCTCGCTATAGGCGCAATATATATCCTCGTTGCGAAGATTGTCTATGACGTTCAACGCCTTTTCTCGTGAAGAACACGCAAGAATCACCTTGTTTCCGTTGTGTTGGAAATTTCTCAAATCTTGCAGAATGGTGTTGGGATCCAAGAAATATTTTGTGATGGGCTTTGTCTTTGGCTCGATGAGGTACAACGGCTCAAAGATGGCGTTTGATGGAGAGAGCGAACAAAAACTCATCTTTCTGAAGAACAAAAACTGTCTTTTTATCTCATTGAGAGACAGATACACGTCCTTGTGTGCATCCAAAATCTCTCCGCCTTCAAGCAAATTCTTTATTCTTCCGTCAAACTCTTTGCGTAAAATTTGCAGTTTTTCCCAAACGACTTTCGGCTCGTCAAACACAATCAAAGTGGGCTTGTCGTCATCAAAAAAGTCCATAAGAGAGGACACGGAACCCTCAATAAACGGCAATGCCCAGACCGCCGATGCATCGCAAGCACCAATGCTCAACAGCTCTTTTGCCTGCTGTGCATTCTTGTTCTGCGGATAAAAAGACAGTTTTTCAAGTGCGTTATTGTAGGATTTTTCATCAAGCAAAATATCGCTTGTAGGGGTGATACACACCCTCTCAACCTCGTTGAGTGCAAGCATGCTTTGCGGATCAATTGCCGTGATGTTTTCAACAAGCTCGTCAAAAAAGCTTATCCTGTATGCGGTGCCCGACACGTCATAAACGTCAAGCACGTCACCGCGCAAAGAAAAATCTCCAATCTCTTGTGCAAGCCCTTGACGCTTGTAGCCGGCAAGTGCCAATCTGTTTGCAACGTCAATGGGAGATATCACCTGTTCTTTTTCAATGTTTATGCAAAACTCTTTGACAAGTTCTCTCTTTGGAAAAAGTTGCAAGAGGCTATCAACGGAGGTTACCACCACGTCAACGTCGTCGTTTGCGATGTCTTTGAGTGTCAAAATTCTTTCTCTGACGCCTTGCGTGGAAAAGCTTTTTCTTGCAATAAGCACATCGTCACGGTATGGCAAATAGTCAACTTTTACCCCCCAACACTCAAGCTTTTTGGCAAGACTTTTTGCTCCCAACGCATCGGCAGTGACAACAAGTCTGCGGATTGGCAGTTGAGAAATTATGTGATGTTTTGCACCCTCGCAAACACGCAATACAGAAACTGCCGACAATTTGTTGTCGGCAAGTCTTTTGGCTCCGATGCCATTGAGATAGGCAAGTTTTTCGCCAAGATTTTGCAGTTTAAGCGGGTTGGGAGTGTTCACTTTCTCTTGTTTGCCCTCTCTTGTATTCGTTGGATATCCAGCCCCTCGATGAAACCTTCGAGCGCTTCAACGGCACCGTCTATTCCGCCTTGTAAAAGTTGTTTTGTGTCAAAATCGACCTTTGATAGTACAAAATCGAGCAGTTGAACCTCGCCTTTTGCAAGTTGCTCCGTTTTTGTGCCAACTCTTACTCTCTTGAAATTTTGCGTGTTCAGCTCTTTGACGATATTACGCATACCGTTGTGAGTGCCCGCACTTCCTTCCTCTCTCACTCTCAATTTGCCAACAGGCAAATCAATGTCGTCATAACAAACAACAAGCTCGCTTTGCTCGTCAACGTCATATGCACGCACAAGCTTTTTGACTGCTTCGCCGGACAAATTCATATACGTTTGAGGCTTGGCAAGCACAAAATCGACCCCTTTATAATTACCCTTGCAGGTGAGAGAATCGCACTCGCTTTTGTTGATTTTCAGCTTATGATTTTTTGCCAAAGCATCGATCGCCATAAAGCCGACGTTGTGATAGGTGTTTTTGTACTTCATGCCCGGATTGCCGAGCCCGACGATAAGAAGCATAATTTCCTCTTTTGATATTCATTGCCCTTTGGCAATATGGTTGTTATTCTTGTTTTTTTGGCTTTGTAGCCTGCCTCACTCTGCCGATTGTAAAGGACTCCTCTTGCACGTCTCTTGTCACGGTTGTGCCCGCCGCCACAAAGGAATTATCTCCTATAACCAGCGGTGCTATGAGGTTTGTGTTGGCACCCAAAAAGCAGTTGGCCCCGACAGTTGTCTTGTGCTTATTGACACCGTCATAGTTGCAAAACACGCTTCCGCATCCAACGTTTGTGCCCTCACCCACTTCGGCATTGCCTATATAGCTGAGGTGAGATGCTTTCACTCCCCTTGCAAGCTTGGATGCCTTGACTTCAACAAAGTCACCTATTCTGCACCCGTCGTATATGGTTGCCCCTCTCAATCTCGCAAACGGACCTATTGTTGCCCCTGTGTGGACAACAGAATCCACAATGTGCGACATATCCACCCTCGCTCCGTCTATGACACTGTCTTTTAGATAGGATGAGGCTATCACGGCACCGTTTTTGATTGTGCTTTTTCCCTCTATTCTGCAAAAGGGCAGAATGGTCACGCCACTCTCAACCAAAACCGTGTCGTCAACAAACGTTGTGTATATATCTGCCACGTTTACACCCTCGTCAAGAAGGCGGTTGAGAATCCTGTATCTCATTTGATTATACACTAGGTTCAAAGATTTTGCATCATCTATCTTAAAAAAACACGGTTTATTGCAAAAAACTCCCTCATTTGGTGCTTTTCCAAAACAAATTTTGCTCACACACCCGCTCTTGCCAAGCGTAATATGACGGATTTTGTGAGTTTGCATATCCCCAACCCTATCAAGAATGTCCTTGACTTTGACAAGCGGCATATCCAGTGTCAGCACAACGTTGATATGCTCATCACTCAAAGACTCCTCCTCTTTGTATGCCGAAAGCTTTGAAATTCTGCACTTTGTTGCACAAAAAGAGGCAAATTCCATCGTCAAATAATCCTCCGCCTTTCTCCCCAGTATCTCCGTCTCGGACGCCGGCGTCTTGATGAAAACAATATTATATTTATCCATACAATACTATATTCTCTTTTCAAAAAACTTTGACACATGCAATTGTCTAATCACTCGATTTCCCTACAAAATCGTATATTGAAACGCATCTTGCATATCACGATTGAGCTTGCTTACTCATTTTGCCTATCCTTATCCAAAATTGCTGACATAAAAATTTGCAAAATGGCGTTGACTTGGTATATATTGGCGGTGCTTGACACGCAGGTCCCCGGCAGGTGCAACTATTTTGGGGGGGAAATATGGTATGGATGATAAAACTAAAAAACTTATATTCGTAATTGTTGCAACTATGATATCACTTATATCTGCGGTGGTTGGCGTGGTTCTTAACATCGACACCAACCTGGTCAAAGATGCTGTCAATTTTGACATCGGTGTGTGCGAGGAAGTGTGATTTTTTGTTTGAACTTCTCTTTGTGGTAAACCTCTTTTAGGCTTGCAAACCTCGTGTCAAGCAAAAACGACACGCAATGCGTGTCGTCCTACATATCATGATTTATACAAATTTTCCAACGGCAATCTATCCGTAATGCGTTAAACTTGCCACAAAAAAAAACACTTAAATTGGACAAAATTGCAAACGTTTATCGGCAAGATCAGTCTGCTTTTTTACGCTTGTTTTTGAAAAAATCAGAGAGCAATCTTGCACATTCCTCTTGCATAAATCCCCCCTCAACTATGACGTCATGGTTGAAAAGTCCTTTTTCAAATAGATTGACTTTTGATCCACACGCACCGCTCTTTTGATCATATGCACCAAAGTATAGTGCTCGCACTCTTGAGTTTATCATAGCTCCGGCACACATACTGCAAGGCTCGAGAGTGACGTAAACTTCACAATCTTCAAGCCACCAATTGCCAACGTTTTGAGTTGCCATAGAGAGTGCAACGATCTCTGCATGGCATATTGCGTTGTCCTTTCTCTCTTTGAAATTTCCGCTTGCACCCACCACCGTATCGTTCTTTACAACAACGGCGCCAATGGGCACCTCGTCCTCTGTTGCGCACTCCTTGGCAAGTGCGATTGCCATGTTCATATATTTTTCATTATATGCCATATATCACCAAATCAATGTTTTATCGTATGTTTTTCGCAAAATAAACCGCTCGTTGTGTTATTTGTGATATGGTGTGCCTGCATTGATAGACAAGGCTCTATACACCTGTTCTACAAGCATAACCCGAAACAGTTGATGCGGAAACGTGTTGGCACCAAAGGACAACAGCATATCCGCCTTCTTCCTCAACTCATCACTGTGCCCATGACTTCCGCCAATCAAAAATGAGAACTCACTCACTCCTTCTATACACTTTTGCGATATAAATTGTGCAAGACTTTCGCTTGACATGCTCTTGCCTCTAAAGTCCATTGCTATGATATATCCTTTTGCTTTTGACAAAAGCCTTTCGCTCTCTATGACACGTTGCTCATCGGGCGTTTTGCTCTGGGGAGCATCTTCAAGCTCAATGACCTTGACTTCGGCATAGCGTGAGGAGCGTTTGACATATTCGCTCACGGCGTCTTGAAAATATTTTTCCTTTATTTTGCCTATGGCAATTATGTTGATTTTCATCTCATCATCCCCCATACAAAGCTGAACGTGGTTGCACATATGCCGACAAGCACCGTGAGGATAAACGGAACATCCTTGTATAGCGGTGTGACGTCCTCGTTGGGTTTTTCAAAAGGCGTGTCACTCACCAATCCGCTCTTCACGGAAAGTTTACGCATTCCCCAGTAGCATAGCACGAGCAAAACCGCACACAACAGCACCGCCAAAATGCCAACCATCATGCCAAATGCACTGTCGTATATCCAATCGGACACGACGTTGATAAAGTTGAATACGCCTCCGTTTTGAGAGACGTAACTTGAAAATACCGACCAAGCATTGTTTGCAAAGTGTATCAAAATTCCGCCCCAAATCGAGCCTGTATAATAGGTTATAAGTGCAATCGCAACTCCAAAAAAGAAGGTGTAACCGGTCTGCACGATATTTTGATGCATAAGCGAAAATAGCACGCCGGACACAATGACAAACTGCCATTTACACTCTTTGTAACCGGCATAAATAAGTCCTCTGTGTGCAATCTCTTCAAATATACCCGGCAAGAGTGCAACGAGTGCAAGCTCCTTGAATAGCACGCCTATGCTTGAATAATCCGTTGGAGAGGACACGTGCGTGAAGCCTATCATACGGAGTGTCATTTGCCACACAAAGGAAATGCCCGTTGAAACGACTATTGTGCAAACGCATATTGGCAAGATCAAAAGCCAGCATTTTGCAGACGTTTTTTTGATACCCAAAGCACCAAACGCCTCTTTTGGGTTGTCCTTGTTTGCATATACGGAAAGCCAATAACCCAGCATGGACACAAAACCAAATATGACAATCTGCACGACGCAGCTGAAAAACGCATCGGAATCGGATATATTGAGTGCGGAATAAATGTCGAGTGCAGAAGCAACTCTCAAAAGGAGAGTGCACATCACCACCGCAAAATATATCCATCCAACCTGCGTACGTCTTGTCATATGATGCCCTCGATGAAATTGAACAGCCAATATATAATAACCAAGCCGAGTGCAATCCACACACCGCTCATTTGCTGATTTTTGCCGATGTATTCAACCCTGTTGCACTCCTCCAGCTCATAGGTGATTTTACGCCAACCTGCCTTTGTGAAAAGGCTCTTGAAAAAGAGGATAAATCCTTTGAAAACATTTTGTTTGGGCATTGAAGTTGCGCTTGCCACGATGGTGAATCCTCCCTCCTCGTAAACACTGTGCACCTCACCGCTTGCACGCTTGTTGCCTGCTCTGTAGAACAGATACAAAAGCACCGCGAGTGCAAACACACCGACCACTACACTTGCAAAACCGGTAAGCCAGTTATATGCACCCAAGCTTATATAAATTTCATCCACCTGCGGAAGATATGCCGTAAGTGTGATGCTGATGAAGTTGTTGAAAAAGTGGAGGATCACACCTGCCCATATCGAGCCGGAAAGAATAAGCACAAGCGCGAGCACGACACCAAGACCGAATTGATGCACTGTCTGCACCGGATTTGCGTGCATTAGGCTGAAAAACAGCCCCGACATGAGCACTCCGAACCACACGTTTCTTGTGGACAATCCCGGCAAAACCGCTCCTCGCATAAGCAATTCCTCGCCTAGTGCCGGCAATATTGCCATGACAAATAGTGATAGAAAATATATGCCAACGTTTGAATATACAGGCATACTGACAACGGCGCCGTGATAGCCGATAACGCTCAAGAAAGTTCCCCACAAGTTTGCCAAAGGCAAAAACACCAAAATTGTTGCAATGGATATAAACGGAATAAGCAAAATTTGCCAAACGTTGAGCTTGCCTCTTATCTTGCCGACGGTGATAATATCCACCTTTCGCAAAGAAGAATAGATAATGACGGTTGCGATAAAGGCAATCTGCATGATTGCATAACCGCACCAGCTGAACACGCTCATTCCGTCTAGCGTTGCGGTTGAATTTCGCAAAAGCAAGGAAAGAAATATTGACAAAATACTGCCTGCACAAATCCCAAACAAATAGATTGATGAGCTTTCACTTGCACCTATCGTCTTTCTCATAATATTTCAAAAACCTCGCTTCGTCTTGATTGATGTGCCACGTACAGTTCGATGTCGCTATCACACTCTTTGAGGGCACCACTCACCGTGTCATATGCAAGCTGTTCGGTGTTGTTGTTTTCGCTAATATGCCCCAAAAGCAACTGTTTTACGCAAGAATCCCCGCTCAACAGCGTTGCAATTCTTGCCGTTGCACTGTTGGATAAATGCCCTCTGTCCGACAAAATTCTATCCTTCAAATACTGCGGATATACTCCGTTTTGGAGCATTGCCACGTCGTGATTTGACTCAAGCAAAACCACTTGACTGTCCTTGATGTTGCGTATAATTCCTCTTGTAGGAACGCCGATGTCCGTTGCAACGGAGCATCTTGCCCCTTGACATTCAAAGGTATAACCCAACGGATAGACGGCATCGTGCGGAATTCTAAAAGGAAGCACCTTGATATCCCCTATCTCAAAACCGCTCTCATAGTCGTCAAGCAAGATGGTGTTTTTCAAGTCCATCCGTTGACACATCGCTTGCATTGTGAGCGGATGTGCGTATATATGGGTATAGTCGCAAATTTTATTCAGCCCTTTGATATGGTCGCTATGCTCGTGGGTGATGACAACACCGTCAATCATCTTGATTGATATGCCAAAATCCGCAAGCTCTTGCGTTATGCGTCTTGCGGATATGCCGGCATCCACCAAAATTGCCGTCGTATTTGACATAATCAATGTTGCATTGCCCTTGCTTCCGCTGGCAAGCGAAACGAGCTTTAGTGACATATTTTTCTGTTTTTTTGAATAAGAAACGAATTACCCATAAGGCAATTCGTTCCCCAAAACTATTTTTTTATCTTAAGTTTAGATTTCTCTTGCAAAGCCTTGCATGCTCTCGCTCTTGTCCTCAAGCTTGTTTGTTGAGACAGTGAATATGATAGCAAGGATAAAGTTGACTACACTTGCAATGCCTGACACCAAGAACGGGATGTTTTCCATGATAATAAATTGACCATCATCCATTATTGTCTTGACGAGGAGTGCGACGTGTGCACCGATTGCCAAAACTGTGAGCAAGATGTTGAGCACTTTGAGATACTTGCCAAACACGATTGTGAGCAAAGAGAGCACTGCACCGATTGCACAGATGCCTGCGATTGCAACGTTGCCGATGTTGATGAGCGGTTGCCAATCAAAGCCGTTTGCGATCCAACCTTTGATGATTTCAATCACGTTGTAGTGGTCAAGTGAGATGCCTCTGAATTCATCCATAAAGAGTGCGAGGATGAACGGCAACAATGCCACTGCGTAAATCAAGAAGTTGACAAGTGCGAAAACTCTTGGTTGTGCTTTGCGTTGTTTCTTGAGCTTCTTGGCATCAACAGCTTCGAACTCGGCAGCTTGTGACGGATATCCGCCCATGCTACGTTGAGCAGGAGCGTATGCCGGAGCGTTTGTCATCAAGACGGAATTGTCATGGCTCATGTACGGCACAACCGCAAGAGGTACGACGATTGCTTGAAGTTGAACGGTGCTGTGTGACGGTGTGACGATAGGAGCTGGTCCTGCCGAACCGACCGGCTTGAGCACTGTTACGTCTGAGCCGGCTTCGGGTTGCGGTGTGAAATACGCATCCGATTCAAACATCGGCTCTTGCTCAAAATTGACTGCAGGTTGAACTGGTGCTGTCATTTCATTGTGTTTGTTCTTTTTCCTTGCCATAAGTCCTCCATTATAACCTTATTTGAGGTATCCGTATTTATCACGGTTTATTTGGGTGCAAATTGCACTTACAAGCGAATATCCAACTGCGAAAGCAAGAAGTGTGAAATGCTCACTGCTTGCATAGCCATTGACGATGTCCGCCATAAAGTCTATCTTGTTGATACCAATCGATGGCGCACCAACGAGTGATGCTATAAAAATCGCCAACACACAAACGAGATTGACTATCGCACACTTTGTGTATTTGACAGGTTTTTTCACAAATAACAACGCGCAAAGGGACTTTATCACGTTGATTGCAACCGCTAAAATGCCGATTGCGAGAATAATGTGTGGAATAAGCATAACCAACACGGCGTTGGATTCCGGCGTGAAGAAGCCAAGTGAAATCACTTGTGGCACTCCCTCAACCAATGCTTGTATGCTGTTGAACGTAGCAAACGATATGTCGATCGGGAAGCTTGTGCCAGTGCCCAAATATCCCAACACATACGGCATAAGCACCGCAAGTGAAGCGACAAGAGCGATGATACCGCCAACGATATTCAAAGCACGCTTTTTCCTTTTCCACTTTTTGGTTGCGTCCTCTTTCTTTGGTTGATAATCATCCAAAGTGCTTTCCCTTGTCTCCTCGCCAGATGCTTGTGCAACTTTTGTCTGAGTCGGCGGATTTACAAACGTCGGCTCAATGACGTATGGTTGCATGATAGAAGGCATAACAAAGCAATTGGAATTTGCTACAGGCAAAGACATGTTGTTTCTCTTGCCTGCATTTTCAGCCATTTGATTGTTTTTCCTCTCCGTTTTTTTTGCCATAACTTTTATTTTTTCCTTTTAGCACGCTTTTCGTCCTGAGGCTGTTGTGCAACGGGTGCAGTCGGTGCAACTGGTTGTGCGGCAGGAGCGGGTTGCTCTTGAGGAGCATATTGCATAAGCGGTTGCTCTTGAGTTACATACGGCACGAATGCAATCGGCTGAATGATGGGAGGCATTTGATATGGCTTGCCATCTTCTCCCACAAGGTAAGCAGGAGTGCCGGCTTGTTGAGGAGATTGCATTGTTGTGCTCGGTTGAACGCCTTGTTGATAAGGCGGATATGGATAAGGAGCATACGGATAGGGGTATCCACACGGAGGATAAGGCATTTTGCACGGACCTGAAAAGTCGGCTTGTTCCTCTTTCTTCTCCTCTTTTTTCTCCTCGACCTTTTCTTCGGCTTTTTCTTCCTCAACGACCTCGTCGATTGTCATCTCCTCATATTTTGGAGCATTCAATTCATCGATAAACTCGTCAAGGGTTGGTGTCTTTTTGACTTCCAAGTCAACTTCCGGAGCAGGGATGATGATCTGCTTGCGTTTCACCGGAGGGCTTTGCTTGATTTTGTTCTTTGCAAGAAGCAAAAGTGCACGAGCCTTGTTTCTGCCACAGTGAGCACAGTGTGTTGCCGTGATGGGATTGATCGTGCCACAAGCAGGACAGACGTATGTATCGCCCTCGATTTCATCCTCATCTATTTGAGAATACGGATCGGCATAATACTTTGAGTATGACTTGAGTGCAGTGGACATCTTTTGCAAAAGTGCAACGTCCTCACCGCCAAGCTCGTTGAGCTTTTCACGATACTTTGCAAGGTATTCCGCCTTTTGGGCATATTCTTCCTCGCTGGACTTGCGATATTGCTCAACCTCTTCCATGGCTTGCTCTTTCTCGTCCTCGATTTTGGCACGTTTGTCTGCAATCTCTTTGTCTACGGCAGACATTCTTTCACGCTCCATAGCATCAAGTTTGGCTTTTGCCTTGCGAGCCTCGAGCATATCTTTGTCGCTGTGCGTTTCGTTCTCAACAGCAATAGGCGCACCGCATGATACGCAGAATTTTGCACCCGGCAAATTCTTTGCTCCGCAGACTGCACACACAGGCTTACGCATAACGGGCAAAATGCCACCGCACTTTGCACAATACTTGCTACCTGCACCGTTTTTTGCATTGCAAACAGGGCAAACCGTCTGATAGTTTTCAACAACGTCTGCACCGCAGGTTGGACAAAAAGCTTGTCCTGTCTTTACTTCATTTCCGCATATTTTGCAAACAAACATATTTCACCTATAAATTTTGCTTGTCATGATTTTATTGCATTTAATTTTGTTTGATACCGCTTTGTTACGCCCTTGGCTTGTAGCTATCCTTCAAACCGACGATACTGTTGAACTCGTTGAGCTCGTTGCGTTTGATAAAATAGCCTTCTCTCAAGAATTGGAAGCGAGTGTGCACGGGTGCATCTGCAACAATTCTTTCCGCCTTGCCGTGAAGCACTGTGAGTGAATCTCTGTTGACTCTATCCATATAATCGCCGTCACCGTCGTTGATGAGATAGTCGAACATATTGAGCGTGACGTCGCACGAATCGTTGGCGTTCACCCAATGGATTGTGCCCTTGACCTTCATGTTTGCACCTTCTTCGCCACTCTTTGTGCCCTCGAGGTACTCAACGTGAACGGCACTGACGTTGCCATCCTCATCCAAATCACAACCAACATACTTGACGATGTATGCACCTTTCAAACGAACGATTCCGTCCGGCTTCAAACGGAAATACTTTGGCGGTGGATTGAGAGCAAAGTCGTCTTGCTCGATATAAAGTTCTCTGCCAAAAGTCGTCTCGTGCACGCCTGCGGACTCAGCTTGAGGATTGTTCTCGATATACACGGGTTCGCTCTTGCCCTCGGGATAGTTGTCTACGATGAGTTTGAGCGGCTTTGTGACGACCATTGCACGTTGTGCCTTTTGATTGAGATCCTCTCTAACACAGTGTTCCAAAATGGAAATATCCACTTCGCTGTCGGCTTTTGCAACGCCTATGCGAGAACAGAAATCTCTAATTGCTTCCGGCGTGTAACCTCTCTCTCTAATGCCCGAAATGGTTGAAAGACGAGGATCATCCCAGCCCCACACGACTTTTTCATCCACAAGACGCTTGATGAAACGCTTGCTCATGACAGTGTGCGTGAGATTGAGCCTTGCAAACTCTATCTGTCTTGGTCTTGGATCAAAACCACAGTTGATTGTCACCCAATCGTAAAGAGGGCGGTGATTTTCAAACTCAAGCGAGCAGAGTGAGTGCGTGATGCCCTCGATTGCATCCTCGATGGGGTGTGCAAAGTCATACATCGGATAGATCACCCACTGATCACCTGTGTGCGGATGCGTCGCATGGCAGATGCGGTATATGACGGGATCTCTCATATTGATGTTGGGAGACGCCATATCTATCTTTGCACGCAAAACCTTTTCACCATCGGCAAACTCACCGCTTCTCATACGCTCAAAGAGAGCAAGGTTTTCTTCAACGCTACGATTTCTATACGGACTCTCTTGTCCGGGAACGCCGAAACTGCCTCTTGTTGCACTTATCTGGTCAGCTGTCAAATCGCAAACGTATGCTTTGCCATCTTTGATGAGCTTGATTGCACACTCGTACATTTTAGGGAAATAGTCGCTTGCGTTGCGAAGCTCGTCCCACTCAAAGCCAAGCCACTTGATGTCGGCTTTGATACTCTCCATATACTCGACGTCCTCTTTTGCAGGATTTGTATCGTCAAAACGGAGATTGCAAGCACCGTGATATTTTTCCTTCATGCCAAAGTTGATGCACAATGCCTTGGCGTGTCCTATATGCAGATAGCCGTTTGGTTCGGGGGGAAATCTGGTGATGATTTTGCTCACCTTGCCCGAAGCCAACTCCTCATCTATAATTTCTTCTATAAAATTTCTTGAATTGTCATCCATTAAAACAAACCACCTTTGTCTACTCTTTCATACTGCCGTTTTATTTTTTCGTACACTTATATATTATTTATAATAAAACGAAATCTTGAGTATGTCAATAAGGCTTACAATACTTTTTTAATAAAAATTAAATTTTATTTTCAAAATAAAAAAAGCTTGCTCGCAAAAAGCGAAAAACAAGCCTGTTTTTGTCTCTATCAATACTGCACGCTCACCAAATGCAATCCCTTTGCTGACAACGTCTTGCCTGCGTGCGTTCTGTCCTTATCCTCGATAATCTTTGCGACGTCCTCGACACTCAACTTGCCCATACCCACGTAAAGCAAGGTGCCTGCAATTATCCTCACCATATTGTACAAAAAGCCGTTGCCCGTGACGGATATACAAATTTCACAATTCATCGCACGACTCTCGTCAACGGAGTTGTTTGAACTATCCAAGCTTATCGCATCCACCTTGGTCAATGGCAAAACATCCACTTTGATGCCGTATATGGTGCGGACGGTGTTTTTGATCACGCTTCCGCTAGCCTCGAAACACTTGAAATCGTGAGTGCCCTCTATCACTTTGCACGCGGATTTGATTTTTTCAACGTCCACGGGTATGGAAACATGCTCGTGGGTAGGCTCAAGCATTGGACGAGGATGTCTTGAAACGTAAAGTTTGTAGCAATAAGTCTTGCGTTTTGCACTGAATCTTGCATTGAAATCTTGAGGTGCGACTTCGCAATACAGCATACTTATATCGTCGGGAAGTTGCGTGTTGACCGCAAAGGGTATTTTGTCCACCGGGATTGACGTTTCTGCATCAAAATGCACCACTTGCCCCTCTGCATGAACACCCGCATCCGTGCGACCGCTTGCCGTTGCACTCGTCTTTGTGCCAAAGGTCTTTGTGAGTGCTCCCTCCAACACTTCCTGCACGCTCAAACCGTTGAGTTGCCTTTGCCACCCAACGTAGTTTTTGCCAAAATAGGAAATGACCGCACGATACCTCATATCAGCTCTCCAAAAATCATAAAGTCTACGTCGATGCCTATTGTCGGGAAATAATATCTCTCAAGCAAAATCACAACAAAGAATGCTATCATAAACAAAGATGCAACAAGGTCTTTCATCGTGATTTTGGACACCTTCATTTTGGTGCGTTTTTCAGTTGCGTTGTAGCATCTTGAGTCCATTGCAAACGCGAGCTCATCCGCCCTTCTAAAGGAATTGACAAACAGCGGTATGAGCACGGGAAGCAACGCCTTTGCCCTTGCAAAAAGTCCGCCCGTATCAAAGGATGCTCCCCTTGCTTTTTGTGCGGAGATGATCTTGTTGGTCTCCTCAAAGAGAGTGGGGATAAACCTCAAAGCAATGCTCATAATCATGGCAATATCCCTCACGGGTACCTTGAGAAGTTTGAGCGGAGACATAAGCCCCTCAACGCCGTCCGCAAGTGCAACGGGTGTTGTGGTCAAAGACAGTAAAGATGCACCGGAAATCAACAAAACGAGCCTTAAAACCATCTTTATGGTTGTATGAACCCCGTTTTTGGTGATTGTGAAGATTTGCCAATGAACCAAAACTTCTCCCTCTCTAATCAAGAATAGATTGAGAATTGCCGTAAATAATACGATAAACAACACGCCCTTTACACTCCTCAAAACGGATGCCATGGGGAGCTTTGCAATCAAGATTATGCAAATTAGCATAGCCGTGGTCAGCATAAATCCAAAGTAGGATTTCACAAAGAAAATCCCCACAACGTATAGGAGCGTAAGAAAAATTTTTATCCTTGCATCAAGCCTATGCACAATTGAGTTTGTGGGATAATACTGTCCGAAAGCAACGTCCTTAAACATTAACATCGCCCTCCTTTTTATCCCTTATTTTGGCAAGCTCCAAAGTAAGCTCTTGCATGGAAATTATATCGTTTGGAAGGCTGATTCCTCTTGCAATCAACATGTCGGATATGTGCGTTGCACACGGCACGTCAAGCCCTATATCCTCAATCAAAGCTCTGTTTGCAAACACCTCTTTTGGAGTGCCGTCAACGGCAATTTTGCCGTCTTTGAGTGCGATGATTCTGTCTGCAAGCACAGCAATGTCATCCATGTTGTGCGACACCATAATTATGGTTGGAGAGATCTCTTTTTGCAGTTTTTTGACAAGCGCCAGGATCTCCTCTCTACCTTGCGGATCAAGCCCTGCGACAGGCTCGTCAAGCACCAAGATTTTAGGCTCCATTGCAATAACGCCTGCGATTGCGACTCTGCGTTTTTCGCCACCGCTCAAATCAAACGGACTACGCTCCGCAAACTCGTTGTAATCAAGTCCGACAACCTCCAAGGCACGGCGAACTCTCTTGTCGATTTCATCCTTTTCAAGCCCCATATTTTTGGGGCCGAAAGCCACGTCCTTTTCCACCGTATCGGCAAAAAGTTGGTATTCCGGATATTGAAAAACAAGCCCTGTTTCAAAGCGTAATTTCTTCAAAACCTTCTTGTCGCTTGCACTCATTCCGTTGACGACAACGCTTGATTTTTTCTTGTCTTGAATTTTGATTAAGCCGTTTAGATGCTGGATAAGTGTGGATTTTCCGCTTCCCGTCGCACCGACGATACCCACAAAACTCCCCTCTTGTATAGAGAGGTTGATATTGTCAAGCGCAACCTTTTCAAAGGGCGTTTTTGGAGAATACGTATACGTTAAATTTTTTATTTCAATTGCCGACATATACCCTCCACAAGCTCATCCTCTTTGAGCATTGCTCCGTCAAACATAAAGCCCTTGTCCTCAAGTGTTTTGGACAATGCAAAAACGGGCGGAAGCGTAAGTCCGCAAGCCTCGAGCATACCCGATGAAAACACCTCTTTTGGCGTTCCGTCTATGGCAATTCTGCCCTTCCTAAGCGCGATAACTCTGTCCGCAAGCACGGCTTCTTCCATATTGTGCGTGATGTTGATAATGGTGATGCCCTGCTCGTTCAAACGCTTTGCAATGGACATAATCTCTTTTCTGCCGTTTGGATCAAGCATAGAGGTTGACTCGTCAAGCACCAACACTTCAGGACGCATAGCCAACACACCGGCTATTGCGATCCTCTGCTTTTGTCCTCCGCTGAGCTTTGATGCAGAGCGGTTGCGATACTCGAGCATATCCACCAAAGAGAGAGCGTTGTCTACCCTTTGGACGATCTCCTCTCTCGGCACGCCGATATTTTCAGGCCCGAAAGCAACGTCGTCCTCTATGATTGTAGCCACCATTTGGTTGTCGGGATTTTGAAAAACAACCCCCACTTTTTTGCGGATTTCAAAGGTGTTTTCTTCTTTTGAAGTTGACAAGCCGTCAATCAACACCTCTCCGTTTGAGGGTATAAAAAGACCGTTGAGCAATTTTGCAAGCGTGGATTTGCCACTGCCGTTCATGCCAACGAGCGCAACAAATTCGCCTTTCTCAACGGAAAAAGACAGGTTTTTGAGGGCTTTTAGACTGCTGCCCTCCCCTAATGAGTAGCTATAACTTACTCCTTTGAGGACAATTTGTGACATAATATTGAAGTATATCATAACACCTTGCGTTTTGCAAACGATAACGAAACGATTGTTTTATTTCATCTTGTCGAGGATAAACAAAGCGTCAAAACCACGTTTGAAAACAGGATTTTTGTCTACATTTATCTTTTTGTATTGACTATTTAGACAAATCAATATATAATTTTCAATTGAGCGTGCGTTGCACGCACACGAAATAATATAGATGATAATTATTTGGAGGACTTCCCGATATGAAGAAAATGACCATTGACGGCAACACCGCTGCGGCTCACATTGCGTATGCTTTCTCAGACGTTGCGGCTATTTACCCAATCACACCGTCATCCCCGATGGCAGAAAACTGTGACGACTGGGCCGGCCAAGGCAGAAAGAACATTTTTGGCAACGTGCTTAAAATTGCCGAAATGCAATCAGAAGCCGGTGCGGCAGGTGCTGTGCACGGTTCTTTGGCAGCAGGTGCTTTGACAAGCACATTCACGGCAAGCCAAGGCTTGCTCCTTATGATCCCCAACATGTACAAGATTGCGGGCGAATTGCTCCCGAGCGTATTCAACGTCTCTGCAAGAAGCGTTGCAGGACACGCACTCAACATCTTTGGTGACCATTCAGACGTTATGGCTTGTCGCCAAACAGGTTTTGCGATGATCGCAGCCAACAGCGTTCAAGAAGTTATGGACTTGACGTTGGTATCTTACCTTTCCACAATTGAATCAAGCGTTCCGTTCCTCAACTTCTTTGACGGCTTCCGCACTTCACACGAAGTGGACAAGATCGACGCTATCGAATATGACGAGATCAAAGGTCTCGTAAACTTTGAAAAGGTTGCTCAATTCCGTGCACGTGCACTCAACCCGGAGCATCCGCATCAACAAGGCACTGCACAAAACCCGGACATTTACTTCCAAAACAGAGAAGCATCCAACAAGTATTATGATGCAGTTCCGGGCATTGTCCAAAAAGAAATGGACAAAGTCAGTGCTCTCACAGGCAGAAAATACAACGTTGTTGACTACTACGGAGCACCGGATGCAGACCGTGTTATCGTCATCATGGGTTCAGGTGCAGAAGCTGTTGAAGAAACAGTTGACTACCTCAACGCAAGAGGACACAAAGTCGGCATGATCAAAGTTAGACTTTACCGTCCGTTCCCACAAGAAGCATTTGTCAACGCAATTCCAAAGACGGCAAACATCATCACCGTTATGGACAGAACAAAAGAGCCGGGCGCACAAGGCGAACCACTCTATCTCGACGTTGTTTCAGCTCTCAACGATGCACATCTCGACAAGGTGATCTTGAGCGGTCGTTACGGTCTTGGTAGCAAGGAATTCAATCCGTCCATGGTCAATGCAATCTATGCAAACATGAGCGGAGATAAGAAGGATCGTTTCACGGTCGGCATCAACGACGACGTCACCTTCCATTCACTTCCTATCACAGAAAAGATCGACGCATCCGATGCAAGTGCAATCTCCTGCAAGTTCTATGGTCTCGGCTCTGACGGTACAGTCGGTGCAAACAAGAACTCCATCAAGATCATCGGTGACCACACCAACAAATATGCTCAAGCATACTTCTCATATGACTCAAAGAAGTCCGGCGGTATCACAATTTCACACCTCCGCTTCAGCGACAAGCCGATCAGAAGCACATACCTCATCGACCAAGCAGACTTTGTTGCTTGCCACAATGAATCATACGTGCTCCGTTACGACATGCTCTCCGACCTCAAGGACGGCGGTATCTTCCTTCTCAACTCACAATGGGATCCCGAAGAGATGGACAGCAAGCTTCCTGCAAGCATGAAGAATTTGATTGCAAAGAAGCACGTCCGTTTCTACACTCTCGACGGTTTGAAGGTCATCCAAGAAATCGGCACAAAGAAGGGCGTCAACACGGTTATGCAGGCAGCATTCTTCAAGCTCGCAAACGTCATTCCTTATGAAGATGCAGAGCGTTATATGAAGGAAGCAATCAAGAAGTCCTATGGCAAGAAGGGTGATGCAGTTGTCGCAATGAACAACGCTTGCGTTGACAAGGCAATCGCACACCTCAAAGAAGTCAAATATCCGCAAAGCTGGGAAACAACCACCAAAGGTGCAGCACCGCTCGCAGTGCCAAACGATGAGTATTTTAGAACGTTCATCGCTCCTATCACCGCACAAGAGGGTGACAAACTCCCCGTTTCTGCATTCAATCCCGACGGTTACGTTCCAACAGGCACAACCAAGTTTGAAAAGCGTGGCATCGCAGTGTCCGTCCCAATGTGGGATAAAGACAAGTGCATCCAATGCAACCGCTGTGCTCTTGTATGTCCGCACGCAACAATCCGTCCAACTCTTGCAACAGCAGAAGAACTTGCCAACAAGCCGGAAGGCTTTGAGACAAAACCGGCTATCGGCGTAAAGGGTTATGAGTTCCGTATGCAAGTCAGTCCGTATGACTGCACGGGATGCTCCAACTGCGTTGCCGTATGTCCTGCAAAAGAAAAAGCTCTCATTATGGTTTCGCTCGATGAAGCAATCGAAAAAGAGGAAGCAAATTGGGAATATGCTGCAAATCTCCACGAGACAACTGCAGAGCTCAAGTCTGTCAACGTAAAGAACAGTCAGTTCAAGAAGCCGTTGTTTGAGTTCTCAGGCGCATGTGCAGGCTGTGGCGAAACACCGTACGTCAAACTTATGACTCAACTCTTTGGTGATAGAATGCTCGTTGCAAACGCAACAGGTTGCTCCTCTATCTATGGCGGAAGTGCTCCGACTTGCCCGTATACAAAGAACGACAAGGGACATGGTCCTGCATGGGCAAACTCCCTCTTTGAAGACAACGCAGAGTTCGGCTATGGTATGCACCTTGCATATGAAACACGCAGAACAGTGCTTGCAAACGTCATGAACAGTCTCGTCGGCCTCGATGCAATCTCCGATGATATGAAGAATGCTCTCAATGCTTGGATCGACGGCAAAGACGATGCACAAAAGAGCGAAGAAGCAACAAGTGCAATCCTTGCTCTCCTCCCACAAGAAAAAGCAAATGCAAACGGCGTAAGCCTTGAATTGCTTGAAGCAATCGAAAGTGCATCCGATTGTCTCGTCAAGAAGTCCGTATGGATCGTCGGCGGTGACGGATGGGCATACGATATCGGTTACAACGGCGTTGACCACGTTCTTGCAAGTGGCGAAGATGTCAACATCCTCGTTCTCGACACAGAAGTTTACTCCAACACAGGCGGACAAGCTTCCAAGTCCACACCGACCGGCGCTATTGCAAAATTCGCAGCAACCGGCAAGAGAACAAAGAAGAAAGACCTCGCACTTCTCGCAATGGACTATGGCTATGTGTACGTTGCACAAGTTTCAATGGGTGCAGATATGAACCAAGTTGTCAAAGCATTCGCAGAGGCAGAGGCATATCACGGACCGTCAATCATCATCGCTTATGCACCGTGCATCAACCACGGCATCAAGGGCGGTATGGACAACTCTCAAATGGAAATGAAGAAGGCTGTTGATTGTGGTTATTGGCAACTCTTCCGCTACAATCCGGATCTTGTTGGAACAGACAAATCACCTCTCTCCATTGACAGCAAGGAGCCAACAGGCGACTATCAAGCATTCTTGATGAACGAAACAAGATACGCATCCCTCGCAAAGATGAATCCGGATGCAGCAAGCGTTTTGTTCGCAAAGAACGAAGAAGATGCTCAAAAGAAACGTGCGTTCTACTTGAAGAAAGCCGAGTCCTACAAAGACTAATTGAAAATCAACGCAAGTTGACGGAAGACACGCATTTTGCGTGTCTTCCTTTTTTTTAGATTAGGCATGTTCTGTTAATAATTGTTCATTATTCATTAAATATTTAATATTGTTTTAAGATGAACAATGTAGTATAATTGTAGTTGCAATGGCAACAAGTATTGCCACGGAGGCACACCTATGAGACTACTATTGGTTGAAGACGAGAAAGAATTGTCAAGAGCCCTCGCTCAAATGCTTATGAAAGAGGGCTATGACGTTGACTGTGTTTATGACGGTGCGGACGGACTCAATTTTGCATCGACAGGCATGTACGACATGATTTTGCTTGACGTTATCATGCCAAAGCTCAACGGATTTGAAGTGCTTGCAACGCTTCGTTCTCGCAAGCTTGAAACGCCCGTCATTATGCTCACCGCTCTATCTTCTGAAAACGATAAAATTGCAGGATTGGACAAAGGTGCGGATGATTACGTGTCAAAGCCGTTCTCTTTCAACGAGCTATCCGCTCGCATTCGTGCGGTGTTGAGAAGGAGAGGAAAACTGCTCAGCGACAATAAGCTTGAATATCAAAACACTTCCCTTGATCTCACCACCTTCACGCTCTCCTCTCCAAGCGGAAGCATCAATCTCACAAGCAAAGAGTTTGAGCTTTTACGTTATCTTTTTGAGTATCCCAACTTTGTTGCAACCAAAGAAAATCTTATCCTCAAAGCATGGGGCTTGAACAGTGAATTTGAGTCCAACAACCTTGAGGTGTACATGTCTTTCTTGCGCAAGAAGCTTTCACACCTAGGGGCAAACTTCACAATCGAATCTGTTAGAGGCGTCGGTTACAAGCTGTCACAACCAAAAATGTAAATAAGCAAGGCACATCTTTTGTGCCTTTGTTTTTACCAAAAACGGCATTTTATCACCATAAAACAATACGATAAACTGCCGATATTGCGATATGGATATAATAAAAAAACAACGCATCAACTACACCGTAACCATGACCATCATTGCAGCAATATTCCTTCTTGTTGTGCTTGGCGGTCTTTTTGGCGTGGTGTATGCATCAAACGATATATACCTAAACCATGCAATGGAAATGGTGCTCAACAATCCAAACACATTCAATAAAACGGGACTGAATTGTCTGTTTATTCTAAAGTACAACAATTCGCAACGCGTGGATATTTCAGGGCAAACCGAGCTTTACGGTGATGAAATAAACAACATCGCATCCAAGGCAATGCAGATTGAAAACGGCAAATTCTCATATGATTCCTACCACTTTGTCGTGGCAAACAAAGAGTATTATGAAGGCACTCTTTACGTGATTATGGATCGCACAAGCTATCACACACAGCTTTCAAACACGGCAATTATGGTGGCATTGCTCTATTGTTGCTCAATTGTGTTTGTTGCCCTGCTTGCACTTTTGTCGTCAGCAAGATTGTTGCAACCTGTGGCATCTGCAATGAAGAAGCAGCGTGACCTCATAGCAAACGCATCTCACGAACTGAAAACTCCTCTCACGATAATCTCCACCAATTTGAGCGTGATCAAGACTGAGCCCGACTCAACCGTTGAGGACAACGAAAAGTGGATATCCTCAATCTCTACACAGCTTGTGAGAATGAAAGACCTTGTCAACAACATGCTGGAACTGAGCAAACTCGAGCAGAGCGAACTGCAAAAACAAGAGTTGAGTTTTTCCAAAATAGCAGACGGTGCAACGCTTGGATTTGAAGCGATTTGCTTTGAAAAAGACGTCAAACTTATATGCGACATTCAGCCTGAAGTGTGGGTATACGGCGAAGCAAAATCTCTTGAGAGGCTGATTGTGATATTGCTTGACAACGCCATCAAATATTGCGGAGACAACGGCAAGGTGGGCATCCGGTTGAGAGCGGACAACAAAAAGGCATATTTGTCCGTCATGAACACGGGCGAGTGTATATCCAAAGAGGAAGCCCTGCACGTGTTTGAGCGTTTCTACCGCACGGACGGCGCAAGACAAAACAAAGATTCTCAAAGTTTTGGACTTGGCTTATCCATTGCCTCAGCCACCGTCAAAGCTCATATGGGTGAGATATCCTGCCACGGTTACGACGGAAAAGGCACCGTTTTCGACGTGGAAATTCCCTTGCTCAAAAAGCACAAAAACGGCAAACCCATCGTCCCAAAAAAACGCAGAAAATTGTTTGAACTCGACGACACAAACTAATTTGTCCTAAAAAACAAACAACTGCATTGATCATTGCAATGCAGTTGTTTTTATTTTGCTTATTTTATTCACTCCACTCGGTGTTTTATTTATCAAAAATCCACACCGCTTGTTGCATACACCACGTATTGTCCGTTGCCGAACGGGATGTATGAATACGCCACATCCACGTGTGAGTTGTCCAACACACTCTTGCCGTCGTAAATGCATATTGCAAGTTTGCCGTTTTGCTTGCTATAATTCAAAATCTTCTTCAACGCATCCACGCTTTCGACGTACAAACAAATCTCCTCTCCACCGATAGTGATATACGTGTTTTGATACACGTTATACTTTTTCGTAGTGGTGCTTGGAGCCTTGGTTTTTTCAAGGTGGGTAGAGGCAAGCTCCTCATCTGTTTTCAAGAAGTACGCATAGTTGAGATACTCATATTTGTTCACACTGCCTTGACGAGCACTGTCACCCCAAGTTGTATCCACAGCATACCACTCTCTTATATTGTCGCCATCAACGTCCACGAGAACCTTGTTCCATGCATGCCCGAACCCGGGATTGGTGCGATCTTCCTCGGCATATTCTGCAAGTTTTTCGTTTGCATATCCGCACACACGCACCGCCCTTATGCCTTCCATTCCGCAAAGCAAGGCAAACGCCTTGGATTTTCCGTCGCAAACGGCTTTATGGTCATTGAATACGCCCTCCAGATAGAACGCATTGTATCCGTATGTGGGAGAGCTTTCCATCGTCACGTCGTAGTCATAATCCACCGCATTGACAATCCAGTCGTAGACAACGGCAACTTTGTCAAGTTCGCTCATATTGTTAGACACGTATGAAAGCAACACGTCTCTTGCCTTTTGATAAAGTGCGGAAAGCTTTTGTCCCTCTGTATCGTCGGCAAAAATCGGCTTAAAACCATTGGCAACCGCCCTGTACAATTCGTTTGAATTGGCAACCGCAATGCTCTCTTTTGCACTGTCTATTGGAAGCGAAGTCCTCTTTGTTTCAAGTGTGCTATAACGCAAATAGCCCTTTATTTGCTCAACTTCCGTTGTTGTTGGATATGTTTTGGTTGGAATGCCGAACAATGTTTTTTCGCTGAACGTAATCGTTCCAATATCACCGACAATGGTGATATTGTAGCTGAATGCACCCGACTCGTCCACGCCCTCGTTCACGGCCGTTGAGAGCACTTTGCTAAACTCACTACTGTCTCTATACGCCGTGTTTGCAAGGTATGCCTCATACCCCTCGCCGATGGCGTGGCAAGCAACAGCATAGCCCATAAATGCATTCACGTCCTCTTGCGTGCTCAAATAGCTGTCATACCAATCTCCGTTGTAAAAATATCTGTTTGTCATGTGCTTTTTCACGTTTTGAGGGATTGCATCAAGCTCATAATCCAACACGTAAACGGTTATACTTCTGCTTTCGATGTTTTGCACGCTTGCTTTTATGACGTTTTTGCCATATGAAAGCACTTTCGTATCAGTCTTTTCGCCCTCGGTTTTGCTTGTTCCGCTCAAGGTGGTCAAGCTCCAAGTGCAAGGAGTGCTTTGATTTGCATTTGCCGGAAGCACACTGCACGTCATATCAACCGCACATGCGGATGCTCCGCCCGCACTCTTGACGTAATACACGTTGTCGCAAAGTTTGTTGAGGTGTGTGTCGTCAATGCTCAACTCAACGTCATCCACCATTGCAAAACTGTTTACAAACTCAAGTGATAATTGTGCCGTTGTCTTTTTGACACCATCCTCAAAAAGTGCGACGTAGATTGACACAGAGCACTCTTTGGAAATTTCGCCAACGTCATACGTGAAGCTTTTTGACGTCTCCCCCTCTTGCATAACGCCATCGACAAACCAAGCAACGGTGATGTTTCTATCCGGAGAAATGCTATCCTCATTCCATTGTGCATTCAGTGTTACGTTTGAGAGTCCGTCGGAAATCTTTTGCTGGATAACACCTCTTGAAATACTGTGTGTTGAGCTGGTGATTGTAGGCTCCGAAAGCTCCGCCTCTTCAACCGTAACCTTTATCTCGTTTGACCTGATGTCACGGACAATCACATAATACGTATACGTTTTGCCAATATCCTCAATGCCGAACGCATATCCGAAATCGTTGCCGTGGTACGCCCCGATGGAGTCTCTGCCGGTCTCATCCACAACGTGCCAGTCCACACGGACGTTGCTCACTCTAGTATTATCCCACGTGGCTTTAAGGTAGAAGTTTGAGCCGACTTTTGCCGTATACTCCCCCTCCGCTACCTTTGTAAGACCGTTTCCGGCATTTATTTGAACAGCAGTGATCTCACTGAGAAAGTTCAAAAAATCACAAGCACAAAACAGTGTTGCAATAAGCACAACAACAAGTGCCACTCCCAATAATTTGAATAATTTGTTTTTCACAACACGCCTCCCGTGCTTTGATAATATCATTATATAATGATATACCCCCGCTGTCAACAACACAAATTCCCCTTGCTATCGGCATAATTTGACGGTTATAATTCAATGGATTGTGTTTTGCAAAATAGTGTGCTAAAATAAAATTTATGACAGACAATTCAATTTTTGCACTAAACACCCCTATCTCCAAAGAGGAGGCACTCACCCTCCACCCCATGGCACTTGCATTCATAGGCGATGCCGTGCAATCATTGTATACACGCACACGTGTATCAATAGGTTCCACACAAAAGACGGGCACCCTACACCATGAAGTGACAAAGGTTGTCAAGGCGGTTTCACAAGCGGCGGAAGCAGAAAAACTCCTCCCACTATTCGACGAGGATGAAAAGGACGTGTTTCGCAGAGCTCGCAACTGCAAAGTGCAGACAAGTGCAAAGCATGCGGAGATGGGAGAGTATCGCAAGGCAAGCGGATTTGAAGCCGTGCTCGGGTATCTATATCTTATAGGCAACACGGAGCGTTTGAAGCAACTGCTTGCAACCTGTTTTGAAGACAACATAACAACAAACAACCAATAAAATAGAGGCAAACCATGTATATATACGGAAGAAATCCTGTGCGCGAGGCGTACCTAGCAAACAAAACAATAGACAAGCTTTTTGTGCAAAAGGGCGAATTCGATCCCATGCTGTCAAGGGTTATGAAGCTTGCAAAAGAGCAACGCACAGTCATAAGTTACGTTGACAAAAATATGCTAGACAAGCTCTCAAACGGCGGAAATCATCAAGGCATAATCGCCTCGGTGACGGACTTTGAATACTGCTCTGTGGAGGACATTTTGAGCCACGCAAAAGAGCTTGAGGAGGACTTGCTTCTTGTCATTTTGGACGGCATCACCGATCCCCACAATCTTGGCGCAATCATAAGAAGTGCGGAGTGTTTTGGAGCACACGGCATTGTCATACCAAAGCACAGAAGCGTGAGTGTAAACGACACCGTCGTCAAGGTTGCGTGCGGTGCAACAGAGCATATGCTCATTGCAAAAGTGACCAACATCAACGACACAATAAGACAACTCAAAGAACAAAATATATGGGTTTATGCAACGGATTTTGACGGTAAACCCCCAAAATCTGCAAATTTGACAGGAAATATTGCAATCGTCATCGGAAGCGAAGGAGAGGGTATTCATCGTCTCACCAAGGAGCTTTGCGACGATACGCTCACCATTCCGCAATACGGCAAAGTCAACTCCCTCAACGCATCCGTCGCAGCAGGCATTACGCTATACGAGGCTATAAGACAACGCAAAAACTGACATGAAAGACTTTGATGAACAACAACAAATTCAGCTTGCTCAAGGCGGTGATTTATCGGCGGAAAACGCCGTTGCTTTGCGTTATTTGCAACTTGCAAAATCCATTGCTCGCTCCTTTGGCGTTGTTGGTGCCTACGACACGGACGACCTTGTTCAATACGGCATGTTGGGGCTTATAAGGGCAATTCACACTTACAAGCAGGATGGCAAAGCAGGCTTCAAAACTTATGCCTCTCACTGCATACGCAACGCAATACTGGATGCCGTACGCAAAGCGGAATCCGCTCCCGAGCAAATTATGCTTGACGACGTCACAGGCGTTGACGATGCCAATCTTGCTCTCGACAATCCGGAAAGTATTTTTATTGAAAACGAAACGTCCTCTCTGCTCTTTGATGCGATTGCTTCACTGCTCACTCCCACGGAGTTTTCCGTGTTGAAACTTCACTTGGAATGTATGAGCTACTCGGACATTGCAACCGAATTGGGCATTGAAAAGAAGAAAGTGGACAACACGATATATTCCGCAAAGAAAAAGATACGCAAGCTGTTAAACCAAAACAACAAATAATATCAAAAACCTCATAATAAAAGGCCCCTACACAAATCGGTAGGGACCTTTTATTATGGATAGGAATAAGAATCAGTTATTTTCTTTTTCAACCTTGTTGAAGCTTATTGAGCCATTGAGACCGACAACAGCCTCGTCTTTGTCTGCATCGTACACAGCTTTACCGTCGAGTGTTGCCTCGCCCTTGTAGGTGCCGACAATAGGAACCGATACGGTGATTTCCACTTTGCCGTTGAGTGCAAACTCACCTGCGTTCTCTGTGCTGTTTGCATAAACGTTGATTGCTGCCACAAAGTCTGCGCTTGTGCTGAGTGCTGAAATTTCCACCTTGCCCGTTGCGGTGATTGTTGCACCGTATTTGCCGTCTGCAAGTTTGCCAACCTCGATTGAGAGACTTGCGGATGCACCGAGTGTCTCGCTGACGCCTGCACCTGCACCCATTTCAACAACTACGCTACCCGTTGCCGTGCCATATGCCTTGATGCCGGCAAAAGCGTTTGCAGAGTCTGCACTGCCTGCTTCAGCACCGAAGTTGAAAATCATTGCGTCTTTGATATCATCAAAGGTTGCCTTTCCGCTGAACTCGTTGATTGTGACGTATTTGTCCTCAACATCCTCTTTGTCAGACTCGACAACGTATGCCACCTTTGCATTGAAGGTGTAGTTTGTTTTGCCCTCAATAGAGTCGCCATCGGACGTGAGCTTGATGTAAAGAGCAAGCTTTTCAACGGTTTCTTCTGCCGTTTCCTCGTCAACGTGAGTGATTGTAATCTCGTATTTCTCATTGAAATCTGCATCGTCATTGTCAACCTTGCCGACTGCAATGCCCTTTTCACCAAGCATATTCTTGACGCTGTTCACTGCACTTTGCATAACCGGCTTAACCATTGCGCCAACACCGCTTGCAACAAGCTCACCGCCTGCAATCAATTGGTTGTTTTCGCCGATTGAGAGGTTTACACCGCCCTTGAAATCAACGTTTGCGTTATCCTCTGCGGATGCGGTTGCTCCGCCCACAAACTGTGTTGCCACTGCCACTGCCGTACCCAAAACGTCTGCATTGCTTGCAGTTTGTGTTGTGTCCTCTTTGTCGCATGCGACAAACACCATTGAGAGTGAAAGGACAAGAGCAAGTGTCAAGATTGTTACAACTGCTTTTTTCATAAAAATTCTCCTCATTTATATTTTCATATTGTGTTGCTTTTTTGCCAATCCTCATCGAATTGCAATACCATAATACAATACGAACTTAAAAAACTGCTAAAAACAACCTAAAGAATATCTTAAGATACATTTGCACGATATTTAGAAAGCCTATCAAGGCACGCGCCACACACAAAGGGCGTCACTTTTGCCACTTTTTTTGCTCTTTTGCTTTACAAAAGTATTTATTTAATATATTATTATTTCGCATTAGATAATGCAAATCCTTTCCCGCAAGGGACATATAGACCACAAGGAGGTAAAATATCATGGATAAGTATGAAGTTCTCTACATCATCCGTTGCGACATTGACGACGAAAAGAAGCTCCAAGTTGTTGAAAAGTTTGAAAACTTGGTTGCAAATCTCGGCGGAACAGTGGATACTTTGGACAAGTGGGGCTTGAGAAAGTTTGCATATGAAATCAACAAGCAAACAGAAGGCTACTATGTTCTTATGAACATCACTTGCTCAATCGAAGCACAATCAGAACTTGACAGATTCATGCGCAATGATGAAAACGTCGTTCGCCAAATGATTCTTAAGAAGTAAAAACAAGGAGAAAAATTATGAACAAAGTATTTTTGATCGGCAATTTGACCAAAGATCCGGAGCTCGCATC
This sequence comes from uncultured Bacteroides sp., assembly GCA_964644355.1. Lineage (GTDB taxonomy): Bacteria > Bacillota > Clostridia > Christensenellales > CAG-917 > CAG-475. The sequence continues at coordinate 36,817 of CAZXUW010000012.1, forward strand.
CACAAACAGCGGTATCAAATTTTGCAGATTTACACTTGCAGTATCTCGTTCCTACGCAAAAGACGGCAAGAGAGAAACAGATTTTCTCCCTGTTGTAGTGTGGAGAGCACAAGCTGACAATTGTGCACGTTATCTCAAGAAAGGTAGCAAGGCAGCCATCAGTGGAAGCATCCAAACAAGAACTTATGATACGCAAGACGGTTCTCGCCGTTACGTCACGGAAATCGCAGCAGACGAGGTGCAATTCCTCTCTACCAGAAACGATGAAAACGGTGGCGACGATGTCGATTTTGACGACCTCAAGCCAATTGACGAGGACCTTCCATTCTAATTATTAAGGAGAGACAAAAATGGCTGAAGAAATAAAAGCACCACGTGCACCAAAAAGAGTGCCCAAAAAGAAAGTTTGTGCATTCTGCGTAGATCATGTTGAAGATATTGACTACAAAGACGTTGCAAAACTCCGTCGTTACATCACCGAGAAAGGCAAGATCCTTCCCCGTCGTATGAGTGGCGTATGTGCAAAGCATCAAAGAACACTCGCAGTCGCAATCAAGAGAGCAAGAGTTATGGCATTGCTCCCATACAAAGCAGACTAAAAGTTCTCACAAGTTGACGAAAGACACGCAATTATGCGTGTCTTTTCTATTGTTTGTGAAAACTACCATGATGGATGGTTCTTATGCGTACGTCCTTTTTGTTTCAAAAAACAATGCTGACAAATAATTTGTTGCCGTTGTTTTTGGTCTTTGATTGCCATTTATATCCAAATAGCCGTAGTGATTGTCCTCTTGTGTTGCTTCGTATTGTGGCTTGAAAGAAAGCTCTCCGTCTTTATCAACGCTCAACACAATATTGCCGTTGTTGTCTGTTCGATAAACCGTTATATCCTCCAACCTATCAAGAGCATCCTGCCTTGGATGATAATAACTTGTGTGCAATCCGCAACTTATAAGAGCATATTCAAACGTGTACGCATCCAAAAAGTTTTGCGTTGTAGATGTCTCGCTTCCGTGATGTCCAACTTTAAGCACGTCACAATCTATCTTGCCGGTGCGATTTACAACAAGCGGTTCGTTTATTTCGTTGCTATCTCCCGTAAACATAATTTTGCGACCGTTATACGTCAATATTCCAACGGGCGAAACGGCATTTTTTCTCTCTCCTCCACCGAGACTTGAATTTTCATAATATTCTTTTGTCGGGCAATAAAACCTGAATTCATAGGTATTTGCGCTGTCTTCTATAAGGATATTATTGTGGCGGTCGTCATCGTCCATGTTTATGAAAATATTGCAATTTTCCTCGTTTAATGCCGCGGCAAAGAACTCCGCATATTTTGCAGTGGTTATAGTATCCTTGTCCTTAAACATATTTTTCTTATCTGCCGGTATGCTTTCAAACTCTGCTTTGACTTTTGCACTCAATTTGTCCACGTCTGGTGCTGCAAGCACATACGGCATATAAATGTTTTTCACTTGATATGCATCAACAATGTCGTCCAAATACGACACGTGATCCTCATCTGTATGCGTAAGCATAAGATGTTCTATCGTTCCGTCTTTTATGTAGCTACCAAGATAAGCTAATATCGTATCAACGGAAAAACTTGCATTGTTTTTAGGCTTTGACGTACTGCCTGCGTCTATCACCATATCGTCACCGTCGGGAAATTGGATATATATACAATCTCCCTGACCAACGTTTATCATATGCACAAGCAATTCACCCTCGCCTTGAGTGAGAGTGCTCGACGAGCCACCGCCATTATTGCTTCCGCCGCCACTGCCGTTGTCATCTACGTCACCGTAGCCTTGGATAATGTCTGCAATGTTATTCCATGTGTCCGGAAATGCAAAATACACGATTGCCATTGCAATTGCTATCACAAGCACAATTGCGACAACCGATATAATAAACGCCTTTGGGTTTGCCTTGTAAGCCTTATTAACGGCTTTTTGTGTTGTAGATTTTTTCTTAGCCATATTTTCATTATATATATTTTTCTTCAAATTGGCAATCCCCCTTCGCGTCAAAGTTTTGCATTAACAAAACAAGTGCATTTTTCAATATTTTGCAAGTTTTGTTTTACAAGGCGGGTTTTACAGTATATAATATCAAAGCGGTATATAAATAATATATTAAACTATAAATACGCACGTAAAGAGGCATTTATGGCAAAGGAAAAAGATCAATTTGTAAAAGAAATCACGGATATGAACGCTGATTTCCCCCAATGGTACACTGATGTTGTGCTCAAGACTCAACTTGTGGACTACGGTCCTGTCAAAGGCACGATGGTCATCCGTCCGTATGGTTATGAGATTTGGGAGAACATTCAACACGAGCTCGATGCACGCTTCAAAGCAACGGGACACAAGAATGCATACTTCCCTCTTTTCATCCCCTACAGCTTCCTCGTGAAAGAGGCAGAACACGTTGAGGGATTTGCTCCGGAAGTTGCACTCGTCACACACATCGGAAGCACTCCGCTTGAGGAGCAACTCGTCGTTCGTCCAACATCTGAAACGATCATCAATCACATGTACTCCAAGTGGGTGCAGAGTTATCGTGATTTGCCTGTGCTTATCAACCAATGGGCAAACGTTGTCCGTTGGGAAAAAACCACACGTCCATTCCTCCGCACGAGCGAATTTTTGTGGCAAGAAGGACACACCTTGCATTCAACAAGCGAGGAGGCGGAGAAAGAAACTCTCCTCATGCTTGAAACGTACCGTGAGTTTATGCAAAACGTGCTTGCAATAGACGTACTTGTCGGCAGAAAGTCTGAAAAAGAGAAATTTGCAGGAGCCGTTGCGACCTACACAATGGAAGCAATGATGTTGGACGGCAAAGCTCTGCAAGCCGGCACTTCACACTATCTTGGCAACAACTTTGCAAAAGCTTTTGACATCAAATATCTCGACAAAGACGGTCAACTCAAAAATCCGTACGGCACAAGCTGGGGCGTATCCACACGTCTTATCGGCGCACTCATCATGGCACACGGAGACCAAAGAGGTCTCAAGCTTCCTCCGAGAGTTGCTCCAATCCAAGTGGTTGTTGTGCCTGTTGCCGCTCACAAGGAAGGCGTGCTTGAAAAAGCAGAGGAAGTTGCCAACACCCTCAAGAGCATTGGCATAAGAGTTGAATTTGACGACAGAGAGCAATCTCCGGGGTGGAAGTTCAATGAGTGGGAGATGAAGGGTGTTCCGCTCCGTCTCGAGATAGGTCCCCGTGATATAGAAAACGGACAAGTCATGCTTGCTCGCCGTGACACGCACGAAAAGCTTACCTGTGCGATCAACGACCTTACGCAAACAATCCCCACACTGCTTGACGACATCCAAAAGAATATGTTTGAGCAATCACACGAGCTTCTCCACTCACACATCAGCGTATGCCACACTGTTGACGAGATGAAAGACGCTCTCGACAATCACAACTTTGTCAAGACAATGTGGTGCGGATGCAGAGAATGCGAAGACAAGATCAAAGAGCAATTCTCAGCCACTTCACGCTGTATGCCGTTTGATCAAACACCTGTCGGTGACGTCTGCCCCGTCTGCGGAAAACCTGCAAAACACGTCATCTACTACGCCAAGGCATATTGATACAAAAAGGACTTGCGATTGCAAGTCCTTTTTTTTTGGCTCACTCCGTTCTCAAGGCAATCACTGGTTCTTTGCGAGATGCCATAGATGCAGGTATAAGCCCTGAAACAACCGTGATCACCACCGCTCCGCAAATCAACACAAGCGGATGCCACCATGCCATTTGCAATAGTGGTGCCATGTTCAACGCATCCGTGAATATGAGGTTGCCAGGAAATTGCACGATAAATGCGATCAATGCACCAATGACACCCGATGCCAAGCCCAGCAGCATGGTTTCCACGTTGAAGATGTTGGAGATGTCACTCTTGCGTGCTCCGATTGCTCTCATTATGCCAATCTCTCTCGTTCTGTCTTGCACGGAAATGTACATGATGATTGCAATGAGGAGCATTGTGACGATAACAGACACACATGCCACCGCAACCAAGATATATGTGATTGTGTCCACAACCGAATTCAACTCATTGACAACCGAATCCAAGTTGTCCTGATATTCTATCACGTAAGTCGTTGTGGACTCCTCCTCACCGTTTTCTTCCGCAAGGCGTGCTTCTTCCTCCTCTATTGCCGATTGATTGTTGTTGAAATCGTTGATAAAATCCACAATAGGCTGTTTATCTGATATTTTGTTTGGATAAAAGTATATATATGACGGATTATCCCAATCTCTCACATTGAGCTTTTTGATTGCATTTTGATATTCACGTACTGTCATCCCCTCTCCGTCGATAGGATTGACAATGCCCATTGCCACCGTCATTGTAGCCTGTTTTTCTTCCAAAGTCTTTTCATAATCTGGGTTTTCTTCCGTTTTGGCAAGAGCGGATTTGACAATCTCAAATGCTTGCATATATTTGTCGTAAGCCTCGTTGAACTTTTGAGCAACTTCGCTATCTATTGCGTCTTGAATTATATAGTTGCCAAGCTCTGACGTGTAGCCGATAACGCCATTGATACATCCACCGTTCACCCCCTCTTTCGGACGCAAAATTGCAGATATTTTGACAGGAATACCCTTTTCTTCGATTGCCGTTTTGAGCACCGCTCCGCCGACGGACGATGCACTTGTATATTTGCCTGTGAACGAATTTAGCGAATAATCCGCACTTGTCGGCAAAATATAGTATTCCTTTTGTAGCACTTCTTCAAAAGTCTGCTCGAATTTGTCAAGTTTCGACGCATCCGAGAAAGACAGCAACAAATCCGCAAATCCAAGCTCGTTGAGGGTGAACAGGTCAAAATCCGTAACCTGATTGTATTCGTCCACAACAAGCACAATCTCATTCATATTTGTGGGCATACTACCTGCAAGCACGTCGTATTGAGTTGCGATTGTGTCGTCATCTGCGACGATTTCATCCCAAAACGCAAATGAATCCAAAGCTATTTTCAGCTGATCCATTCTGCTCTCGCCGTCGCTACCGCTTGCCATGCCTTGCAAAAGCGGAAGCATGGTTTCGCTCTCTGAAAGTGGATTGATGCGAGTGTATTTCACTTTTTCCTCGCTGTCCTCCGTTGCCGGCGTAACTGTCTTGTTGTAGATGGTCATGCTGATTGAATAATCATACTTGACGTTTGCCAAAGAGTAGTCGAAGTTTGCCTCCAAATGCTCCTTGAATTTGCTTATTTCCGTTGTTTTTGAAAGATCGTTTTTTGCAAAAAATTGAGCAAATTGAGCGTATACGTACACCCATTCATCTTCAGTGAACTTCTCTCTGTCTATCGCATCCCCCGTGAACACGTCAAGCACCGAGCTTATGTTGAGCGAGTCACCATCAAGCTCCCCGCCGCCCAAAAACTCCTCAAAAGAGGACACAATGGAGTCCTCTCCCGACGACACCGTTATTGGATATTTGGACATGGACTGCCTTTCAAAATCGTTTATATAATTCGTAAAACCGTTGTTGAGTGACAAAATCAACGCTATGCTTATTATGCCTATACTGCCGGCAATTGCCGTAAGCAAGCTTCTGCCCTTCTTGTTGATGAGGTTTTTCCAAGACAGCTTCACTGCGGTGAAGAAGGACATTGTCATGCCCTTTTTGTGCTTCGTCCTCTTTTTGCTTGCAACCTCGACAACAGGCTCCTCGTCAATATATGGTTGCGTGTCATCAACGATTTCACCGTCCAAAAATCTTACGACTCTTGTGGAATATTTCTCTGCAAGCTCTGCGTTGTGGGTAACCATAATGACGAGCTTTGTTTTGGATATCTCTTTGAGGATTTCCATTATTTGTATGGATGTATCGCTGTCAATTGCCCCCGTAGGCTCATCCGCAAGCAAGATTTCAGGCTCATTGACAATGGCTCTTGCAATTGCCACCCTTTGCATTTGTCCGCCCGAAAGCTGATTTGGACGCTTATTCCACTTTTGTGCAAGCCCCACCATCTCAAGAGCTTTCTTTGCACGCTCTGTACGCTCCGTGCTCTTTACGCCCGAAATCGTGAGTGCAAGCTCAACGTTTGTAAGAATGTTGAGATGCGGAATTAAATTGTAATTTTGAAAAACAAAACCTATCTTGCTGTTGCGATAATCATCCCAATCGTTGTCGTTGAATCCGTCCGTTGACTTGCCGTTGAGCAACAGCTCGCCCGACGTTGCTCTATCCAGTCCTCCGATGATGTTGAGCAAAGTTGTCTTACCACACCCCGACTGTCCCAAAATGGACACAAATTCACACTTGCGGAAAGCAATCGAAACCCCTTTCAGTGCAAGAACTTCGTTCTCCCCCTCTCCGTAACTCTTGGTTATATTCTTTAATGTCAGCATAATTTTCTCCTTGCAATAACCGTGTGTCATTATCTAACACTATTAGTTATTGTAGCTTCATTTGCGCATATTGTCAATATCATTCGTTGCACATTCAATTCTTTTAATAATTGCCATACAATACAAAAACAGCACAAGCGTGCTGTTTTTTATCAATTCTATAAGGTCAGTCGTCCAAATCTGACTCGTCCTCATCCTCGTCGTCTTCTTCATAATCATTGATGTCGCCAAGGTCTGTATCGTCAAAGTCATCGGGATAACCGTCGTCCTCTTCCTCCTCAAACTCCTCTTCTTCCTCCTCTTGGAGTTGGTTGAGAGAGAGCTCTTCGTCATCATCGTCAACAATCGTATCGTCGTCATCAACAAACTCTTTCCAAGAATCGTCCTCTTCGGGCATATCGTCAAAGCGTTTGCTGTTGTTGCTCTCCTCTCTACAAGCAGAACACATCGTTTCATTGCCTTCCAAGAAGTTGACCTTGCAGATAGGACAAATTCTATCTTCTTCTATTTCATCGTCTTCTTCGAGAAGACAAATATTGCTTGCCTTGCCAAGTTCAGCCTTGCAGACCTCACACAATTCTTCTTCGTTTGGAATCCAGTTCAGTTCGCAACGTGGACATTTTTTATATTTTCCCATATCAGTTATCAACCTCTTATGCGTTTGATTTATTTATTATATTGATAAGAAACAATTATGTAAACTATATTTTATGTTTTTTTTATTTTTTTTTATTTTTAGATTATATTGTGTCGTTTTCACCATTTTATTTCAATATGTTGTGTATTGGAAAATTGGAGAAAATAATTGTTGAAAATGTTGAAAAAGGGATATAAAATACAATCTGTACCTTAAAAGAGCGTATTTTGCATAAAAATCACCTCAAATAAAACATTTAAGTGTAAACATCGACAAAAAATCGTGAAATATCCGATTTTATACTTCCTATTGGAAATTATAATGTATCCATATTATTATCATATGCGGGAGGCTTATATGAACAAAACAATTTTAGTAGCAGACGATAATATCGCCCTATGCAACGGCATACGTGATTTTATCAACGAGAAAGACGGCTTTGAGGTAGTAGCCATTGCCAACAACGGCAACGAGGCTGTGCGACTCATCGACACCTATGCACCCGACTTTGTGTTGCTTGACATAGTCATGCCCGAGCTTGACGGCTTTGGCGTGCTCAGTGCATTGAAAAACAAACAATGCGTTGTGATAATGATGTCTCAACTTGCAACAGACGGCTTTGTGCAAAAATCCATGCAATACGGTGCGAGCTATTTTCTTGCAAAGCCCTTTGATTACAACACGCTGTTCAAAGTGCTATCGGATTTTTCTGCTCCAAAACAAATCCCCGTTCAAACAAGCACCAGAAAAAACAAAACTCTAGATGAAAAAATCGCAAATTTATTCATCTCGGTCGGCATTCCCGCACACATCAAGGGTTATCAATTCTTGCGTGAGGCAATCAAAATGACCATCGAGACACCCGAAATCATCAACTCTATCACCAAAAAGTTGTACCCCGGCATTGCCGAACGTTATCAAACGTCCGCATCAAAGGTAGAGAGAGCCATAAGGCATGCCATCGAGGTTGCCTGGAATAGGGGCAAGATAGAAAACATCAACAACATCTTTGGCATAAAAATTTATGCTCCCAACGAAAAACCAACCAATGGTGAATTTATCGCACTCGTCGCAGACAAACTCTTGCTTGAGTGTGCCTAATCATCATCAAAATGAAATCCGCATTTCAAACAATACGCAGTTGAACGCCCTTACAAAATGTGCACCCTTGGCAATATCAAATGTTGACGTGTTGTTTCAAATTCGCATTTCAACATACAAAAACGGAGAGCTTTTTCTCTCCGTTTTTGCCGTTATTTTATATTGTTTTTACACGTTTTTTTATGGTTTTTTCAGCGGTTTTTCGCTGATTTTTTGGCGTTTTTTTATCGTTTTTACACTTCAAAAACCGTCTTTGCACGATTTATTTATGCAAACTTTTCAAGCAAGTCCATGACATATCCGCCAAGCAAATCCCAGCTCAAGCCGACTGCTCCATGTCCTTCGCCTTGTATCTCGACAAGTCTGTTGCCGAGCGAGGCAATATACTCTGCCGTTGCGGTGTTTCCACCGATTGAGCTATAGTATGGCACCGTGCCGTCACCGATTTTTCCTTCGGCTCCGCCACCCGTCACGATCTCATAGTCATATTGCACGCAACCATAATCGTCATAAATGACGTTGCCGTCCTCATCGTGCTTTGTTGTGAGTTGCATATTGGTGATTGTACTCTCGCCGTGCGTACCCACAAAATAGTAGGAATTTACGCTTTCGCTTGCGATCTTGCCATTGACAAAGAGTGAGTCATAATACTTGTCGATTGCCCCTGCAAAATCCTTGAGTCTGTTGCCGTTTTCGTCAGCATACTGTCCCTCTTGTGCCTCTACACACTTGTAAAGAGCGTCACTTTCATCATCTTCTGCGATCTCCCAATTTGTGCGTTGAATGAGATATTTTGCCCAACGTTGCGACTTGTAGAAATCGTACAATTCCTCCTTTGAGGATATTGCTTTGCCATCGATGGTTATTGCGGGATTTTCCTCATCATACTGATCAGAGTCGATAAGTTGCCAAGATGGCACCAACGCCATAAGACCTATGTTATTGCGGAAGAAATCACCTATTGCACCATCCATAATATCTGCAACAAGCTGATTGACGTCAATAGGCAATCCGCTCAAATCCATTCCGCCGAGGAAGTTGTTGACGTATTTGTCTATGCAACTGAGTGCAGCAAGTGCATCGAATGATCCGAGCGTTGCAGGTGCAAAGCCCATATACAGTTTAACCTTGTTTCTGTTTGCTTCGCTTCTTGCAAGATAGCTGTTGACAACAGGACCGCCCATACTGTGCGACATAAAGATCACTTCTTTATATCCCTTCTCGTTGATGAAGTTTTCAAGCTCCTCTGCACTCTTTGCAGGAGACATTCTCCAATCCTGATTGTAGACAAGCACGTCGTATTCTTTGCCATACTTTTCGCTGATGTTGTCAACAAAGGGCTTGTACAATCCAAAAGCACCATAGGAAATGTCCATAACTTTGCCGTTGTTATCCTTTGGAAGTCCGTTTGCCGGCACGATGTTGGGATTGTATCCGACACCGTCATTGTCAAGGGTAAGCTCCCAAAGCAAAGATCCCTCCGTATATGCAACGGCATTTGCGGCGAGCTGTATGATTGACGGAATTTCACCGCTATCCTCAAACAATGCAATAAGATCTTCAAGACTCAATTCTCCCGACATAAGAGACCAAGCATCGAACTCTGTTGCAAACGGCTCCCATTTTGCCACGTTTGTCTCCTTGTCATAAAGACCACCGGCAAACAGTGCCGTCACGTAAATGATAGCTTTTTTGTTGCCCTTATTGCAACCCACAAATGCCACGCAGGATGCCATAATAACACAGACAACAAGCAACAATACAATGATTTTTTTAGCTTTCATAATCTTCCCTCTGTAAAAACAAAGGTTTTATCCATCACTTTTGAATGGATAAAACCCTAAATTTGACTATTTTGTCACAAGATACAGCCTGAGTACCTCATTGACTTTTTCAACCTCTTTTGCACACAATCCCACTGCATACAAAGATTTTCTAAGCCCTGCCCACATTGCCTTGATCATGAGCGAATCACGGCTGTCAAGAGCAACGGCAAACCCTTCGAGCATAAGCATAAACTCCGCTCTTTCACTCTCTTGCATTGAGGATTCCTGAATGGTGTTGTACATTGCAAGAAGCAAATATTCCGTCTGCTGATGAAGTGCATCGGATGCAAACTCCACCGTGCGTTCAACACTCTTTGGCTCCTCCTCAACACCATCCACCACAAGCGAAACGAGAGCCAATTTGAAGGGCTCTATAACCCTTGCACAGAATTGCACAAAGCTTGCTTGTTTGCTCTCCTCGGGGAAGTAAGTGGCGGAAAATGCCACAATATCCATTCCGTCCGAATCGAACTCAAGAAGCATGTTTGACACAAGAGCAACCAACGCTTTGGGTGTTTTTGGCAAACGCAAAATGTCGCTGTCACCAAGTTTTGTCAATGCTTTTTTCTTCTCGCTTGCATAATCGAAGCCTTGATTGCACTTTGAAAGCACCGAGCGAAATTCCGGATAATAGGCAAGGCACTTCAAGAGAGGCTTGAGTTTTCTGTCGATAAATATTAAGTTTGTGCTTTGAAGGTCCTCCACCGCACACACAAGTGCGTGAATGCCCTCTCCATTGTATTCCATAGACCACCCGTTTTGCCTACGGCAAAAAGTAATGAATAATTGCGGATAATTCAACCGCTACTTAAGCCTTGTATATCCACTTACCGCTTGCACGCAAAGCGTGCGTCCCTAAACAGATAATTTTCTCAAAGTGTTGCAAAATACTTACACCGTCTATAGAGTTTAGTGAAAAATTATCTGTGCGGTGCAAGGTGGTAAACCTAGCGTGATTTTGGGCGCTGGATACCCATCCAATGCCATCGTCACAGCGGCGGTTTACCAATAGTTTACCACTTGTTATGCACTTTCTCTGCAAAGCACAGCACGTTGTCGAGATTGATCACTGTGCCATCATCGAGCGTTGCGGTGCCGGATACGTAGCCAAAGACTTGGTGAGGTATCATGCACATGAGCTTGAGATCGAACGGCTCATAGCGGTCAATGAGCGGATGGAAGGTGCAATCAAGTCTGCCGTCATCGGAGACGAACTTCCAATCTTCCATATAGCGAGGCTCGCCGTCGGCGTCACCAGGGATGATAAACTCAACTCTGCCGATCTTGTGAGATTTGCCGTTGTAGAATAGCATATCTTCGCTTGCAGCGGTGGTGTCACCAAATCCGTAGCCGATATTCCAACCAAAGGTTGAGCCGTCCTCGAGGCGAGTCTGCAAACTTCCCCAATACCAAGTGTTGTCGTATGTCCACACGCCTCTGCCCCAGTCGAGCGTAGCCATGGAGTCGGCACTGTCAAACACGCACTCCTTATCACCGAGGGAAAAGCTTCCCTCTGCCTTCATGCAGTTGATCTTTTGGTTGAAATAGAAATGTCCTTTCTTGTTGAAGGGTGTTGCGATCACCATGCTTTCCTCGGGCACGTCGGAGAGGACGATATCCCACTTGACGTCCGTACCAAACTTGTCTGCATTGGGATAAATGCCGGTGAGATGGCGTTTTTCGCCGTCGTTTTCAAAACGCATTTCCACCTTGCCGATCTTCCAAGAGCAATCTCCCTTCTCGCTTGTTGTGGGCATATTGAACTTGCCCATCGGGAAAAGGCAAATGGCGGTGTTGGTGAACTGTGCAGGTGTCACAAAGTCCATAACCGTGAGACTGAGTGCTCCCACAAACCCCATATCGCTTATGGTCAAGCAAAGAGCATACTCCTTGTTGCCGATATAATAGTAATCCCACTCTTTGAGACGAGTTTTGGGTGCCGTGATATTCTCACGATTGTAAGTATAAAGCATCTTTTTTGCAAAACCGGGCTCGGCAATATTGCCATCCGCATTCAAAAGATTTGTTTGTTCAATAATTTCTCTTTGCATAACAATCTCCCAGAGGTTTTATATGTAATATAATAACACACGCACGCAACGAATACAAGATGAATTTTTGCATATTTCCGCCCTAAACTCACGCATATAAGCACATATCCACCGTCACCCGACAAGTTGTCGTACATTTTGTAAAATTAAAAACCAAGAAAGTAATGTTAATGAATAAAAAAAACGATTGCGATCGTTGGTTCTTGGCATTTTCAAAATCCGGTTGAATGCAATCTTGCATCGGCACTGGTGAGGTGTTCAACACTGCCGTCCGGGTATTTGACAACAAGGTTGCAGTTTTCATCGATGTCGATGACTTTTGCAAGACAGGTTGATTTGTTCAAAACACTCACCTCGACGTCCTTGCCGATGAGAAAGGAATTATCTTTGTATTCCTTTACAACCTGCATTTCGTCAAAGTTTTTATGCAAAGCATAAATCTCGTTGACAATGCTTGCGATAAGCCTATTTACCTGATCCTCGTTATCCTCCCCAACAAAAGAAATTATGTCCTTTATCTCCTCGTCTGCACCGCCGTCTTTTTCACACAAATTTGCGCCTATGCCAAGCACGACACTGCGGATTTTGCCTTCTATTGCAACCGCTTCACACAAGATCCCGACGCATTTTTTGCCTTCAAAATAGACGTCGTTCACCCACTTGATTTGCGTATCTTTGTTGAATGTCTTTTTTATTGCTTTGACGACCGCCACTCCGCACATCGGCGTGAGCAAGGCAAGTTCATCCATATTAGACGGCTGTATGACAAGGCTAAAATACGCTCCGCAATCCTTGGGTGAATAGAACTTTCTGTCAAATCTGCCTCTACCGCAAGTTTGCTCCCTTGCAACAATCAAAAAATCCTCGATTTTTCCGCTTTTTACAAGCTCTTTTGCATACAAATTGGTGGAATTTATGCAATCAAAAACCTCCACGTCTATCGGCGTGTTAAGAAGCTTTTGTATTCCGTCTTTTGTTGCGATGCTTTTCATTGCAAAAATTGTACCACAAATGCGTGAATATTGCTCAAGTTTGCATAAAAAAACGCAAAAATATGAAAATTCTTGCGTTTTTGATAAGTTTTGTTTGACGTTTAGAATGCAAACACAAATATCATTGAGCACACAATGCCCACAAGCATGCTGACAGCCGGCACTCTACCCTCCTCCATAAGTATGGATTGTGGCAAGATTTCACAGAACGTGACGTACAACATTGCTCCGCCTGCAAGCCCCATGCAAATTCCGCTTGCGAGTTGACTTATTCCGCCCACCGCAAGTCCTATGACCGCACCCAGCACCGTTGCGGCACCTGCCAAAGCCGTGAGCAATATCGTCTTCCAGCCCTTCACTCCGCCACTTGCAAGCGGGGCGGAAATTGCCATGCCTTCGGGGATGTTGTGCACTGCGATGATGATTGCAATAAGTATGCCCGTGCCTTGATTGGTAGCTCCCGTTGCACCGATAGCCATACCCTCGGGGAGATTGTGAAATGCGATCGCCAACAGCATAATAAGCCCTGCTTTGAGCAACGTCCTTTTGTCTATTGCTTGCGGATGATCGTTTGTGACGTCCTTTTGCATGAGGTCGTTTGCCTCGATGACAGCCGTCTCATGGTGAAGCTCCTCTATGCTCCTATGTGTCTCGCGCATATTCTCGATGATATCCAAAAGCTTGTTTAGTCCAAAGATGACAAACATACCCACAACAAGTGCACTTACGGCAATAAGTATGCCCGACTGCTCTATTGAGTTTGGAATTTTGGAATATTCAACCGCTTCCGGAAGCATCTCAAACGTGACGACGCCAACCATGACGCCACCTGCAAAACTGAGCACTCTGCCCATAACCTTGTTGCCCCTGTTTTTGAGCAACACGCCAATTATACCGCCAAGTCCCGTGCCGACAACGCCCGCAACCAGCGACAATATCAAAATTGTAATATCCATAGTATTCTCTCTCTACGCCTAGTATATACTACCTCAACGCCGATTATCAACTATTACGCAGAAATTTGCTGAAATTTGTTTCATATTTTTATCTTGACGCATACTATATGCATGAGAACACGTGCAAAAACGACTATTTTGTTAAAGAATCTTTCTACTATAGTTTTGTTTTTTGCCACAATAGCGTTTTGTTTGGGGGAAAGCATGGCATACGTCAACGATTGCGTCTTGGCAAAGTCACCCACGGTAAAAATGATTGCGAGCTTTGCCACATATTACGGAGAGAGCTCTCAAAACCGCAAGGACAACGTCTCTTTGGCATGTCGCAAAATAGACGGCTATGTTCTATATCCCGAGGACGAATTCTCCTTCAACGACAGCGTCGGCAAACGCACCAAAGAAAACGGCTTCAAAAGTGCATACATCATCCAAGACGGACAATTTGTCGAGGGTGTGGGCGGTGGAGTGTGTCAAGTGTCAAGCACCCTGTACAACTGTGCACTGCTTTGCTCACTTGCGATAACTTGCGTGAGAGCACACTCCTTGCCTGTAAGCTACGTTGCTCCTTCCTTTGATGCCATGGTGTCCACCTCAAGTGACCTTAGATTTGTAAATACGCTGTCCGCCCCCATAACCATACGCATGAGCGCAGACGGAAATTACGTCAAGGCTCAAATCTACGGAGTGGAGAGTTTTGACATAAAAAGGCGTTCGCAAACGCTTGAAATCATCCCCTTTGACATCGAATATCTTGAGGATTCCACCCTAAAGGTGGGCGAGGAGATCATTGACACGTACGGCAAAAACGGATTGAAGTCGCGGGGATTTTTGGACTATTATCAAAACGGCAAGCTTGTGAACAGCACTCTCATAAGACAAGACTATTATGCTCCACAAAAGAGAATTGTGTTGCGAGGGACTTCACCGTTGACAGATGACGTCAATTAGCGGTATAATTTAGCCAACAACAAACAGGAGATTTTTATGGATTATACCCAAAGTTATCTTGAATGGCTATCCTCAAGCGAAGTTTGCGACGAGGACAAAACACGCCTTCTTGCCTTGAGCGAAGACGAGAAAAAAGAGCAGTTCTATTGCCCCCTCCAATTTGGCACGGCAGGTATGCGTGGAGTGCTTGACGTTGGCACAAACAGAATGAACGTTTTCACCGTCAAGCGTGCAACACAAGGTCTTGCAGAGTACATAAAAACACTTGGAAACGAAGCCATGCAAAGAGGTGTTGTCATAAGCTATGACACGCGCAGATGCTCGAGTGAATTTGCAATTCACACCGCCAAGGTGCTTGCACAAAACGGTATAAACACACATCTTTTTGACACCGTTCATCCCGTTCCGCTATGCTCCTTTGCAATACGTCATTTGAATGCGATTGCAGGTGTTATGATCACCGCTTCGCACAATCCCAAAATCTACAACGGCTACAAGGTTTATGGCGAAGACGGAGCACAGATGTCGCCCGAATCGACAGATAAAGTGGTGGAATTTATAGATAAAACCCCGTATTTTGGCATAAACGAGGTGAATGTCGAGATGGATGCAGACAGCATAAAAGGGCTTGACAACGTCAAAGTTCATCCCCATATCACCATCATCGGCAAGAGCGTTGACAATGCATATTTTGATACAATCGAAGCGCTTTCGCTCTCACCCAATCAAGTGAAAGAATATGGCAAAAACGTCAAGCTTGTCTATACCCCAATCCACGGCAGCGGCTATATGCCCGTCACAACAATCCTGTCAAGAATGGGCATCACCGTGAACGTCGTCGCGGAACAAGCTCTCCCCGATACGGAATTTTCCACAGTGAGAGTTCCAAACCCCGAGGAAGCCGACACCCTCAAAATGGGCGTTGAGCTTGCAGACAAAATCGGCAGCGACGTGGTGATCGGCACGGATCCCGATGCCGACAGAATGGGCATTGCAATACGCAACGACAAGGGTGAGTTTGTCCTTCTCAACGGCAACCAGATAGGCGTGCTTATGCTCAACTATATCCTTCTTCGCAAAAAGGAAACAGACACACTTCCCTCAAACGGTGCCGTTGTCAAAACAATCGTAACAACAGAGCTTGCACGCACGCTTGCAACCGCATATGGCGTCACCACTTACGACGTGCTCACAGGCTTCAAGTTTATAGGCGAAAAGATAAAGGAGTGGGAACAAAACGGTGAGCATACCTATTTGTTCGGCTTTGAAGAAAGTTACGGCTCACTCGTGGGTACGCATGCAAGGGATAAGGATGCCGTTGTCGCATCGATGATTTTTGCAGAGATGGTGTGCTATTTCGACTCTGTCGGCAAAAAACTCTACGACGTTTTGCAAGGCATATATGGCAAGTTTGGCTACTATGTGGAAAAGGCAAAGGCAATCACCTTCCCCGGCCTTGACGGCATGCAAAAAATGGCTGATATTATGACCAAAATCCGCTCGACGTCCTTTGACAATATTGCAGGCGCAAAGGTGCTTGCTCAAAGCGACTTTGTCTCTCGCACAAAGACGAATGCGGACGGCACAATAGAGCAAATTCAGCTTCCCAAAACCAACGCATTCAAACTTCATCTTGAAAACGGTGACTGGATATGCGTCCGCCCAAGCGGAACGGAGCCGAAGCTCAAATTCTACGTGGCAACCTCTCAAAAAGACAACATCACCGCTACCACCCAAGCAAACACCTACATTTCATTTATGGAAGGATTGGTAAACGCATAAATATCAATTTTTTATAATCAAAAAAGGCTATCTCAACAGATAGCCTTTTTGATATCAATCATTATTTTAACAACTGCAATTTCTTTTGTTCAAACTCGTCTTGTGTAATTATACCCTCATCCAACAAACCTTTTAGATTTTTTATTTCTTCTATATACGACATATTGTTTTGATTGCTTTTCAATTTATTTTGCGGATTTGTAATGCCGGTTGCAATTTTTTCGAACGCTTTTGCTTGTATCTCTTGTGCAACTATTCTTTTCATTTCAATATCGGTGTGCAAATTTTTGTCTGTTTTAATTGACGCTATATATTTTGATAGTGCTTCATAAACTTCTTAACCGTTCTTCACATATTGAAATGTTAAAACCTGTTGTGAACTTCCTCTATCATTTCCCTTTGAAAAAACCACTATAAGTTTGTTATCGCTATGTCCCAAAGCCGTTGTGCTTAATCGCACATCATCTATTGTATCAAGCCTATGGCTGAATGCGTTTTTTTCACGCCATCAATCGATGTTCCGTATATTCGCCTGTTAGTGACAACAAGCATACAATTTCGATAACGATTCGCATGTATTATAAAAACTAGACATATAATATAAATTGGTATGCAAGAAAAAATTGGTAACATGCTTTCTTTAAGAATGAGGCAAATAACCCCAAAAACAAGTGTCACAATCAAAAGCACAACAAAGCAAGCAACAATAATCGCCGGGTATTTAAATCTTGCTTTAATTACCAATTTTTCATCATTTTTTTCCATTCTTATTTCATCCATAGCAACAAGCCTCCTGTTTCTTCATAAAATCTTATAGTTAGGCAATACCTAATTGTCAAGACAAAAATTAAGTTATTCCTAATAATTGTGCCAATAGTATCATGATTATCAAGGTGTGTTTATGGATGATTTGGATAGAAAAATCAGCATCAGGTTAAAAGAAGAAATAGAGTTGTCGGGGAAATCAAAAAGCGATATTGCAAAGGCTATCGGCGTGTCAAAACCGACAGTATCTCAATATCTTTCAGGCAGAATAATGCCCTCTTTGGCTACATTTGCAAAGCTTTGCGACTACCTTGATTGTTCTGCGGATGAAATACTCAAAATAAAATAA
>CAZXUW010000013.1:0-52197 GCA_964644355.1 uncultured Bacteroides sp.
CCCTTAGGAGGGGCTTGTTATATCCGTTTAACTATAGAGACGTGTCGGCATGCTTGAGAGAAACGCATTTGGCTCCCCAAGACATATTGGTATTATACAATGCTTTGGTGCTTTTTGCAAATAAATATGCATTTTTGGCAAGATGTTTTGCGTGGGGGGAGGCAATATTTATCGTCACAATCCAAATGATAGCCGATGCAAAATTTTACGCAATAAAAGGCAAACGACTCTTGGAATACCCAATGAGTCGCTTGCTATGATAAGGGGGAAAATTATGAGCTGTTTTATGTTTGCAATCCGTTTTCTTCCTGATTGCATTTACATATTATCACCGAAATTTTCATTCGTCAAGGCTTTTTTGTAAAAAATTTTCGTTTTTTTTAAAAAATTTTCAAAATTCTCAACAAATCTTGTTTTTAATTTTTATATTTTTTATTAGTTTTGTTGATTTTTGTGCCGTTTTTAGAAATCGGCCATCTATTCCACCATTAAAATAATCTGTTTAGAATACCGCTTTTATAAAAAACGTGTTTCTAACCTTGCTGATTTTTTTACGTCGTTTTCACTCTCTCAACATATAAAAGCAAACAACCGCTCATCTATTGCTATTTATTAATGTATAAGTATTGATTGTTGACGGAGTTTTTAACGGGCGCACCTAACACATTAACCACTGCCCTACCTCTGTAGAATTGCAACCTGCAATGATTGTGTTTGTATTGCAAGCTTAAACAGCACACTCCTTGTATCTTGCCAATCGATTGCAATCAATTTCTGATTGCCTTGAAATCACACTGCTTGCTAGCGCCGTTGTTTGCAATCAAATTTTGAACACAGTTATCAAGTGCAAAATCGCAATCCTGCAATTTTAATAAAAATTACATTCCCAAAAAAAATTTTTATTATGGTAAATCGGCAATTTTTTTAATGCGGTTAGAATAATGGTAGTGTTTTTATAAAGCCGTTTACAATGCCGAAAAGTGGAAAAATAAAGACACGAAAACTATACCATATACTTGTGGTTAAATTTTACAAAACCACAATATGTAGTGTTTCGCAAAAAAGTTTCACACATTATTTTGCGTTTTCTCCTTGACAAGCCGTGTATGATTGATATAATGAAATAGCACATTTTCCAAGGGAGGTTCAATTTTATGTTGAACATCAAAAAAAGAGACGGGAGCATTGTTCCGTTCAATCTCAATAAAATCAAGCTGGCAATCCAAAAGGCGTTCAGTGCGGTAAACAAGAGTTACAGCGATGACATTCTCGATATGTTGGCACTCAAAGTCACGGCAAACTTCAACAACAAAGTCAACAACGACGTCGTATCCGTTGAGGATATTCAAGACTCAGTTGAAGTGGTGCTTATCCAATCAGGATATGTTGAAGTTGCAAAAGCTTATATTCTTTATAGAAAGCAACATGAAAAAATCCGCGAAATGAGCTCCACCGTGCTTGACTACAAAAACACGGTCAACAATTATTTGAAGATCAACGACTGGAGAGTCAAGGAAAATTCCACCGTCACATACTCTGTTGGCGGACTTATCCTATCCAACTCCGGTGCCGTGACTGCAAACTATTGGCTCAGCGAAATATATGACGACGAGATTTCAAAGGCACATCGTGAGGCACAAATCCACATTCACGATTTGAGCATGCTCACAGGCTACTGTGCAGGCTGGTCACTAAAGCAACTCATCAAAGAAGGCTTGGGCGGTATCCCCGGCAAGATCACGTCCTCTCCTGCCGCACACCTTTCCACGCTCTGCAATCAAATGGTCAACTTCCTTGGAATTATGCAAAACGAATGGGCAGGTGCTCAAGCATTCAGCTCTTTTGACACCTACCTTGCTCCGTTTGTCAAGGTTGACAACCTCTCATACAAAGAGGTCAAACAATGCATACAATCCTTTATATATGGCGTAAACACTCCCTCTCGTTGGGGTACGCAAGCTCCGTTCACCAACATCACGTTGGACTGGGTTGTGCCAAATGACTTGGCAGAGCTTCCTGCTATCGTTGGCGGAAAGGAAATGGACTTCAAATACAAAGATTGCGTCAAAGAAATGGAGATGGTCAACAAAGCCTTTATCGAGATTATGATCGAGGGCGATGCCAACGGCAGAGGCTTCCAATATCCAATCCCGACGTACTCCATCACAAGAGATTTCGATTGGTCCAACACGGAAAATAACAGACTTCTCTTCACAATGACCGCAAAATACGGCACACCATACTTCTCAAACTATATCAACAGCGATATGGAGCCGAGCGACGTACGCAGTATGTGCTGTCGTTTGCGTCTTGACCTTAGAGAATTGCGTAAGAAATCGGGCGGATTCTTTGGAAGCGGAGAAAGCACCGGTTCAATAGGCGTTGTCACAATCAATATGCCACGCATCGCTTACGTGTCAAAGACGGAGGATGAGTTCTTCAAAGAGCTCGAACGCCTCATGAACGTGTCCGCACGCTCCCTCAAGATAAAGAGAGACGTCATCACCAAGCTTTTGGATGAAGGACTTTATCCGTATACAAAGAGATATCTCGGCACATTCGGCAACCACTTCTCCACAATCGGCCTTGTGGGTATGAACGAGGCATGCCTCAATGCAAACTGGGTTGGCGAAGACTTGACGCACAAAAACGCACAAGAGTTCACAAAGAAAGTGCTCAACTTTATGCGTAACAAACTGTCCGACTATCAAGAGGAATACGGTGATTTGTACAACTTGGAGGCAACTCCTGCAGAATCAACCTCTTTCCGTCTTGCAAAGCATGACAGAGAACGCTATCCGCACATTATTTGTGCAAGCAATGCCGACAACGTGCCCTACTATACAAACAGCTCACACCTTCCCGTCGGTTACACGGACGACATTTTCTCCGCACTTGACATCCAAGACGAGCTTCAAACACTGTACACGTCAGGCACCGTGTTCCACGCATTCTTGGGACAGCGTCTTGACAGCTGGCAATCTGCGGCAAATCTCGTGAGAAAGATTGCTCAAAACTACAAATTACCATACTACACACTCTCACCGACATACTCCGTATGTGCCGACCACGGCTATC
Source organism: uncultured Bacteroides sp. (assembly GCA_964644355.1). Classification (GTDB taxonomy): domain Bacteria; phylum Bacillota; class Clostridia; order Christensenellales; family CAG-917; genus CAG-475. Next base: position 3,079 of record CAZXUW010000013.1, read on the forward strand.
TTGACGGCGAGCAATACACCTGCCCGATATGCGGTAAAAAAGCAGAGGTATACAGCCGTATAACAGGTTACTATCGTCCTGTGCAAAACTGGAACGACGGCAAGCGTGCAGAGTTCAAAGAGCGTAAAGTTTACAACGTTGGCACCTCTCAATATCACGGCAAGCAAGTTGAAGAAGTTGCATGCTGTGACCAAGCCGAACAACAATGCGAGTGCTGTGCAAACGAGGGTAAAAACGAAGGTCTTTTGATATTCACCACCAAGACCTGCCCCAACTGCAAAATGGCAAAAGCAATGCTTGACAAAGCAAATATTGCCTACACAGTGATCGATGCAGAGGACAACAAAGATCAAACTCTTGCATACGGCATCAAGAAGGCTCCAACGCTTTTGGTGCCAAACGGCAACGGCTATGACGTGTATGACAACGCAAGCAAGATAAAGGGCTATATCGAGTCAAGAAAATAAGTTGAATGCGAGCGGTATGGCAACCCCATACCGCTCTTTCTTTATAGAGGCAAATATGAACAATTACGATATAATCATTATAGGTGCAGGCCCTGCAGGCATGACAAGTGCGCTCAACTGCTTGCGAGCAGGCAAGAGCGTGTTGGTGCTTGAAAGTGACAGTTTCGGCGGACAAATTGCATACTCTCCAAGGGTGGAAAACTTCCCGACTTACCAAAAGATTTCCGGTGCAGAGCTTATGGACAAGCTCTATGAACAAATAGTCGAATGGGGTGCAACCGTTGAGCTTGAAAGAGCAGAATCGATAGTTAAAACCCCGAATGGGTTTGAATTAACCACCGATTATAACAAATACACCTGCAAATCAATCATCATTGCAACAGGCGTAAAACCACGCCATATAGGTGTTGAGAGAGAGGAAGAACTTGTTGGAAGCGGAGTTAGCTATTGTGCTCTTTGTGATGGAGCTTTCTACTCTGGTGAGGACGTCTGTGTCATTGGAGATGCAAACACGGCACTGCAATACGCACTTGTTTTGAGCGGTTATTGCAAGAGCGTTCACATCTGCACTCTCTTTGACAAATTCTTTGGAGACAAGGCTCTTTTGGACTTGGTGCTCGCAAAAGAAAACGTCAAATACACCCACAATCTTTCACTCAAGGAGTTCATTGGCAAAGACGAACTTTCCGCATTGAGATTTGAAAATACCATCTCTCATCAAGACGTCATTGTCGATGCAAAATGTGCCTTCATTTGCATAGGTCAAGTGCCAAACAACACCGCCTTCAAGGATATTGTTGACCTTGACAAAAACGGCTACATCGTTGCGGACGAAAACTGCATGACCTCTTGCGAAGGCATCTTTGTTGCAGGTGACTGTCGCACAAAGAAAATCCGCCAACTTGTCACGGCAACGGCAGACGGATCCATCTCGGCATTCAATGCATGCAACTATGTTGACGCACACTAAACTATAATATAAAGTCAAAACAGCCACCTTACACGGTGGCTGTTTTATATTAAATAAATCTAGAAAATTACCCAATCGTTTTATCTCAATGCAACTATAAGCACTGCTATGTCGGCAGGAGATACACCCGAAACTCGTGATGCCTGACCAAGGTTGAGCGGTCTTATCTCTGCAAGTTTTTGCCTTGCCTCTATTCGCAATGCTTTTATAGAATTATAATCGAAATCGGCAGGAATAAGCTTATCTTCAAGGCGTTTTTGCTCTCTGATGGCGGATTCTTCTTTCTTGAGATATCCCTCATACTTCATCTCGACAACCGCCGCCGAGAGTGTTTCATCATCGCAATCGAAATCGACAAACTCTCTTACGTCTGCAAAACTCACTTGCGGACGACGACAAAGCTCTCCGAGAGTGGGTGTTTTTTGAGGCATTTCTTCACCGATTCGAGCAAACAATCCCTCCACTCTTGCCCTGTTTAGGGTGACATTTAACATAGACAAAATCTTGTCAATAAGAGCCTTTTTGTTGCACATACGCTCATATCTTGCATCGTCAACAAGTCCGATTTCTCTGCCGATCGGAGTCAAACGCATATCCGCATTGTCTTGACGGAGCATAATTCTATGTTCCGCACGCGCGGTCATCATGCGATACGGCTCGTTGGTGCCCTTTGTGACAAGATCGTCAATCAACACGCCTATATACGCCTGATCTCTCCGCAAAATAAGCGGATCTTTGTTGTCAATCTTTCTCGAGGCGTTTATGCCTGCGATAAGTCCTTGAGCTCCTGCTTCCTCATAACCGCTACTTCCGTTCATCTGTCCCGCAGAGAACAATCCCTCAACGTGCTTGCTCTCAAGAGAGGGATAGAGGGATAACGGATCTAGGCAATCATACTCGATTGCGTATCCGTATTTTGCAAAACGGCAATTTTCAAGACCTGCGATTGTGCGATACATCTTCTCTTGCACGTCGTGTGGCAGAGATGTGGACATTCCTTGAACGTACATTTCCTCACTGTTGGCTCCCTCGGGTTCAACAAAAATCTGATGACGCTCTTTGTCTTGAAAACGCACCACTTTTGTCTCGATTGAGGGGCAATACCTTGGTCCAACAGACAAAATCGTGCCGTTATATAGTGGGCTTCTGTCTATGTTTTCAAGAATGATTTTGTGCGTTTGTTCATTGGTGTAGGTCAAATAACAAGCCTCTTCCTCAAACACCGCATGCTCGGACATAAAGGAAAATCTGTCACTGTTATCCCCCAGTTGCTTTTCCATTTTGGAAAAATCAATGCTGTCACGATAAATTCTTGCAGGGGTACCCGTCTTGAATCGACGCATAGGCACGCCGTTTTCAACGAGACTTTGTGTAAGAGCGGTTGCAGGAGCAAATCCGCTAGGTCCGCTACGCTTGACGTATTCACCGATGATAATATCCGCATTGAGAAATACGCCCGTTGCAAGCACCACGGCAGAGCACTCGTACACCTCACCGTCTCTTGTCTCGACTCCGCAAACCTTGCCGTCCTCAACCTTGAGTGCGACAGCCTCCTTGTCAAGCACAGTGAGATTTGCCTGATTTTGCACAACGTCGAGCATAAGCTCGTGATACACCTTTTTATCTTCCTGCCCTCTCAATGAAAAAACGGCAGGACCTTTTGCAGAGTTGAGCATCTTTATCTGAAGAAGTGCCTTGTCCGCACAAAGCCCCATTTGACCACCCAACGCATCAATCTCTTTGACGAGATGTCCTTTTGCCGTGCCACCGATAGCAGGGTTGCAGGGCATAAAAGAAACCGTGCCGAAATCAAGGCACAACATAAGTGTCTTTTTGCCAAGTCTGGCACTCGCAAGCGAAGCCTCGACTCCTGCGTGTCCACCGCCTATAACCACAACGTCGTATTTTTGCATATCCAAATCCAATAAAAGCGTCTATTATTTTCCAACGCAAAATCTTGAAAAAATGCTGTCAACAACGTCCTCCGTTGCCGTTTTGCCGGTTATCTCTCCAAGTGCGTCATATGCCTCTCTCAAGTCAATGAGAGTGCAATCTATTGTGTCGTCAAGTGACAAAATCGCATGTTTAAGTGCATTTTGTGCTTGATAAAGTGCCGATACGTGTCTTGCGGACGTAATTATCTCACCGCCTTGTGTTGAGCAATCCGCAAAGAGTTTTGCTATACTATGTGCAAGATTATCAATACCCTCGCCTGTCTTTGCACTCAACAAAAACTCGTGCTTGCCACACTCTTTTGCAAAGTGAGACACGTCGCATTTGTTGAACACCTCAAACACGAGCTTGTCACCAAAATCAATGTTTTGCTCCTCATTTGAGGTTGTGTCTATAATGTGGAGAATAACGTCTGCACCGTCAAAAGCCTTTATTGCTCTTTCAATGCCGATGCTTTCCACTTTGTCCTCACTTTGACGGATACCGGCGGTATCCACCAAATTTATGCGCACACCATCGCACTCAAAGCTGTCCTCTATGGTATCTCTCGTTGTGCCTGCAATCTCTGTGACAATGGCTCTATCCTCTTTCAAAAGTGCGTTCATCAAGGATGATTTGCCTGCGTTTGCATTGCCTGCAAGTGCAACGTTTATGCCGTGTTTTGCAAGCCTACCCGCCCTTGAAGATGAAATCAGAGTGTCAACCATATCGAGCAAGCTCTTGACCTCGCTTGGCAAAACGGGCAAGACTTCGTCCTCCATTTCATCGGGATAATCAAGCGTTGCCTCAAGCGTTGCGATGAGCGTTTCAAGCCTATCCAAGATCATGTTTATACTCTTTGATACGTTGCCTTGCATAAGTCTGTATGCTGCTCTCACGCCTGCTACGCTCTCTGCATTTATCATGTCAATGACACCCTCTGCATCCGCAAGAGAGAGTCTGCCGTTCAAGAATGCACGCTTGGTAAACTCACCGTTTTTTGCCATAACGGCACCCTTTTTCAGCAGTGCTTCCAAAGCACCTTGCATGATACGTACACCGCCGTGCAAATAAAACTCAACCGTGTCCTCACCCGTATACGAACGACCTGCCGGGAAATACACCGCATAACCTTTGTCACAAAAATCACCCGCATCGAATGTGCCAAAGTGCATATACAAAGGTGTCCAATTCTGTGAAGTTTTGCACGACAAAGCTCCGTCGTTTGACGGATTTGAATTTGCGGTGCTTTTGCTTGAAAAAGAGAAAATGGCATCGGCAATGCCAAGTGAATCCTCTCCGGACACACGCACTATGCCGATACCACCTGCACCTATAGGTGATGAAATTGCCGCAATGGTACTCATTTTAGATTTTCTTTTTTCCGCCGAAGCTCTTGAATTTTGGCGGACCTGCTTGTGCGGTCGGTTTCACAAAATCATCTTGCTCTGTGAAATATCCACGATAGACTTTGCCGTCCGGCACTTCAACTTCCTCTTGTTTTGGCTTACGTTCGAAATCACCACGTCTGCCCTTGTTGTCTTTTCTATCTCTGTCACCTCTGCGATTATCTCTGTGAGAGCCTCTTGAGTTGCTGCCACGTTGTTCACGCTCACCGTTCTTGATGGGGCGTTTATCCTTGAGTTCAACACCCTTTGGAATGATGACGATATAACGGTTTGGCTCCTCACCTTCGCTTTCCGTCAAAGCAATGTCGCTGTCTGCAAGAGCACTGTGAATGATGCGTCTTTCAAAAGGATTCATTGGTTCAAGAGCAATTTTTCTTTGCAAACGCACCGCTTTTTGAGCAAGTCTTTGAGCAAGAGCGGTGAGTGTTTCTCTGCGTTTTTCACGATAATTTTCGCAGTCCACAACCACTTTTTTGAAATCACATTTCTGTTCATTGAGGAATGTCAGTGCAAGATATTGAAATGCATCCAGAGCCTCGCCTCTGTAGCCGATTGCAACACCGCTGTCATCCCCTTGAATTGTTACGTAAAGCGTGCCGTCTTTATCCTCAACACTAGCACGAGAGACAAGCCCCATACGCTCAAGAATCCCGTTGAAGAACTCCGCCATTTTGTCGGCGACCGTGTCTTTTATGCTCACTCTCACCTTGGCTTTTGAGAAAAGACCGCCCTTTGCAAGGACTTCAACGTCCACCTTTTCTCTTGGCACGCCAAGCTCCACGAGTGCCTTTTCGATGGCAAGCTCGACTGATGAAGCTTGAGTTTCTACTGATTTTTCCATTTTAACTCCTATCTTTTTGCGATATTGGTGTCCACGCCCTCTCCTCTTGATTTGTCAATCATCTTTGTGATGAGGCCAAATGCTCCTTGGAACAAGATCGCACAAAGCGAACTTGTGAACATATAAAGCGCAAATGCACCGGAATAGAAGATTGCAAACACGCCCATCATGATAGGCATAAAGTATTGCATCATCTTCATTGATTGTTGTTGAGCTTTTGCCTTTTCTGCAGCTTCACCCTCTTGTTCGGGTTGAGGTGCAGGAGGCTGACTTTGAGACGTTGATGCAAGTTTTGTTGAAATGAAGCTCAATGCGATTGAAAGAATCGGCAATATGAGCAAGCCGTTCCACTTGCCATCCTTGCCATAACCGCCCGTGCCGAGCACCTTTGCCATGACGTCGTTGTACTCGTCAATGGTGATACCTGTGAGCCTTGAAGTTGCCATGCCCTCTTGACCGGTTACGGTTGCAAAGCTAGGCACTGCATTGGACCAGTTGTCGGACACAAAGATGTTGTGTATCCAAAGCCAACTTCTCACTGCCACTTGATCATCTTTGTAGTATGCATCATATACGGCGGTTTGAGCCTTGTCCTTGATCTGCGCATAGAACTCTGCTCCATCCTCTGTCTTTGCGATGTCGTCAATGGTATATTTCCAACCATCCTCGTGGTTGCTGTCAATATAATCGGCATCTTTGTTTGCTTCGATTTCACTTGCGATAGTCTGGTTGTAAGTGTTCACGCAATTCTTGTAGTCGAGAGCATATTGATAGCCGACCATCTGTCTAAACCCTGCAAAAACAACGAAAAACACCACGAAAGTTACGATTGTCGGCAGACACATACCCATCGTGGAATATTTTTCTTTTTTGTAAAGAGCCATCTGCTCTTGTTGCAAGCGTTGTTTGTCGTCTGCGTATTTTGCTTGGAGCACCTCAAGTTGAGGACGCATACGTTCCATTGCCTTATTGTTCTTCCTCGTGATAAGTCTTTGCCAAATATCGAGAGGAGAGAGAATAAGACGCAAAATAACGGTGAACAAAACGACCGTCCAGCCAAAACTTGCCTCTCCGCCACCCAAAGCATTGTTTATTGTGATCATAAACTTTGCCATGAAGTGAGTCGGCTCACTGACGGTGTCGCCCGCAACGCTATAAGAGTTGTCGCTGTTGCACGCAACCAAAATACAGCAAAGTATCGCAATCAAACCTGCGATAAGATAAATTTGCAGTTTTCGTCTGCGTGGATAACTCATATTAACCATTTGACCTTTCCTCGATAATTCTCCCTGACAGGATCGAATCCGCCCTTTGCAAACGGTGTGCATCTCAAAAGCCTCTCGATTGTGAGCAAAATGCCTACAAACGCACCGTATTTGCTTATGGCATCATAAGAATACATCGAACATGTGGGAGTGTATGCGCATCGGGTGCCGGTGATTGGCGAGAGCGTACGCTTGTACAATAGCAAAAGCCAAAGACAAATCTTCTTTATCATTTCAGCTTACCTGCCTTTTCAAAGGCGTGCTCCACCGATTTTCGCACACTGTCAAAATCCTTGTCCGCAATGGACGGGTATGCAACGATCACATACATAAAGCCGTTGTCAATTCTGTCGATAAGCGGAGTTATTGCTTCACGCAACAGCCTCTTTACACGATTTCTCACAACCGCTTTGCCCACCTTTTTGGACACGGAAAGCCCTATTTTCAGACCTTCTCTGGACTTTGCACTCAAAAGCAATAAGTCTCTTGCAGGGGCTCTTTCACCCTTGCGATAAACGTAGGCAAACGCCGATATTTTTTTGAGTCTATATTGCTTTTGCATACACGATTAATTATGCACTGAGTTTCTTTCTGCCTCTGTTGCGACGTCTCTTGAGAACGTTTCTTCCGCTCTTTGTAGCCATTCTTTTGCGGAAACCATGGACTTTGTTTCTTTGTCTTTTCTTGGGTTGGTAAGTTTGTTTCATTTTGATATTCCTCCGTCTTTTAGGACTTTTATTTTTTTTATTTTTGACAAATATATATTATTAATAAATATACAAATGCTAAACCATTATAAATAAATGTTCAAAACCTGTCAAGCAAATGCGCCAAAATCAAAACTTATTAACAGAATGTGCTTGTTCAAGCCTCATACAAAAAGAGCCACCTGACTGTTCAAGTGGCTCTTTCAAATCAAATATTTATTTAACGCAGGGTTGGAAGTGATCCTTCAACAATTTCCCACACTTCATTAAAATCAAACTTTATGCCGAGTGCTTCATAATTTGTCTTGTCTTTCTTAAATGCATCTTTCAATGCATCACTCGAGCCGACGTTGACAGCACTCTGCACACTTTCTCCGTTGAGTGTGAGCTTGTTGTCTTTTGCATATTGAAGTCCTGCGCCGAACTTGGTCACGGTCTCGTCTTTTTCCATACTGCCGAGCAAATTGCCGATTTTGTTCACGCCGTTATTGCCATTGACAACCTCAATGTCCACAAGCGTGAAGCAACTGCTTATTTTGACTGCGGAGTTTCTGCCAATGATACCACCAACATACACGGTTGTGCCAACGTTGTTTTCGCTGTTCAAATTGATTGAACCCACAGCGTACGCACAGTTGATTGCACCCACACCGATTGTTTGCGAACTTGTGGAATCGGACTTTGCGCTGATGTTGTTGCCAACAAGACCGCCTATTGAAATGATTGCATTGCTTCTGTTTGCACTGACGTCGATGTCAGCATTGCAATATGCATTGTGCACGTAGCCCTCGTTTGTGCCAACAAGACCGCCGATACACACGCTCGGTGACACGCCGCCGCCAACGCTGAGTTTGACTGTTTCCGCATTGACATAAGATTTCTTTATGCTTCCGGAGTTGTCTGCACAGATACCGCCAAAGTACGTTTCGTCACGACTTTCGAGCACTACGGACAAGTCCAAAACGGCACAACTCTCAATGCTTCCGCCATTGCTTGCCATAATACCGCCGATTTTTGCAAAAGCACTTCCGTTGGATGCATTTCCGTCATTTTCACACTTGGAGTTTTCCACTTTGATGGATTTCACCGTGCAATTATATATGGTGCTTGCAGAGTTGCCTTGTGCCACGATACCACCCAAAACAAGTGATTCGCAGTGGCAGTTTGCCAAAGAGATTTCCGCTGTGCAGTCATAAATATTGCCTGAGTTTTTGACGGTTGCTTTGCCGTTGTTGATTGCCACGATACCGCCCACAACCAACGCTTTTGGGGTGCTGTCCGCACTTGATATTTCTAGTTTGACAACAGCGTCACAGTTTTCAATTCTACCACTGTTTTGCGTGGCTATGCCTGCAATCAACATCTTGTTTTCATATTTGCCGTCAACAACACTTGGTGTTACGGTCATTTCCACACTGACGTTTGCCACTTCGCCTGCAACATATCCAAGCCAAGAGAGATGCGTCGTGCCAACAATCTTCAAATTGGTCAATTTTGCACCGCTTTCCGCCTCTGCTTTTATCGTGCCGTCAAACACGTGATCGGCATCGAACAACGGCTCAAACTCCTTGCCTGCAAAGTCGATATTTCCAATAACAATATCTGCAGAAAGGATTTCTTTTATTTGAGCAAGCTCGTCATCCGTTGGCTCCTCTTTGTGGAGAAGGTTGTATATATCCTCATAGTCTTGCACGGAACCAATCTTGATTTGCTTTATCCAACGAGGGAGCAATTTGAGCTTTGCAGGAGTGAAATAGTCCGAAAGCGAGCACGCACTATAAAGCGACGTTCCCTTGTTATCCTCTGTCGTGAAGTCAAAATCTATCTCCTCGACGTCTCCATCCTCGTCCTCAACTTCGTAATACCATCTGTCAAACACATATCCTGCCTTGTCGTTTGGCGTATACGTTCCGCTTATCGTCTCATTCACAGGGAAAGACTCTGTTATATTCGCCCCCTCAAAGGTCACTTCAACCTTTGGAAGTGTGGACTTAAACATTGCATAAATTGTCAAATATCCTGCTTTTGAATACTTCTCAAGCGTAGCAACGGTGACTTGTCCGTCCGCCTTGATCTTGGTGAGTTGCACGGGCTTGCCGTCCTTCATATAGAACCAGAACAAAAACGCATCACCCTCTGCAGGTGTTGGACAAGCAAGGTTTGAGGTGGTTGCATACGTCAAATCCAGCGTCGTTCCGCTAGACATCGTTGCACCGTTGTCGTTGTCCTTCAACTCATAAGACAGCTTTCCGCCCTCATCCGTGGTGATTTCAAGCTTTTTATCAACGTAAAAACCTTCGCCAAGCTCGTGCGAATACACGTTGTTGGTGTAAATTGCAGTGAGTGTTGTGGGCGCATTGATGGTGTCCGTTGCAAAATTGAATTCACTTGTGCCGTCCGCCGACCAATACTTGAACGTGTAACCCGTCTTGTACGGCTTCACTTTGTTGCCCTGACTATCACACGGCTCGCTGATGGTGGAGCCTGCGGGAACGTCGTTTATCACGCTGTTTTCCATTTTGAAATCACTGCTGTTGACGTTGAAAGTAACGGTATAAGTTGCGGATTCATAATCATTCAATCCGCTATCATTGTCACCATCGTTGTTAGGCTTTGGATCGCAAGCAATGCAAGCGATGCACGTGAGTGCAAGTATCAACGCCAAGCATACAATCAAAAAAGACTTTTTCATAAGCACCTATTTTCCACACCAAGCCAACGCTTTGGTGTTGTTGTTTTTTGAGATGTTATATTTTTATTATGAATAAATTTGATGTGTTATATTATACAATCAAACGGCACATTTATCAACCACAATTTGCAAGCCCTTTATTTTTATTCAAAAATACGACAGGCAAACTCCCTCAAGCTTGCAAAAATTTGTTCAAATACGCCTCGGCAAGCTCGTCTATGCTCATATTCGCATTGAGCACGTCATTAAGGTTGTCAATCCAAATTGCCTTGTCTTGAGCATCCAAAAGCTTTGCCTCAAAACTCTCCTCTTTATCCGCAATGTTATACAGCTCGTCAAAGACGTATTGTGCTATATCAACGGCATTTTGTGCAGAGGCATTTGAAGAATAAAATGCACAAACACGCACTTTATTTACCAATTTTGCATCATAAAGTTCTTTTATTGCACTTTCAAGAGAATTGTTTGCCACGCTCATCACTTGCAAAATCACACTCTCTCCCTCACTTTCATGCACCACGATTTCAACGTTGAGATCGCTGTCGGTGACAATGCCATAGCGGTCCACACCGCCGACCGACTCTATTGTCACACTCATATATCCATAGCTCACGTTTTGCGTTTGGCGGGGCAGAAGCATATAAATTGCAAAGCACACAATCATTGTCACAAGCAAAATCAACACACACCAAAACAGCCTCGATGCCAGAGGCTTGTTGAATGCCCGAAGTGGAGTTTGTCCGTCAAGAAGCCTATTGATGGGAGCCTTCTTTGAGCGTGCCAAAACATCGGGAACACCCATCTGTTTTTGCTCGTTTTTCAGCGATTTTTCTATATCCTTAAGCTTCATTGTTTCTCTCCTGTTGAATTGCTTTTTTGAGTTTTGCAAGTGCGTTGTTATATACCCACAGCACCGTGCCCAAAGGCTTGTCCATCATCTCTGCAATTTCTCGGTGCTTAAATCCGGATATGACGTGCAGTGTGACAATCTGCCTTTCCTCATCGGCAAGTACCTTGTTCATGAGGCTCGTCACCGGCGAGCACTCCTCGTCGATATAATATTTGCCGACGTTCGGGCTGTCGTCGATGAGTTCTGTTGCGACCTCTCTTTTTTGCCTATTAAGCTCGTTTAATGTTGCGTTTTTTGCGATTGTGTAAAGCCAAGCATATGCGTTTGAGCCCGCTCGGTAAGATGAAATTGTGGTGCGCAGTCTGATATATGCCGTCTGCATCATATCTTCCGCTGTTTGATAATTTCTGCAAATTGACAAAATGAATGCAAAAAGACCGCGCTGAGTTTCATTGTAAATATCCTCAAACGCACCCTCGTCTCCTTGTTGCAAAAGGAGCATCTTCGCATCCAATTCTTGTTTAGTCATATGGATATTTTACCACATACCATAAAAATGTTCAACACAAATCATTTTACTTGCGTTTTGTATTATATTTTTTATACATCTAATAGATTTTCTAAAAAAATCAATAAACATTAATATTTCTTAATATTTAATTTATCAACTATTTATAAAAGTGTAGTATTATGCTATAAGAAGAATACCGAAACCCGTTTGGAGATTTATATGCACACCTCAAAAAAACTCACCATACTTTTATCACTGTGCTTGATAATCACGGTTTTTTTGAGCATATATTTGATTGGTTGCAGTTCGCTTTTGACAAGCACTCCCAAAAAACCGCAAGCACAAACTCCTGCCTCTTTCGTTTCGGTTGACATCAATCCGACAATAGATCTTATCCTTGACCAAAACAACGTGGTTATGAGCGTTACAGGAGCAAACCATGACGGCAAAGTGCTCTTGTTTGACGAGGACGGTATTGTGGGAAGCACCCTCGACGTGGCAATAAGCAACATCACCGCTCTTGCCGTAAAATACGATTATTTGACAGCGGAAGTCAACACAATTTCCGTAAGTGTCGTATCCCGTGAGGATTCTTCAAACATCTTGCAAATGCTTGAGGACGGCATCGCAAAGACTGCGAGCGGTTTTCAACTCCCTGTCTCTATTGAGAAAGAAATCAACTTGGCATTGGAAGAAGAATTGTCCGATTTGAAAGAAAAATATCCCGACAACGAGTATATTCAGTCTTTGGATACGGCAGGTCTTTGCCTTGCCAAAAGAGCACAAAAAAACGGCGAACCCATTGAGAGTATATGTTCAAAATCACTGAACGAGCTTCTTGCAAGAGTCAACAAAATGCAGTCCGATGCCATGTCAAAGTTTGACCACACCTACTCCGCACAAGTTGAAAAAGCACAATACCTTTTCGATAGCGCCAACTCTGTGTTGCAAAACGGATTGAGAGTGTGCTTCTATCTTGAAAACACAAGTCTTTTGGACATCTCATCCCTTCAAAAAACCCTACGTTCTTTGGAATATACGCTTGCAAAGGCAACAAAGCTCACTCTTGAGTACTTTGACACTTGTCTTGATCTCAACTCTGTTGACGAAAGATATTACGTTGATGAGGACACACTGCAAAAAGTTGCAGATATGCTGGGCAAATCGTATGACGAAGTCATGAGCAAGACACATGCTCAAGAGATGGACGGGCGCATCGCAATTGACGAGTTAAATTTGCAATCTTATATCAATGCCCTCTATCGCAACGCAAGCGACACCGTTGCCGAGCAGATAAAAGACGTGTACCCCTCAATCAACGAGATTTGCTCCTCCTCCACCGCCATGGTCAACGGACGTGATGGAGTCGTAGAATTTTTGACGCAAACGCTTGAAGATGTTTTTTCATCCACACAACTATCCTCGTTGAGTGTGATCACAAACACGTATGCCTCGCATTTTGCAACGCTTATCAAAGGTTTTCTTCCAGATGACCTTGACATATCCAACAAAGAGAGTATAGCCGATGCCATATCCCAACTGAATGAAAAAATCTCCGCTCTTGAAGAAGGTTTTATCCAAGAGGATGAGCAAGCATTCACGGAATACTGCGAGCAAAACAAGCTTGCACAAAACCTTTTGGAGCTTAGAGATCAACTTGCCTCAACGCTTGCAGACATCAAACAAAATGCGATAAATTCACTCTCGCAAGAAAAGGCAACAAGACTGTAAAAACGCAAAAAAATGCGGTTATTTTCCCGCAAAAAACATATAAAAAACCCTAAAAAAGCATATAAAAAACGGCACGCTTGTGCCGTTTTTTATTCGTTGACTATTATGCTTCTGTGATTGCACCAACCGGGCAACCATCCTCACAGCCACCGCAATCAATGCAAGCATCCGGATCAACAACATATTTGCTGTCGCCCTCTGCAATTGCACCAACCGGGCAAGCATCTGCACAAGCACCACATTGGATGCAAGCATCGCTGATAACTCTAGGCATATCTCTTTCTCCTTAAAAAATTATATTCGCTTTCGCTTAATTTAATATTATCACACTGCCGTTGGTTTGACAAGCATAAAATGATCGTAAAATCACACAAAATTATTTTGTGCCGACATTTTGCCGTGTGCTATCGGCAACGTTTTGCACAACCGCCGACTATCCACTGCATTTTGCCTAAAAATTACTTTTGCTGATACAACTCAAACCGACATCCCGACACACGCACCCTACGCACCGCATACGTCTTTTTCTCTCTGGAGATTGTAAGATTCGGCTTATATCCGCACTTTGCGCAGTCGCAATCAAGCAACGTCTTGTATGGGCAATGTGCAAACGTCATGAGCGGTATATCCTCGCTTATTTCAATCCTATCCAGCTCTCCCGAGCCTACAAAATGCGGATATTCACAAGATGGCACGTATTGTTTGACGCCAATATCTTTGAGCATACGCTCTGCAAACATATTGGCAACGTTATGCCCCTGTCCTGCCACAATATTGTAGCCTTTTTGTGCAAAATATAGTCCGTATATATTGTTGCTCACAAGCGTTTTTATGCCAAGTTCGCAAACCAGCTTTTCAATGTGTGCTATATCTTTTCCACTTGCAAGGATGGGCAAATCGAGCATAATACAGTCCTTGTCTATATCCAAAAATTCAATGGCTTTTCTTACATGCTCCACGCCATACGCACAAGGTTTCAACAGCACTCTGTCGCCCTTTTTGATGTATACTCCGCCAAAATCTTCACTGCGTACAACTTTGACGAACTCCGCCTTTTTTTCAACGCCACGTTGCAAAAGCGAGATGTATTCCTCAATTTTATCCTCTCTCACTCTTACGGCATTGGGGGCGTTGTGCCTTGCCACAATCTCTTTTAAGCGGTTTAGCACGTCACGTCTCAACGCATTTATCACAGAGCGAGCAACAAACACACCGTTGGTATCCACCTTGCACTCCGCCACCTCAAAACCGCTGTCGGCAACCTTTGAGCATGCCGATGCTATATCGTTTGCACTCATTGGAGCATTCTTTGCAGGATCGAGCGGACAATCCGATTGAGCACTCACACTCAATCCGCCCTCGCAACGTGCGGTGATTTGCAATGGTTGTCCAACACGAGCAATGACATCAAGCCACGTCTTTACAGTGCGTTTCTTTGCCAAAAGCGAACTCTCGAGGTCGGTATCCAAAATAATATTGACCTGCCAGCCCTTTTTCACTTTTGCCGTTGTTGTGATGGCATAAACGTTGTCGGCAATTTTTTTCACATCTCCAACGCCAAGACTTGCACACTCCTTGTCATTGTCAAAAAACTTCAATCCGTCACCCTTTTGAATGGAATGACTTGTCTTGATATTCACCTGATAAATACCGCTTTTGAACTCTTTGACGTCAAGCACTTTGCCTATGCAAACGCCGGTGTGATTGTTATATTTCTTTTCAATGACTTTTGGCGTGCCGTCATCAAGATACGCCCTCTCAAGATATTCCCCTCTTGAAAAAGCGGTTTTGAGTGCATATGCCTCATCTGGGGAAAGCTCTGCCTTCTCTCCTCTCTCTGCAAAATCTATTGCCCTTCTGTACGTCTCAACAACGCTTGCAACGTATCCGTCTCTACGCAATCTGCCCTCGATCTTGAAAGAGGTAACCCCCGCATCCGCAAGTGCCTTGACACTGTTGAACAAACACAAGTCTTTGGCACTCAACAAATAGCCGTCATAACTCTCCCCTGCAAGAGTTGCCTTGTACGGAAGTCTGCAAAGTTGCTTGCAAAGGCCTCTGTTTCCGCTTGCGGATTGCTCTTTTGATGATAGATAGCAATTCCCCGAAAAAGCAACACAAAGTGCACCTTGCACAAAATATTCGATCTCCAAAGAGGTGTGTTTTCTTATCTCCTTAATATCCTCTATCTTGCACTCTCTTGACAGCACAACTCTCTTGAAGCCAAGCTTTTCAGCCATTTTTGCACCATACAAATTGTGCACTCCAAGCTGTGTGCTTGCATGCAAAACAATGCCCTCAAAACAATCAAAAAGAAGCTTTGCAACACCCAAGTCTTGCACCAAAAAAGCGTCAACACCTGCATCAACAGCCACTTTAACAAGCGAAATCAGCTCGTTAAACTCATTGTTTTGCAAAATCGTATTGATTGTCACATACACCTTGACACCATAAAAATGAGCATACGCAACAACGTCACCGATATTGTCGGTGGTGAAGTTTTGTGCCTTCATTCTGGCATTGAAGTTTTCAAGTCCTAGATACACCGCATCCGCTCCACCGTTTATCGCAGTTTCAAATGCGCTTATATCTCCGCTCGGTGCCAATAGTTCCAACATACCATCAGTATACCACATGGTTGCGTGTATTTCAAACATATAGTTGAACACGCACAAAATATTTGCTATAATTTGAGCATGTCACACTTTTTATGTCCAATATGCAAGAAGCCTCTTTGCGAGGAGCAAAACAGCCTTGTGTGCTCAAATCACCACCTCTTTGACATAGCCAAAGAGGGATATTGCTATCTTTTGAGCAAACACTCCAAGGATCCCGGTGACAACAAAGAGATGGTGTTGGCACGCAGAGATTTTCTCGACAAAGGTTATTACGCACCGCTTGCACAGACGATTGCGGACGTGATAAACAAGCACTGCAACTTTCCAATCACACTGTTGGATGCCGGTGTTGGCACGGGATTTTATCTTGCACACGTCATTCAAAACAGAGATGGATACAACGACACATATCTTGGCATCGACATATCAAAACACGCAGTGAAAATCGCTTCCAAACGCAACCAATCTGCAGAGTGCGTTGTGGCAAGCGTCTTTGATTTGCCCGTGGCAAGCGAAAGCGTTGACGTCCTTGTGTGCGTATTCTCACCGTTTGCGATGCAAGAATATGGCAGAGTGCTGAAGAAAAACGGCATTGCCATAATGGTATACCCTTGCGACAATCACCTCATCGAGCTTCGCAAAGCCTTGTACGACAACGTGCATCCAAACGCAACCACTCTACCCAAAAGCAAACTCGAAACCATCGATGAAAAGGAGCTTTCATACTCCTTTACACTCACCACCTCAACGGATATATCCAATCTGCTCACCATGACGCCATACGTTTACAGAGCACCAAAAGAGGCTGTTGAACGGCTAAAAACTCAAAATCAACTGTCTTTAACGGCGGATTTCCACATAAGCATCCTCAAAAAACTTTAATCATTGACAAATATATGTATTTTTTATATAATACAAATTGTTAAAAAATAAAAACCGCAAATCAAAGGACGGAAAATTATGGACGAAATCAAAACCGAAGTTATCGAAGACGTCGCACAAGACGCTTCCGTAGCCGAAGAATCAACCGTTTCTAATGAAGAAACACCTCAAGAGCAAAAGAAAAAAATCAAACTCCCCGCTTGGCTTGACAAACTTGTTGAAAAGATCAAATCAAACGAAGACGTCCGCCAAATGGTGGTGTTCACACTTTTCAGCTTCATATGCGGTGGCTCGCAGATGATCATCACATATCTGCTTGCACTCTTGCGTTTGGCAGGCGGTGCACTCGCCTCTCCGTTTGTGGGTATCCCCGTTGGCAATTTTGCAATTTTCGGATATGACTCAACAGCAGAATTTATCGGCTTCTTGGTCGGTTCAATTGTAGGACAAGTCCTCACCTTTGTGCTCAACCGCAAAAAGACGTTCAACTGCACCAACAACATTGTCATTTCCGGCATCATGTACGTTATCCTCGCAGTGTTCATCATCTTTATGCAGACACTTCTCGGCGGAGCAATCACATCTGCTTGCTGGGGTGCAAAACCGGATGCATCTGAATTCCTCGCACTTCTGTTCAACCTTGCAGGTCAAGCCGTTGCAGGTATCGCAGCACTCATCATCAGCTTTGTGGGCAACAAGTTCCTTGTTATGCGCAACTGGGGCGAGAAAAAGTCAAAGGCGGAAGAAGCTTGCGATTGTGCACAATGCCATTGTGAAGAATGTGCACAAGAAGCATGCGAGTGCGACAACTGCCAAGAAGTTGCTTGCGACGACTCTGCAGAATAACACAAAAAAGCACGTAAAAAACATACAAAAAACAGCGGAAACCCCGCTGTTTTTTATTGCTTAAAATGCCTTGTATCTTAACTCGCCATATATGGCATACCCCATGCTATTTGCTTTCCATGACGATTTTTTCAATTATCTCTTTGTCTGCAGGACAAAATTCATAATCGCATATTTGCTCGGCTGTTATCCACTTTATGTCATTGTGTTCAAGCATTTTGGGCTCTCCGCACGGCAGTGTCGCATTGAAAAGCGTAAGCCTTATATCTATATCCGGATAGGTGTGAACCACGCTTGTAAACACGTCCTCCACCTGAATTTCAATATCCAATTCTTCTTTGCACTCTCTTATGAGGGCTTGCTCTTTTGTTTCGCCCTTTTCGACCTTTCCGCCAACAAATTCCCACATCAACGCTCTTGCCTTATTGCTCGGTCTTTGGCAAATCAAAAATTTGTTTTCTCTATGGATAAGTGCAGCGACGACATCCGTCATATTTCACCTCAATAAAACAAATAAGCCTCGTTTTCCATTGAGGATAAACATCGGCTTATTTTCAAAATATTTTCACTTATGCGTCAAGCTTTTGATCGCCAAACTTGATTGCACCGCTCTTGCGCATAAGCTCGCTCACACCAAAAGAAATCAGTGCGGGCAAAACAAATAGACAGAGCACTATGCCCAGCACAAGTTTCCAGGTAGGGATGATGCCCATAGATGCGTCAATCGTGCCAAATACGCCCACAAGACCGCTCGTACCCATGCCACCGCCCGAGGCGTTGCATCTCAAGTCAAGAAGAACGGCAACAAGTCCGCATACTGCACTTGCGACGATTTCCGGCACCATAATAATAGGCTTTTTCATGATGTTGGGGATTTGTAGCATACTTGTTCCTATCCCCTGTGAAATGAGTCCGCTCACACCGTTTTCCCTGAAGCTTGCCACGGCGAAACCAATCATATGGGCAGAGCAACCTGCAACCGCCGCACCGCCTGCAATTGCAAACACTTCGGGATTTTCAAGAGCTGTTGCACTTGTTGCGATAGCCACCCAAATTGCTGCAGAGGACGTTGGCATGGTGAGCAAAATGCCCATAATCACCGCAACGAATATGCCGACAAGGATTTTGACGGCAACACCTGCCTCGATTGCAAGCACGATGAGTTTTGCAAGCAAGTCTATAAGCTTGATAAATGGCCATGCGATAAACACACCGCCAAGACACAAGATCATCATTCCAAGCGGAATGAGAATGATGTCGAGCTTCGTTTTGCCTGCGTACAAAGATGCGAGTTCAACCGTGAAAATCGCAAGCACGTATGCTCCAATAGGATTGCCCGGTGCCCCGAATGCAAATGTGAAAGTGGCATTTTGGCACAGCACGTCAACAAGATTGCCTGCCCATGCTCCAACCATACCCGTCACACCGGCGGTGAAAATAACAAGAGGTTTTGCTCCAAGCTTGTGTGCTATGCCTATGCCGATGCCGGCCCCCATAAGCATCTTTGCAATGCTTGCGACGTAACCTAAAAAACGAGCAAATCCGTTATCTCCGCACCATGATGCGATTTGTGCCAAAATCGTGCCGGCAATCAACGTGCAAAAAAGCCCTTGAGCCATACCCGAAAAGGCATCTATAAAATATCTCTTGCAGTACTTTTTGACAACGGCAAGAACATTTGCGCTCTTGTCATTTTGCATGCTTTGAGCATTGTCGCAAACTTCATCCTCTATGGGCTGTATCTCCTCTTGTTGAGGAGTTGTTTGCTCTTGGTCTTGTGTAAATTCGTCTTGCATTTTAACTCCGCTTCGAAGTGTGTATTTATAAATATTGGATGTTTAAGTGGCAATTTTGCACACATAAACATCCGTTTGGGTTATTTACTCTCTATGTTTTTGATTTCTATTTCAGCAGAGGGGGCAACTTGCTCCACCCTTTCTTCTTCCTTGCACGGCAATGCCATCAGCTTTGCCACAATGCCAACCGACAGAGCAAGAACATCCTCCACGTCTTTTCTAGAAAGCTTTTGATTGCTCGTATTTCCTTTTGCAATGATGGTTGCACTCTTTGTGGAATTCCTTGCAAAAGCGTTGGACAAAAATCCGTGCATGCTGGATATTTTTCCAAACACTCCTCCGTGCTCAAGTGTGGCAAGCGATATGCCTTGTTCTATCGCAGAAGCATGTGCAAACGAAACCATATCTTGACTGTATTCGATATTTCTCAAACTGTCTCTTTCAACCACTCTAAAAGCGGAGCCGTTGATATCACCTATGCAAAGCACGTGCGCATTGGCAAGCTCGGGATGTGCTTTGATAAACGCCATTGAGCCTGAATGACCTGCGTTTTCGCTACCAAACGAGGCATAGACGATTTTGACATCGTCCGCCATAAGTTCGGGTTGCTCGGCAAAGTAGGCAAACGTAGCCATGGCAACAGAAGTGGAAATGCCGTTGGGCACTCTTGCATTTTTGACATTTGGCGAGTATGCCAAAAACATGGAGCCGATGCCGAATATGCCTGAAATAAAGGGGAAAATGGTGAACGCACTGATTTTGACCGCAACGTTGTGCCCATCTATTCCGATTGCCATTTTCAGTATGCAAAACAGCACAAATATGCACACCGAAAGCGGTGCGACAATGAGAGCCAATCTGCGGATCAACTCAAAATCTTTGACCGGGCTTCCCGGCTCGGCATCGTGGTTTGAGCACACGATAATGGTGCGTTTGACGTCCTTTTCATTCTTGCAACGCTCACTTACAACGTTGTATGACACACGCTTAAACAAGTATTTGCCAAAAAACGGATTGCCCAAATACACAAAGGTGAACAACACTCCGCCGGCAAGGAGCAATACAAGGGACAAAAGTGCAAGCAAAGTGCCTGCAATCTTGTTGTCCAAAAATGACACAAAGTATAGCACGTAGCAAAGCGCATACCAAGCTCCAAAGAAAGGAAGTGTGCTTTTGCCTATTATCCTGTGCGTGCCAAAAGCCTCAAGACGAGTCTTGGCATCCGTTTCATCGTGCAACCTGTTGCGGATTGCACGAGCGCACTTTGTCTCGTCAGAGGACGTGGCAAGCCTTGTGGGATACTTTTTCAGCTCCTCTGAAAATTCGCTGATAAAATCCGCACCGTCACGCAAATCCTCTCTTGATATTAAGATGTGTTTTTCCTCGAAGTTTTCCATACCTTATATTATAACAGCACTTTTTTGATTTTTCAACATTAATCGCACTTATTGACATGCGTGAGTAAAAAAGAGCGAGAATGCCGAACAATTATGGGCAAGTGTCTATATAATCATATCACAGTGTGATGATATCCGTCCTTGACAAACGATATAGGCTATGCCGATGATATCCAATGAGTTGGATTCGCTAGATTCTTCACCGCGTTTGGAGTGCCATAAGGACAAATTGGTGTATTGGATAAGGCTTTGCCTTCCACAATTATTCACTATTTATTATTCATGAAACAAAAGACGGCATTTCTGCCGTCTTTTGTGTGTATCACTTTTGGGTGACTTTGTTTAGCTTATTTTCCTGCTTCAGGAGTTTCTTGTGCTTCTGTGAATGCATAGTAGTACCAGCCATCGCTCGTTCCGCTCACATCTTTGCCGAGGTCCACAATGGAGCTTGCATCAAGTGCGCTTGCGCTGAAATCAATTGCCAATGACACACTGCTGTCTTTGTTAACTGTGACGTCTACGCCGAGATTGATGCCTTCTGCACCGATTGACAAGCCAACCTTTGCATTTGACTTGAAGAGCTCTGTGAGGAATTCCGTTGAAGTTGTATACTTAGCACCCTTGATGCTGATCATCTTGATTGCCGTGTCAAGCATATTGTCTTTATCCCAAGCAATGATTGATTGGATGAAGTTGGACTCCTTGCCCATGTTGCTATCCCAAATCTTACCGACTTCTGCAACAACTTGACCGATTGTCTTGTTTGTCACGTCAATTGTCAAACCATCTTCTGTGTTGATATAAGGAAGCACTGCTTTGATTGTGCTTGCAATCTTTGCGACCGTGCCGGTTGCAGCTTCTGCAGAAGGAGTTGCACCATCCGTTTCGTCACTCGGTTGTGATTCTGAATTTCCAAAGAATCTGTCAAGCAAACCGTTGACAAGGTCGTTGAAGTTCTTTGCGATGTTGATATTTGTCCACACTGCACCCTGGAATTTAGGATTTACAACAAGGTGTGTATCATCTTCAAAGAGTTGTGTTGCAAATGCTTCACCTTCTGTTTTCTTCAAGAATTGACAGAGCAAGCCATAAGCATCGTCACCAAAGAGACTGATGAGTGCGTCAACAACTTTAACTCCGCCGATCTCTGCTTCTTGGTTGACTTTGACTGCGATTGTGTCACCGACAAAGCTCATTTCAACGATGTTTGCATCGCCGTATGCAAGCCATGCTTTGAGAGCTGTTGTGTTGGTTTGTCCCTTGTCCGTTCTGTTTGCAAGGTCAACTTTGCCGTATGCACCGATTTCAAGTTTGCCATCAAGTGCAATATCTTTGATATTGTTCTTTTCAAGGTATGCACTCAATCTTTCCTTGATCTTGTCACCCCAAACTTGTGTTGATTCTTGAGAATCTTCTGTTGCAGGAGCTGCATCTTCTTTGCTGTCAAGAAGTGCATCGAGGCTGATTGAGATGCCTTTGAGGTCAAGTGCGAGGCTTGCATCGATTGCAACTTCATTTGTATAGCTGTCCTTATTTGCTGCCATTTGAATGCCACTCTTTGAAGCTTTGCCAATGGAGAGATCATTGACAGAGATTGTGACCTTTGGCATAACGGCCTTTGTGCCGACTTTTGCAGAAATCGAACCGAACGTCAAGCTGATATCAAAACCATCGATCTTGTTGTCGGCAATGCCGTAGTCGAGCTCGATAGTTGTTGAATCGTTGATGAGGGCGCCGATATCCATAGTCTTCAACACTGTGCCGATAAGTGACATGCTGATTTCGGTATGTCCGCTTGTTGCCGTGACTTTTGTCTTGTCATTCTTGAAAAGAATTTGTGCAACCATTTCGTTGGTGAGCACGTTCTTGATGTCAAGGTTGCCGGCAGCGTCAAACAAATCGTCTTGTGTGATTTGGAGATATTGCTCGAGCATTTGACCAATATTCAATGATGCATTCGGATCAGTCGGGTAGAGCAACTCTTTGAGGTCGAGATTGAAGAGTTTTGTCACTCCGCCAACAAGAGTGTTGAGTGTCCAGTCTGCACCGAGGTCTTTTGTGAAGAATTCGATTGCTTCAACAGCTGATTTGCCATTCAATAACTCAATATCTTTGTTCAACAACTCATAGAATGATTTGCTGAATGTTTCTGTTGTATATTTGCCATCCTTGCTTTCATAGTTGAAAGGAATGCGGATGTTTTGTCCTGCAAAATCAATATAGACGTTTGCCGGATCATTGAAGAAGTAGTAAACTGTACCCCAGTTTTCATTGCCTGTGCCATAGATCTTGATTTTGAATGCGGTGTTTGCACTGCTTTCATTGCTAGATCTATCCAAGATAGCGTCAATGCCCAAACCAACGTTCAGGTTTTGAACGGAATTACCACCGATGTCAACCGTGCCAAGAGCAATGCCAAGATCAAGGCTTATAGCCAAATCTTCGTTGCTTGCAACAGATTCACCACCGATACCGCTTGTCAAATCCCAGAGAGTGTTGAAATATGTCTTGACGTTTTCAACATTGGCTGTGCTTTGACTACCACCGTCACCGCCATTGCCTTTGTCTTCTTCTTTTTCTTTGTCGCAAGCAACAAGAGCAAGAGCGAGCACAACAATGAGCATCACGATGAAGATAGCTCTAAAATTGAGTTTTTTCATAATTGCCTCCATAAAAAATTGCCATGTTTGTTACAACAACTCATATCTACGCATCCAATACGCATATATGGTTATATTTGTATAAAGTTATTATATTATATTTATAATGTAAAGTCAACACGCAAAAATACACGCAACCTTAAGATTTGATAAAATTTGTATTAAGCAATGGAATAAGGAAAAATGAATACCCCTTCGGGTGCGGATGTCCAGCCCACGATTATTCATTGCCACCATGTCTGTCGGCACGGTGGCATATGCCATTAAAAAACGCTCCCTTGTGGGGAGCGCTTTTTCTTATACACTTGCTTGTTCTGTCATTATTCTTGATCGTGAATCTTGTGTGCGTTTGCGGGTTTTTTCTGCCATTTCTCTGAGCACGCCTGCACCAATGACAAGCACTGAACCGATTGCACCAAAGATCACCATCCAGTTGCGCAATGCAACGACGTTGACAACTGCCATGAGCAAATTGTCACTCTGCACCCAGCTTGCTTGCATGAAGCCCAGCATGCCATAGGTTGCACTCATCGGATAGATGTTGAGCTCAATCAAACCATCGTCGTTGACGCATGCACCGATTGTGAGATTTCCGCCATATGATGCAGCCTCAATCACCTCGCCGAGGTCGTCCACAACAAGTTCACCAAGAGACTCGATGAGCGTCGGGAGATTTTGCAAAAGTGAGTCGACAATAGGCATTATCGTACCACCCATATCGCCAAGCAGTGATGCCAAATCGAGCGTTGTGAGAGCCATTGGATCGCCGAGCATGTCGAGCACGAGCCAGTTGAGCGGACGTTTTGTGACTCCGTTTTCAAACATCATCCAGCCGTCCTCATTGAAGCCGTATTTCACTTCAACCGTCGTGCCGTCTTGATTCATAAGCTTGCCTACGTAATCGAAAGTTCCGCCATTTGCCTTGTATTCTTCAACAAGTTCAGGATCATAAAGTTGATACAACACGTTGCCCTCATCGTTATATTGAGGATCACCAATGCCGTTGAAAGAACTCTGTGAATAAGTCCAGCCCTCGTTGAGGATGAGGCGGAGAACGATAGGCACCGTCATACGTCCATTGAGCTGTGCGTACAAAAGAAGCGGATCGTCAAAGGTGTTGTAACCGTCTTGGTTGAAACTGTCAAAGTTTGCATCGAACAACGCTTTCAGCCTTGTGTCACTGAAGCCCTTTGTGAGCATCTCCTCATAATCGGAATATGTCCAGATATAGTCGAGCACTGACATTGCAACCGCACGTCTTTCAACGGTGTTGTAGAAGCTGTAAGTGTAGTCATTCAAGACATAGTAGGTGTAGATGAACTCATAGAGTTCATATTTTCTTTCGTTTTTCTTGAGTGAGTTGACGTAGATTGAGTCAAATTCAGCCGTCTTTGAGTTGTTCAAGCCCGAATACTCGCTCATATATGACTTGTAGCTTGCTTGAATATCCGCATTGACGAAGTTGATGTTTTCAGCATCCTTTGCGACGAGCGAATTGTAAGAATAATTGCCGTGGTCTGCAATGGTGCCGTCCTTATTGTACTTGTTGAGGTTGCCGTTGAGGTAGTTGTACATGATGAAATCACGCTCAAGTCCTGCATTTTTCTCTGCTTGTGCCTCGCCGTTGTAGTACAAGTCCTCACAATAGATTGTGTTTTGCGTTGCAAATGAGATGACGTCAGGGAATATATACGTCAAGATCAAGCCAAAGCCTGTTGACAAGCATACAAATGCAATGAGCACTTTGACGGTTTGCGTTCTTATACTGTGCTTTGACTTCTTTCTTGTCACAACAAGCGTAACCGTCATAAACACGAGCCCCAAGATGCCTGCAAGAATGACGCCAATAAACGGCCAGAATGAGTAATACGGCACAAGCTTGTAGCACTTTATGGCAAGCACTGCGGATCCGATAAGGATGGGGAGATATGCCAAGACATAGAGCACCACAGACAATGCAGTGTATCCTACGGATGTCTTGCGTTGATCCCTCTTTGCACTCTTGCTTGCAGGATGTGCCGGGATGGGATTGCCATCTTTGTCACGTGCCTTCATATCGGCAAATTTATCGACGACTTTGTTGTCTTCATTGTTCAAAGAAACGTTTTTATCGTTCAACTTATCGTTTGTCATTTCACGGCACCTCCTTTGTTATTTTGGTCGGCAGGCAAGACGTCGTCTCCTTTGGGAGTGTCATCTCCCTCGGGTGCTGTCTCGTCACCGTCTTTCTTCACTTTGTCGGAAGCTTTTTTGCTGTGTTTTTTCTCTTTTGCAACAAGGTTGCCTGTGGCATAGTCCTCTTCCTTTTGAGCGCATACAAAGCTCAAGTAGTAGAACAAAATCACAACGCCTGTGAAGAAGAACAACATGTCACGCACACCGTAGATGGGATAGAGGCTTGGTTTGTAGCTCAAATCCGCAATGAGTTGTTGCACGCTTGCAAGGTTGGTAAGTCCAAGAGTGGACGGATATGCACCTGTGCCAAGATTGTCACCGATGAGGGTTGAGCCAATCGTTGTGCCCCATGTGACTGCTTGATATTCCGCTCTTTGGAACTCTCTGTATGCGATTGCCGCATCTTGCATGGTCTTGCCACTGCCAAGATCCATTTCACCGCAATTCCAAGTGTAGAATTCCCACACCGGCTTGATGCAAGGAGATTGATAATAATACATTGAACCGATCAAATCAAAGATGATTGCCTTGATGTCGATGTCAAATTCATAATGCTCGTTGATAAGCGGAAGCTTCATTCCGGAAATCTCAAAGCCATAGTAAGTTTCTCCGTCGATATTGAACGTCTTGATGAGATTGAGCAAACCGCCGATTGTGCTGTTGGGGCCAATCAAACCACCGATTGTTGCCATCGTGTCACTGCCCTCGCCCGTGATCAAACCTTCCAAACTCAAGGAGAATTTGTCCATAAGTCCGTTGAGAGCGGTGTTGAGGAAGGTGTTGAGGTGGTCAAGGTCAAAATCATAATCAATATTGCCGTCTGCATCCACGTCGATAAGACTGTCGTCAAGCACGAGATCGACAAACACGTCTCCGCCTTCATTTACGTGAGCAGGATCCGTGCCAATGCTACCGCCACGATCTGCAACGATTGCAACGTACATACCGTCACCCTCGTAAAGCGGGCAAGCCTTGTTGTTGTATGCCACAACCAAATAAAGCTTTGTGATGCCTGAAAGGTCTGATGCACTGCATCCTGTGAGTGCTCCCACCCATTCAAGTGCGGTTGCCATGCCTGCATCGTCCAAACCGAATTCCGCAAAATCCATACCTGTGGCAAGCTTGTTGAGGATAGGCTCAAGAATGGATCCTACACCAAATCCGCCGAGAATTTCGTCAAGACCTGTTGTGGTGCTTCCGTCGTCAAACTCTTGTATCCTGAGCAAGAAATCAAACAAACCGTTGTCACCAAGCATTGCGCCGAGTTTTGCAACAAGATAATCCAGACCATTGCTCGTCAATGAGAAACGTTCTGTGAAATCAATCTCGTTTTTGTAGAGTTGTTGTTCAAACTTGGAAGCATAGTTACCTTCCGGATCCGCAAGTATTCCGCTGTAATAATTGTGGCGAGCAAGCACTGCTTCGCTGTAGATATAATCATATTTGTCTGCATATGCCTTGTTGGCATTGATTTCCTCTTGTGCAGAATAATAATCTTCAAGGATTGCAAGCACGTTTTCAAGGCTGTACACCCAACCGTCGCCAAGCAAGCCGTTGGAATTGTATACGCCTCTGCCCCAAATACCGTCGGATTGAATGGTGACTTCAGAACTGCCGTCATCCGCATACTCCGTGCCTACCGGCATAAGGTCTTTGCAATACCACACGTAAATGGTGCCCTTTGTGCTTGTGCTGCGTGTTTTACACCAATAATGCGTGTAAGTTCTGCCATTGATGACAAGCTCACCGTTTGCGTTTGGTGCAAGAGTGATTTCCGTTTTGTATTCCGGGCTCTTTCTATAGTCGTACACACTGCTTTCGTCCGCATATACGCTTGAGGAGTTCACTCTATAAGAGTGATCGAGGATGGAAGCAAGATCGCCGTCTCCCTTGAGCGTGTTGGTGGATTTGTCCTCAAACGCCAACTCATAAAGACCTGTCTCTGCGTTGCGTTCATAGCAGATGTCAACACCTTGTTCCACTTCGCCCGTCTCCGGATTTTCCCAAATGACGTTGTAATAGGTGACAGGCTTGTTTGCGATATTGCCTGCAGTACCGCTCTTGTTCATGCCTTCCATCTTGACGTTGTAGACGTTCTCGAGCAAAGCAATTTGCTCCATAAGCTTTGTGGAATAGCTCTTTGCAGAAGCGTTGGACGAGACTGTGCGATAATAGGATAGTTGAGTTTTGTAATCATCTATCGTGACGCTTGTGCCGGCATATTGTGCTTGCAAGTCGGCAACTTTTGACTCGCACACAACGTCAAGCACCAAGCCTGTGCCCAACATAGCAACCATGCATACCGCAAGCACTGCAAACATTCTTGCTCTGTCGTTTTTCACCGTCTTGGAAAGAATGACGTGCACGATCGTGACAAACGCCCACACACCAAAACCTATCCACACACCGTAAAGAGCAGGTGCTGTGATATAAGACTCGATTTGCTTGAAAAATCCTAAATCGGTAGTAAACTCGGTTGTGCCCATAAAAGGATCATGCCCGAGGAATCTGACAGCGGTAAAGAACACTGCCAGCAGGAACAACGGAAGACCAAGCATGTAGAACACAACTTTGAGGTTGCGGTAAAGCTTGACCTTTTTGTACTGTTGAGATTGGCTCATAACTTTCTCCTGTTACAACTTGAGTTTGCCCAAACACACATATGCATACACACGTACGCAGGCGCACTCTATTATATTTCTACATTATAATATCATATCCAAATCAAGATTTCAATACTATTTTTAACAGAATTTTAATCAACAACTATATTATTCATAAAAAAAGCCGAAGCAAGTGCGGTTGCTTCGGCATTTTTTTCATTTATCAATTAATCGCTGGCGTAATTTGTGAAATAGTTTTGTATATAAATAAACGGCGTTCCTTTATCTCCGCTTCCGCTTGTAAGGTCGCAAAGAGAACCCAAAAGATCCGTCAATCTGCGAGGCGTGGTGCCTTGCGATGCTTGAGATGCAAAAAGATCCGACGGCTTTGCCTTGATCATGTCTTGTATTGCATGCTTGGCTTCTTCTCCGCTCAAATTGCCGATTGCGTTGTCCGCCAAATATTTGAGTTTCAGCTCGTTTGGCGTGCCGACAAGTCCGCTTGTGTATGCAGGGGAAACAACAGGATCGGCAAGCTCCCAAATTTTGCCGACGGGATCTTTGAAAGCTCCGTCACCGTACACCATAACCTCAACGGTTTTGCCTGTTTTGTCATAAAGCATTTTTTGAATTTTTTCAACAAGCGGTTGACAATCACGAGGAAAGAGTTTGACGCTGTTGTCGGTTGCAAGGTTAGATCCCAAAATACCATACTCTGCGTTGTAGCCACTGCCGTTCACCGAAGCGTTGAGAATGTCGTGCAAACAAAGCACCTTTTTTGCTCCCGCCTTTTCAAGAATGCGTTTTGTTCTAAAGCGAGTGTGGATGTCTGCAGTGATCACAACGTCAGTATATTTGAGTATTTCTTGAGGGCGGTTGGCAAGAATAATCTCTGTGTTTTCGCCTGCCATTTGCTTGTAGAGTTGAATGTAGTCAATTCCGGTAAACGGATGTTTAACCTCTCCAAACGTACGATAAACCTCGTTTTCGGTGAAAACATCGCTGTATGGGTTGATTCCTTTTTCATCCAAAACATCAAGGCTCATAAGGTGATTGCCCACCTCGTCACTTGGATATGAAAGCATGATGACAAGCTTATCAACACCCTTTGCTATGCCCTTGAGCAGAAGTGAAAAACGGTTGCGTGAAAGGATTGGAAAAATAAGTCCAACCGTGCCTCCGCCCGTCTTTGCACGCACGTCTTGAGCAATGTCGTCAACCGTGGCATAATTGCCTTGGCTTCTGCCAACCACAGCTTCGGTGATTGCCATAACGTCTTTGTCTTGAATTTTGAAGCCTGTTTCACTGTCGTTTGAAGCGGACAAAAGAGAATCAACGACAATGCTTGCAAGGTCGTCACCTTGTTTGATAATCGGAGCTTTGATACCCCTTGAGATTGTTCCCAATGTTTTTGACATAACTGCCTCACAATATAAAATTTTTATCACAACCGCAAAAAAAATGCGCTGTGCGTTTTTCCTCGTTAAGTCTATCACACGCAACGATGGTTGTAAACTTTTTTAGTTTACAAAATCGCATATTTCCAACGCCTTGCTCTTTGTCATCTCAACAGGGGTTTGAGGAACTTTGCCGTGTGTGACTTTTTGACCTTGCAGATTTCTTCCGGGGTGCCTTGTGCAACGATTTTTCCACCCCTATCACCGCCGTCCGGCCCCAAATCTATGATGTGATCGGCAACCTTGATGACGTCAAGATTGTGCTCTATGACGATAACGGTGTTGCCTTGCTCCACCAACCTATCCAAAATTGCGATAAGTTTTGCAACATCATGGGTATGAAGTCCTGTTGTCGGCTCGTCTAGAATATACACCGTCTTGCCGGTTGAGCGTCTTGAAAGCTCTGTTGCAAGTTTGACACGCTGTGCCTCTCCTCCACTCAAAGTTGTTGACGATTGACCGAGCTTGACGTATCCAAGCCCCACTTCATTGAGGGTTTTTATCTTGTTTTTGATGCGGGGAATGTTGCCGAAAAATTCAACAGCATCCTCTATTGTCATATCAAGCACGTCGCTTATGCTCTTGCCCTTGTACTTGACCTCAAGCGTTTCACGATTGTATCTTGCACCCTTGCACACCTCGCAAGGCACGTACACGTCAGGCAAAAAGTGCATTTCTATTCTAATTATGCCGTCACCGCTACAATACTCGCAACGACCGCCGTGCACGTTGAATGAGAATCTGCCTGCCGTATACCCCCTGGCTTTTGCGTCCGGCAAACTTGCAAACAGCTCTCGTATGTCACCAAACACACCCGTGTACGTTGCCGGATTGGAGCGAGGCGTTCTGCCAATAGGGCTTTGGTCTATGCATATGACCTTGTCCACGTTTTCTATGCCCTCGATACTGTCAAAATTGCCTTGCTTTGTGTTGGCTCTCATAAGAGCAGAGGACAAGGCAGGATACAGCACCTCGTTGACAAGAGAGGATTTTCCGCTTCCCGATACGCCCGTGACGCACGTAAGTGCACCCAACGGAATTTTCACGTCAATATTCTTGAGGTTGTTTTGTCTTGCACCTTTGATGATTAGGCTATTGCCGTTTCCGCTTCGTCTTGCAATAGGCACGCCGATTGAAAGCTCACCGCTCAAATATTTGCCGGTTATACTGTCTTTGCTTGCGATGATGTCATCAACACTTCCCGTTGCCACTACGCTTCCGCCGTGCACGCCTGCACCGACGCCTATATCTACGATATAGTCAGCATTGCGGATTGTCTCCTCATCGTGCTCGACAACAATGAGCGTATTGCCCAAATCACGCAAATTTTTGAGGGAATCGAGCAACCTTTGATTATCCTTTTGGTGAAGTCCTATGCTCGGCTCATCGAGGATATAAAGCACTCCCGCAAGTCCGCTACCTATCTGTGTTGCAAGTCGAATGCGTTGCGACTCTCCACCGCTCAACGTCATCGCAGAACGAGAAAGTGACAAATAGTCCAGCCCTACGTTGACAAGAAAATCCAACCTCGCACAAATCTCTTTGACGATTCTGTCTGCAATAAGATGTTGCGTTTCGGTAAGCTCGAGGTCGCACATAAACTCTTTGAGAGAGGCAATGGACATCTCGCAAAGCTCGTAAATATTCTTTCCTCCAATCGTCACGGAAAGAGCCTCCGGCTTAAGACGAGTGCCGTGACACTTTGAGCAAGGCACTTCCTTCATATATTTTGCAATTTCGTTTTTGACCATTTCACTGTCGCTATCCCTATATCGTCTCATAAGGTTGCGAGCAACACCCTCATAGCTAGCCTTGTAAAAACCACTGAAAGTGCGAGAGTGATATTCCATATCTATACGATCACCGTCATTGCCGTAGAAAATGATGTCCAATATGTTTTGCGGAAGGTCTTTGAGGGGAGTTTTCAAGGAAAAACCGTAGGCGTTTGCCAAAGCTCTAAACTGCATTTGCGACATCTGTCCGGCATCCCATCCGCTGACTTTTATCGCACCCTCGCTCAAAGACTTGTTCCAATCCGAAACAAGCGTGTTTACGTCAATTTCATTTCTAAATCCCAAACCACCGCATTCGGGACATGCTCCGTACGGATTGTTGAAAGAAAACAATCTCGGCGACAACTCTTCAAAGCTCAAATCACAATCAGGGCAGGCATATTTGTTGGAATACAGCACCTCTTGACCGTCAAAGTCGGCAATTACAAGCCCGTCGGCAAGCTTGATTGCATTTTCGATCGCATCGGAAATTCGGCGTTCGGCACCTTCTTTGACAACAATTCTGTCAATGACGACGCTGATGTTGTGCTTGATGTTTTTGTCAAGCGTTATTTCCTCGTCGAGGGTGTAATTGCTTCCGTCCACCCTCACACGCACGTAACCGGCACGCTTAAACTGCTCAAGCTCCTTCTTATACTCGCCTTTTCTTCCTCTTACAACGGGAGCCAACAGTTGAAGTTTTGCCCCCGTTCTTTCCATGATTTTATCACAAATCTGATCAACGGTTTGCCTTGCAATTTCCCTACCGCACTTTGGGCAATGCGGTGTGCCAACTCTTGCAAACAACAATCTAAAATAGTCATAAATTTCCGTCACCGTACCCACGGTTGAACGAGGGTTGTGCGACGTGGTTTTTTGGTCGATCGAAACGGCAGGAGAAAGCCCCTCGATGTAGTCAACGTCAGGCTTTTGCATCTGCCCCAAAAACATACGTGCATAGCTTGAAAGACTCTCAACGTATCTCCTCTGTCCCTCTGCAAAAATCGTGTCGAAAGCAAGCGAACTTTTTCCGCTTCCGCTAAGACCTGTAAACACGACAAGCTTGTCTCTCGGGATTTCCAAATCGATGTTTTTGAGGTTGTTTTCCCTTGCACCTTTGATGTAAATTTTATCCGTACCCATAGCTATATCAAAGCCTCTGTTAGCTTAATTTTTTAATTTGTTTTTTGAGCTCGTTCAACTCGTCTCTTATCAAAATTGCCTTTTCAAAATCCAATCTTTCTGCCGCAACTTGCATAAGTCCTTTGAGACGTTCAACTTCCTTAATCATATCTTTAACGCTCAAATTTGGCTTATCAACTGCCTTTTTGGTGATTTCAAGCGAATTTTTGATTGCACTGACAACCGTCTTTGGAACGATGTTGTGAGCCTTGTTGTACTCGTCTTGAAGCTTGCGTCGGTGCATCGTCTTTTCATATGCACGTCGCATGCTGTCCGTCATATTGTCGGCATACATAACCACTCTGCCTTTGTCGTTTCTGGCAGCTCTGCCTATCGTTTGAATGAGTGCACTCTCGCTTCTCAAAAAGCCCTCTTTGTCTGCATCCAAAATCGCAACCAATCTCACCTCGGGCAAGTCAAGACCTTCACGCAAAAGGTTGATGCCCACAAGCACGTCAAACTCTCCCTCTCTCAATCCTTTCACGATGTCGATACGCTCAAGAGTGTCAATGTCGGAGTGCATATATCTCACCCTTATTCCAACCTCTTTGAGGTAGTCCGTCAAATGCTCCGCCATACGCTTTGTCAAGGTAGTAACAAGCACTCTGCCCTTGTCTTTCACCACGTTGTTTATCTCGCCGATGAGGTCGTCGATTTGTCCGTCGATCGGCTTGATTTCTATCTCGGGATCCAAAAGACCCGTAGGTCTTATGATCTGCTCCGCAACAAGGTCGGCTCGCTCAAGCTCGTATTGAGCAGGCGTTGCACTCATGCAGACAACCTGCCGTATTCTTGCATCGAACTCCTCAAATTTGAGCGGTCTGTTGTCGTATGCGGACGGCAACCTAAAGCCGTACTCCACAAGGTTGTCCTTTCTTGCCCTATCACCGTTGAACATAGCTCTTATTTGAGGGATGGTCATATGGCTCTCGTCAATAAACGTCAAAAAGTCACTGCCGAAAAAGTCGAGAAGCGTATACGGCGCTTGCCCGGGCACTCTCCCGTCAAAATAGCGAGAATAGTTTTCAATTCCGCTGCAATAGCCGATTTCTCTTATCATTTCCACGTCGTAGTTGACTCTCTCATCAATACGCTGTGCTTCAATGAGCTTTCCCCTTTCCTCAAAATATTTTACTCTTTCCGCCTTATCTTGGAGGATTTTTTTGAGGATAGCTTCCTTATCTCCGCTTATGACATACTGTGTTGCGGGAAATATGAGTGTGTGCTTAAGCTCGTTGAGCACCTTTGACGTTGTGCCGTCAATCTCGCATATACGCTCAACCGTATCGCCAAAAAGCTCCACTCTCACGGCAATTTCAGAACTGGTTGAGGGGAATATGTCGATGGTGTCACCCCTCATTCTAAATGTCGAACGGGCAAAATCTACGTCTGCACGCTTGTATTGGATGTCCACAAGACGCCTTGCAAGGGCGTCTCTGTCTATCTCATCCCCCTCTCTCAAAGAGATGGAATTTTCAAAATAGTCCGTTGGAGCACCGAGTCCGTATATACAAGAGACGCTTGCCACAACAATGGTGTCCTCTCTCTCGCAAAGGGATGCCGTTGCACTGTTGCGGAGCTTGTCTATCTCCTCGTTGACTTGCAAGTCTTTTTCAATATAGGTATCCGTGCGCGGAATGTATGCCTCGGGCTGATAATAGTCATAATAGCTGACAAAAAATTCAACTCTGTTTTTTGGAAAAAACTCTCTAAGCTCATTGCAAAGCTGTGCTGCCAAAGTCTTGTTGTGGGCAATCACAAGCGTGGGCTTTTGCATTTGCTCGATAATATTTGCCATAGTAAAAGTTTTGCCCGAGCCGGTAACTCCAAGCAAAACCTCTGTGTTAAATCCGTCCTTAAGCCCCTCGACGATCTTTTCAATCGCTTGAGGCTGATCTCCGGTCGGTTTATATTTGCTGACAAGTTCAAATTTCATAAAACTTATAAGCCCATAAGATATGCAACAAGCTGTCTAATGCCCACACCAATAAGAGCCGTCACTACACTAAGCCCCAACGTGAGCAAAATTTTGAAGGCAAGGTTGCTTCTAAAAGCACGCTCGACTCTTGCAAATTGTCTGCCTTTTTTGAGCAAGTTTATGCAATACACAAGCTCGCCTTTCTTGTCCGAACGGGTGACGTCAAAGTACTCGTCAAGCTCCAAATTTTTGAGGATTGTGTCAAGCTCGCTCTCCTCAAACGGGATGTCAAGCGGAAGTTGTTCGAGAATGTCAATTGGCATAAGCAAGCAAGAGCCGTCCTGCTTGTCCGCCTCTTGATAAATGGCTCTCATCACCGCTTTTTCCTTTTTGTTCAGCACATGCTGTCTTTCAACTTGCACCTGCATTTGACAAACTCCTTCTTATATCATAGTGCAAAAACCGCACTTTATACACAATATTTTGATATATAAACGCTTGCTTTGGTCATTTCAAAACAAACTTGACTATCAACACTGTTATCACCGCAACGATCGCACTGCCAAGTATTGAACCGATGAGTGCAGAGAAAAACGCACCCGCTTTGCTCACCGAACCGCCGCTTCTTTTGATCACTTGTGCAGGAACATACACGTTGTTTTCTTGCTGTTGTCCACTCTCGTTTTGAGCTTGTGACGGATCCTCGTCAAGCTTCTTGACAAGTGCAAGACAATACTCGTCGGGGGTGAAATACTTCACAAGAATATAACCTCTGTCCTTAAGTTCTCTTATGATAGAGGCCAGTTTCACCTTGTCAAAAGAAAGCGTTGAGGGAAGGCGAGTTAGAATCTCGTCCGCTTCAACCACCTTGTACACTTCCTCCTCGCCCGCAATGGAGCGTATTGCATCATACACTGTTTGACTCTCAAGCGTAAGCATAGCTATCTCCTTATTATCTATAGAATTTTAACATATTATTATTGAGATAGCAATAAAATTTTCAAAAACAAACGCCCGAGCTTGCTCAAACAATATTTTTTTGACATTTGCAAATTTTCGGTATTGACTATTTTGCGCCGTTAAGTCATAATAAAAATATAGCCACATGGCAAATTTATAAAATGTTGATAAGGAGAAAAATTATGGGCGAATATTCAAAATTTATTCACCAAACAAGACGAGCCGTTCCAACGCCCAAAAGCATCGTTGATGAAAACGGCAACTGCATTTTTGGCACGTTTGACAAAGAATTTGAACAAATGGAGCTGACAAAGCTCAAAAAGCCCACCCGTGCACCTCAGTGCATGAACCGTCTCAAACTCACACTTTGGGAAGCCACCGAAGTGCATCTCAAACACGGCGTTCTTTTGGCGGTCGTATGCGATATGGGTATATTCGGCAAGACGTTGAACATCTTTTTCGATAAGCGTGACGGCAAGGTATATTGTTGGGATACCAACCTCAAGTCAAAAGACACGGTGATTGCTCCAAACCTTATCAATGGAGCAGTTGCAGAGGCACACACCGACGTATCTCACGTCAAATACGTCAACAACTTCCAAGACGGCAGATGCGACCTTGAAGGTCACCACAACGGCAAATGCCTCATCACAGTCACTCGCCCGGACAAGACCATCGCAAAATCAATGAAAGAGAATTACGGCGAAGCAACCATTGAGTATGACTTCAAGCTTTCTCGTCTTTCACTTCCCTGCGTGGCAAGCATTCCGTTTGGCAAAAACCGTCCACTATACAGCCAAAAAGACTTCTTCAAGGCGGAGGGCAGACTTGTCATCAACGGCGAAGAAATGCTCACCGATGACGATAGCACCGCAATCGTTGACGACCACAGAGGTTACTATCCTCGCCACGCTCACTATGACTGGGTGACCACTCTTGGCAAGTGCGAGATAAATGGCGAAAAGCGTTGGCTTGCTTTCAACCTCACTCGCAACCAATCCATCGACCAAGATCAATACAATGAAAACCTCATTTGGTTTGAGGGCAAGACAAGCATTTTGCCACCCGTCAAATTTACACGAAGCGTTGAAAGCGGTGATTTCTGCGATCACTCCGTGTGGACAATCAAAGATGAACACGGCATGGTCAATCTCAAATTCAACGTTGTCAATATGAATCCAATGATCACCCATGCAGGCGTCGTTATGATTGACTACTACGTTGCATTCGGCACCCTCGAGGGCTATCTGCTTGACGAGGACGGCAACAAATACGTGCTTGACGGATTGATGGGAATGGGCGAGGATAAGACACTTCTCCTATAACGCAATCCTAGTAATTTCAAGTTTTATGTGACAAAAACTTGTTATACGTTCGTGACAAAATCCTCCCTGATTTGGGAGGATTTTTGTTGTCATATAATACAAGCATTTTTAGAAGTATAACAACACAAAAGCGACTTTTATTGTATTAAAACACATTGTCAAACGCTTGATTTTGCATTTTATATGTGTGAGATATAAAAATCACCCACTCGAAAAAATGCCAAACTAAATTTGCGTATTGTCATACTATCACTGCAAAAAATAGCAACGCTTTGATTGTGTTTTCGGTGCGTTTTGTGTCACTGCCAAAACAAAGCCCTTGTTGCGATAAACACACGTCACAATTACAGTTTGCTGTCTATCAAGGAGAGAAGTATCTTCTTGCCGTCTTTCATAAATATGTAGAACATATGCCCCATACGCTCGTCAACGTATTCGATTTTTTCAACGTTGTCTATCTCGTTTTCAATCAACTCACCTATTTTCAAAAGCAATTCTTTCATACCCTTTCTCCTTTTGTTTTTGTTACTTATATTATACGTCCCCGCAATGCCAATTTCAATATCTTTATCCTGTATATACGGGCACGAATTTTGTCTTTTTTTGTCTTTTTTTGTCAAAGGTTTCCACTATTGCAAATTTTACGTATCACATCAAAACTATATTCCGCCACAAATTTGCGACGTCTTGCACACACACGCCTCTTTGTTCATATAAGAATATAAGTTGAAATTGGAGAGAGAACAATGCATATATCCCGCATATTTGCCGAGCTGGCGTTTGACGAGCGGACAATGAAAAAATATCTGCCTCTTGGCACCTACGTACAACTCAAAAGGTGTATTGCCAACAATCTGCCCCTACCCATCGATGTCGCAAACAAGGTGGCAAAAGCCATGAAAAAGTGGGCAATCAAAAGAGGAGCAACGCATTACACACATTGGTTCCAACCCCTTGTCGGCACATGTGCTCAAAAGCATGAGTCCTTCATCACTCCAACAAAAAACGGCAACGTGATTATGAATTTGAGCGGAAAGGAACTTATCAAAGGAGAGACGGATGCGAGCTCTTTTGCCAACGGCAATCTCCGCTCCACTTGCCAAGCAAGAGGCTACACCACGTGGGACCCCACCTCGCACGCATTTATAAAAGACGGCGTGCTGTGCATACCTGCCTTGTTTTTCTCCTATGACGGAAGGGCACTGGATAAGAAAATTCCACTACTGAGATCCATACAAGCAATAGACACGCAATGCGTCCGCCTATTGACCTTGCTCGACAAGAAGGTTGAGCATATCAACGTGGAAGTCGGAGCGGAGCAAGAGTATTTTCTCATAGACAGCGATGTTTTTCAAACGCGAACCGATTTGCGCTATACCGGCAGAACGTTGTTTGGAGCAACGACAAAACAGCATGATTTTTCAAACCACTATTTTCGCTCGATTTCCCCAAAGATCGCAGAGTTTATGCAAGAGCTTGACGATTGCCTTTGGAAAGTCGGCATTCTTGCCAAAACAAAACACAGCGAAAACGCACCCTGTCAATATGAATTTGCACCCGTTTTCACCACCGTAAATTTGGCAGTGGATCAAAATCAACTCACAATGGAGCTTATGAAAAAAGTGGCAAAAAAGCACAATTTGACCTGTCTTCTCCATGAAAAACCCTTCCAAGCGGTGAACGGAAGCGGAAAACACAACAACTGGTCTATCTCAACAAATGACGGCAATCTGCTTGATATGGGTGACAATCCACAAGGCAACGCACCTTTTCTGCTCATTTTGTGCGGTATGATATGCGGAGTTGACGAGCATCAAGATTTGATCCGAGGAGTTGTTGCGAGTGCCTCCAACGATTTGCGACTTGGCTCAAGCGAGGCCCCTCCGCCCATAATCAGCATATATTTGGGTGATGAATTGACGTCAATTCTACACGCGGTCGCACAAGGTCGAACGCTCACCCAAAATAAGCAAAAGGACGTGCAAATAGGGCTGAATTTTTTGCCGAAATTCACAAGAGATTCGTCCGATCGCAATAGAACGTCACCGATTGCCTTCAACGGCAATAAATTTGAATTCCGCACGTGCGGATCCTCGCAATCTCTTGCCGATATAAACATGATCATCAACACAATTTTGGCAGAGCAATTTGAAAAATTTACAGACGTATTGGAGCAAAGTAAGGACATAAACAGCGGTGTGAAACGGATAGTCGAGAATACTATGCGTTTGCATGGCAGAATAATTTTCAATGGTGACAACTACTCTCCTCTTTGGCAAAAAGAAGCAAAAAAGAGAGGACTTCTGAATATAAAATCATCCCCTCAAGCCCTTGCATGTTTGACAGACAAAAAGAATGTGGAGCTTTTTGAAAAACAAAAAGTATTGAGTCAATCAGAGCTCAAAGCACGGCAAAATGTGGGCATGCAAGAGTATTGCAACCACATAAAACTCGAAGCCGAAACGATGCTGAATATAGCCAAAACCGATATGCTTCCTGCCCTATCGACATACAAAAGTGACATGGCAAAATCTGCCGAAAACTGCTCAAAATCGAGGGTGGACAACACCCATGAATTGGCAGTTTGCAAGACGTTATCCAACCTTGCAAAATCAATAAACAAAGCATGCTCTACACTCTCATCAACACTTGAAAAAGCACAATCGTTTGAGGATGATTTTGACAGAGCAAAAAACTATCTTGCAAGCGTTATTCCTGCAATGCATCGTTTGCGACAAGCGTGCGACACTCTTGAATTGCATATGCCAAAAACCTTGTGGACAATGCCGTCCTGCTGTGATATTCTCCTTTGTGAAAAATGAGGTAAAATAACAAAAATGGCGTTTTATACGCCATTTTTGCATATGTAAAGTGTTGTTTGTGTGATTATTTCATTTTTACAACTTCAAGTGCGTTTTGATAAATATCTTGTGCGGTCAGGTGATAAACCTCGCTGAGATATGCGTTTTTGCCAACCTGTCCAAACTCGTCTTGCACGCCCACAAGTCTCATTGGAACGGGGTGATTTTGCACAAGAACTTCACTCACCGCACTGCCCAATCCGTTGCAAACGTTGTGGTTTTCGCAGGTGACGATTGCACCCGTCTCTTTTGCACAAGCAATCAATTCTTCCTTGTCAATAGGCTTCCAGGTATGGATGTTGACAACCCTTGCACTTATGCCGTCATTTTGAAGCATATCCGCCGCCTCAAGAGCTCTTGACACCATGATACCGCTTGCAATCAAAGTGACGTCTGTGCCCTCTCTCAAGCGTATGGCTTTGCCAAGCTCAAAGTTGAGAGAGTCGTCATACACCTTTTCCATTTTTTTGCGAGGCATACGGATGTACACACCGCCTTTGTAATCGGCAATTTGATCAACAGCTTTTTCAAGCATAGTCGCATCGGTTGGCTCAAAGCACACCATGTGAGGCACCGCCCTCATAAGAGCCATATCCTCAAACGGCATATGCGTACCGCCGTTGTACTCTGCAGTCACACCGGGATCGCTTCCAACAATCTTCACGTTTTGATACGCATAGGAAACCGAGATGAAAATCTGGTCATAACACCTTCTTGTTGCAAACGGACCAAAGCTATATGCAAAAGGTGTCTTGCCCATAGCGGACAAACCTGCAGATATGCCAATCAAATTCTGCTCTGCGATGCCGACGTTGACAAATCTATCAGGGAACTCCGCCTTGAAAACCTTGGTGGCATGGCAACTCATAAGGTCAGCATCAAGCACAACGATTTTGTCGTCCTTTCTTGCTCTTTCCACAAGAGCGTTTGCAAGGGCTTGTCTCATTTCTCTATCGTCAGTCATTTGCATACCTCCCCGTCTCTTTTCTCCACATTTCCTCACTTACGCTCATGCTATGGCAATTTGGTGCACCCTCTGCAAAGGATGCTCCCTTGCCCTTGATTGTGTTGAGCACGATGAGTGAAGGTTTTCCGTTTTGAGCTTTTGCATTGTCGATTGCGTCTGCAATCTGTTCAACGTCGTGTCCGTCCACACTCTGCACGTAAAATCCAAACGCACGCCACTTATCCTCAACGGGAGCTATGTTGTTGATCTGCTCAACGGGCCCGTCAAGTTGCATCTTGTTGTAATCGAGCAAAAGAATGAAATTGTCAAGATGATGAGAGCCTGCAAACATGCTTGCCTCCCACACTTGACCTTCTTGACTTTCACCATCGCCGATAAAGCAATATATTGTTGAGGGAAGTTTGTCCATTTTGGCGCCAAGAGCCATGCCCACCGCACAGGAAATGCCCTGTCCCAAAGAGCCTGCCGTCATATCGATGCCGGGAGTTTTGGTCATATCGCAATGGCTTGGCAATTTTGTGCCGTTCTTGTTGAGAGTATAAAGCCACTCGTGCGGAAAATATCCCTTGTCGGCAAGAGTTGCATACATCGCAGGACCTGCATGCCCCTTTGACATAATCACTCTATCCCTATCCGCTTTTTGCGGATTTTGAGGATCGACGTTTGCTTTTGCATAATAAATAACCGTCAACGCATCTATAACTGACATAGCTCCGCCGATGTGCCCCGAACCGAATCTTCCAATTGTTTCGATCACGTCGTCACGCAACTGCCTTGCCTTGGCGGTAAGAAATTCTTTTTGCGTAATATCCATTTAACGCCTCCTATAATGTATAAAGTATACCATTAAAGGT
Organism: uncultured Bacteroides sp.; assembly: GCA_964644355.1. Classification (GTDB taxonomy): domain Bacteria; phylum Bacillota; class Clostridia; order Christensenellales; family CAG-917; genus CAG-475. Next base: position 44,727 of record CAZXUW010000013.1, read on the forward strand.
GTGGCATTTCAAGTGTTGATTGTTTTATTTTGATTTTGGCAAAAACAATTCGCTCCCCTTTTGTTTAAGCTCCTCTTTTTTTGCGTCGTCAAGCAGGCTCAAATATACGTCAACGTGCTCCTTGACGATGACAAGCAACTCCAAATCTTGGCACTTTGCAAGCTCCGCAAAAGACCTATCCTCTCCGCACAATTTGCAAAAGTCTTGCACCACAAGCACCGCCCTCACCTTTTGTGCGGATATATTATACCTACTGCCAACTCTCTCAAGCCACTCGTAGGACTTGTTGGACACAACTTGCCTGCCGGCAATTTCACCCTCATAAAACTCAATAGCTTTTGGCGAGAGTATGTCAAGCACACCTGCACAATAACCAACTTCGCTTGGCATAATTGCACACAGTGCAAACGCAAAAGTGAATATACATATACTGCTCAAAATGATAATTTTTTTCATAATCAACCTATCACTAGGTTGTGTAAGCGCTCCCTTTATATTCATCAAGCAAATCTTGCATGCCGAAAACACCCCTATCCTTTGTGGATATAAACCTCATAGCCCTCTGGGCTCCTTCACAATAAAGATCCCTTGAAAGTGCGATATGTTTGAGCACAATTTTTTCATCTTTGGTGTCTATATACACGCAATGCTCGCCAAAAACGTCACCTATCCTAACAGAGTGAATGCCGATTTCACTATCGCAAGTCCGCCTACCCTGCCGTCCGCAAACAATCTCTCCGCCCCTAACCTTGGATATTTCATTTGCAAGCATAAGCGCCGTACCGCTGGGAGCATCCGCCTTTTGAGCGTGGTGTGTTTCGACAATCTCCACCTGTGCAGACGGAAAAACACCTGCCAATCTCTTGGCTATTTCAAGGATATGTGCTATGCCAAGGGCGGTGTTGCTTGCAAAAAACACGGGCACACGTTTGCCCAAATTTTCAACACACTCCCTCTCTTTTTGCGTATGCCCCGTGCAAAATTCACACAGTGCAATATTGTGCTTTTTTGCAAAATCCGCCACCTCAAAAGCAAGAGAATGACTTGCAAAATTGACAATCACGTCCGCATCCTCTTTGACTTTGTCAAGTGACTGATACCCTCCACTCTTGCAAGCACCGTATGCACTGTCAACACGTGCGACAACGGCAATATCCTCCTCTTTTTCAAGCCTTGCACAGAGCGTGCTTCCCATACGCCCCAAAGCTCCCAACACGATAACTTTCATATCAAATTGTATTCACAAAACATATATAATACCACTATAAATATTGCAAAAAGAATACAAAAAAGAGTGAGCAATCGCCCACTCTCATATGTGTAAATTATATTAGAACAAACCCACTATCTTGCCATCGTCCGTGATGTCGATTTTTTCTGCGGACGGAACTTTGGGAAGTCCGGGCATTGTCATAATATCCCCCGTCAGCACCACGATGAACCCCGCTCCTGCACTGACTTTTGCACTCTTGACGCTCACCACAAAACCGGACGGTGCACCAAGCAATTTCGGATTGTCGGAAAAGCTGTATTGCGTCTTTGCAATGCACACCGGCATATGGGAAAAACCAAGTTCTTCAAGCCTTTGTATCTGCTCTTTTGCCTCGTTGGATAGGCAAATTCCCTCTCCGCCATACACCTTTTTCACAACGCTTTCAATCTTTTGCGTTATGCTCATATCATCCTCATACGCAAGGTGAAATTCACTCTTTTGCTCGCAAAGACGCACAACCTCATTTGCAAGAGCCACACCACCTTTCGAGCCATCCGCCCACACTGTGGACAGCACTGTGTTCACGCCAAGCTCCTTGCACTTGTTGGTGATAAAATCTATCTCTGCATCCGTGTCTGTCGGGAAGCGGTTGATGCACGCAACGCAAGGCAAATTGTACACGTTCTTGATGTTTGCAACATGTCTAAGAAGGTTGGGAATACCCCTCTCAAGAGCAATCAAATCCTCCTTTGCAAGCTCGTCTTTGCTCAATCCGCCATGCATCTTAAGGGCACGTACCGTTGCCACAACCACCACTGCGGACGGAGCCAATTGTGCGCTTCTACACTTGATATCAAAAAACTTCTCCGCACCGAGATCCGCACCAAAACCAGCCTCTGTGATGGTGTAATCGGATAGATAAAGTGCCGTTTTGGTTGCAATCACACTATTGCAACCGTGTGCGATGTTGGCAAAAGGACCGCCGTGAATTATTGCAGGAGTGCCCTCGAGCGTCTGCACCAAATTGGGTTTTATGGCGTCTTTGAGAAGCACCGCCATTGCCCCGTGTGCCTTGAGTTGCTCTGCTGTGACGGGCTTGTTGTCATAAGTATATGCCACTATGATTTTGCCAAGTCTTTCCTTCAAATCTTTGAGGGATGATGCAAGGCAAAGCACCGCCATAATCTCGCTTGCAACAGTTATGTCAAAGCCATCCTTTCTCTCCACGCCGTTTGCACTTCCGCCAAGTCCGTCTATGACAAAACGGAGCTGTCTATCATTCATATCGACGCATCTTTTCCAGGTGATTTTGTTGACGTCTATTCCAAGTGCGTTGCCCTGTTTTATATGGTTGTCAAGCATTGCCGCAAGCAAGTTGTTTGCGGATCCTATCGCATGGAAGTCACCCGTGAAATGTAGGTTGATATCCTCCATCGGCACCACTTGAGCATACCCACCGCCTGTTGCACCGCCCTTGATACCAAACACGGGACCTAGAGAGGGTTCTCTCAAAGCAACCACCACGTTTTTACCAATACGCCTCATCGCATCGGCAAGTCCAATTGTAGTTGTGGTTTTTCCCTCTCCTGCAGGTGTAGGAGTGATTGCTGTGACAAGCACAAGTTTGCCACTCTTTTTGTCTTTACGCTCACAAATTTTGGCATAATCTATCTTCGCCTTGTATTTTCCGTAAATCTCAAGGCAATCCTCGTCAACACCGCAAGATTTTGCGACGTCAACAATGGGCATCGGCTGAATGCTTTGCGCAATCTCTATATCGCTCTTGTACGCCATATATACCTCCTAAACCTCAATAGAAAAATTATACCACGCAACACCTTTGAATACAACAACATATTTTGATATGCTTGACTTATTTGATATAAAAGGCTAAAACTTTATCATACAAAAATGCTCGGAGGCTTTTATTATGGAAGATTTGGCAAGAAAGTATCTTGCTTGGTATCAAAGTCAGGACAAATTGACTCGCACGCTGTTTTGCATACTTTGGGATATTCCCTCCAACCTCTACCGCATCGCAAAGAGTGCAAGCCAATCAAGCGTCATAGGCGTTGCACTTGCGATATTGCTTATGATTTTCGGCGGATGGGTGCTCTGCGTTATAGACGTGTTGACAATCGCATTCAAAGACAAAGTGTATTGGCTTGAGGATTTGGGCATAGACGAGACAAAAGGCGTTTACAGCGAGGACGAGGGCGACCAATCCAATGGCATAGACGGCACCGTTGAATAAACTTAAGACGTAAAATACATAGAAAAAACGCCGATTTTCGGCGTTTTTCTTGTATATTTTGATGTGTTTTTTTTGTGTGTTTTTGCTTATTTTTTATGCTTTTCGTCGTATTCTTTTATCCTTGCTTCAAAGTCGATTTCTTCAAGTTTGCCTTTTGTGGCAAGAAAACGTCTTTTGCCAAGAGCAAATATATATCTGTCGTGATCGAGGCTGTCGCTATACACGTTTTCAACCTCAACGTCAGGCAAAATCTCGTTGAGACGACGCACTTTTTCTTCCTTTCTGCACACCTTGCCAAGCAAATGTCCGTTCTTTGTGCTATGCGGGCTTGCGATGCAATAGTCAATTTTCATGCGGTCGGCAATCTCTTTGATGAGAAAATCCGGGCTTGCACTTATCAACACGCACTTGCGAGATAGATCTCTGTTTTCGGGCTTGAAAAAGTCATATATATCGTTTTGATGTTTATCCCAATACTTTTTCACCGTCTTTTCCGTATTGATGAGACTCACAAAATTGAATGCGATTTTCTTAAACTTTGGCACCGGCAGTATTTTGGTGACCATCAAAAATCCCCAAAACAGCTGAAACGGGAGTAGCACTAGCGTCCAAGGGCAATGCGCCATACTCCAAAACCAATAGTGCAAGGCACTATCGTAAGGGATGGCTGTTTTGTCAAAATCGTAAATGTCGATTTTTATCTTATCCGTCTGTTCCATAATGGCATTGTAACATATGCGTTGCAAAAATAAAAGAGGCAAAATGATTATTTTCTCCTTTTGTCGAGCTATACTCAATATTTTTCAACAACACTCACTGTTTGGAAGGATCCAAAGATAAATATCATCCTCTTTCAATATGGCAAGAACGACGCTTTTGACCTTTGCCGTTTTGTTCGAGGGCATTGCAAGCACTACAATTCTGCAATCTTAAGATATAAATAAACGAATAATATACGCCTTTGTTTCTTTACACAATTAGGTTTTAATGATAAAATTATCCTATAAAAGGAGCTTGCTATGCAAAACGTATCTGTAAAATTCACAAAGCTAAATCCCAACGCCATTGTCCCGAGCTATGGCACACAGTATTCCGCAGGAGCGGATTTATATGCCTGCGAGGGCAAAGACGTGACAATACTCCCCCATCAAACGGTGTTTGTGCACACGGGGATTGCCATTGAACTTCCCGACGGAACTGTTGGTGTGATATGTGCAAGAAGCGGACTTGCAAGCAAACGTGCGCTTGCCCCTGCAAACAAGGTGGGCATAATAGATTGTGATTATAGAGGAGAGCTTATCGTGGCACTTCACAATCACTCCAACGAGCCTCAAACAATTTTGGACAAAGAGCGTGTCGCACAGCTTTTGATACTTCCCTGTTTTGTTGCAAACTTTGTTGAGACGGACAGCCTTGAGCAGTCCGTACGTGGCAAGGACGGTTTTGGAAGCACCGGCAGACTATAAGCAATCTCAATACACTACGCAACCGCACCAACGGTTGCGTTTTTTATTGCAAAAATCAATATACTCTCCGCCCTTTGAAAGATACGTTTTGCATAAAAAATAACGTTATTCAAAAAATAGGCGGTTAGAATGCTTGTTTTGTGATTGGCGTGCACTTTTGCAGAGGATAAATCTCAAAAAAGTTGAAAACTTATCAAGAAAATCCGTTTAATTAGAATGTTGAAAAAAAGAGAATTTTATGCCCAAAAGTGATTGTCAAACGCACAATATTTGTGTACAATGTGTGTAAATATGCTTGAATAGATTGCCGATTGGCAAAATCAATGCAATCACGCCTGCGTTACAATTACGTTTTGACATTCTATTCAATAAAACGTTATATAGAATACATAAATTGACGGAGAGAAATTACAATGGACAAAATTTTATTGCAAGCCAAATTGGATGAACAGAAATGGAACGACAGCATCCGCAATCATCGTGATATGTGCGGTGCTTATGACTTTTGTGCTTTGTGCGACAAGAAGGTCGCATTCCCTTGTGCAACAGCTTACGAGAAGGCACAAGCAAAGAAAGAAGCTGACAGCAAAGTTGACGTGACAGATCTTCATAGCTCACTTGGCAAAAAATTTGATTATGACAAAGTTATGGCAAAAAAGGCATCCAGAAAGAGCCTTACGTTTGCTGAAAAGTTTGCACTTTCCGATGATATTATCAAAGAGCGTTATTCAATCTTGAAAGATGCCCTCACCGCAACGGCAAAGGGTGCTCCGAAAATCAAGAGCCGTATAAGCAAGCAATGCGACACATACCGCAGAGAGGGTGACATCGTTGCCAAAATCACAATCATCGGTTCATCCTTGCGTATCAATCTTCCTCTCGATCCCGACGCAGAGGAATTCAATGATGGTCGCACACCCCACACCTCCACAGGCCACAAGAAAGTTTATGAGGACGTGCCGTTCCAATTCAAAGTCAACAGCAAGCTTGCTCTCAAACGTGCACTTGCACTCATCGATCTTGTAAAATAAGTTTTGATAAGCAAAAGTCGTGTATCCAAGCGGTACACGACTTTTTTATTTGTCAAAATTTGCATATTTCAAAAATTTGTCAATTATCTCCGTTTTTGCGTTTTGCCATTTTTTCTTTCAATCGCAAAATTCTCAATCTTTGCTCCTCTTGTGCACGTTGCACTTCACTCAAATAGTCATCGCATTTTTGCTTGATTTCGCTTGCGACCTCATCACTTACCGGTGTATCGTCACTCATATCAAGCACCGTTTGTTCAAAGTTGACGTTTTTGTCAAAGACGATGAGATTTATTCTGCAGAAAAACTCTCCTTTGCCTATTGCGGTGGATATATCCTGCAACAGCCAAGTGCCATAAATACGCTCAAACTCCTTGCATATAGTCTGCCCGCTCTCTCCGTCATATCTATACAAAAGATGCTCGTTGCTCGCACTTGCGTTCTTTGCAAACAAGTCCAAAATGCTTTGCGTATCCACCTTGTTGATATTTGCCAAATCGGATATTTTGTTTGAGTTGTCAGGGAAAGATTCTTTGATTTGCACCTCAAAATATTCTCCCTCATCTACGCTTGTGTATCTCACAACGTCACCCTTTTTGAGCTGTATATAGTCATCCGGGATGATATCCACGTTGCTTTTTCCGCTCAAAATGCTTGCTTTGAAATCGTCAAAAGCGTCATCGTTGATCCATACAACTCTCTTTATGGGATATTCGCAAGTATATTTTTTTTGAGTGGCAATATCTATATATGGATTTTTCACCACGTGATGAAGGTATCTTTCATATTCATCCTCTTTCAATCCGTATGCTTTGCACACAAGCTCCTTGCAGTCGTCATCACTCAAAAGCACCGCCTCACCCGTATTCAAAACGGGGCATACTTGCAACTCACCGCCAAACAACGCCTCATCCCCAAAAAAATATCCGTTGGCACGAATGTCGTTGATTATGGCTTGTTTGATTGCATCCGTCAGCTCAACGTAAGCAAAACAACATGATGTATGAGGGCTTATCTGTGCCCATTCAACCACTCTATATTTGTCCATAACAATCTCCGAATTTTCACTTGTTGCGGTTGAAAATACAAGAAAAAATCTCAATTTTTGCTCGCCTGCAAAAATATACAACTCAGTCCGTGTTCTCACCGTATGGTATTATTATACCACCCATCAGAGCAAAATACAATCAAAAAGAAATATCTGTCGTTTTCAAAAATATTACCCTTGCAAAACATAAAAAACTAGCCTGTAAAAATTGCACGTTTTTCACATAATCGGCAGTTTATAAATGTGTTTTAACGTGCTTATCTATCACTTTCGTCATTTATTGAGATTTTCACCAATCCGCAATCGCATGCCCGCTTGACTCTCTTTTCCGCCAAATTTATCACTGCTTTGCCGTGATGATATACAGCCCAAGGGCTGATGATATACACGCTAAAGCGTGATGATATACCATTGCTTTCGCAATGGATAAAAAAATCACATCGGCTGATGTGATTTTTTGGT
>CAZXUW010000014.1:0-10063 GCA_964644355.1 uncultured Bacteroides sp.
TGGTGGAGATAAGGGGATTCGAACCCCTGGCCTTCGCATTGCGAACGCGACGCTCTACCAACTGAGCCATATCCCCACGCATGATTGTGTTGCATATCGCAACTTGTGTTGATATTATAACACATTCTTAAATTTTGGCAATGACTTTTGCGTTATTTTGATTTTTTTGTTAAGTTATTCCTTATTTTCAATAATATGCGGATTCTCTTTTGGGCTAGTTGCCGTTGCAAAGTCAGCTTGAATTCTAATCAAAAAGCCGAGGATTTCCCGCCTCGGCTTCGTGTAGCGTAAGTTTGATTAATAATTGACATATTACACAAAACGATATTTTATACAACGGAAATCATATATTAAATACCACGTTTTGTAATTAATCTCCTTTTATACATTAGAAAACTTGCCTAGTATTTTAGTGTTTATGGTCACTTACTCTGCCAACCGTTGTGTTATCTTGCGTGCGACATTGAAGCTCTTTTACAGGATTCTTCTTTGTTTCAAATCTATAGTCTTTGCCATACTTGTCTATATACATTTCAATGATTTTATGAGTTGGATTTGCGCTGCCATCGCCATTGAGTTTCTTCTGCCATTTGAAAAATTTATAGTCCGGATCAAGGTCTCTTACGTCTGCATACCCTTCGCAAACTGAGGTATAATATGCCGTCTTTTTGAGGACGGATTGCACGTATTCTATGTTATCTTGTCCAAACGTAATTGGCTCGGGGAATGCAGGTTCCGGGAATATATCCGTGTAGCACTTCCCTTCGTATTTTTCAAGCAATTCGCTTGCAAGTTTTAGGTGGGCAAGCTCTTGTTGCAAACATCTCTCCCATACACTCTTCACTTTCTCGTTTTTCTCGTCTAGCATACAAGACCAATATAGATAGCACTCGGTATATTCATGTTCGAGCAAGCCCTCAAACCAAGTGCAATTCACATCGTTGAGGCAACCGTATTCAGTGACGTGTTGCTCCTCTATCATAGCAATTTCGCCATACATCTTCCTGCCGATTTCACTGGGATATGTGTTGCCGACGTTCATATAAAAATTCATAGTTTGCTGTTCCGCCGCCGTGATTATAGATGCATTGAGCCTTGTGATAGGGCTTGCTTTCTTGTTGTCTATGTGGTGGCGAACGTCATCGTATGGAAAGCGATGTTCAGACACTGTCGGTCGTCCCGGCGTGATTTCTGTGCGTCTTGCCACAAGATCCGCACCCTCAATGCCGTATTCCATTTTCAATAGATTGGAAAAGCGGTACAAATGGTCAAAATCTTCAAGCAATGCAAAGTTTAGCGTTTCTCGCACGTATTCGTTCTTTTCACGCCTTGCAAGATTTGCCGTAAGCTCAACTGCAAGTTGCTCATAACCTATGGTTGTTTCAAGGATGTTTTCATCGGTTGGCTTGAGCGAGGATAGTTTCTTTTGCTGTTGCTGTTCAACCCTGCGGATAAGCGCAATCTTACGTCTTACGTCGTTGTCGGCACAGTGTCTGGAAAACTGATGAGAAAACCAATTCGCCTCAAATTCCGTGCCGTTCATAAGAATTATGCGCAGTTTGGTGTAGGGATCGGTATCATTCTTGTCGTAGTGCGGAAGAAAAATATCCTTCCAGTTTTCAAGCGTAGTTTCAATAGGTTTTGTTTTTTGCTCAAACGGATTAAAGCTCATATTTTGCTCCTTATGCTTTTTCAAAGATTATTGCTTAATCAGCCTCTTTTTATTCACCGCCAAATAAAGCTGTATAGGCTCAATCCCACAAACATCATGAAATCGGGAGATTGATTGCAAAGCAAACACATACTCCGGCTATCAAAAACGGCGTTTTATCTGATGATAAACGCCGTTTTAAGTTTTGAATATACAAAATTACCTCCGTGCACAACAAACAAAATACTCGTTTGAAATCACGCGTTTTTTTTGTTCATTGTACAGTGGATTCCTCTATGACTTGCTCGCTTGGCAAACTCAATTCTCTTTGATAAACCTCACCGCTCAAGGTGTTTAAAATGCCTGCCACACAACCATCGTGCTTGTCGTCAACAAGTTCCAAAAGGAAGGTTGTGACCATGATGAGCATCATGTTGGGATAAGGTGACATCGTGCCCGTGTCTATCAAAGAATAGCCCTCAAAGCCTATCCAAATGACAAGGATAAACAAGGCGAACACACTCTTGCGTCTCTTGACAAGCAGATAGATTTTTGTCGCATAATAATAGCCGTAAGCAAGCACACCAACCAAGCCCATGCAACCGATAATTTGGAAAAGCGTTGAGTGAAACCAATACAATCCCATCTCGTTTTTCATGCCTGCGTTTGTGCCGACGTGCCCCATACCACCGCCAAGTAACGGATACTGTTTGAAAAGCTCCCATGCCTCCTTGTAGAGGTCAAATCTGCCGGAAGAAACATCGTCTTTTTCCGTAACTCTGTTCATAAGGCTTGTGACAAGTCCTTTTGCCCAATCGTGGCAAATGCCCACAACCACGCCAATAATGGCAATAACAATGCCTAGACTGATGAGAGATTTCTTTCTATCTTCCGCCTTGACAACCGAAAGCACGATTCCGGCAATAGCACCGATGATGCCGAAAAGGATTCCGCCACGAGAGAGTGTCATAACCAAGCAGATGTATTCAAATGCAGAAATCAAATAGTATACAAACGGATGTCTCTTTCTTGTTGACAGATAGAGTCCCATAGGAGCGCAAATGACAAGATAGGTTGCCACGTTGTTGCGATTGCCCCAGCCGAAGTCCCAATATGCACCGCTCCATGCGCCAAGCGGAACGTTGGCACGGATGATTGAAATGATAAGCTGTATGCCAATGACGACACCTATATACAGCATAACCTTTGCAAAATATTCGGGTATAAGCACGTTGGAATCTCTCTTTGTAAAGTTGGCATAAAGCAGATAAACAAGCAAAACACCAAGCCCGAGAGCAATGCAAATGGGGAGAGAATCGAGATAATTTCCACTCTCCACAACGCCGACGCCACCGATGAGCAAGGCAAAACTTACCGCTATTTGCGGGAAGAACATCTTGCCCATAACAAAACGTTTTTTACCCCTGACGTTGCGTACGATAAACCAGCCGATTGCAAGGACGAGCGGAATGAACGTCGGCCACAAATATACAAACTCGGCAACGGTGTCGTCGTATATCATAAGCACCGCGCCAAAGATATTGACGGTCAATGGCAAAATATCATCGGCAAACACAAGAGCAAAGCAAGACACCAAAATGAGTGTCACAAAACCGAACGTTGCATTTTGTGCCCACCAAGCAATAAGCACAATTGCCAACACAAGCCAAATATATATATCGCTATAAAGAAATTTGCGAGCCTTTGTTTGAACCTTCTCAAACACTTCTTGAACCTTTTGCATAAGCCCTCCTTTGTCCGCCTTTATTATTCTATCACTATTGATAAAAAAGTGCAACCATTGCAAGTTGCCGTCGAATTTTGTCGAGCTTTCAAAGACTCTATTGTTTATGTTGTGCATTAATTTTTCACACAAAACGCATTTTATATGTGCTTTTTACCACAATAAAGTGCTTGTTTTGCGGTTTTAACAAAATTTATATCTTTCCAACTCAAGCATCTTTATTCTGCAAATAATCAAACGTCTGCAAAACTTTATGCCATGAACACACACAGGCCTACACTCTGTTGCGACAACATCGTTGAGTGGTGTTTTTCACTTTTTTTTGCAAAAAAATTATCCGGCAATATATGGTTTTGCAAATTTATAAAGCCTTGTCGATTATTGTCGATAAATATGTTTTTTTTGACATTTTGTCCGGAGAATTAAGGTTTTATTAAGGTTATATTTATATAAAAGTTATATTAAGCATAGTATAATGGTTTATCATAAAATCTAGAATAATACCCTATCCTTTCTAGAAATAAATAAAACAAAAGTCAAAACAAATACTAAATTTAGATTTACTTACACGCACACGCAAACACGTGTGAAAATCAGGGAGAGAAAGTGAAAACCGATAAAATCGACATTGCACCGTCTTTGGTGATATCAAACCTCTATAAGCAATATCCGTCTGCAAAAGTCAATGCTGTGGACGACTTGAACGTTGTGTGTTATCCGGGTGAAATCATTGGACTTTTGGGGCACAACGGTGCGGGCAAATCCACAACACTAAAATGCATCACGGGTGTTCTTCCTTACACACAAGGCAAGATCATCATCAACGGCTACGACATCTCAAAAGAGCCCGTCAAGGCAAAGCGTACGTTTGGATACGTCAGTGACAAGCACGATGTGTTTGTCAAGCTCACCGGCATTCAATATCTCAACTTTATGGCAAACGCATACGGCGTATCCGTCAAGGACAGAAAGGAGCGTCTTGAGAAGCTTGAAGAGGTCTTTTGTCTTGGTGACAGACTTCTTGACACAATCAACGACTACTCTCACGGCATGCGTCAAAAAATATGCATGATGGGCAGTCTTATCCACAATCCCAAACTTTGGATTTTGGACGAACCGATGATCGGTCTTGATCCTATCACAAACGCTCGTGTTTGCGAATTTATGAAAGAGTATGCCTCTGAAGGCAACTGCATCCTTTTCTCCTCTCACAACATCAATTCCGTGCAAAAACTTTGTGATCGTGCGGTTATCATTCAGGGCGGAAAAAAGACGGATGACTTCTATTTTGACGAATTCACCGCCCAGCACCCCGACGTGGATCTTGAGGAATACTTCCTCTCTCATACGACAAAGGATAGCAAGCAATGACAAGATACGCACTTTTATTACAAAAGCAGATGCTTGACACTCTGCCAACGCACTCGCGCAAAAAGAACTCTTCCTTTATGGCAAGAGCCATTCTTATGCTCACTCTTGTATGTGCGATGGTTGCGATTTTCGTGTTTGTATTCTCTCGCTTTGTAGAGACGTACATCGAGATCAAAATCGACAGAGTGCTAGATATTGCCTCTCGTCAATACGAGATATTGTCGCTAGGCTTCTTTGTGCTTATGGTGATTTTTGTGTTGAGTGGCGTTGCTTCGCTGAGCCACGAGCTTTTTGAAAACAGCGATCTCAACATCCTCATCACAATGCCTTTCCACGGCACGGAAATATTCCTTTCCAAACTCACCGCCGTATACTTAAAGCAAGTGCTTCTTGCTCTTGTGTGCGTACCCACGCTCAATCTCACTTTCCTATTTGTTGCGGATGCGGTCACACCCTATAGAATAATCGGCACCTTTATCGTTTCCGTTTGCATCCCTATCATTCCAATGGCAATCGCATCGATAATTGTTCTGCCCTTCTATTACATCAAAAAGATCATCAACTCGCAATATCTCTTGGCATTTGCCTCGATGACAATCATCATGGGGCTGTTCTGCTGGGGATATTCCTACGTGTTCAACATTGCCCAAAGCATTTTCACAACAGGCAAAATCACCTCGCTGTTCAATGAAAACGTCATGAACGGCATCATAAACTTCACCAAATACAACTACCCCGCCAATTTGTTTGCCTCTCTTATGCTCGGACGTGACATTGGCAAGAGCCTCGGCATATTGATTGGCATATCCGTTGCGGCGGCAATCGCATGTTTCTTCTTGGTGCGAGCAATATTCATACGTGTCACGCACAAAAATCTCTCATTCCGCATACCGCACTCAAGAAAGCAACAACCGCATTTTTACAAGAGTTCACGCTTCAGTGCATTGCTAAACAAAGAATTCTTGCTTGTTATTCGCACACCGAGCTACGCATATATGTATCTCACAACCGCCGCCATCATGCCGATTTTGACTTTCTATTCAGCACAGATGGCACAAAATATGGTTTCCGGCTTGGTTGGCAATGCGGATTTGAGCTTTGAGATATGCACCTTTATCGTCATACTCTACTCAATGCTCACCAATACATTCTGTTCCACCAACATATCTCGTGACGGATATATGTGTATGACACAAAAGACGCTCCCCTTCTCTCCTGCAAAGATTTTGGGAGCAAAGATCACGTTCTGCGCAATAGTTGCAGAGCTTAGCGTCATTATTGCATGTGTCGCCCTCGGCGCAACGGGCGTTGAGCAATGGCAAGATTGTGCCATCACTTTTGTTGCAGGCTCCTTCTATGCAATGGCGCAAATCATCATGGCAACAAAACTCGACCTTATGCACCCCCACTTTTCTCGCTCGCAAGACGGAGAAATCAAAGAGAGCAACGGCACCGTGTCCATCGTCATTCTTGTAGGCTTGCTGACAAGCTTTGCAATCGGTATCGGCTTGCTGTTCTCTGCATTTGCTCCGCTGATAAACGGCGAAGGCGTGGTGCAAGTGGACAAGGTCACAAGCTATATAATTGCACTATGTGCACCGTTTGCACTGCTGTGCTTTGCCGTGGGATTCTTCTTTATCAAGCTCGGCAAAACTTATTCAAATCTCGACACGGAGGATTAAAACCATGAAAAAGACAGTCACAGCACTTATGGTCATATTGCCTCTTGTTTTTCTAATCGCACTGTTTGCAATCACCAGTGCAACAAGCGTATCCGCAGACATCCCCGTAAGCGGAATCACAATCAACAACAAAGGCGACAATGGTATATTCTCTTTTGACATAGCAAATTATCAGCCAATGTACGAGGAGGAGCTTGAGATAGAAGTTCTCCCCTACAAGGCGAAGAATAGAAAATACTCACTTTCCGTCACCGACGTAAACACCGGTGATCCGTCCAACATCGTATCTCTCAATCAAGACGGCTCTTTTGCCCTCAACGACGTTGGCATGGCAAAGCTCACCTTCTCCACCGATGACGGCGGATATGCCGACAGTGTCATTTTCAACGTGGATTGTAGCGGTATTTTGGACTACACCCCCACTCTCAAGACAGCTTTGGGTGAAACGGTGGAGCTTTTGGAAGGCACGAACACGGATTATATTGCCAACGTCACAATGGGAAGCTTTGTGCTTGGCGGAGATTATTATCCAATATCCACAGCTGTTTCTCCGACATATACGTTTGATAAAGATGCAATTATGCTCAATGAAAAGAGCGGTAAAATCACCGCATACTATGCAACGTCCACAATCGTTTATATGAGCATAACGGATGCATATGGCGATCCTTTGCAAAAATCAATCGAACTCAACGTTGAAAAACCGCAAGAGGGTGCCGTCACGATAAACGGCAAGAGCATTTCAACCACCACAACCAACGCTCCAACCATCCACGCACCCCTTTTCAGCTCGAGCTACACCTTATACATCGATGCAAAAGACGGATTGAGCAAAGACGATATCGATTTGATAACGTTTGAGCAAGACTACACTCTTGACAAAATCAAGCTCGACAAGGTGAGCGACAGCACTTATGCAATCACGATAAATCTCAATGAAGCAGTAAGCGAGGAGACATCTATAATTTGGCAACTTGCAGTTGGCTCAGAAAAGTATTATTTCCAAGTGGCATATTCCAATTATAGCTTCGCTATCAACTCTTATGGCAATTCAAATGGCGACGATGACCTTGTGATCATCAACGGCAAGCCGACAGGGTTTACAATCACCTGTGATCCCGAGACAGATCTCACTTATGAATGGATTGTTGCGAACACGTCACTTGCCACCCCTCTTAACCAAAACGGCAACACTTGCACAATAAAAGCACTCAAGGACGGAGAGACAACTCTCACGGTCAACTGGTCAAAAGTGGAGAACGGAAAAGTGGTTGCAAGCGGTACAGAGGAAAGAAAACTCATCGTGACAAGTGCCTACACCTCTTTGATATTCAATGAATCACTCGGAGATTACGGTCTTGGCTCTCTTGCAATCGCAAATCAAAAATACGATGCAAACAAAGAGATTGTGTCCGCACCTCACTCAACCGCCCTTTTCAACAACGTTGTGGGGAGCAAACAAGCGGAAGTCACCTCTTTTGCAGATATCGAGTTTAGCTCCACAAACAAAAACGTTGCCGAGGCACAAATCGGTGCAAACGGTGTTGAATTTATCATCAAAGATGACGGTGCGGTGACAATTTCTGCAAAATGGAAGTATGCAGACCGCTTTGGTGCAAGCGGAACATCCATCACGTTTAGAGCCGTAAACGGTGTATATGTCGGGGCGTATGACGAGCTTATGGATGCAACAAGCAAAATTAAACAAATCGTGCTTGCAAACGACATATATCTTGGCGAAAACCTCTTTGACGTGGATGCAAACGGCAAGAAAACGGCAAAATATTCAGATGCGGTGATGAAAGAAAAGCTATTGAGCTTCACAAAGGAAATCAACACCACGTTTGACAGCCAATACTACAAAAATATTTACGGCGAAGATTATCAAGCAAAAGTCCGCTATTGTGTTGAATTTACACGCAGTGCATACGGCAACGGACATATGATCAATGCCGAATATATCACCCAAATGATTGACAGCACCGGACATCCGTACGAATACGCTGTGTTCCAAGGTCCGTTGAACTTTGTTGCCGCACAGTGGAAAGGCGTTCCGGAACTTGCCTCCGTCAAGGGACAAGACAACATATGCTTCCTTGTACGCACAGACGATGTTGAGCTAAACAATCTCGTGCTTGCAGGATGCAACGACGACTCACTCTATGACAACGACAAGATGGAACTCACCCTTCTTGACTACACGGGCACCACGCTTGAAATTATGGCTGATGCAAAACTTGTCAACTGCCGTGTCAAGAATGGCAGAACGGTTGTGCGTGCATACGGCAGAGTTGACGTGGATTTGGACAGCGAAGTCAATTCACAAAAGGAAAAAATCAACGTAACAATAGACGGTTGCAGATTGCAAAACGCAAGAGAATTTATCCTCAAAATCGGCACCAACCGCGTCAAGAGAGGTTATGTTGCAAACGACGGAGCAGGCCCGTCATTGTATGACGGCAACGGCAAGGAATACACCGCATACAACTCCTCTGCTTGCGACAACTACATCAACGACGAGTACTTTATGAACAACTACGTCCTTACGGACGTACTCCTTAAAGACAGCACCCTCTCCGCAAGCGGATTGTTTGCAGTCGGTGTGGAAAGTCACTTTGCAGGCGGTATGCTCAATGGCGTTGACTTCATAGATCTTGAGGGATGGAGAAACCTTGCAGGTACAAGCTACCCTGCAATCTTGCACCTTGAGGGCAACGTTGTGCTTGACAACTGGAAGGAATTGTCCACCGTCAACAGCGAAACTCTTATTACGACAAATATCGACAAAACTCAAGCGGACAATGCAAATCTTTCCTTCTTGACTCTCAACGTGGCAGAGATGCTCAAAGCCGTGCAAAGCATAGGAAACGGCAACTCCTCTTTGGATTACAATAACATAATCACAAAGGTCGGCGAGGATGACTACGTGCATGGCGGAATAGCGTTCTATGGCGGTGGCAAGAATTATTCAATTCTTGACACGAGCAAGTACACCTTTGAGGGCATGAATCAATACAATGTAAACATCTCTATATTGTCAAATTGCGAGGACTCAACTCTCAAGAGACAGGGAGAATTGCTACCATTTGCGGCAGGCTCAAAAGACTTCCGCTTTGTGATGTTTGACGGCACAAGCGAATATAAACCGCAAGCATAAAAACGGCACAAAAACATGCGAAAAAACGCAAAAAAATAACAAATTATATAGCAAATTATATAGCAAAATCGCGGCAATAAATTGCCATACGAAAGCAGAATCCGATTGAAAGTCGGTATCCTTCCCTAAAAATCAAACGGCTCGTTTGATGGAGGGAAGGCATGGAGGAGTAAACATGAAACGGAACAAGATTTTATCATTGTTGATTTTGTTTGCGGTTGTAGTGTGTTGCACAACGCTGTTTTTTGCATGCAACACAGGCACGCAAGACAACGAGCAATCTTTGAGAATCTTCTATGATTGGGGAGACGGATCTCAACCCATTGAAAAAGTTATAAAGGCAAGCGAGGTGCAATCAACCACGTCTGCCCTTACACCACCCACAAGAGACGGATATGAATTTTTAGGCTGGTCACTTGCAAAGGACGGTGATTTGATTGTGTTTGACCAAAACACAA
>CAZXUW010000014.1:10163-46543 GCA_964644355.1 uncultured Bacteroides sp.
TTAGGCTGGTCACTTGCAAAGGACGGTGATTTGATTGTGTTTGACCAAAACACAAGCATCAGCGATGGCGCAACGCTCTATGCACAATGGCAGATAAAGACTTACAGCGTGCTCTTTATGGCGGACGATTTTACGACCATAGACAGACAAACCATTGAACACGGTGGCAAGGCGGAGGCTCCAAGCCTTGACAAAATCACACCATATATACCGCAAGGTCAGTCCTTTGTGGGTTGGCAATTAAAGAGCGGAGACACATTTGACTTGGACAACCCCATCACTGCAAGAACGATGGTATATGCCATTTTCAGCGACGTTTCGTACACGGTAAAATTCCAAAACGGTGACGTGGTCGTCAAGGAAAGCACGGGCACTGTGGGCACTGAAATCATTGCACCGCAAGCAACCGAGCAACCCAAGAAAGACGGCTATACGTTCAGCCACTGGGAGAGCGAGGATGGCAGAAAGTTTGCAAGCGGAGACATGTATGCAAAGAATGAAATCTACTATGCGATTTTCACCTTGGATGCACCATCCACCCCAAGCCTTTCGGGCCCCGAATCAAATGAGATCGTGTATGGCGAGAGTGCAACCGTAAGTGCTCAAATCAAAAATCCGAGCAAGAATATCACCTACTCTTTTGTGTGGTATATGGGTGACAAGGAGCTTGGCAAAGACAGCTCCGTTACACTGCAAAAGCTTGGTGTTGGCGAATACACCGTCCGCTGTGAAGCAACGGCATCGGACGGCACTTTGACGAGTGCAAAATCCTCACAAATTTACACGTTTAATGTCAAAAAAGCCACTTTAACTGCCACAATTGAGGATATAAACCTCATTTATGGTGACAAATTGCCTGAAATTACGCCAAATTATACAGGCTTCAAATATGACGACAGCGAGAGCGTTGTCAAGGGTAGCACGACACCGACAACCACTTATAGCGAAAGCTCAAGCGTCGGCACAACCTACTATGCCACACTCAACGCTCTATATGCAGACAACTATGACATAATCGGCACGTTTGGCGAGAGCAAAACAATCACCGCATCCATCACGGTTGCACAAAAGGCGATCTCCGCAAAAGAGAGCGTGCTTTTGGCAAGCAAGACTTATGACGGAAACGTGTTTAGCAAGCAATTTTCAAACGCCGATTTTGACGGTGTTTTGAGCGGACACACACTCACGCTTGATGTTGCAACCAAATCTCAAAACGCAGGCGTGTACACACACGATGCGTTGCAAAAGTCACTCACGATTGTTGACGGTGATGGCGTTGACGTAAGTGCAAACTACTCAACAACTTACTCCGCACAATTGACGATCACCAACGCAGACATCGTCTACACTGCCCCCACAAAACTTGAACTCGCCTACAACGGCACCCTTCAGAGCACGCTTACGAACGAGCTGAAAGATGAGAGCGGTGTGACTTACTCAAGTGCAAAAGGCGGTGTATATGCAACAAAAGAGCCGTCCTTCAAGAATGCGGGCGAATACACCGTATATTACAAAATCGAGAGGGCAAACCACAACACGGTTGAGGGCAGTTACAGTGTGAACGTTGCCAAGGCAAACATCACTATTTCGCCAAAGGCACAACCCTACACCAGCTACGGCAAAGAGAGCTTTGCTCTTGCACAAGGCAGTGACTATTATGAGATAAGCGGTGACATATACGACGTGCTTGACGTCACACTTTCCACCAACTATTCCGTTGGCATGAGCGTTGGCAGATACGACGTATACGCAACGCTTGGCGAGGATGAAAACGGCAATCACAACAACTACAATGCAACCTGCAATACGGCAAGAGAAGCACTTGAGGTTGTCAAAGCAACGCTCACGGTCACACTTGGTGATATTTCCGTTGTCTATCACAACAGCATTGACGACTTGTTTGCGGTGGATGAGAGTGGAAATTACAAGCATTTCACAATCAGCGGTCTATACAAAAACGACGACGTGAAAGACGTCCTCTCATTTGCGATCTCCAATGGTACAAACACTCTTTGGAACAGCAATCAAGACTATGACGCATCACTTTTCACCATAGGTGAATATGAGTTGAGCCTTATGAGCACAACCAACGACAACTACTTTGTTGCGATGCAACATTCAACCTACACGGTGACAAAACGCCCCGTCACATTGAGTGTTGATGACAAGCAAATCACCTATGGTGACAATGCGCCCACCTACACTTTCACAAGCGCGGACGAATATGCCCTTGCTCTTGAGCTAAACTACTCCTGCTCGTTTACCGGTGCGGGCAAATATGACATAACCGCAACTCTCAAAACAAGCGATTATGCCAACAACTTTGACGTGACGAGCATTGAAAAAGGCACTCTCACCGTTGGTAAGAGAGCCATCACGCTCAAGGCAAACGATACTACCTGCACATATGGCAATACATTGTTCCTCGGCGACTGCACGTACGCTATTGTGCAAGGAAGTATAGTCAATGACGACACAATCACGGCAACCTTTGCATCGACTTACTCGTCAGACACAACGCAAAGGACTTACGACATCGATATCACCGCCATTGATGAGACAAGTGCACAAAACTATGACGCAACCTTTGAAAAAGGCACGCTAACTATCACCAATCGCAAAATCACTTTCAGATACACCAACTTAAACGTCGCATACAATAACGGCGAGCCTCACGTTTTTAGACCAACCCCCTCTAGTCTTTCGCCGGGAGACTGCATTGGCTCACCCGAACTTTTCTATTTCAAGACAGTATCCGGTGCAGAGCGCACATATAGCTGCACGCCAAACGAATCCCTCACCGACTTTGAAATTGTCAACCCGATCACTATTCTCAAAAACACTATTCTCGAAAATGGCGTTGACGTAACAGAGTTTTACGATTTCAAATTTGATTTGACCGTAGCGATTGCAAAAATCGAAATAGTGCACACAATCACCGACAACACATACAAGTATGACGGTTCTGCGCACAAAGCCACAATGCAATTGGAGGAAGGAGCAAGCGTAAGTTACACACACAACGGAAACGTCACCGCAGAAATGCCATCATTTACAAATGCAGGCGAATACAAAGTGCTCTACACTCTCACAAAAGAAGGTAGCACGTCATACAGTGGTGAGTTTACTCTCTCAATCAGCAAGCGTCAAACCATCATCAACGTTGCGGATGCAACAAGAGAATACGGTGATTCAAACGCAATAGCCGACTTTGTGCCATACACAATCAGCGGTGACGAAATTTTGGAGGCGGACAAGAACGCCATCAACATTCAACACAGCTTCACTGCCGATGAAAGCTCCTCTGTTGGCGAATATACGTTCGATGTGACGTACACGGAAAACGACAACTACTCCATCACCGTCAACAACGGCACTCTCACAATCGAGCCAAAGCAAGTGGACCTTCACCCAACCGAGAATCAGCGGTATACAGTGAAATACGGCACACAACCAACACCGTACGAACACGTCAAGGTGGAAGATCACCACACACCCGTCATGTTGAGCGGAGCGGAAGCGTACTTCAAAGTTCTTCCGAAAACTATTCCGAGCGAGTATAAATATAATAACTCCGTCCTCGAAACCGTGGTGGAAGTCCTCCCAGACAGTAACGGCAAGGTGAACTACACTGTCAAAAATAACAACATCTATGCGTGTTGCTTGGCAATTGACGTCACAATCAAAGTGAACGACTTGACAATCACTTATGGTCAACGCCCCTACTACACCTACACCGTGCTTAAGGGCACTATTCTTGATCATGATATTCTAGACATCAACTACACGCCCACAATCGATTCAATACCGACTGTCGGCACTCACGACATAAGCGCCGTGCCAAAGAACGACTATCCGTATGCGATCACGGTGCAGTCATGCGGTGCGCTCACCGTCAACAAAGCCACTTTGACAGCCACGTTGAGCGGTGCAAGCACAATCACCTATGGTGACGGTTTGCCAACCTACACCGTATCCAAATACGAAGGCTTCAAGCTCGACACGGAGAACGACAGCATCGTCAGCGGTACGCTAAGCGTGACGTCGGATTATCTCACTCAAAAGAAGATTGGCGAGTTTGCAATCACGGCAAGCGGACTTGTTGCGGACAACTACAACGTTGTCTTTAAGCCATTCACCATCACGGTTGAAAAAGCTCCGCTCACGATCACAGCCAATCCGCACGGTGCAATCACCTATGGCGACGATTTGCCAACTGACTTCACCTACACGGCAACAGGCTTCAAATTCAGTGATACAGACGCAATCTTGCAAGGCAAGGTGAGCTTCACGTCCAACTATACAAAGGGTGCGGACGTTACCGGTCCATACACCTTCAACGTTGCAAACAACATCACTCTTGACAACTACACCGTCTCAATCGGCATTGCACAATCTCTTGTTGTCAACAAGGCAACCTACACCGAGAAAGAAGTGGCCAAAGCTCTTGCAAACGTCAACTTCAGCGGTACCTATTCGCCGACTCAAAAGCTTGCAGACTTCTCACTTGCAGGCACAAGCTTTGCTTGGGTGAACTCAGCTCAAGTCCCGACTTGCGACAACACTCTCGGCTACTCTGCAACCTATTGCAATGATCCGCTCAACTACAACACGTATAGCGTGAAAATCAAGATCTCGCTTGCAAAAGCCACCCCGAACATCCATAGAGATGACAACTCCGATAACTTTGTTTTCGGAACGGATTACACAGGCGAAGAAATCAACTATAAGGGTATTATTGGAACTCAAATCACCCACGATAATAAAGATAATACAACGTTGCCCTTCACTGTAACCGGTGCAACCATAAAGGATGGCGGTATCTACACAATCACATACTCACTTGAAGCAACCACCAACTATACTGAAGCTTCAAAGAATGTTACGTTCAAGGTTAAATATGCGTATTACAATAATACACTATACGTCCTTGAAGATCTCGGCAATATAACAAACGGTACTATCACAATAAAGGATATCGGTGGTGCAAAAGTCAACGCATTTGTATCAAGCAACGTGACCATACCAAGCGGTGTAACGCTGGACATTCAAGGCCATGCAGACGATAAAAAAGGTGCAAAAGACCCAACCTATGGTGCTGGTGTTGCTTCATATGTGGATAACAATGCAAGTTATATTTCGCACAAACTTACCATCAACAATGGTGTCACCATGACAGTCAACGGCACTATTATATTGAGAGGCTTGCTTGGCTACAGTAAGCAAGAGGGAAATCAAGGACACACATCCGAACTTCATAGCCAAATCATCAACAATGGTGAAATGACTTTCAACAACGGATCTACTCTTGCGGTGCGTGGTTATATCAAGGGAACAGGCCATGCGACGTACAACAGCGGTGCAATGGTGTATATGCCATATGTCGTCAGAGATTTCAGAGGTGGCACAAATACTGTAACGGTTTACTTAAAGGCAAATATTTCACCGTTCAATGTTTATGAGATGCCAAATATTCAGTGCGATCAAACTGCATTAAACGGCTCAACTATCATCGGCTACATTGATTTATATGCAAATAGTAGTCACAATACCGACCAAAAAACCATTATAGGTGCCGATGGTATTATTGATACCGATGGGATCATAGAAAAATCTTACAATAGAACAACTCAAAAGACTGTATTAACCATAACAGGAAATGCCAAGATCGGCTCTTTGACTCTTGAGGTTATGAATAAAAAAGTTTCAATGGCAGATGTGGCTTTCCCGATCCCTTGGACATACGATATCTTGATTGGTAACGGCTCCACGACAACAAAAGTCACCGCCTCACAAAAATATAAGCTGTTGCCCGGTTCAAATCTTACAATAAATAAAAATGCTACACTTGAGCTGAAGGGATATGCTATAGTTTATAGTGATTTCCAAGACACAGCATTTGCAGGAATGGTGTACCCCAACAAGCCATCCGCAAATCTTATTGTTAATGGTACGCTTGATATGAGCGAAGCATCTGCGTTTGGCGGAAATATTCAATCACTTCAAAGTGGAGCAAAAGTGATTATGGGATCTAATACAACAGTAAGCATAACTGCTAAAGAGGGCAATTCGGAAAGCACATCTTCAACAGACGCGACGGTTGCAGTAATATTCAATAGCACTGGATTATTGAAGTTCGCAAATGTATATACAATTACAGAGATTGCTCGCTTTGGCGAAGGCACGTATACCGAATCGATCGATAGCAACGGATATATTACACGTTCATATTCAGGTGGCACGGCATTGTCAAAAGGCACAACCTACACCTACAACGGTTCAAGCTGGGCTTGATTGTTAAATCAATTGAAAAACAGTCTCCAATCGGAGGCTGTTTTGGTTGAAAAAGGTAGAAATACATGCTAAAATACAAAAGTGCTCAAAATGCCTTTGCAAGGAAGCTTTTGGGCAAAATCACTGATGTTGCGTGATTGGCATTCGAGCCGGTTGTGCAATCGGAGCTATTGATGTTGGAATTGTTTGAGGTTCGTGGAACGGACTATGAAATGGGCGTCCAAATCGGGCGTAAATTCAAGGATTATTTGCAAAAAAGAATACCCTCTTTTGACAAGATGATAGCCGGCTACAGTGCCGTTATCGACACCTTCCAAAAGAAGCTGGAAGTGCAATTTCCAAAGCTTCTTCAAGAGATATACGGCAGAGCGGACGGAGCGGAAATCTCACGATCTTCCTATCTTTTGATGCTTTTCCCCGAGCTTTATCGCAACATTGAGGGGTGCACAACGCTCTTTCTCAAGAAGGCGGACGGTGAGTTCTTGTTTGCCCACAATGACGACAACGAGTGGTTTGACCTCACCAACACCGCCCTCATCAAATATTGCTATGACGACAACTACATCATCTCCTACACCATGGCGGAGAGGCTGTCCGGCAGTGCGTTTTCATTCACCAGCAACGGTATGGTGTTTTCAAGCAACTACATTTTTGGCAACAATGCCGACCTTGGCAATTTGTCACGCTACGTGGTGGTGAGAGACATCATCAACTGCTCGAATATCGACGAGGCTCTGCAAAAGCTCCGCAACACCGACGTTGCATCACCTTTCAGCCTCAATATGCTCGATCTCAACACCAAGCGTGCCGTCAACGTGGAAAAGGACGTTCACAACGTCTATATCACCGAAATCACGGATAGATACGCAAGATCCAACCACTTCCACGCAAAGCAAGGCGACAACTCCACTGCAACGGCAGACACACTCTTTAGACACAAGAAAGCCAACGAGTTGATTGCCACTTTGAGCCCGTCAACGGCAAAAATAACCGACCTTGTGAATATCTTGAGATATTCCACCGACGTTTACAACGAGAGCATTTACAAGCAATACGGCGCCTACACGGGCGTTTGGCAGACAGATGCCACTCTCGCCCTCGACACTGCCGATGACTTTGTTGCCGTGTATGACTACATCGGCAACTCCATTCTCAAAATAAGCCGAGACGGCAACCTCATCAGCCAAACAGAAATGGACAAATTCAAATAAGCCAAAAAAGCCACTCAACCGAGTGGTTTTTTTAATGAATAATTAAGAGAGGTTCTGCCCTCACCTGATTGAGTGCATTCATTCAAATAAGGCTTTGCCTTCCACAATTATTCGCTATTCACTATTCGTTGTGTCGTGCCACCTGACACATGCGAAAAATGTCGAATAATACGACATTTTGTACGGTAAGAGAGAAAGTGTTGTGCCAATTTTGCAAATGATTAATATATATGAAAAAAGAGATTGCCAAATATCATTATTTATGGTATAAATAATTAAATTGAACGAGCGTTCATTCAATAAAAGAAAGGAGATCGTCATGCGCACCGTCAACGTGGAACTTCACAACCGCAAAAAAGCCGAACTGATGGAAAAGTGTTTTGATTGCTATGCACAACACGGTTTGACCAACGTCGGCATAAAGGGGCTTGCAGAGGCATGCGGAGTTTCGGTTGCGAGTTTATACACCTATTTTGACGACTTGGACGATCTCATCATGCAATCCACCGCCCACGTGATGAGCAAGGTTGAGGACGATTTTATGTCTATAGCCCCAACGAGCGTTGCCGACCTTGAGCGCTACATAGACGAAGTGCCCTATTGGACGGCGAAAAAACACGGTGCACAATACAGACTGATGTATCAGGTGTACACCAACCCCAAATACAAAGAGGCAGGACACACGTTCTTTGAGGGTGTCAACAAGCGCTACAGCGCCTATGCGGACAGTCTTGCCACCGCCATCGGCTTCCCTGCAGAGACGATACGCAGAATGATCTTCATGTTTGTGCGCGCCTGCGTTCACTTTGCTCTGTATGAGGACGAGTTCTATCTCAAGGAGCAACTTGCGCTCTTGAAGCAGTGCATCGTGCTCTTTTACAACCAATACAACTCTCAAAAAATCGAATAAACTTTCAAAAAGGCGTATCCGTTTTCTTTCAATGCGGTTTACGCCTTTTGCATAATATAAACACGACAAACTCGGTTTGCGAAGGCAAATCGTGCAAATAAAGATTGAAGGAGAATATCATGACAAAAACAGCCAACAAAATGCTGATCATAGCACTATGTGTGCTTGTCGCAGCGATTGCGTGCGTGACGTTTGCCTCGCATGGCACAATCCGCGCATACGCAAGCGACACACCGAGTGTAACAACCCCAATGTTTGAGGTTACGGGCGGTCAAAAAGATGGCAGTGGCAATGCAAACTACAAAAATTTGTTTGACGGCAAAATCGACACAAAGTATTGCATTGACATAAAACTCAATCCATACGTGACACTCCGTGCAAGTGACATTGGCACTGTTGTGACAGGCTATACGCTCTACACCGGCAACGACACGTCAACGCACACCGGCAGAAATCCAAAGTCTTGGACGCTCTATGGCAGCAACAACGGTGCGGATTGGACGTCCATACACGAAATATCCGATGACACCACAATGGGCACCGAGGATAAAACGGGCTATTCTTTCACGTTTGAAAACACCACGCCATATTGGCACTACAAGTTTGCCATCACCGATCGTCAAGGCGGAATTGCAGAGACAAGCAATGATGAATCCGATTGGAACAACGTTCAGCTTTCTGAAATCGAATTTACGGCAAACATAACCGATGCCGTTGAAATAGATACGGAAGAAGATCTTGCAAGCGCATTTGCAAACGGCGGAAAGGCAAAGCTTGTCGGTGATATAGCACTCACGTCCGATTTGTCTCTCGGTCAAAAGACGCTCGAGCTCGATTTGAACGGACACGTGATTGGCGGACAAAAATTGTCCGTTATGGGTGCTTCTTCAATCTCACACTCAATACTTATCCTCAAAGACAGCAATCCAACCGCAACACACGCCGACACAAGCCTTCCTGTAGGCGGAGTTATTGCAAGCGAACTTTGCCTTACACGCAACAGCGAGGATGAAACTTGGACCAACAAAGCATATCTCTATGCAAATGGCGGAACGGTTGTTCAGCAACTCCAAATCGGCACAAGCAGTGCGCAAGTTGACTACATCGGCGACACAATGACAACGTTTATGGCAGGTGTGAACGGTGCAGGTGCAACTATCAATGCAGGTTTCTATTATGGTTCTGTGGTTTCAACCAATACGGAAAGACCATATTCCACAAGCAACAAGAAAGTTGAATTCAAAGTCGGCGACACCGTATACGCAACCCAATATTTGAGAAGCGGTGACAAGGCAATCTCAACCACCCCGACAGTTGCGGGCTACACTTTCATAAAGTGGTATAACAGTGCAACCAACGATTATCACGATTTTTCAAGTGCTGTCACGTCAAATTTGACTATCAAGGCAATGTTGATGAAAGAAGTTGGCACTTTTGACGAGTTGAAATTGGAAATAAGTGGTGGCAACAGCGTCAAATTGACTGCAGACGTCACCATGACTAGCGACTTTAGTGTTTCAAGTGGCGAGAATGTCACAATCGACCTCAACGGCCACGTGATCTACGGAAATGGCAACACGATATACGGCAAAGGCTGTGGCGGTACAGCAACCCCGGGACCGGCTACAAAACTTACGATTATCGACAGCAATCCAACCGCAACTCACACTGATGCAAGCTTGCCTATCGGCGGTTATATAAAAACAACAATTAGCGTAACAGCCAGCTCAAATACCAGTGATACTGGATATTTCAATTTGCACGCAAACGGCGGAACCATACAGAAAGTGCATGCTCCAACATTTGCTTGCTTTATTATTTGGTCTGACGGCACCCCGTCTGTCATTGAGGGCGTCACCGGTTCCAACGGTGGTGCAAATCCTACAAGCAAAGGCGGATTGTACTATTATGATAGAGAATTGGATGCCAACTCAATAAAAGTCACGTACAAAGACGACGAGAACGTTTATGCGGTTTTGGGCATGAGCAGTGAAACGGCAACGAAAAAAGCAGTTGAGCCCAAAGAGCCCGCAAAGAAAGCAAAATACGTATTTGACGGCTGGTACAACGGCAATACAAAATATGACTTCTCAACACCTGTCACCGAGGACCTTACTCTTACCGCACGTTGGATTTCGGATACCACCTATCCCGTCATCAGCGGTGTGGAAACACCCGGCTACTATTGCACAAGTCAAGAAGTCACCGTCACGGATACCAACTTGGACAAAGTCACGGTTAACGGCGTTGAGGTTGCATTGGATGAAAACGGCAAGTTCACTCTCGAGATTTCCCAATTATCGGATAAAATGGAGATTGTTGCAACGGACAAAGCGCTCAACAGCACTTCGTTGATTGTCCATGCTCACCGCTGGGGTGGTTGGAGGGCTGCATATGCCAACACTTGCTATAGTGCAGGCAACTATGCGAACCGCTATTGCTCTGGTTGTAAAATCTATCAATATATCGCAGATCTATCCGTAAAAGACTGCGACGCATATGTATCAAGTGCAGATCATCCGAATTTGTGCGCCTGTGAAGAAAGTGAAGAAAGTAAAATACCGACCGAAATCGAGCTTCCGGCTGGTCATGTTTGGGGCGAGATTGTTCAAGGCAAAGCGCCAACCTGTACGGAAGGCGGACAGCATCCATACCGTCAATGCACACGTGAGGCTTGTGGAAAATATCAAGTTGCAAAAAATACTTACGATGAGGTGGATGCCAAATATTTCGATACGGCACCGGCAGATGATATCGACATCTTTAATGATGTCGAGAATACAAAAGCCAAAGCACTTGGTCACCGGTTCAAGGATATGGAAAAGGACTATAATTCTCCCACTTGTACCGAAACGGGTAACTACGCGTACTTCTCCTGTGAGAGATGTGATGATGTATATGAGTATATTATAGCCGGCAATCGTTATACTTGTTCCACTTCGGAAGAAGATTACAACAAGTACATTGTTATCCCCAAAAAAGCACACGACTACGGCAAGATTATCCCGGAAGTTCCTGCAACTTGCGTGGCAACAGGTGTAGCAAAGCATTACGTGTGTGCTGACTGCAAAAACTTGTTTGACGAAAACAAGGTGCAAAAGACGCTGGCAGAACTCACGCTCGCAATAGATTTAGACAATCACAACTATTCGCAGACTCCCATACACTACAATAACAATACGGAGCAACACGCATATTATTGCTTAAATACAGGATGCACCGCCCTCAACTACGAAGATCACAGCTTTGAAACAAGTTGTTCCAAAAAGTGTTCAAAATGTCCCTACGAGCGCCCGGATAGCGAGCTTACTCACAGTTACAAAACGCTTTGCTATGGCAAAGATAATAGCACCTATTATCATTGGTACAAGTGTTCAAACTCTGGTTGCTCCGACGAAGATGCTGCCAGCAAAGTCGCTTGCATAATCAAGTACGAAAACAAGGACAAAACCGACCACGTTTGCTATTGCGAAATTGGCAACGCAAGACACGAACTCGGCACAAATGGTGCACAATTAACGTCCAACCACAATTGGACCCTTACCTTTAAGCAAGCAAAGTATGATGCCGACGAAGGTTCCTATCACGACTACTATTGCAAAGAGTGCGACACTTGGGAAGATGATGAATCCGCTTGTGATATAATTTACGTTCAAGACGACGAAACCCACCATCAAGAGTGTGAAAATTGTTCTCACGTGTTCTCAACAAGCCAAGCGCACACCTTCCAAATGGTTTACGACAGTGAAGATCACTGGTTGGAGTGCTCCGTTTGTAAAAAGACAAACGATGAGTACGTCCCCCACGTCTTTGAATCGGCAACCTCCACAAGTTGTTCCGAGGAAGATTGCGGATACCAACGCTTCCTCAAAGCAAACGTTAACGTTAGCGGTTATGCTATCGATGCGCTTGTCAACAACATCACGGCTTCCGGCAAAACGGACAGATCAGGCACCAATCTCACTCTGATCGAATACACTGTGTTTGACAGCAACTTCAACGAAATAGATTCGGATCGCGGGATAACCTTCCGCCCCGACATGCCATACTATGCAATCTTGTATTTCAACTGCGGAAAGGTCTATCCGGCACTCGGCATGAAGCCATCCGACTTCACTCTCCCGCAAGGATTTGAGTTTGGCTGGTATGACATCGACACCATTGACGACACAAACGACATCCTGCTTGAGCTGTTTGTCACCCTGCCCGCTTTGGGTGGCGTGAGCCAAAACATATCCGTTTCCGAGCTACAAATCGACCTTGGAAACTTTGAAGTGGGCAAGTCGTTTGGTGACGTTCGCCTAGACGCCACCTGCAAAGGTCTGCCGGAAAATAAACATTTCGGTTTTAACGTTTTATCTCGCGCTGATACCAATGGATCAACAATCACCGATGAAACCGTTATCGGCAACGTTGCTTACAATATTGTCATGTTCGTGCTAGCTCCTGACGGATTCAACTTCTATGGCTTGACGGATAGCGACATCACAATCAAGAACGATATGGGAACAGCCTTCCTTGTCCCGATGCAGGAAGGCAAAATATCCAAAAATGGCAAAACCATCATGGTTAACGTTTTAGTAAATGCCCTTGTTCCCGAGCACGTTTGCGGTGAAGCGGGTTGGGCAATATTTGAAACGCGTTCCGACTACCTCTGCCCCGACACAACCACACAGCACACAAGAATATGCAAAACTTGCGCTGCAATAGAGTTTGTAAACCACGTCTATGACGACGATGAGGACACATATTGCGATGAATGTGAATATGAACGCACTCTCGAGTTGAACGAGATGAGGTTTACCATCACTGGATACCAACCCGACGCACCGATTGATGGCATAACTGTAACTTACAGCGGTAAATACGCTTCGTCCATCATTCGCAATCCAAACGGATCATTCATATTCGACCTCAACTCATCAAATTTCTTATCGGAGGGAGAGAATACGGTGACTTTTGTACCGGGCAAAGCCTATGGCCTTTTTATCAATATCTACATTCCTTACATAATAGACATATCCTCTTGTTTGTATGACAACGTTTACGTCAACAACACCAAGGTCAAGGTTGTTTTGGCCGATCCACAGAGCAGCTCGGTCATATATATATTGGAACTGCCGGCAGTAACCGGCGAAAGCACGCAAACCAAGTTGAGCAACGTCACTCTCGAAACCAGCGGATTTGTTGTAGGATCATCCTTAGATGACGTAATCATCAAGGTCAATCACCCCGGCATTTCAAAATCCGTAATAAATGTAACTCAAAACGGCTACGACATGGACTCGTCGCAAACATTTAGCCTTGGCAACCAGTACGTGCTTTCCATTCTATACGGCCTTAGTGACGGTTACTATGGCACGGGCATTACCGCAGACGATCTAAAGGTTAGCCACTACTATGCAATAAGCGACTCTCAACGAGTTTATCTTGGCAACTTTGAGTGCATCACGCTCTTTGTCGACGACAACGGCGATACTGATGGCATCCGAATGGTCTACTGTGAATACCTTGTGGAATTGGTTGTCCCTGAGGACTGCGAGGATCACCAAGAAGGGCACGTCTTCCCGACGGAAAATATCAAGTATCACATCGACGCGAACAAACACTACGTGCTTTGCGAATGTGGCGCGCATGACCAAGGCGAAGCGCACGTCTACGATGATAGCAATCAGATTGTTTGTTCGGTATGCGACTATGAACGTGTTTATGCTGTAGATGAGGTTGCGTTTGAAATAGATTGGCACGTAGGAGCCAGCATTTGGGACATTTACGGTGACGCGGAACTCTTTATTGACGGCATACAGCTTGTTCTCAATGAAAAAAATGGTCACTTTAATTTACCGTTATATATCGGACATGCTTTGCTATACGAAGGTTCGATAAACGATTTTTGGGCTATTGAGAGCAATGGCGACTCGGAAATTGTTCTTGCAGACAAAAATTACACGCTCATAATGTTGGTCTTTTACGATCCCAAATATACCGACGCTACCGCACTTACAAAGAGCGACTGCACCATTAAAGGTATCGGCAAAACAGACATTGTCGCTTCAACCATGTATAACGTCAACGTGAGTTACGAGGCCTTCCTTGCTGTTTTCTTCGATATTCCCGCAATGGAAGCACAGCACATCCACGGTGGCGCTTGGATTGACGAAGTTCCGGCAACCTGCACCGACGCAGGCACTAAGGGTCACTACGTTTGCACGATTTGTGGTGACAGTTTTGATGAAAACAATGTCAAGATCGATGACTTGACCATCAACGCTCTCGGACATGATTATGACATCACCTACACTTGGAGTGCAGACAACAGCACTTGCACCGCAACAAGAGTTTGCTCACACGATTCAAGCCATATTGAAACGGAAACAGCTACTGTAAACGCAAGCGTAACACAAAACAAGACTTGCTTGCTTGACGAGCTTACAACTTACACCGCAACGTTTGAGAATACAGCGTTTGCAACGCAAACCAAAGCAAACATCAAGACTGCGGATGCGCTTGGACACAATGCAGACGGTTCAGTTGATCACAAAGATGCAACCTGCACCAGTAGCGGTGTTGTTGGCGGAACATACTGCTCACGTTGTAATGACGGCAAATCTGCGGCAGAAACAACAATCGATGCACTCGGTCACAATGCAGACGGTTCAATCACACACATAGATGCAACCTGCACCAATAGCGGTGTTGTGGGCGGAACATACTGCACACGTTGTAATGACGGCAAATCTGCGGCAGAAGCAACAATCGATGCACTCGGTCACAGCATGACGCACCACGATAGAGTGGAAGCAACAAGCACCGCAACGGGTAACGTTGAATACTGGTCTTGTTCAAGATGCAACAAGAACTTTGGTGACAAAGACGGCAACAACGCTCTTGCAGACATCGTCATCGCAAAGCTTGCTCCGTCCATTGTTGAAGGCTCCGAAACAGAGCATGTAAAGGGCGTGGATAATGAATTGTCCATCAAGCTCGACGCACTCAAAGAAGATCTTGAAAGCGTGTTTATTGACGGTGTTGAGGTTGACAGTGCCAACTACACAATCGGCGAAGACGGGCTTGAAATCATCTTCTCCGGTGACTATCTCGCATCACTTGCAGAGGGCGAACATACGATTGAAGTCAACTGCTTGAGCGGAAAGGCAACAAGCTCCTTCTCTGTGTTGCCAACTCCTGAAAGCGGTTTGTCCGGCGGCGGTATCGCAGGCATCACAATCGCATGCGTGGTGGCTGTCGCAATCGCAACGTTTGCAGTGTTGTGGTTTGCAGTGAAGAAAAAATCATTTGCAGACATCATTGCAATCTTCAAGAAAACAAGGGATTGATCCTTGATAGTCTCCCCAATAGTAAAAATCCACCGCTTTGTCGGTGGATTTTTATTGTTGCATTTCTCATCGTGTTTTTGCCACTATTTTTACAATCGGCACTTAAAAGCACGCTTTCATATACGTTATTCGCATGTTTTGCACAAAACATCATTATCTATACACGGCGCAACTTTTCAAAATTTGGCTACTTTTGTTCTCTCTTTTTTGTGAAACTCACCCCTCTTTGCAAGCAAACATCACCGCCGATATATCTTTATAACTAGCTGTGAGATATACACGCTCATCTATTTTCACAAGCAAAAATCACCGCTTGTTTGCGGTGATTTTGCTTTGGTGTTTGCACACCTTATCAAGAGTGAAAAAACTTATATGACTTCCAATATATCCGACAGCTTTTCAAGAGGATATTCCCCTGCTCCTGCCTTTTGTGCATCACCTATGCTTGCGGTGTGCATTTGAGCTCGTGTGCCTGCCTCTATGCCTGCAACGGCATCTTCCACGATCAAGCACTCGCTTGGGCTTATGCCGAGCATCTGTGATGCTTTCACAAACACTTCCGGATCCGGCTTGCTCTTGGTGATGTTGTTTCCGTCTGAAATCGCATCGAAAATGTCAATCAACCCCACTCTCTCAAGAATGAATTTTGCATTTTTACTGCTACTGCCGATTGCAATCTTGATTCCGTTTTGCTTGAGTGTGGCAAGCGTTTGTGCAACGTCTGCAGAGACGTCAGACGGCGTCATCTGTTTGAGATATTCTTTGTACAATTCATTCTTTTCAAACGCAAACTCTTGCTTTTGCTCTTGCGTATACTCTTTGTCCGCTCTCTCAAGCACTATATCGAGGCTCTCCATGCGAGAAACGCCCCTCAAACGATTGTTGATAATCTCGTCAAAGTATATGCCAAGCCTATCGGCAAGCGCCTTCCAAGCAAGATAATGAAAATGATCTGTGTGAACGATCACACCGTCCAAATCAAATATAACCGCTTTTATCATAAATGCTCCTTATTTTGCCAATTTGACGGTGAGTGTGCCGTCAACATATTGATTTTCGCCGTACACTTTTACGTTTACGCCCTTGTCCGAATTGAGAGTTACGTTGTGCTTGTCCACGCTCACCTTTACGTTTGCTCCGTTTATCATCACAGAGAATGAATATCTCTGCCATCCGTCCGGAATCATCGGTGAGATGCCTATGCCACTCTTGCCGTCTCTAAGTCCGCCAAAGCCGTACACGATGTTCAGCCACGCAGCTGCGATGCTTGTTGTATGCAAGCCCTCCTCTGTGTTGCGATTGTAGTCGTCAAGGTCAAGTCTGGATGCAAATTCAAAGAACTTCACCGCCTCGTCCTTTTTGTCGATTTCACATGCGATGATGGAGTGGACAGATGGAGAAAGTGAGGACTCGTGTATGCATCTCGGCTCGTAAAACTCATAGTTTTTGCGTTTGATTTCCTTTGAGAAATCTTCGCTGTACAAAAGCTGGAACATGAGCACATCCGGCTGTTTTATCATGTCGTTGCGATAAATCCTGTCATAGCTCCAATGCGAATACAGCGGAAAATCCGTGTCCGGAATTTGGTCTATATCCACATGCGGAAGTGAATAATAGCCCTCGTGTTGCTCATAAAGTCCCGTTTTGGCATTGAACAAAATCTTCATTTTGCTCGCCATTTTCTTCCACTTTGCCTTTTCTTCTCTGCTTAGGCCAAGCTTTTTGGATATTCTCGCCCTTGCGGATTGTGGCATTGTGGCAAGCGTCTCAAGCGTGTATTCAAAGGTCTTTTTCGCCATATAGTTGGTGTAGGTGTTGTGGTTGACCATCATCTGGAACTCGTCCGGCCCCATCACCGCATAATATCCAAAATATCTGCCATTGTGATCCCACTGACCTCTCGTTGCAAGGTATCTGCATATCTCAACAAGCATCTCGATGCCGTGACTATACAAAAACTCTGTGTCACCGCTCACCGTGACGTAATGATATATGCCGTACGCAACGCCCGTGGACGGTTGCATTTGCAAGCTTGCGTGTTGCCAAAGCGTGCAGGACTCCTCGCCGTTGAGCGTGGCTATAGGATAGCATGCACCCTCACAATCCAAATCTCTTGCGCGTGCCTTTGCTTGCTTTAGAGTGGAATATCTGTATTCAAGCAAATACTTGCCTGCTTCGAGGTTGTTGTATAGGTAGTACGGCAAGCAATACGTCTCCGTATCCCAGAAAGTCTGTCCGCTGTACGCCTCGCCGGTCAAGCCCTTTGCTCCAATATTGTTGCTCGCATCTATGCCGTGATATGTCTGTTGAAGTTGCGAAATGCAGAATCTAATGCCTTGCTGATTGTCCTCGTCGCCTTCAATTTCAATATCCGACTTCTCCCAAAACTCACGCCAATATTCTGCGGTGCGTGCAAGTGCCTTGTCATAGCCTTCTTCCACTTGCAAAGCAAGCTCTTTGTCAATGCCCTTTTGTGCACTTGTGCCGTCTTTTTTGACGTTGACCGCAACCAAACGTGTGAATTTTGCAATGTTTTTGCCCTCAAGCGCAATCTCATACGTTGACGAAAGTGCCTTGTCGGTGTGCTCTTTTTTGATCTCTTTGCCATCTATCTCAACCGCTTGTGCACAAGCAACACGCTGATTGGTGCTCTGTGTGACACACTCGATGCCGTTGGCAAAACACTCAACCTCGCTCCATCTTGAGGGTTGTCCCCAATGCGTTCCGTTGAAATGCAAGTTTGCCTTCAGGGTGAGTGTGCAAGGCTCATCGCTTGCAAACTCGATGCGTTGATAAGCTCTCTTGCAGTTTTGCATATCAAAGAATCTTTCAAAATGCAATTTGATATGCTTTCCGCCCAAAATCCACACCAAAGACCTTGTTAGAACACCGTTTTTGAGGTTGAAACATCTTTGATAATCTTCATATTGCGAAACGTTCATATCAAAACGCTCTCCCTCGCAATATATCTCAACGTCAAAGAAATTGCACGCATTCACCATATAGTGTGCACGCTTTGCAATGCCTTTGTAACCCGTTGAACTTTCATCCAAAGAATACTCGTAAACACCGTTGCAATAGGCATCTCTAAGCGTAGGAGCAGTTGTGCCCTCGTCCAAAAATCCTCTTGCACCCATATATTCGTTGCCTTGAGAAAATACTGACTCGGCAACCTTGCTTGTCTTGCTTGAAAACTCGGTTTCAACTATATGCCAGCTGTCTCCGACAAAATGTTTTTTTGCAGTTTTTGCCATAAAAACCTCCTAAAATCAGCCCTTGATGCCACTCTTTGCATCCGTGCCGGTGATCTGCTTTTGGAACACCGCAAACACGAAAATCTGCGGAATTATTGTGATTGTCAAGGAAAGCAAGTATTTGTCTATGCCAAAATCCATCATATTTGCCATAGAGCTCTTGAGATTGAAAATCTTGACCATAACAGTATACAACTCCTCGTCCTGCAAAAGCAAGTACGGAAGGAGAAAATCTGCCCAACTTGCCGTCATGGCAAATATCGCAACGACTCCCACAATAGGCTTGGAGAGCGGAAGTACCACATTGAAGAATATCCTCAAATGCCCTGCTCCGTCAATCTTGGATGCCTCTATAAGCGTGCGTGGAATGGTGTCAAAATAGTTTTTGAACATCATAAAATAGTAGGCATTGGCGCCGTACAGCAAGCATATGGGGATGAAAATCGCATAACCCTCCAACTTGAGCGACACGATGTTTGCGTACAACGGAACCAAAGATGCCACCGCCGGGATCATATAACTGCCCATAATCAGAGCGTACACGATCTTGTGCCCTGCAGGCTTGACGATGGACACGACGTATGCAAGCAATCCGTTGAAGATAACCGCACATGCGACAGAGCCTATCATTATGATAAACGTGTTCAAAAAGTATCTGCCAAAGCCGACAGTATTCCACACGTCGACAACCTTGGACAAGTCGAAAGACTCCGGGAAAAAGGTGAATGGAGCCTTGAAAACTTCACTTGCATCCTTAAATCCTGCAAGGAATAGCCACGCAATTGGAATAAGTGCCGTCAAACACGCAACGATGAGAATGAATATCATCACCACGTACAACACCTTGTAACGTGCGTGCTTATACTCTATGCCGTTGATAAGTCCTTCCGTCTTTTGAGTAAGTCCCTTGTGTCCGGCAAACGGTTTGCGGAAGAATTCTTTTGTTTTTTCCTTTATACTCATACGGACTCCTCTCTCTTGGACAGCTTGAAATAAAGGACGCTCAACGTCACAATGATAACTGCCAATATAACGCCACAAGCGGCACCTGCCCCCGGATTGTTGTCAAGGAAGGTGTATTTGTAGCACAGATACATAAGTGAAATGGAAGCGTTGTCCGGACCTCCGGCTGTCATAACCATAGGCTCGTAAAACACTTGGAAAACTGATATAATTTGCAATATAAACAACAACTTTATCGTTGGTTTGATTGCAGGAAGCGTGACGTGGAAAAGACGTTGGAACAAGTTTGCACCGTCAAGCCTTGCCACCTCATAAAGAGAATTGTCCACCGTCTGCAATGCGGACAGATAGATGAGCACGGTTGCACCCGCACCCCTCCAAGTCATAACCAGCACGATGACGGGTATGACCAGATTTTTGTCCATGAGCACTTGCACAGGTTCCACACCGAACAAGCCCAAAAGTCCGTTGAGCAAACTTCCCGACGAACCGTCCAAAATCTGCGTCCACATAAGCATGACCGCAACGCCGGATATTATGCTCGGCAAATACAGCATGCATCTAAATCCGGGACGGAAGTGTATAACTTCCGATAGGACAAGTCCCAAAAACAAGGGGAGCAAAAATCCTATCACAATGGACCAAAACGCGTACACAAAGGTGTTGATCAATGCACTTTTGAAGGCGGGATCGCTAAAAACGTAGGCGTAGTTTTCAAACCAAATGAAATCTTGACATTCAAATCTCTTTATGGAAAAGAATGAATACGCCAAGTTTTGAATGAGCGGTGCCCATATAAAAAACGCAAATAGAACCAGGGGTGGGAGCATAATTGCCCACCCAACCCAGTTCTTTTTGATAAATCGTTTGATTTTGTACCCTAGGGAGAGTCTGTTTTCCATAGTGCCGGTTATTTATTCAATCGTTTCAAGAATTGATTTTGGAAATTCAAGTTTGCTGTTTGCAACAAAGCCGTCGGGTTTGCCGTACCGCTCTTGTCGGACAACACGTTTTGGATTGCGTTGTCAAGCAAGCCGTACATATCTTGACAGTAGTTGGGCTCTTCTTTGCGTCTATAATCGTAAATCGTGTCGAAAAAGTCCTTCATATAGGCATAGTTTACATTGATATGCTCGTTCTCAAGGTTGTTTGCAAGCGTCAAATACTCGCTGTCTTTCCAAGCTTTTATCGTTGGGAGAATTGGCATATCTTTGCTTTCTGCAACCGCAAATCCCTTTTTAAGTGCAGACACAGAGATTTCGTCCGTTTCGGGAGATCTGCCGATATATTTGAGGAAAAGCAATGCGCCCTCAACTTGCTCGTCCGTTGCGTTTTCTGCAAACACGTACGGAGTGCCTCCAAACAATGCGTATCTGCTTGTACCATCACCTGTCGGCATCGGCACAAATGCAAAATCGTCCTTGTTGAAGCCGTATGTCGTGATTGGTTGGCTCAATGCATCGTTGCCCGCAAACGCCATCATAACTTGTTTTGTGCCTATCTTTGCAGGCCAATCGTTGTAGTTGAGAGATGCACTCGGATAGCACAAACCCTCTTGTGACATCTTTTGCACCCATTCAAGAGCCCTCACCATTCCGGGATCTGCAAGGTTGCTCGTCCAAGTGCCCGACTGTTGAGTTTGAAGGTCACCTGCACCGAAGTTCCAACCGATGTTGCAAAGTTGCCAACCGCCCTGCTTGGTTGCTGACAAAATGATGATTCCGTATGCTTCCTCATAATATTCACGCACCAATCTACTGAGGTTTTCAATCTCGTCAAACGTAGTTGGATAAAGCGGTTTGCCGTCCTCGTCGTAGAGTTGATAGGTGCCGTCGTCGTTTTTGTCAATTACTCTGAGGTCATACATCATCGCGAGGTTGATAAACAATCCCATGCCATATCCGTCACGAGGAACACCGTAGATTTCACCGTTTCTTGTGAGCTGTTCACGCATATTGTCGTCCATCTTGTCAAGCCAGCCCAAAGCATTCAACTGTTTGGTGATAGGACGGATATACTCGTTGCCTATAAGCATATCGGGCTCTGTGAAATAGGTTTGGAAGATAGTTGGCAATTTTCCGACGTTGCCCTTTGCACTGACCGTTTCCGGGCTGTAGGTGTAAGGAGATGCAACGATTCTGTATTGCGGATAATCTGTCTCAAATTTTTCCTTCCATTCATTGTACATTTGCACGTCGGAAGTTTGAGAATTTTCCGGCCAAAAACCTATTGAAATTTCAATTTTGCCGTCGCTTGAACCTCCGCACGCAACAAGCAAACAAAGTGCAGAGGCGAGCGTAATCACGCTCAATATAATCGCAAGAATCTTTTTCACTATAATATTACCCCCTATAATTATAAAGGTTCTATAAAAATTATATAGAAAGCTACCCTTCTATTCAAGTAACTAATTCTGCAAAAATGTGGACAAAACTGCTTAATTGTCCTGATTGTATCCCGTCATTCTATCAAGCAAACTGCCAAGCGGATTGGTCACGTTGTCTGCAAATCTGCGAGCAAACAACACAGATACAACCATCAAAAGCACGTCCACACCAAGCAAAATTGCAAACGTGAGTGCGGATTGCCTTTTGAAATTTGACAAGGAAAACCTCAACACTATGCTTGCATCGTTGACAAATTCCGCTTCGGACACGTATGCATCGTCTGTTATTCTGCTCTTTTTTGTGACGGAAAAATCTTCTACGTTCGCCCTTAACGAAAGCACGGCGTCTCCCCTTTTGATTTGACTTTTTGCGGTCGCGTCAAAAGCCGTATAGGATGACAGCTTTGCTTCTTCAATCGTTGAGGGTAACACGTCGGCAACCAAAATACCAACGGCATTTTGATGCTCGTCAAGCACCTTGACTATGCAAGATATAATTCCGCTTCCCTCCTCGTAATATGCGCTGTTGTACACCCCTGCGTGTCCGTTCTTACGCAATGAAACGTACTTCGTTGCCGACGAAGACATAAACTCACCAATCCCTTCATCCTGTCTCAACTCATTAAGAGACGGGGGTGCGCCCACGCCTGCGGAATATGCTATATAGCCGTCAAAGCCATACAAAATGACACCGTCTATCTCGACAGAATTGTTGCGCAAGTCGTTGAGAGCAGACGTTGCTTGAGCCTCTCCGCTGTGGAGCACGGCGTTTACTATCACGCTTTTGCTTGCGGTGTTTTCAACAAAACCGATAACCGCATTGACGTAAGAGTTGCAACCGGCAACCGCACTGGTGGCACAAAAATCCGCCCTCTCCTTTTGCATATTGTAGATGCTTGCGATAATAAGGGAATAAGAAACCGCACTCAGTGACAAAATAAACACGAATGCGATAAGCACGACGCTGTAAATTATCTTTTTCCTAAGTTTTCCAAACATCACAAACTCTTTTTTATTCTTGCCACAACCTCGGTACCTTTGCCGATTTGCGTGTTTATGCAAAGACCATAGCCCTCGCCGTATTCAAGTCTAATTCTCTCATTGACGTTTCTCAGTCCATAGCCGTTTGGCGAATCCGCCTTTCTCGTCCAAAAGTCCTGAGGCATATCAAAGCCCTCTCCGTCATCGCTCACAGATATGAGGATGTCATCTCCCTCCTCTCTTGCCTTGACGGTGATGGTGCCAATGCCCTCTTTTTGTTGAAAACCGTGTTTTATGCTGTTTTCCACAATAGGTTGCAATATAAGTTTGATGGTGGTATACCCCTCGATTTCTTCGGGTATATCTCTAACGTAACGGATGGTGTTGGGGAAGCGGATTTTTTCAATTTCCAAGAAGTGCTCAACAAGTTCCGCCTCCTCGCTGATGGTGACGTATTTTTCACCCTTGTGCAAGCTCAAGCGGAAAAACTTTGCCAAATTCATGACGAGTTTTTCTATCTCGGGCTGTTTCTTTATCTTTGACATCCAAGCTATTGCATCAAGCGTATTATACAGAAAATGGGGGTTTATCTGCATTTGTAGAGCGTCTATCTCCAGTTTGCGTTGAGTTTCCATATTTTGCTTGTTTTCTTCCATGAGGGCAAAGAGCCTTTCGAGCATGTCGTTGTAGCTCTTTTCAAGCTCATAAATCTCATCCCCGTCCGTGCCTATACTGAAGGAGGAATGACCGCTTGAAAAATCAACGTTTGCAAGCTCCTGTGACAAACCCTTTATGGGCTTTGCGGTGCGTCTTGCAAGGTATATGGACACGATTATGGATGCACCAAGTGCGACAACGGCAATGGATGCAAGCACGATGTTGATGACGATATAGTCTTTTTGAAGCTCAAGCACGCTTATTTCGCTGACGACGCAAAGCCCCATGTCATACTGGTTTTCTATCACGGACACAGCCATAAAGGTCAGCCTGCCGTTGTAATTCTCACGATAGGTATCGTTTTTGCCGAGCTTAATTTTGTCCTTTTCAAACACGGTGGCACCCACACCGCTATTGTCGGACGATGCGATTATTCTATAATCGGAATCGACAATTCTCGACACTCCATTGCCGGGATTGGCAAGAGATGCAATCTTGAAAAGTCTTGTTTGCGACAGATAGAACACCGCATATCCCTCGAGATTGAACGCA
This sequence comes from uncultured Bacteroides sp., assembly GCA_964644355.1. Classification (GTDB taxonomy): domain Bacteria; phylum Bacillota; class Clostridia; order Christensenellales; family CAG-917; genus CAG-475. The sequence goes on from CAZXUW010000014.1 coordinate 34,709, forward strand.
ACGCTCGAGAAGCGTCTGCCCACCGTGATATAACCTTTTTGAGCATCGATTTCGCCCAAAATGAGCTTATTTCCGCCATTGACAAGCTTGTTTGCAAACGCCTTTTTGGGCATATCAAAATCGTCGTCTAGGGAGAAATATTCTCCGTTTAGGCAGAGTGCAACGTTGAGATAGTCCTCTGAAAGAGCACTGTTGCGGATAATCTTGACAAACTCCTCTTTTTTGACCTCATAGGGCAGATTTTGCGAAAAAACTTCAAGAGAATCGTTTTGCGTGATTCTTGTATAACCGTAATTTATTTCATTGAAAACATCCGTCAACTCGTTTGCAGAGTCGCCGTGTGCTGAAAAGATGTCGTTTTGAATGTAGTTGTTGGAATATATTTGGGCAATGCCCTGCACCACCGCCAAAAGCACGATGAAGCACACCGCCAAAAGAGCGGTAAAACGTATGGCAAATTTAGGACTTAGGCTTTTTTTTTAACCGTTGTTCTTGACGTACTCACTTGGCGAACAGCCCTCCGTTTTTCTAAATACTTGACCAAAATATTTTGTGTCGGAATATCCGACCATTTCGGCAATTTCATAAACCTTGTGTTTTTGCTCCTCGAGCAATCTTCTTGCCTCCATCATTCTGTACTCCGTGAGGCAGGTGTTGAAAGTCTTGCCCAGCTCCTTTTTGAAAAGGTGCATGAGATAGCTTTCCGACACAAACAAATACTCTGCCACGTCCTTGATCTTGAGTTCACACTCTCTGTAGTGCATCGAGATATACGCAAGAGCATCCACGATATGCTTCTTGTACGTGCGAGCGGAAGCCTCTGTGGTGTTCACCGTATTTATTGACGCAAAGAGCTTGTTGTAGGCAATATATTTTGCCGTGCCGAAAGCGGATGCAATCTCCTCGATTGAGCCAAACGGATTGCTTATGCCTATCGACACAAGGATTTTGCTTTGTTTTTCATAGATTTTCAGCACTTGTCTAAGCTTGTCGGCAAGCAGATTGACGTCCTTGACATCTGTTGCAAAAGCAACTCTCTTTTGTGTCCTCGAATACACGCTCTTGTGCTCACCGAGCATATCCAGCACTTCTTTTTCAAGCACGGAGAGTGCAAGCGCCACTCTCTTGTCTGCATCGACACTGTCGGAAATCTCGTCCGCCTTGCAGTAGAACACAATGCCTTTTTCTATTATCGGCAAATCGTAGAGGGAAAGTTTATCCCTGATTCCATCCACGATTTCCCCGTGAAACATATCGTCAACAAGCTTTGTCTTTATAACGGGAAGCCCCACGTCCAAGTCTGACAAAAGCCTGTCTTGTTTTCTTTTTTTCTCCAATTTTTCACATGCGGTTTTGATTGCCGACGTGAGTTCATCATTGTCAATCGGCTTGAGTAGATAGCGGAAAACGCCTGCTTCGAGTGCGCTTTTGGCATAATCGAAATCATTGTAGCCTGAAAGCATAACCACAATGCCGTCATAGTTGTCGTCATGAAGCTGTTTGACCATCTCAACACCATTCATAACGGGCATTTTGACGTCGCTGATGATGACGTCGGGTTTGTACTCTCTGATTTTTTCAAGCCCCTCTTTGCCGTTGGTTGCCGTTGCGACAATTTCCACGCCGATATCAGCCCAGTTCACCGTTTCGGCAATGCCAAGCCTCACAAGATATTCGTCATCAACAACAATCATCTTATACATAGTCAAATCTCTCTGTTTATTATATCATCTCGCTATTGCGATTTCAAGTCTTTTATAAAAGCAAAAAGGAGGCACAAGCAAATCTCATGCCTCCTTATGCACTACTTTAGCTTACTTTGATCTTTTTCTTCTAATGATCACGATTACAGCAACAACGATTGCAACAACTGCCACCGCGCCGATCACGATACCTGCGATAGCACCGCCACTGAGACCTTCTTCTTCCACTGCGGGTTGTTCAGGTTGGGTGGGTTCGACAGGATCAACTGGATCAACTGGATCAACTGGATCAACTGGATCGACTGGATCAACTGGATCGACTGGATCAACTGGATCAACTGGATCCGGTGTGCCTGCAGAAACTGTAAGAGCTTTTGTGAACACTTGCTCATTGCCTGCTTCATCCTTTGCCGTAACTTTGACGGTGTACGTGCCAGCTTCCGTTGCTGTGAACTTGCCGTTTTTCACTGTGATTGCATTGCCGTTGAGAGTGACTTCATAAGTGATTGTCACTGTTTCGGAATAGTTGTCAACTGCACTTGCGGTGATGGTGATTTCATCCCCTTGTGTTGCACTTGTAGCAACGCTTGCCGTGAGTATAGGAGCCGTGTCATCGTGTGTCGGGATCTCGATAGAGTTCACTCCCGGTACGTAATCGAAGAACGTTACACCAACCGTGACAGAACTTGCCGAATCTGCAGCAGACATGTGTGCATGCACTTGAATGATATCTTCATATTTGATATCGAGCTTTTCAAGATCAAATATGACACTTTGGGTACGCATTTCAGCTTCTTCACCCTCGCCAAGTGTAACACCACCTTGGAGTTCAAACGTTGATGCGCCTGACCAGATCTCAACAGGATCTGCATCTTTGATGTGAAGTGCAATACGGAACTCATTGAAGTTGAAAGTGTTGAGTGCAGTCAAATCGAGCTTGAGGTAGCGAGATTGATTGACGTTTGCAAAATCACCACCGCTGATATAGTGGTATCCATCGCCTGCTGTGATATTTCCGGTTGCAGTGTATTCTTTGGAAACAACCTCTTTTTTATCTGCAAAGTAGATTTCATCGATATAGAGGTCACCTGCCTCATCGCCCCAACCACCGAGCCAAAGTCTAAAGCCTTCGATTGCTCTGTTAATACCGCTTGCATCGAGGTCGATTACAAAATCTTGATATTCATCCGTGAGAACAAACTCTTCACCGCTCAACGTTTTGAAATGACCATCCTTTGCTAATGTGGTTGAATCATCGAGCCACACAATTCTAAACGTTTCCATGGTAAGGTTGTCTGCCTTCATGCGGATAACCATGTATTGATGATTCCAATCCTTGTTGTTGCCCGGCTTTGCATAACCAACACAAACAGGAGTGTTTAGCGGAACGGAAATTTTGATTGCACCATCAACGATGGTCTGCGTTGGATTCATTTCAACCCACCAATAATCAGCGTCGCCATTTGCAGGAAGTTTGTCATAAGAATCGAATACGTGCTTGTTTTCGAGATCCAAAGATGGCTTCACTGCATCTGCATAGAATATTTCGTCAACGAGCATTTCGCCTGCACCGCTATAGTACATTTGAATACCTGAAATATAGGTATCGCCAAAAGTCCTTTCAAGATCGACTACAAGATATTTGTAATCGCCATCCGAATACGGATTGAGTTCGCTCAAAGAATAAAGCAAATTGCCTGCCAAGAGTTGGTTTGCATATACCACAGCAGGAAGGCTGTCTGTTTCTGTATTTATAACTGTAAAACGGAAGTTGTCAAGTGTTGCACCGTCTTTAAGGATGTATTTGAGAACCAAATATCTTCTACCCTCGGATGCAACCTTGGAACGGATCTTGATATCGGTAAAACTGTTTGCAGGATCATTGAGAACTGCATGGCCGTCTTTGACAACCGGTACAGGATTTGAGTATGAAAGAATATAATCACATCCAAACGTTGCACAATCCTCAACTGCCTTTGGATAATCTGTCGACGGTGTGTAGTTGAAGCCGAATTGTGTCATGTACACTGCAGAATCCATATCAAGTGTCGGGAATTTCTTGTCTGGAGCGATTGTTTCCATGCTTGTGAAGAATGCCTTTGCAACGTTTACGCTTCCATCCTCAACAGAAACCTTAACACCTTGAATTTTGCTTTGACCGAGGCTTTCAAGGCTGATGACGGCGTTGCGATAAGTCCCATCGAGTTCACTCACTGCAACTCCCTCAAGGTCTTTGAGAGAGGACCAAGCAACTGCCGTGCCCACTGTGCCATCCTCACCGATAGGAGCAACGCTCACGTTGCCACTGCCTGCGATTTGGAGCACGATTGCAGAGTATTTTTCATCTGTGTTGTTGCTTGTTGCAACACTGCTCTTTATCTCTTTGCTAGAGGTGATATTGTATGCTTTTGGAATGTTTGTGAAGCAACCTGCATCGGTGCCATCCCACCAGCTCGGTTTAATGTCTGCAAAATTACCGATAACAGTTTCTGTTCCGGCCTTTTCAACTGAAATCTTGCGGATGTCAAGCTTGCCTGCCTTTGTTGAATCTGCAACGTAGAGGTGGAAACCGGACACTGCATCTTCCTTTGTCGTATCAAATGCTGCGCCGTTCACTTGAATTTCAGATTGTGTGAAGTCAAATGTCACTATCGTCCAATTTGAACCAATATCCGTACCCTCTGACAATTCGATTGCATCTTTGATTCTATCATCACTCAAAACGTAGCTGTTTGACTCTACAATGGCATCATCATCCACTGTATGAAGCGCTATCTTCAAATCTGCGAGCTTGATGCTTTCGTCAACGCTTCTGAGCTCGATGCTGAGCGTGTCAAAACCTGCTTTGATTATTGGGTCTGCGAACTTGTAGATTGGATCATTCAAGTCATCACACTTGCCTGCTGCCCAGCTAATTGCACGGTATGCGGGCTCTGCTTCTGAACTAGTACCATCGTCAAGCATTCTATCCAGCAACTCGTTGTAATCTCTCGTTTGAGCAACTGCACTTTCGCCTTCTTCGGCAAACGCAACCGTTGCAAACGATACGACCATAGCAACGACAAGTATGACTGATAGACATGCGATTGTGATTCTATTCATTGCTTTTGTCATAAATTTTCTCCTTGTAATATGTTTTTTATTACTCCCCATACACGTACAGCTCGGAGATTTGAGCTCCGTAACCTGCACTGTTTGAGGTATAAACCAATTTGATATAACGCATCTCAACCGCACTGTCCAACACGATTTCCACTGCGTTTCCGCTCATCGGATCAAAGACGTATTCCGCACTTGCCTTCACCGTCTCATACGTCACGCCGTCAAGCGAGCCGAGAATCTCGATGGTTTGCGATCTTCTCTCCCAAAGAAGCACGGGTGGCAAGTAGAGGTTGATGTATTTCACCTTTTCAACACTGCCCATATCCACTGCAAACGTTGCAGGGAACAAACCTTTCTTTGATTCAAAATAAGTGCTTGTATTGCCATCGAGCATATTGGAGATATCGTATACGTCCTCGTGCTCTGCAACTTCCTTGAACGCCTTGTTGGTGGTGAGACTTGGCGGATAGAACTCTATCTCACCAATCGCAATGCTGTCTGGATACACAATGCCGTCCTTTTTGAAAAGCCTGATCTGCAATCCCTCATAGTCGATGTTGGAGCGGATGATAAGATCTGCATAGTTGCTTTCAAGCGGGCTTATCGTCACGTCTTGTTGCACAGCCAAACGACGCCAATTGCCACCGTTGGTCTTTGAGAATATGGACACGTTGTAGTAGTACAAAACGTCGGATGCGGTTGAACCGAGGAATCTTATCTTGCCTATCTTTCTTGCACTGTCAAATTCAAAGCTGAGTGCGATAAACTCGTTTTTGACGTTCTCTGACCAAGCGTTGAAATGCCACTCAGTGGAGCGTTCGCCGTCAATGAGGTTGGACACGGGATAATCTGCCTCGTCCACAACGGCTTTGATATTCCAGTCTGCAGACACCGTGTCACCTGAGCCGTAAGTTGCACTCAAGGTGATGCTGTCCGCACTTGTTTTCTTGCCCGAATACGTCGGCTCGTTGTTCAAAAGTCCAAAGGACGGCACTTGCAAGCCTTGTTGAGAGATGTTTTCAACAGTGCTTATTTGAGGTGTGTCATCCTCTGCAAGCTTAAGCTCATACGGCAACATCATCGTTGCACCCGTTGCAAGCGATTGTGATGAGCATCGTACGTTCTCAACGTACACGCCAGGGGTAAGCCCCATATCCGAGGCTTGCTTTATCTGTTTGCCCTCTATCGTGACGTTTGCAATCGTCACGTTTTCAATCTTACTGTTGTCACCCTCGCCAAACATACGGCAAATGATTGTGTCTGCCATTTCAATCACGTTGACGTTGCTTATCGTGACGTTACGCACACTTCCACGCAATCCGCCCGATTGTGTCCACTCTTGGTTGAATGCGATGGTCATATCGATGAGAAAGTCGTTTTCGGTGTCGTTTTGGTTGTCGCCCTTCATTTGAGCGTCCTCAACGGTGATGTTTTCATATTTCACGTTTTCGATAACTGCGTTATCGGCATTGTGCAAGCTTATCACTGCCTTGTGGAAGTTGTGAAGCACCGTGATGTTCTTGAACGTGATATCCTTCATGCTCGGACCGTAAGTTTCATATCCAACTTCCATGCTTTGAGCAAGGTCTGTCCAAACGCTTACGCCGTCAAAAGTGATGTTTTCCGTCGAGGAGTTTTCCACGTTTTTGACAACAAGACTGTCATCCCACGTACGCACAAAACCACCCTTTACGGTGACGTCCTTGGAGGCTTGCACGGAGATGCCGTCTCCGTTTGCTCTTGCCGTGATAATCTTCACGTTGTCAACGTTGACGTTTTGACATTTTTTGAGAGTGATTGCCCATCCTGCAGGATCCAAAATCGTGATGCCCGAGATGTTGACGTTGTTGCACTCTTGAAGCTCGATGGGAAGCGTATATTCGCTTGCCTTGTTGCGGTCAAAGAAGCTACCGCTTAGAATGCCGTGTCCTTTGATTGTGAGGTTGCTCACGCCCTTTGCACGGATTTGTCCGTATACAACAGCTCCGCCTGCAAGATATATCGTGGTATCGTCACCGTCAACGGGGATCGCGCTTGCCATCCACACACCGGGGCCGATGTACACGGTCTTATCGTCAGCGGTTTGTGCCGTGACCTTTTCGCTCTCATCCTCTATCGGATTTGCAAAGATGTGCAAGGCGTTGTCAGAAGCAACGGGACTTGACGGAGTTGAATATTCCACAACGTAGTTGCCTGAATAATCCAATTCAAAGGAAATTTTGTTGCCGTTGACCGTTGGATTGATTTTATAAGAAAGCGGACGAACAACAACGTTTGAAAGCGTCGTTTCGCCCTTTATCTCAACTTCCACGTGGATTTTGCCCTCAAAGTCAAAAACAACCACTTGGTTGTATGTGTTTTGAGCCGTGTAAGTGAAGCTTCTCAAATGATTTACTCTGGTGTCGTAAACAAAAACGTCCTGCCCTTCCACCTTGACTGACGCAACTTGCGAAGGCTCCATAAGCTCGGGAGCATCATAAATGGTGACACGGGTTTGTTCAACCGTCTTGTCCGCCACTATCGGAATGTCCTGGACGGGCGGTGTGACTATGTCATCGGGTGTTGGCGTTGACGACGGATTTTCACCCTTGTCGCACGCAACAAGAAATAGTGCACATAGGCACAAAATAACTGCAATTATCGCAAATAAGGTAGATTTCTTCATGATTTTCCATCCTCGTTTATCAAAATTATAAAACTTTTGCACTTTGAAAATAAACATAGAGGACTGCAAAATTGATTGCAATTCTGCTTTTAATCACACCGTTTTTCTGTCAAATTCAACCATTTTACTTGACTATATCGGCATGATCAGCATACTTTGCAAGCTCCGTTTGCGATTGAGAAAACTCAAACGTCGCTCTCTTTTCCTCCGTTGCAGACAACACCTCTGCCTCTGCATACTTGTTCACGGACAAATATGCATAGTCGTTTGTTATCCCTCGTCCGTTTATCCATACGTTTTCAAAAGTTACGTTTTTAACTCTGTGCTCCGTCCCTGCATATCCGCTTCGCATATCCCTACTGCCTGCCACTCTAATCGGCAAATACATGTTGCCGGACAACACGCTCACGTTTTTCACGCTTACTCCGACAATGGAGCCAAGTGCAGTGGTCTTGTGATTTGTTGACCAAGTGGAGCTGAACTCAACCGCAAATTCGCAAAGTTGGCTGTTGCTTCCCGCATCTCCCCTGCCCATAGAGGCATCCTCAACAGTTATCGTGTCAAAAACAACGTTTTTTATGTCGGCATTGTTGGCGTTGTGAATGCTCATCACAGGCTTGTGGAAATTGTGCAAAACCGTGATGTTTTCAAAGCGGATGTCTTGCATCACTTTGCCAATCGTCTCATAACCTATTTCCATACTTTGAGCAAGATCCGTCCATATCACACAGTTTGAAAAAGTGATGTTTTTGGTCTCCCCCTCTACGCTCTTGTCTGAATAAAGTGCGTAGTTTTTCACCACAAGGCTGTCATCCCAAGTGCGCAAAAAGCAGTTTTTCACCTCTATATCACTGCAAGATTGCAAGGAAATGCCGTCTCCGTTTGAGCGTGAAGATATGATTTTTATGCCATCAATCTTGCTGTTTTTGCAAAAATACCAGTTCACACACCAACCTGCAGGATCCAAAACGGAAAAATCTTCAAATCTTATGTTTGAACAAAAATTGAAATCCAAAGGCACCGTCACCGTGCCAGTCGTTGCGTTTCTGTCAAACTGCGATCCGTCTATAATTCCGCCGCCGACAATGCTGATGTTGCTTGCGTTGTGTGCAACAAATCTTGCTCTCACAACCGCTCCGTCCTCTATGACAACGATTGTGTTTGAGGACAAATTGACGGTGTTGTTCGCGATATATCTGCTGTTTTCGCTTGTGTGCAAACCCTTTTCAAATCTTATAATGTTGCCAAAATACGCAACTTCCGCTTGTATGTCGGACACAAATAGACAAAATGCCTTTTTTGCATCTCCGTTTGGCTCGACAACGTACGTGCCCGCACTCTTTATCACAAATGTCGCAACTTCGTCCTTGCAAGCAACCTCAACGCCTGCGGATAGCGGTCGCACAACGCAACTCGTCATACCCGCTGACTCAACCTTGACGGTTGTCTTCCCCTTGAGTGAAAAATACCCCACACCCGAATCATCCCTATTTTGAGGATTTGCCACCCAAGTGTGCGAGTTGTTTACCTTCACGTTGAACAAATCAAGCTCCTCTTGCTCAACGTATACCTTTGCTCCATCATAAAGTGCAACACCGTCCGGTGCAGACACAAGCTTTACACTTCCACGCAACAGCTCATCCCCCGACGGATCTACAGGCGTAACCGGATCTACAGGTGTAATCGGTGTATCACCGCCACCGGTGTCGGGTGTGTTTGGATTGTTGTCAGTCGGATTGCACGCAAAACAAATCAACGTAAAGCATATCAACAACAAAATTATAAGTGTGCTTTTTAGCATTTTTTTCATAGTCGTCTCCGTTGCGTGCGAGTGCAAATTATAATTTTATATAATAATTTTAACATCTAACAAAAAACATTAATAGATAAAAATTCTGCAAAATTCATTCATATATTGGTCAAAATCCCCCTTAAATCCGCCGCACTCTCCCTCAAACACCCTCACATAAACCAATCAGAAAACCTCACTCAATTGCAAAAAAACAATCAACTCTCACTCCAACATTTTTTCTTGTCGCTCTCATGACAAATTCCAAACCGATATTTAGAAAATGTTTGTAACAGTGGCAATAATTTACATAAAATCCCCATGAAAAAAGGCCACGTCTTGTGACCTTTGTGCCTCTGTGAGGATTTGACTCTCACGCTAATAATTGTGGGTAAAACAATACTTTTATATGAGCCAAATACTTGTCTTGCGACAAAACCAGACTTTAACGACCGGGCGGATTATGGCAATTTTTCGAATATTATTTCAGTTTTCCATAAACTCATTGGATAAATACAACTTTCTCAATTCGATATCGCGTTTTTAATATCCGCTTTGCCAAAGGCATACAAGAAAATTTCTATATGTCAGAGAGATAGTTAATTGTTATTCACCGCTGTCGGAAGAAACGATTGCACTTATTACAAGGGCGTCCGGGTTGTTGTTTGAGGAAATGATGGTGTAAAGCGTTCCGTTATAGGTTATTACTTGACCGATAGCAACGTTTTTGCCCCTGTTTATATTGCCTTTCGCATCGTAAGCGCCGTTGTTTGACGGATCTTTATCGAGGTATGCGTAAATATGGAAAGACCATGTTGCGGTCAAATCGATATCGGCAAAAGAAACTCTAAATTCTATATCTCCTTCTTTGCTCTTTGGGGCAACGTTCTCCCAATATTTATCATTTTTTCCATCCGCATCCACATGGAGTTTTACGCATTGTGCAATGCTTCTATTCACACCCTTTATAACAAGTGTAGGCGCATCTGTATCGTCTATTTCAACATCATACAAAACTATATCGTCGATTTTAAGGGTTGGTGCTTCGGTAAGCTCAAGAATAAGCTGATCTTTTTCTTGAACGGTATAAATAATGCCGTCATATTCTATTGAATCGCCTGCGGAAACGAGGGTGTTCCTCATTAGGCTTAACCTACGGTAATAGCTGGTATAATCTTGTGGCTTCGCATCGGTATATATGTAAATGTGGAAGAATAGCATTAGATTCTTTTCATACGGTACTTGAGACATGTCCATTCTCAGCTCAAACTTACCCCTCTCGTTTGATACGTCATCACCATAATAATCGGTGATGGCGTTCCCGCTTGCGTGAATCTTTATGCAAGGCGTACTTTTGGGTGCGATTCCGCATACAACCATGTGGGGTTTTCCGTCTATATTCTTCATTTGGATGGAATTGACTGTGAGCTCCGGCGTAACCTCGGATTGAATAACAAGGGTTGGCTCCGAGTCGATTATCGTATAAGTGTTGCCGGCGTGTTCGATTATCGTGTCTCCCTTTAAGAAATCCCCTCTTACAAGTTCAATTTTCTCCAAATAAGCGGTATTATCGGTTGGCGACGCACTCTCATACGTATACAAGTCAAATCTGCATAACGGGGCATTTTCAACGGGTAGATCTTTTAGCGGCAAACTAAAAACGTACGAGCTCGAGCTTCCGGCTGTATTTGAAACGAAATAATCGACACCGTTTGCCTCATAGTGCATCTTAATACATCCCACACCCTCGGGAATAGCTCCTCTAACTATCAGCGTATAAACATAGTTTATAGATTCAATCCCAATATACTCCTTTATGGGAAGTGGCATACCAAAGGAGCAAACGTCACATTTGCCATCCTTGTTGTCATCCATATGGTTTTCAAGTGTCGCGCTATCCTTAACTCCGTCGTAGGGGCACTTAAACCAGTGACAAACAGTGTCATAATCCACCTCCGAAAAGGTGTGCGTATGTGCTCCGCCAATTTTGTATCCGCATATGTTGCAAAATCCGTCATAGTCAGAATCAATATGGGGATTTTTCGAGCCTTCTTTGATCTCGTTATCGTCTTTGCAATATAACCAGTGCCCCGTTGAATCTTTTCCCGTTTCGGTAAACTGGTGAACGTGATCGGGATCGGTGCCTTGATTGGATTCAGGTTTTAATATATTATTACACGCAGAAAGAAGGGCTGTGATAATTGCAACAGCCATTAATAGAACAAACGCCTTTTTAAGTCTATCCATACATTTCTCCTTTTTGTCGTTATTAAGAAGGGATTGAAACGACACTCCTCCTTTTATATTTCAATTATACACCCTATATAGCATTTATTTCCACACTTTTTTTGCGAGTTGCAAAACCGCACAGATATATTAAGTGATTGCCGAATATAATTGGTGCTAACAAAACTAGTTTTCCAACAAAGTTAAAATAACTATGTTGTGTTACAAAAAGAAAAACCACAAAAAATTGTGGTTTTCTTTTGGCGTCCCTACGGGGAATCGAACCTCGAACTAGCCCTTAGGAGGGGCTTGTTATATCCGTTTAACTATAGAGACGTGTCGGCATGCTT
>CAZXUW010000015.1:0-43770 GCA_964644355.1 uncultured Bacteroides sp.
TTTTTATGCTAAAACACTCTTATTATAAATAGTGTCCATAAATTTATGTTATTGTTTAGACTCTGGACATGTATTCGCCGGTGCGAGTATCAATCCTGATAGTATCACCCTCGTTTACAAACATAGGAACTTGAAGTTCATAGCCTGTTTCAACGGTAGCGGGCTTGGTTGCATTGGTGGCAGTGTTGCCTGCAACTGCCGGCTCGCAAATGGTGATGAGAAGCTCAACGAAGTTTGGTGGTTCAACAGAGAACGGAGAACCTTGGAAGAACTTCATTGTGACGTTCATATTCTCTTTGACGAAATTGAGTGCATCTTCAACTTGGCTTTGGTTGAGCGGAATTTGCTCATAAGTTTCAGAATCCATAAAGTAATAGAATTCACCGTCATTGTAGAGGTATTCCATAGTCTTTGTCTCGATGTGAGCAAGTTCAAACTTTTCTGTTGGGTTGAAGGTCTGCTCAAGCACAGCACCTGTGACAACGTTTTTCATCTTCATGCGGACGAAAGCAGCACCCTTGCCCGGTTTTACGTGCAAGAAATCAACAACAGTCATAATTTTGTTGTCATAAAGGAAGGTAACGCCCTTTCTCAAATCGCCAGCCATAATTTGTGCCATAATAATATTCTCCTAAATATATGTTTTGATGTGCAATGCCCTTGCGGACATATTCTATCACCTTATGCACTATATTGCAAGTTTATATCAAAATTTCTCGACAAATAGCGCATTAAGTGTGCTTTATTTTGCATATTCAACGCTACGCACTTCACGAATGACGTTGACTTTGATTTGTCCCGGATATTCAAGTTCGCTTTCAAGCTTTTGTGCGATCTCTTTTGCAAGGAACACAGTGCTTTGATCGTTGACTTGCTCGGGCTTGACCATAACTCTGATCTCTCTGCCGGCTTGCACTGCGAACGTCTGATCGACACCGTCAAAGGATTTTGCAATTTCCTCAAGCTTCTCGATACGCTTGACGTACGTCTCGACGCTTTCACGTCTTGCACCCGGTCTTGCACTTGAGATGGCATCTGCTGCTTGCACGATGACTGCATCGATGGTCTGCGGTTCGATATCATTGTGGTGAGCGGCGATTGCGTGGATAACGTCTGCATTTTCACGATATCTCTTTGCGATCTCAACGCCAAGCTGAATGTGTGTGCCCTCAAACTCATGGTCGATTGCCTTGCCGATGTCATGGAGCAAACCTGCTCTACGGGCAATGCGAGGATCGATGCCAAGTTCGCTTGCCATGATGGATGCAACAGATGCAACCTCGATGGAGTGCTTGAGCACGTTTTGACCATAACTTGTACGATATTTTAGTCTGCCGAGAATCTTGATAATCTCGGGATGCAAACCGTGAACGCCAACTTCGAATGCGGCTTCTTCACCTGCTTCCTTGATGCCTGCCTCAACTTCCTTTCTCACCTTGTCAACCATCTCCTCGATGCGAGCAGGATGGATACGACCGTCCGTGATAAGCTTCTCAAGCGTGAGTCTTGCGATCTCTCTACGCACGGGATCAAAGCTTGAAAGTGTGATGACATCGGGTGTGTCGTCGATGATGAGGTCAACACCTGTTGCACTTTCAAGCGCACGGATGTTTCTGCCCATACGACCGATAATTCTGCCCTTCATCTCATCGTTGGGGAGAGCAACGACGGAGATTGTATTTTCCGTTGCGGTGTCTGCCGCACAACGTTGAATTGCTTGAGAAATGATGTTTTGTGCCTCTTTGACGGCATTGTCCTTTGCCTCTTGGATGAGGATCTTTGCATCGTTTGCGGCACTCTTTTTTACGCCGTCAAGCAAAGCGTCTTTAAGCTCTTGTGAAGCTTCCTCTTTGGTCATACCGGCAACTCTTTCAAGCTCCTTTTGCATCTTTTCTTGGGAGTTGTTGAGTTCATTTTCAATGCCTTTGAGGCGTTCTTTGGTTTCTTCGATTTGTTTTTGAGCCTTCTCTACGTCTTCCAATTTCTTGTCGAGAGAAGCATCTTTCTTGTCAAGAGTGTCTTGCTTCTTGTCAAGTGTCGCCTCTTTTTGAGCGAGACGATTTTCTGTGCGTTGCCAGTCTTGCTTGCGTTCTTTGGTTTCGTTTTCAAACTCGATACGCATTCTGCTCATTTGTTCTTTTGCCTCGAGCATACCGTCTTTGCGGATGGTCTTTGCTTCGAGATTTGCTTCTTCGATAATTCTTGCTGCTTCACGCTTGGCGTTGCCTATTTTGTTTTGAGAATACATTCTGTACGCAAAAAGGCCGATAAGTCCACCAACAATCACACCTGCGACGGCAACGATACCTGCCAATCCGCCGGATGAAAGTGCACAAAGCAAATTGCTGAAATTTGCGGTCATCTTTGGACCTCCATATATATAATCAAAACCACATAATGAAACAAAAAAGAGGCTACACAAAAAAATTTCAAGGCATAAACGCCCAAATAATATATGAATTTGTATCTATACCAAACTTAATATAGTTTTCAATATATAGTTCTGTCGATATATAGTATACACTATAACTAGCATTTAGTCAATGCTGAAGTAAAAAAAAATCGCCTTTCCTCAAGGAAAAGCGACTTTTTGCCAAAACTATAGGTTTATGACATCAAAACGTCATTTCATATCATACTTTTCGCGAATTTTTGCATTTATGTCGTCAAAAACTTCGGGATGAAGCTTCAAAAAGTCCATTGCCTTATCTCTGCCCTGACCGATTTTTTCATCGTTGTAGCTGAACCAACTGCCACTCTTTTGCACAAATCCGTTCTCAACGGCGAGGTCCAAAACGCAACCAACGTTGGATATACCCGTGCCGTACATGATGTCAAATTCCGCAACTTTGAAAGGAGGTGCAACCTTGTTTTTGACAACCTTTGCTTTGACGTGGTTGCCGATAATATCGCTACCGTCTTTGAGCGTGTCTGCCTTGCGAACTTCAATACGCACGGATGCGTAAAATTTGAGAGCCTTGCCACCTGTTGTCGTTTCAGGGTTGCCGTACATGACACCGATCTTGTCTCTCAACTGGTTGATGAATATGATCGTGCACTTGCTCTTTGAGGATGCTGCGGTGATCTTTCTCAAAGCTTGTGACATAAGACGTGCTTGCATACCCACGTGACTGTCACCCATATCGCCGTCAAGCTCAGCTTGAGGGGTGAGTGCGGCAACGGAGTCAATAACAACGATGTCGATAGCTCCGCTTCGTATGAGTGTCTCTGTGATTTCAAGCGCTTGCTCACCGCTATCCGGTTGAGATACGTACAAATCTTCAAGATTTACGCCAAGCTTTGAGGCGTACACGGGATCGAGTGCGTGCTCTGCATCAACAAAAGCTGCTGTGCCACCCTCCTTTTGCACCTCTGCCACACAGTGGAGAGCAACCGTTGTTTTGCCTGAAGATTCAGGTCCGTATATTTCTATAATTCTTCCTTTTGGAATACCGCCGATGCCAAGTGCTACGTCCAAAGTCAAGCAACCTGTTGAAATAGCCTCAACGTTGACAACATCCGTTTCACCAAGACGCATAATTGCACCTTTGCCGAATTCCTTTTCGATTTTTGCAAGAGCAAGCTCAAGATTTTGTGCTTTTGTATTTGACTTGTCTTGTGTTTTGTCTGCCATAATGTATCTCCTTTATATCCTTTCGCCTTCTAGGCAAATGTTTTCTTTGTGTACAGTATACAACCTATAATGTACCAAAAACGGTACATAATCACAATCTCAAAATGTCGCCTTTGAGATATCTAACAAGATAGAACAATGCAACGTTGGACGTGGCACGCCTTATCTCGTTTCTGCTTCCTGCAAAGTGCCTTTCAAACACGGTGATAAACTCTCCGCCACCGACCGCGATATACACAAGCCCGACGGGCTTTCCCTCGTCGCCGGTGGGACCTGCAAGCCCGGTTGTTGCAAGTGCAATGTCCACAGGTCTTTTGCATATGCCCTTAACCATCGCAAACGCAGTCTCTCTTGACACGGCACCGTAGTCGGCAAGCACGGCACGTGGCACGCCGAGCCTATCCATTTTGGATGCTCTGTTGTAGCACACTATACCCTCGTAAAAATTGGCACTGATGCCGGGAATTGCCGTAAGCCTAGAGCAAATCTCACCGCCCGTAAGGCTTTCTGCAACGGCAAGAGTGCGATTGTTCATCTTGAGCAATTTGCCGGCAAGCTCCTCAAGCGAGATGTCAACTGCAGAATAAACTTCCTCCTCAAAGGTGTTGTATACCCTGCTTTTGACTTGCTCAAAGACGTCTCTTGCAACGCTCGACTTCATTTCGATTGTGGCATCAAGGCAATCTTCTTTAACTTTGAAATCCACGCCAAAACCCGCAAACTTTTCTAGTCTGCTTTCAATTTCATCCTTTGAAATGCCACAGATTTTGACAATTTCTTTAATCATAATTTCGATATTCTAAACAGCTCAATTAGTTATTTTCAGCATTTTGAGCTTCTTCTTTTTCTTCCTGATTTTCATCGTCTTGTTTCAAGACATGCTTGTTTTTCACAAGGTAGTTTAGACCGCTATACACCGCCAAGATTGCTCCAATATAGAACACGATTGTGCCAACCCAAGCAAGCACTACGTGCAAGGAAGCAAGCATCATGATCGTCACGCCGATGTCGAGGCAAACAGTCTTGATTTTGCCGTAAATGTCCGCTGCAAGCACAAGTCCTCTGGATGCGGCAATGGAGCGAAATACGCCAATCATAAGCTCTCTTGAGAGGATAATGCCCGAAAGCAGTGCCACAACAAGCGTGTTGCAGGCAAATGCCGTATTGAGCCCTCCACCAAAGTATACAAGCAAGAAAAGCATGATGACGATGACAACTTTGTCGGCAAGCGGATCAAGCAATTTGCCGAGCATAGATACCGTGTTTGTCTTTCTTGCGATGTGTCCGTCAACAAAGTCCGTGGCACAGCACACTGCAAACAAGAATGCACTGAGCACCGTGAGTGCGATAAACACCGCCTCGCTCACATTGAGCATGTTGGCAAGCACAAAACACACAACGGTTGGTATAATCAAAAATATTCTAGCGATTGTAATTTTGGTTGCAAGTGTAATTTTCATTCCACCACTCTCCCTATCAAATCAATTCCGTCCGTGGAGATTATTTCCACCCTGTAGAACTCACCGATCTTGATGCTGTTCTCTGAGGTAAAATACACCACGTTGTCGATGCTCGGAGCCTGAGAAGACTCACGACCGACAAACATCTGCCTATCATAATCTATATCGTCGTAAATGACGGTGGTTATCTCGCCGATTCTACTCTTTCCTCTATCGGCAATAATCTCGAACTGTATGCGACAAAGCTCGTCCGCTCTTTGCTTTTTGACCTCTTCGGGGAGATGTCCGTCAAGCTTATCCGCCGGCGTACCCTCCTCACGTGAATAAGCAAAAAAGCCTGCATAGTCAAATTTGGCTTGCTCAACAAATTGCTTGAGCGTTTCAAACTGCTCCTCGCTCTCTCCGGGGAAACCGCAAATGAATGTGGTACGCACCTTTATGCCTGCATCGGCTAGCTTGGCAAGGAGAGTTTTGACACTCTGTGCATTAGTTCTGCGATTCATGCGTTTGAGCAAAGCGTCGTCTATGTGTTGCAGAGGAATATCCACGTATTTGACCACTTTTTTGCTGTTTTTTATGTAGTCGATAAGCTCGTCACTCACCATTTCCGGATAAAGATATAGCAGCCTTATCCACTCAAAATCAAGCTCGCAAAGCCTATCGAGAAGCTCAATCAAGCGGCTCTTTCCGTCAAAATCCGTGCCGTATCTCGTGACGTCCTGTGCGACAAGAATAAGCTCTTTTACACCGTCATTGGACAGCCTTTTTGCCTCCAAAAACAAGTCGTCTATGCTCTCGGAGCGGTATTTGCCTCTTATTGATGGGATTGCACAATAGGTGCAATGGTTGTCACATCCGTCGGCAATTTTGAGATATGCATAGTGATAGGGCGTTGTCAGCACTCTGCCCCCGTAGAACTTGTCCAGATTGGAGCAATCGCAAATTCTATTTCCGCTCTCAACGCTATCCAACGTTTGAAGAATTTTGTCGTAATCGGCAATGCCCAATATGGCATCCACCTCCGGAAATTCCTCTTTGAGCGTGTCTTTATAGCGTTGTGCAAGACAACCTGTGACAATCACTTTCTTGCGACTATCAGCATTTTTTGCGTTGATTGCATTGAGGATTTCATCAATTGATTCTTCCTTTGCATCGTCAATAAACGCACACGTGTTGACAATGATGACGTCTGCTTCTTCTTCGCTTCCAACGAGGGTATGACCACCCTCAACAAGCCTTGAAAGCATCTTTTCGGTATCCACTCTATTCTTGTCGCAACCAAGCGAAATTGCACCTATTTTCATTCTGCATCCTCACTGTTGTTGCAAGATTCGATAAGCTCGTCAAGCTCGTCGTACGTGATGTTGACAAACTTCTTTTTCTTGTCGTGTTCATCCGTGCTCAAATAGCCCATAAGCTCGATTTGGTCATAAATCTTTGCCGCTTTTGGCCAGCCAAGACCAAGCCTGCGTTGCAAGAATGAGATGGAGAACGTGGCGTTTCCGCCGTCCTCTCTTATCTCGATGCCCTGTCTCAAAGCATCAAATAGTTCAGGCGGAATCTTATCCTTTGAACTGCTCTTGCCCTCTTTGCTTTCACTCTTGGCACTCTCTGCCTCTTTATCTTTGAATATTGCATCCTTGATGTTGTTGTCAAAATAAGCATCGTTGTTTTTCTTGACAAACTCAACAACGTCCTTGACTTCCTCATTGGAGATGAATGCACCCTGCATACGCTCAAGATCGTTGGAGCCGGGCATCATATACAGCATATCGCCATAGCCGAGCAACTTGTCCGCACCGACGGTGTCCAAAATCGTCTTGCTGTCAAAGCTCGACGTAACCTTGAATGCAACACGGCTTGGGAAGTTGTTTTTGATTGTACCGCTGATGACGTCAACAGACGGACGTTGCGTTGCAAGCACAAGGTGTATGCCAACGGCACGTGCAAGACGTGCGATGCGGTTGACAGTTTCCTCAACTGCCTTTTTGCCTGTTGACATAAGGTCTGCAAATTCATCGACTATGATGACGATTCTAGGCATCTTTTCAAAGCCGTTTTTGACACAATCCGCATTGTATTCGTCAATGTCTCTATAGTTGACTTCCGCCAAAAACTTAATTCTCCTCTCCATCTCGGTGATTGCCCAGTTGAGAGCACGAATAGCCTTGTCGGTGTCGCAGATAATTTCATCCATAAGAAGATGCGGAATGCCTGCGTATACACTCATTTCAATGCGTTTTGGATCTATCAAGATAAGACGTACGTCGTCAGGAGATGCCTTGTATAGCAAGCTGACGATTATAGAATTTATGCAACAGCTCTTGCCAGCACCGGTTGCACCTGCGATAAGCACGTGCGGAAGCTTCTTAACCTCAACGACTCTTGACGTGCCGTACAGGTTTTTGCCGAGTGCAAACGTTGCCGGAGCCTTTGCGTTGTTAAATTCGGGAGATTGAATGATCTCGCTCAAATTGACGTTCCTTCTATGCTTGTTTGGCACTTCGATGCCCACCGCATTCTCGCCGGGAATAGGTGCGATGATACGCACGCTGCCCGCTTCCATCTTCATTGCGATATCGCTCTCCAATGAGGAGATGTAGCCAATCGTCCTGCCCCTTGGCATCTCAACACGGAGCTTGTACATCGTAAAGGTCGGACCAACCATGATCTTGATGACTTCACCCGTGATGCTGAAGAAAGCAAGCGTGTTGATGATTTGCTCTTTCTTTTGCTCATAGTCCTCGTTTTGATCGACTTCGGGAGCAGGCGGAACAAGCAAACTGAGGGGTGGTGCAACGTATGGGCGTTTTGGCGTTGCTTGAGCAATTGCCTGATCCATGTTCACCTGTGACAACCTTTCCTTTTCAGGTTTTTCAGCTTTTTCCGGTTTTACGCTCTTTGAGTTTCTCTCACTCTTTGCGTTCAATGCCTCAAGCCCTCTTGATTGCGATGCACGCATCTTTTCCTCTCTCATGAGAGCTTCTCTTTCATATTGACCTACTTGAGGCGTCTCTTTGATTGCTTGCTTGATATTTTGAATACGAGCTTGCATCTCTGCACTCTCTTTGTCTTTTGCGGATTGCTTTGTGATGGCAGTTGCAGATTGGATTGCCGTGCGAGACATCTCTCCGCCCGTGACTTTTTGTTGCACCGGGGCAGGTTCGCTTGGCATATCACCGCCGACAGTCTTGTCGTCATCCACATATCTCGGACGTTGATTTTCAAGCGTAGCTTTGCTCATTTCATAGTGCTTGAGAGGTTTCTTTGAGCCGGGAGCACCAAAATAGTTGGTTTCCGTCTGCTCATCGTCATTGGCAATGACCGTGCCGGAAAACGCTCTTGGCAATTTGGCATCCCCTTGAACAGGTTTGTATCCGCTTCTGTCAAGCTCGTCTATGCTAGACGGCTTTTTTGCAACAGGAACGTCCATTTTTACGTCCGCTTTGTTATCTTGTTGGGGTTTTGCAACGGGTTTTGTTTCAACCGCTGAAGCATTGACGCTCTTAACGGGAGCGGTTGGCTGTGGAGGTGTTTGAGGCGATGCGACTGCACTGTCGTTATCTCTTGCGATAAACACCATATCCGTCTTTGGCTTGTTGTATGCAACGGCTTCGATTTCAGTCTTTTGAGCGGGTTTTTGCTCCTCCTCTCCTGAAATTGCACGATTCAACGCACCAAGCATACCCACGTTGACTTGCGATCTATCCGTGGCTTCGTTTGCCTTTTGAATGGTTGAATTTATCGCATCGGCACCGCTGACAACTTTTGTTGGTTTGACAACTTCTTTTTTGACCGGTTCGGCAACAAGACATGCCTCGTCCTCTTGCTCGAAATGTACGCCTGCCTCAAATTCCGGCTTGGCATATCTTTCACCAAAACGTTGAGTTTGCTCTTGTTTGAGTGCATGAAAATCACGCTTGAAGTCCTGTGCGTTTTCCACCTTGTCGCTTGCAAAACTCGTCCTATCCTCTTTTTTGCTCTCAACGGCAGGTTCCGGCTCTTGCACGGCACGGTATCTGGACATAAAGTCCTCTCTTATCGCACTTTGCGTATTGTCGACGCCAAGCCTTGACTTCAACTCGTTTCTACGCACGGCACCGTATGAAGCACCCACACTGCTCAACGCATTGCGTGGATCGCTCACTGCACCGAATCTTGCCATATTGTCTCTGCTTGGACCGTCACCGTAAAGAATGTCCATAGCAACGCCCTTTGGTGAAAATCTGTCTGCACCAAGCTGTTGAGGAGCCTTCCTCTCGTCCTCGATGTTGCCCTGTGCGTTTGGATAGAGCGGATTGAAAGAATCAAGCGGAGTGTATCCCTCTGCTCCCAATGCCTTCTTGTTCACCTTGCGTTGGAGCGGATCGCCCTCAACGTCAACAACGTACAATCCCTTTGCAGTGCCACCCATATTGAAATCGGTGATAGTGGGAGCAGTTGCCATCTCAACAGGCATAATCGGCTCTTGTGGAGTGTCACCCTTTCTTGATGAGCGAGCCTTTGGAGTGCGTTGTCTTTGCGTACGTTGCGACTTTTCTCTATCGGATTTGCTCGCAACGGTATAAGTGACGTTTCTTTTGATTGCAGGATAAATTGCAAAGGATGCCAAAACAAAGAATGCCACGCAAGCAATCACAAGTGCACCTACGGACGTGACCACTCTCATGAGCGGAAATGCCGGTATTGCCAAAAGCATACCGCCTGCCGTATTGGTGTTGCCATAGCACTCAAGAAGGTAGCCTGCATAGTCCTGTCCGACAATGTGAGAACTTGACGTGTAAATGTGCAGAGCAAAAATGCCGAGTAAAAGCAATCCAAAATAAGTCAAAGCTCTTGAAAAGCGGATTTTCGGCCGCACGTTGAAAGTGATGGCTACACCAAAAATCAACCCCATAAGAGAGTAAGCATAAGAGGCAAGCCCAAAAAAGCCTGCCAAAAAGCCGTACACCATTTCGCCGACGCCACCGAGGGCACCGACCAATGAAAGAAAACAAAATAGTGACACACCCGTAACAAGTATGCCCACCGCAATTCTGTTTCCGCTATTTGCTTTTGCTTGTCTTGTATCTGCCAAGGTAAACCTTCCCTTATAATTAATATTAGTATTTAGAATTATATCACACAAGAGTGAGCATTTCAAGAGGAAAACACAAAGAATGTTTTTTAATTTTTCTTAAGAAAAATTCCCATAACACAAAAACGGCTTGTTTCTCCAACAAATCGAAGAAACAAGCCGTTTGCATTTTCGATGTTCTAAATCACTCTTTTAGAGTTTTTAGCAAATCTAAATCAACGTTTGGTGCAACAAGCGACATGCACACGTTGTCAAAATCAAAAATCTGTCGAGCCACGTTAAGCACGTCGTCTTTTGTGACTGAATCTATATGTTCTATTCTCTTGTCAAAATCATACAGCTCACCCGTACGCAAGGCGTGCGAGCCGAATGCCCTCATCATTGCAGAAGTGCTTTCTTGACCTAAAACAAGGGATGTTTTGAGCTGTTCTTTGCCCTTGTTCAACTCCTCGTCACTCACTCCGCTATCCGTCAAAAGCTTGATTTCATCCCTTATTGCCTCAACCGCTTTGAGTGCGTTTTTAGGGCTTGTAGAGGTGTAAATGACAAAGGCTCCGTTTGTTTGATATGCGGACGGATAGCCGTATATCGTATAGCAAAGGCCGTGTTTTTCACGCACGCTTTGGAAAAGTCTTGACGACATCTCCGTGCTGAAAATGATGCTCATCAGTTGCATAGCAACTGCCCTATCGTCGTTGTAGGCATACGCAGGGAACGCCATGCCGATGTGAGATTGTTCGATTGCCTTCTTTTCAGAGCACAGTTGAGAATTGTGCGGACGCACTTTCACGGGCACGTTTTCATACTCTTGCTCTTTTGCAAATTTGCTTTCAAAGTATTTGTCCACGATGTGCACAGCTTCATCTTCCGTGAGATTTCCTGCGATTGAAATCACGGTGTTTTTTGCCACGTAGTGCTTGTCGTGATACTCTTTGAGAGTTTGGCTCGTCATGTTTGATAGTGTCTCTTTGCTGCCCAAAATCGGCTTTTCCAACGCACAGCCGGCAAAGAAATTGCACATGAGTTTTTCAACGCACAAATCGTCGGGAGTATCCTGACTTTCGTTGATCTCCTCAAGCACGACTCTACGCTCTTTTTCAAGCTCTACACTGTCGAATTTTGGATTGAAATACATATCCGACAACACGTCAGCACATTTTTGAGCGTTTGTGTCAATGGATACGGTGTGAAAACACGTATATTCTTTTGCGGTAAAGGCGTTTATTTGGGCACCGATGCTATCAATCTCGTTGACAATGTCAAAACTGGAACGGTTTTCCGTCCCCTTGAACACCATATGCTCGATAAAGTGAGAAATGCCTGCCTGCTGTGAAGTCTCTTTGACGACTCCTGCTCCAACAAATACGCCGATAGCCACCGAACGCACGGCAGTGTTTTGCACAAATACGAGCCTAAGCCCGCTTTTATAATAAATCATTTTCTGCATAGCCCTATTATATCACATAGTTTTCAACTAGCAATCATATTTTATGGTATGAATGAAATTAGGTTTCGCAATTTTTACGCAAATTTTGTCATAGTAGCAATGTTGCTTTGCGTGTTTGCGGTGTCGTTTGTTGTGGCATACCCGACAAACAACGCAACCGAGCAAGTGAACAACGCCATATACAACGGCAATACGGCAAGCGGAAAAATAGCCTTGACGTTCAACGTATACGAGCGTGCGGATAACGTGGAAAAAATTGCCGACGTTTTTCTGCAATACGGTTTCAACGCCACGTTCTTTGTGGGCGGAAGTTGGTGCAATAAGAACGGAACCACCCTATTGAAATTGGCATCCGCCGGCTTTGAAATTGGCAATCACGGATACAGCCATCGTGACCACGCCAAGCTCAATTTGTCCGCAAATTTGGACGAAATCCGCATGACGCAAAGGGTTATCGACACACAGCTTGTCGGGCTTGAAAGCTACTCGCACGCAAAACTGTTTGCTCCGCCAAGCGGAAGCATCTCCAATGCGATGTTCGAAGCTTGCAATAGCCTCGGCTACAAAGTTATCATGTGGTCAAAAGACACAATCGACTGGCGTGATCATGACGAAAAACTCATCTATTCACGTGCCACCACCAATCTGAAAGCAGGTGATATCGTCCTTATGCACCCCACCGATGCAACAGTTGCCGCCCTCCCCAAAATCCTAGACTTTATAAAATCCAACAATCTCACCGCCGACACCGTCACCAACGTGATCGATGGATAATATCAATAATTCATTAACCAAAACACAAAATATAAAAGCAACCCGACATTTTTTGCAGGTTGCTTTTTGCTAGGATATTTTTTAATCACCTGCTTGAAAAAACTGTTGAAAAGCGTGTTATCTTCCACATTGAATCTATATGTTGAATTGTATTACTCCTCACTCATTTGTCGTTTTGTATATATTGGACTACCCTGTTTGAAATAATAGCACACACCATCTTCATAAAATACATACTCTCTAACATCATTGTTATCCATTTTTTATATATTTGTTCAAAAGTCAAAATAAATGACGAACAAGAAAACGCCCCACAAACATCACCCCTATGCATACAAATACATGAGTTGATAAATGTGAGGCGCAACTAAATTATTCGCTATTCTTTGGCTTATGCCTTTGCGATGATCTCTTTGAGGCGGAGATCAACTCTGTGTTTCTCGTCGATCTTGATGACTTTTACGAGAACGATATCACCGACATTGACAACGTCTGTGACCTTTTCTACACGTTGATCGGAGAGTTTGGAGATGTGGATCATGCCATCTTTGCCGGGAGCAAAGTTGACGGATGCACCAAATTGTCCCTTGTCATTTTCCATGATTTTGACAACTTTGCCTTCATACACGTCACCGACTTCAACGTCACGAACGATATTCTCGATGATCATGCGAGCCTTGCGGATTGCAGAATCGTCACTGGATGCAACAAAGATTGTACCCTCGTCGTTGATGTCGATCTTGACACCTGTATCTTCGATGATCTTGTTGATGGTCTTTCCGCCTGTGCCGATGACGTCACGGATCTTGTCCGGATCGATTGAGAAGGACACGATCTTTGGAGCAAATTTGCTCAAATCAGCACGCGGACCGGGGATTGTGTCAAGCATCTTGCCGAGAATCTCGAGTCTGCCAAGTCTTGCTTGCTCAAGTGCACGTGTGAGGATTGCCTCGTCGATGCCCTTGATCTTGATGTCCATTTGAATTGCGGTGATACCCTCTGTTGTACCTGCAACTTTGAAGTCCATATCACCAAGGAAGTCCTCAAGACCTTGAATGTCTGTGAGCACTGCAACCTTGTGTGTTTCCTCATTCTTGATAAGTCCCATTGCGATACCTGCAACCGGTGCTTTGATAGGAACACCTGCGTCCATAAGAGCAAGTGTGCTACCGCATACGGATGCTTGTGAGGTTGAACCGTTGGAGCTCAATATGTCGGACACTGTGCGGATTGCATACGGGAATTCTTCTTCGCTTGGAAGAACAGGCTCGAGTGCACGCTCTGCAAGTGCTCCGTGACCGATTTCACGACGACCGGGGCTCTTGAGGGCTTTTGCTTCGCCTGTGGAGTAACCGGGCATGTTGTATTGATGCATATATCTCTTGTAGTAGTCGTCATCGAGACCTTCGAGCTTTTGAGCCTCGCTGATTGTGCCGAGAGTACACGTTGTGAGAGCTTGTGTTTGACCTCTTGTGAACACTGCACTGCCGTGAACACGTGGAAGCATACCAACCTCGCACCAAATAGGACGGATTTCCGTGAGGCTTCTGCCATCCGGACGTACGCCGTTGTCAAGTATCTTTGCACGCACTTTTTCCTTCTTGAGATAATAGAGGCTGTCAAGGATGAACTTTGTCTTTTTGGGTTCATCGTTGAAGCTGTCCTCAAAGTGAGCAAGCACGTCGACGTTGAGTGCGTCTTCTCTATCCTCTCTCTCATAACGATCGAATGCTTCGAGAACGTAATCCATCTTCTCGTTTGCATAAGCACGCACTGCCTCGTTGATTTCATCGGGGATGTGCTCAAGTTCGATATCGAGTTTTTGCTTGCCGACTTCCTTTTGGATTTCTTCAATGAAAGCGACGATCTTTTTGATTTCTTCGTGACCAAACAAGATTGCTCCGAGCATTTCTTGCTCTGTGATGACGTCTGCACCTGCTTCAACCATCATGATAGCGTCTTTTGTACCGCTGAGGTTGAGGGTAAGGCGAGATTTTGCACGTTGTGCACTGTCGGGGTTGATGACGTACTCTCCGTCAACCATACCAACAACAACAGAACCTGTAGGACCTGCCCACGGAATGTCACTGATTGAAAGTGCAACGGAAGAACCGATCATACCAAACACTTCCGGTGGAATGTTTGTGTCAACAGAAAGCACTGTTGCAATGACGGTGACGTCATTGTAAAGTCCCTTTGGGAAAAGCGGACGGATAGGACGGTCAATAAGACGTGATGTCAAGATTGCCTTGTCGCTTGCTCTGCCCTCTCTCTTTTTGAAGCCACCGGGGATTTTGCCGATTGCATACATTTTCTCTTCGTAGTCAACGCTCAAAGGGAAAAAGTCCATGCCGTCACGAGGAGCCTTGCTCATTGTTGCATTCACCATAACCACGGTGTCTCCGCAACGTACGATACAAGAGCCGTTTGATTGTGAGCAGTATGCACCTGTTTCAACAATAAGTTCTCTTCCGCCTACTGTAGTTTTGAAAATTCTTTTTTCCATAAATGTCTCCTTCTGGGAATTCCATCATTCCCTTTCTATCCGCAAAAGCGGTTTATTTTTTTATTTTTTACGCAAGATTTATACAAATCAAGCGGTTTTCCCAAAAAAAACGGGTGCGGTAAACCACACCCGAAATCATTACTTTCTCAAGCCGAGAGAGCTGACGATTGCACGATATCTTTCAATATCCATATCTTTGAGGTAGTTGAGAAGGTTTCTTCTGTGACCTACCATCATAAGAAGTCCACGACGGCTGTGGTGATCTTTTGGGTGATTCTTAAGGTGAACAGTGAGCTCAGAAATACGAGCCGTCAAAAGTGCAATTTGAACTTCCGGAGAACCGGTGTCGCCCTCTGTGCGAGCATACTTAGCGATGATTTCTTGTTTCGTTGTCTTATCCATTGTTTTACCTCCTTCGTTGGATAAAGAATTCGCTTTCAACCAAGTAGCAACTCGGAGTTTTGTTGTAACCTCGTCGAAAGTACATTGAGATATTAACATATTTGAAAAATAAAGTAAAATGATTTTAGCCTATTTATATAGAAATTATTCAACAATTTTGCCAAAGCCACATTAAGGCATGGGCAAAGCCCACCCGCAATTATTCATTTCAAAACTACACAGCAATTTTCTATTCCCAAAAATCATGCTGTCTTTTCAACATTTCATCTATATGCTTGACGTACTCAAGCGGTTCTTTGTAGTTTGCACAGCGAGTTATGAGATTTTTTGACTTATTCCATTTCTTTGAAATGGCATTGGCTCCGCTTGCAATGATAGACGTATCCTCTTCCATGATGTCTATGTTGTAAATACACGCCTTGCCCGGCTTTGCATAACCGACGTTTTCAAGGTTTCCGCTGGTATACTTTTGGCGGTACATATAGTACGGCTCATATCCCGATTGGGTGAGCTTTTGATAGGCGTAATCCACCATTTGCGATGCGGTGTCAAAATCCGTATTGTCATACCCTGCCTGTTTCAATGCAGAGCCTTTTTTCATATACAACGTATGCACGGTTATATTTGCAGGATTGAGTGCAACTGCAATATCCACACTGCGTTTGAAGTCCTCAAAATCCTCACCCGGCAGACAAGCAATCAAATCCATATTGACGTCAAATTTGTCACGCACAGCCATAAAAGCATTGTATGTATCCGCACTCTTGTGCTTGCGACCGATGAGGGCAAGCGTTTTATCGTTGAAAGTCTGCGGATTTACGGAAATCCTCGTAACACCATGCTTCAAAAGCACGCTGACGATATCTTGATTGATGGTGTCGGGACGTCCTGCTTCAACGGTAAATTCCTGCGTTTTGAAATGGCAATGCTCAAGCACTCTATCCAAAAGTTCAGCTCCGATCGACGTGGGAGTTCCACCTCCAACGTATACGGAACGAATCTTGATTTTCTTGCTTCTAACAAGCTCTTTTGTCTGTTCAAGCTCACGTATCAAACACTCAACGTAAGGCTCGACAAGCTTCTTTTGCTTGTCAATCGGAAGGCTCACAAAGGAGCAATACGCACATCTTGTTGGACAAAACGGAATAAACACAAACACGTCATATTGTTTTGACGAGCGGTTGCGAAGCGTCTTTTGCACCTTGACAATTCTCTCTATAAGCTGAATTTTACCCTCGCTAACAGAGTAATCACTCTCAAAAACCTCTCTTGCACTCTTGCCGTATTTTTCCTTTTCTTGCTCTATCTCGTAATAGAGCTTTGTAGGTCTTATTCCAGTCAAGCAACCATATGGCAAATTTACCCCCGTAAGAAAGCTTAAAGTGCGATAGATTGCCACTTTTAGATGTCTTTTTTCAATTCTCTTTCTTTCAAGCTCATCTTTATATTTGAGTTCAAAAGCGTAATTTTTGACAAAATTTTCAAACTTATCCGCGCAAATTTTAACGTTGAAAACACCCTCGCCACTCACATATTCCACACGCATGGCGATATTCTCATCCGTCATCGACTCAAACGGGCGGACAAGCTCCATCAAATCATTGAGATATTCCTCGTTAGATATCTGAAAATCAATCATTTTGCCTCAAAAATCAGTCTGCAACGATTTTGGGTGAATTTTCCAAAATCGGGTTGTTTATTCTCTCAAAATCGAGGGTTGTAGGCTCGCCGTGTCCCGGCAAAAGCGTATAATTGCCATCAAGCCTGAAAATCTTGTTTACAATGGAGTTTTTGAGCACTTTTTCATTCCCTCCAGGCAAGTCCGTTCTGCCATAGGAATTGAAGAAAATCGTGTCACCCACAAAGATCTTGTTCTCAACAATATAGCACACACCACCCTCGGTATGACCGGGAGTGTGAACAACTCTCACGTCAAGCCCTGCAATATTCAATCTCTCACCGCCCGAGAGCAAAATATCGGGAGTAAACTCCTCAACGTGGATTCCTTTTGCAAAGCCGAGATTTTTGTAAGAGCCTATTATTTTTGCATCGTCCTTGTGTATCAAAATCTTTGCATTGTCGAAATTTTGCGACGAAATAGCACAGAGTTTACTCACTCCGCCAATGTGGTCAAAATGTCCGTGAGTTAGCAAAACAGCACTCAATTTTGCCTTGTTTTTTACAAAAATATCGTATATTTCTTCGCAAGAATCGGCAGGATCTACAACAAATCCCTCATTGTCATTGATGACGACGTAAGTGTTTGTGTCAAGACACCCCGTATAAAGATGAAAATATTTGACACCACTCATCGTCTAACCTCTATGACACCGCTTATTTCACGCAGTTGACCAACGAGCATTTCAAGCTCGCTTGCCTTTGAGATCTGCACCGTAACGACAATTTCGCCTATATCCTGCTTTTCATACACTCTAACGTTTGCCGACACGATCCCCAGCCTTGCATTTGCGATTTTTGTGGTGATTGTGGCAAGCAAACCGCCCCTATTCTCTGCGATTATAGTGAGCGTTGCGTTGAATCTTTCGTCACCGTCGCTATCCCAACTTGCTTGAATGAGGCGCTCGTCCTCCATGCCTTTGACGTTAGGACAATCCTTTCTGTGGACGGACACGCCCCTACCCCTTGAGATGTAACCTATGATCTCGTCACCGGGCACGGGCGAACAGCATTGAGCCATACGCACGGTGAAGTTGGCATTTCCGTTTATCAAAACGCCACTCTTTGAGTGTTTATGCGGTTTCTGCTCCGCAACGGCAAGTTGCTCTATGTCAAGAGAATGATCCTCTTTTTTGAAATCTTGAATAATTTTTGTCAGCACTTGAGCGGTGGTAAGTCCGCCATAGCCGACCGTAGCATACAAATCGTCCTCGCTGTTGAGGGTATGCCTCTGCAAAAGCCCTGCAAGAATATCCGGCGTGAATATATCGCTAAGTGCATATCCCCTGCGTCTAGCCTCTTTTTCAAGCATATCCTTGCCACGTGCGATATTCTCGTCCTTCTTTTCCTTCTTGAAGAAAGCACGGATTTTTGAGCGGGCGGATGCCGTATGCACAAACTTGAGCCAATCTAGGCTTGGACCTCTTGAAGCGTTTGAGGTGATAATCTCAACGATGTCACCGTTGGCAAGCTTTGTTGAGAAAGGCACCATACGCTTGTTCACCTTGGCACCTATGCACTTGTTGCCTATTTGAGAGTGGATTTTGTATGCCAAATCAAGCGGAGTGGAGCCGACCGGCAAGTCAAACACGTCTCCCTTTGGCGTAAACACAAACACTTCATCGTCAAAAACGTTGATTTTGACGGCATCCATAAACTCTTTTGCACCGTCAATATCCTTTTGTGCATCCATGACCTCTCTAAGCCAACGCACTTTGCTGTCAAGTTCGCTATCTTTGCCGGATGTACCCTCTTTATACTTCCAGTGAGCGGCAATACCATACTCGGCAATCTTGTGCATCTCAAACGTTCTTATCTGAATCTCAAACGTCTCGTTGAAAGGCGTAACCACCGTGGTGTGCAACGACTGATAATTGTTTGCCTTTGGCATTGCGATATAGTCCTTGAATCTTCCCGGCATCGGCTTCCACTTGGTATGGATTTCGCCAAGCATAGCGTAGCAATCTTTGACGTCATCGACAATGATACGCACGGCAAGCAAGTCATAAATCTGATCGATGTCGATATGATGCTTGTGCATCTTCTTATACACGGAATAGAAGTGTTTTGGTCTGCCGTTCACCTCTCCGTGAATGCCCATATCCTTGAGCATCCCTCTTATGTCGTCGCAAATAGTATCCAAAAACTGCTGTCTTTCAGAACGTTTTTTGGCAACCACGTCTTGGATATACTTGTACTCGTCGGGATAAAGATACTTCATTGCAAGATCTTCAAGTTCGCATTTGAAGAAAGAAATACCCAGCCTGCCTGCAAGAGGAGCGTAAATATCCAACGTTTCTTTTGCGATACGTTTTTGTTTTTCCTCTGGCAGATATTGCAAAGAACGCATATTGTGCAATCTGTCCGCAAGCTTTATGATGATAACTCTCAGGTCCTTTGCCATTGCGACAAAAATCTTTCTAAAATTCTCTGCTTGAGCTTCTTCCTTATCCAAAAAGCGGATTTTGTCGAGCTTTGTCACGCCCTCGACAAGATTGCAAATTTCCTCACCGAATTGCTCCTTGAGCTCGTCATACGTGACAGGCGTATCCTCAAGAACGTCATGCAAAAAAGCGGCAATGACCGTGGATGAGTCAAAGCCGAAATCGGCAAGAATTTCCACCACGGCACAAGGATGAATGATATAATCCTCTCCCGAGCTTCTTTTCTGCCCTTTGTGAGCCTCGCTTGCAAAGTCATAGGCTCTTTTTATATCCGTGTAGTTTTGCGGATATATTTTTCTCAATTTATCAAGCAATTCGTCCATAAAACGCCTTTTAGCAACAATATTTCATGCTACTATTTAGATTATTATACTTGATAATCTCAAACATTGCAATATCAACATTTACTAATTGTAAAAAAATATTTATAATATCACACGCGCGTTTACACACAATATAACACTTGCACACCAATTTTACCGCTGAAAAATCACATTAATATGCAGTAATATGTTGAAATCAACATAAAAATTATATCAATAATCGCTCTCAACCGAGAGCGATTGTTCTTTTGTTTTTATATGTTTTCCCCATTCAAGTGCAAACAAT
Source organism: uncultured Bacteroides sp. (assembly GCA_964644355.1). Taxonomy (GTDB): domain Bacteria; phylum Bacillota; class Clostridia; order Christensenellales; family CAG-917; genus CAG-475. The sequence continues at coordinate 20,031 of CAZXUW010000015.1, forward strand.
GCTCGCACGATTATCTCACAAATTCACTGGTGTGAGTATACATAGCATATATATAATTGCGGACGATATGCGTTTCGTTCTACGCAATTATTCATTAATACATTCAAATTCACAGCAGTGAATTTGCATAACTTACACTATCTTCCAATCTTACGCTCTTGTTGACGATTTTGATAATTCCCTTATCACTAATTTTGACAAGACCTACCTCGTCAAACACTTGCAACGCAAAGTTGAAAACACTCTCGCTCACTTTATAGCGTGAGCAAACTGCCACATACAATTTGTATGCGCTAGCTGCCTTTGGAGTATAACGTGCGATATTTGCAAGCTCTTTGTAAATATTGCGTAGAACGTCCTTTGTGACGTTAAGCTTTTTGGGAGTGCAATCTCCGAGTACAAAACACTCATCAACGCTGTCTGCAAGGTGGTTGAGATAACCGTTTGACAGTGGCTTGCCTGCAATGACAATTCTGTTGAAATAGGAGAAATCGAAGCTCTCGCTCGGGCACACCACAACACAGTTTTCAGGATTCAAACAACGTGGCGTTGCAACAAGCAAATTGAGTGATTTTATGCGTTCGCTTTCACGGCAAAGCGTATCGTATTCTGATTGTGAAAAACACACGATTGCAGTGCCAAACGACTGTTTAAGCATATCTTCCACGCACTTTAAGTCCGTTTTTTGCAAATTGATACTTCCGGTGTGTTTGAGCTGATGCAGACTCATCGAGAGTGCGTCGTCCTCGCTTATGCACAAGTTTTCAAACTGCAAAGATTGTATAATACCTTGTGCACGTTCGTTGTTTTGAAAGACGTTTATATCAAGATTGACCTCAAAATTTACCCTTCCCGTTCTTGGACGCAAACAATCGGCAAACTTAAAAAATCCAATAAGCTCGATATTTTTGCTAAAGTATTTGACGTGTTGAGAAAAGCCTATTTTATCAAATCTCAATCCGTCACCTTTCACAACGAAAGTCGGCTTGGGATTTTTATACCCTGTCGGCTCCATAAGTGCGAGCTCTTTTGCAAACGGCAGAAGATTGATGTTCATATCAAGCTCCATTTCGCAAGCGATTTCGTGCATAAAATCGTGCTTGTCGTGAGTTGAAAGGAGCACTCTATTTGCCTCAAAGACAAACTCGTCAAACTTGTCGCAGTTCATGCTCAAGCCTGCTGCCTGTGCGTGTCCGCCAAATGCGGTAAAATAGCTCGACATACTATTGAGCAACTCAAAGATATTCACTTGAGGGATGGAGCGAGCAGAGCCACGCAATTCACCCTCGCTTTCGGCAAACAAAATCGCAGGACGCTTGAACTCCTCAACAAGCCTTGCACAAGCAATGCCCAATATGCCCGGCTCCCATTCAGTGCTCTTGAGCACGATGATGCCAACCTTGTTGAAGTCAACGCCTTTGAGCATTTCTTCGGCACGTTTTACGGCTTTTTCGCAAAGCTCTTGCCTTTGTGCATTATCTCTTGCAAGCTCCTCTGTGAGTGTCTTGAGCAAGAAATAATCTGTTTCAAGAAAAAGCCCCACCACTTTCATTGCTGAATTGAGCCTACCTGCCGCATTCATTCTAGGAGCTAGTCTAAACATAACGTCCTGTGCGGAAACAGTCTCTTGATTTAGGAGCATTTTCACGCCTTTTCTTGAAAATCTTTCAATCTGTTTAAGCCCGTAATAAGCAATAATTCTATTATCTTTTTTGAGTGGCACAACGTCGGCTATGGTTGCGATTGCAACGATGTCGAGATACTTGCTTGCTTCCGCTCTTGAGCTCAATGCCTCAACAAGCTTGAGCGCCACGCCTGCACCGCACAAGTCGTAAAAGCCCTTTCTCTGCACCTTTGGATCAACCACAATGCAATCGGGGATCACGTCTTGAGGCTCGTGGTGATCAGTGACGATTGTATCGATTCCCCTACTCTTGAGATATTCCACTTCACTGACGGCGGTTATGCCCGTATCCACGGTTATAACCAGGCTTGGAGAGTGATTGTAAAGTATCTTTTCAAGAGCATCGATGCTTATTCCGTAGCCATCCTTATTGCGATCGGGAATAAAATAAAACACGTCGAGCTTATCTTGCAAAAAAAGCATAAGCGTTGAAATTGCACAAATTCCATCGCAGTCATAATCACCGTAAATCAACACTTTTTCTTTGTTTTTTATGGCTTTTTGAATGCGTACGACAGCCTCTTTCATGCCATCTATCTCAAACGGAGAGGACAGATTGTCAATGCTCGGATGCAAATAGTCGTAAATATCCTCCTCTTTCATGCCTCTGCCCAAAAGCAAACGCAAAAAGTCTTGAGAGATCCCAAGACGCTTTGCAAGAGCCACTTGACCTTCGTCAAGTGCAAAATGAGGAGTTTTTACCACGTATTTCATAATTTAGGCAAAACTACGCCCTCACATAGTGAGGGCGTTTGTTGAAGGATTATTTCTTTTTCTTGAACGTTGTATTCTTCTTTGAATACTTGTAAACAGCGTTTTGTTTTTGCTTTTGACCTGCTTGTTTTACGCTTGTAGGTCTTATTGTTTGCTCGCCGTCTTCACCAACGATGATGTCGCTATCTTCGTCATCTTTCTTGTCGTAAGTGACTTCGTTACGCTTTGAATACTTTGCTTTTGTGGCATCCCAAGAGATGCTGAGCTCTGCCCAAAGCGGAGTTGCAAGATTGAGAGCCGAGAACAAACCAGCACACAAACCAAGGATGATTGGCACGCAGAATTCACGGATGGTATCACTTCCGAGGATTGCAAGGAATATGATTGTAACCATTGTTGTGAATGTTGAATAGATCGTACGCGTGAGTGAGCTACGCATTGCCTCGTCACCAATGCCCTTGTAGTCGATGTCTTTTTGTCCCTTGAGAGGCTTGATCATTTCACGGCAACGGTCAAAGATGATGATGGTGTTGTTGATTGAGTAAGCAACGATTGTGATCATAGCTGCAACGTATGAGCTGTTGATTTGCACTCTGCAGATAACCGTGAGAGCAAACATGATGACAACGTCGTGGAGCAAGCAGATGACTGCTGCGATTGCACTCGTGAACGTGAAACGAATCATGATGTACACAAGGATGAGTGCGATGGACACTGCAAGTGCGATGCCTACCTTTGAGAGCAAGTCGTTTGCTGCGGTTGCACCGATTGACTCGTACGTGATCTTGTTTTGTGCAGAAAGGTCGGTCTCCGGATCAACAAAATCATCAATTGCTTCTCTAATTGTCTGGTTCATGATTTCAATGCTTTCATCGTCTCTAAAAACGTTTTTATATCTAAACACGATTGAGGTTTTACTTGCATCGTTTGCCTCTTGGCGTTGCATATAACTTACAACAACATGTTGTCCGTTGTACTCAACGCTCTCGATGACGTTCTTGAGCTCATTGCCCTTTTGGTTGTATGCATCGTCATTGAGGATTTCATCACCGAGTGTGACCGTCAAAATTGTACCACCCTCAAAGTCGATGCCGATACCGACTGCATCGGTATAGCTGCCTGATTGTGAACCGAGAGCAACAATTACGATTATTGCAACAAGAAGGATAACAAACGGCACGAGAGCCATAAATTTGCCATTCTTGCAAACACTGTAATTTTTGCAAAGATTACGGAAGTTTGTGTTTTTCATAATTATGCCTCCTCCTTTGCAAGATTTTGAGCATCCTCATCCGGGACTCTCTTGACTCCATAGAACTTTTCGCTTGTGCTGTTGAGTGGCATAAATGCTTTCAACATCAATCTTGTCACGACAAGTGAGCAGAAAAGTGAGAGGATGATACCGACAAACAACGTCACTGCAAAACCGACGATTGAAGCCGAACCGAGCACCCAAAGAACGATTGCGCCGATAAGTGTTGTGACTTGACCGTCGATGATAGCTCCTGCAGAACGCTTGAAGCCGATCTTGATGCAAGTGGAAATTGGTTTGGTTGAGTGCTTGTATTCATCCTTGACTCTTTCAAAGATAATGACGTTTGCGTCAACAGCCATACCGATTGAAAGGAGCAAACCTGCGATGCCCGGCAAGGTAAGTTGTACCCACGGGAGCACTGCGCAGAACCAAAGGAGCAACACGACGTATACACAAAGTGAAAGGTCTGCCGCAATACCAAGTCCACGATACACAATGCCCATGAATATGAAGATGATTGCAATGCCGATTGCTCCTGCGATGAGTGCGATACGGATTGAGTTTTCACCAAGTGTTGCAGAGATGCTTCTCACTTCTGCAAGTTGCAACGTGACGCCAAACGTACCAGATTGAAGTTTTGTTGCATACTCATAAGCAGATTCATAAGTATAGTTGCCGGTGATGACCGCAGAGCCTGTTGTGATAGCAGAATTGATCGTCGGGCTCATGATCTTTTGACCGCCAACGTAGATGTACGTTGATTTTCCGGTGTTGTTGGAAGTGATTTCGCCAAATACTTTTGCACCCTCGTCGTTGAACTTGAGACCGATTGCATAGTTTGCACTGTCGTCTGTTGTGACGTATGCAGTCTCGAGATGTTCTCTACCGCTGATAAATGCATGCTCTTCCAAATCTTCCGTTGTGGCTTCATTGCCAAGATCTTCAAGTGTGAAGTACAATGAAGCAGGTCTACCAACAAGAGCGAGCACGTCTTCCGGATCGTCTACGTCAGGAATTTCAACACGGATGGTTGAGTTTGTGCCGGAAGTGCCCTTTGTGACGGTTGCTTCCGTGTAGCCCTTTGAAACGAGCAAGCTTTGCAAGGAACTGATTGTTCCGTTGATACGAGTGTCAAGGTCCTCATGTTCATCGGGGATGACGTTGAATACAGCTGAAACACCGCCCGACATATCAAGACCGAGTTTGATTGTCTTTGCATAGCCGGTGTAATCGTATAGCGTATTGCCGATCGGGAATTCCACAACCGCAAAAACCGTCATAAGAATAATGAACACGCTCACTATGCTAAGAATGACAATTGATTTCTTTTTGTTCACAGGAATATTCCTCCATATAGTAAAACATAAATATTATAATCATTAACAAACTTTAAGTCAACAAATTATGAATGTCAAAATGCAATTTTACCTTATTTTTTGCACAAAATTTTTCAACAGCCTCATACTTTGCATCAAAATTGCATAGCTTTTGGTATGGAAAAAACTCACAATATCAAACAAGACGTCCTAGACATCCTTCGTGCAACCCTGTTTTCCACCCTCATCGCAATAGGCTTGGTGCTGATATTTGCCATCATCATTCGCTTTGCATCAATAGAAAATGGCATAATTATGCCGGTGAATATAGCAATCAAAATTCTATCCATACTCATAGGCACAATGATTGGCATCAAAACACCGCAAAACGGCATTCTCAAAGGTGCGTTGAGCGGACTACTCTTTATGCTACTCACGTTTTTGATATTCTCTGCCCTCAACGGTTTTAAGGACGTCACTTTCAGTTGGATAGATCTCGTCACCCTTCCCGTAGCGGGCGCAATCAGCGGAATTATCGCAGTAAATCTAAAATCACGTAAAACGTGATTTGAAACAATCTCAACCGACATAAAAAAACGCAAGCACTAGGCTTGCGTTTTTATCGTTTTTTCAGCAATTATTCTGCATCTGCAGGTTGCTCTTCTTCAACAACAGGTGCATCCTCAACGATTGGTTCTTCTTGAACAGGTTCTTCAATCGGAGTTTCTTGAACAGGTTCTTCAACCGGTGCTTCCTCTTGAGGAGCATTGACCTTTTCAAGCACATAACCGACAGCTTTCTTGTCGATGACCATGAGAGTTGGATTGCTTTCTGTGCCAACGTTCACGATGAGTGTGTTGTCAGAATTGACTTGTGTGATTTTGCCAACGATACCGCCGACTGTCATAAGTTTTGTGCCAACGCAAAGGCTGTTCATCATTTCTTGTTGTTCTTTTTGACGTTTCTTTTGAGGGATAATCGTCATGACGATCATAAGAACAAGCACAACACCGATGATAACATACATAATCCAGCCGTTATTTGAGCCTTCATCTGCTGCGAGAAGCAAAGAATTTAACAACATTATTTTCTCCTTGATACGCAAAAGAGCGTATTGTTTTATTTTCTTTTTCTATCATACACGATGTCGAATATTTATGCAACAAAAAATATCCGATTTCCGTCAAGATTAAAGACTTTTTAATGTTTATTTGCCCTAAAATGGCATTTATTTGTCGCAAAAGAATGCAATCAACCCTTGTATTGTGCCATAAACTCCTTGCGGAATTCGTCATAGCGGTCTTCCATAATAGCTTGGCGAATGTCCGACGCAAGCCTTTCAAGGAAGCGGATATTGTGGATTGACAAAAGTCTGCCACCCATGATTTCATCGCTCTTGATGAGGTGACGGATGTATGCTCTTGTGTAGTTTTTGCAAGCATAGCAATCGCAAGTGTCGTCAATGGGTGTAAAGTCCTCTGCATACGGAGCGTTGCGGATTGTCAAGAAGCCTTCCTTGACCATTGCCGTGCCGTTTCTTGCAATACGTGTTGGAAGCACGCAGTCAAACATATCCACTCCCCTTGCGACGCCCTCGACGATATAATCCGCAGTGCCGACGCCCATGAGATAGTGCGGTTGATCCTTTGGAAGCAAGGGTTGCAAAACGTCGAGCATTTCATACATCTTCTCTGCCGTTTCACCAACGGAAAGTCCACCGATTGCAATACCGCATTTGGCATAAGGCACGGTACGCAAAGCACTCTCTTTTCTCAAATCGGCATACATATTCCCTTGCACGATAGGAAAGAGTGTTTGATGTGGTTTTAGCTCAACTTTCGAGCATCTATCCAGCCATTTTAGAGTTCGCTCCATGGCATCACGAGCCTTGTCGTGGGTGATGTCGGGAGGTGTGCACTCGTCAAAAGCCATGACGATGTCACTGCCCAAAGCCTTCTGCACTTCCATAGATTTTTCCGGTGAGAAAAAGTGCCTACTTCCGTCAATAAAGCTGTTGAACTCCGCTCCCTCATCCGTGATTTTACGCAAGGAAGAAAGAGAGAAAACTTGAAATCCACCGCTGTCCGTCAAAATGGCACCGTTCCAATTCATAAACTTGTGCAAGCCACCTGCTTTTTCAATAAGTTCATGTCCCGGTCTCAAATACAAATGATAGGTGTTGGAGAGCAAAATTTGTGCTCCCGTTTCACGCACCTCTTCGGGAGCAAGTCCCTTGACGGTTGCCTTTGTTCCTACAGGCATAAAACACGGTGTATCTATAACGCCGTGTTCAGTGTACAATTTACCGACTCTTGCACCGGTCTTTTTGTCTTCATGTATAACTTCAAATCTCATATATATCCTATTTCCAATCGGGTGAGGACAGAGCCCTCCCTCGCTTATTTGTTTCTAATTTTTGTTTTCCTTTACTGTGCAGGCGTTTGCGCCTAAATATGTGTCGAGCTATCTCATAGAGATGGGTGACACGTGTTTAGCATTCGGCGCAATTGAATTTATTCAAAAAAGCATGCATCTCCAAAAGAGAAAAACCTATATCTCTCCTCAACTGCTTCTTTGTAAATTTCAAGTGTTTTTTCTCTGCCGACAAATGCACTCACAAGCATAATAAGCGTGCTTTCGGGCAAATGGAAGTTGGTGATAAGCCCCTTTACGCACTTGAATTTGTAGCCTGGATAAATGAAAATGTTGGTATTTCCCTTTTGCGGTCTGACAAATCCTTGCTCGTCGGCAACCGTTTCAAGCGTCCTTACGCTTGTTGTGCCAACGCAAATGACACGCCTACCCTCTCTTATGGCATCGTTGATCTTTTGTGCGTTTTCCTCGTCGATTTCATAATATTCAGTGTGCATTTCGTGTTCGAGGATATTTTCCGCTTTGACAGGTCTAAACGTGCCAAGTCCGATATGCAAAAGCACTGTGGCAAAATCAACGCCCATATCCTTTATCTTTTGCATAAGTTCGGGCGTAAAGTGCAGACCTGCCGTTGGAGCTGCCGCAGAGCCCTCGACCTTGCTATACACCGTTTGATAACGCTCTTTGTCCTCAAGACGCTCTTTGATGTAAGGCGGAAGTGGCATATTGCCAACCCTATCCAATATATCCTCAAACACACCGTCAAAGATAAATTCTATCGTGCGTCCGCCATATTCGCCTATCTCTGTAACTCTTGCACTCAACTCATCGCAAAAGTGGATGATGGAGCCGAGCTTTGCCTTGCGAGCAGGCTTCATAATAGTTTCCCAATGCGTATAATCTATACGTTTCAAAAGCAACACTTCAAGCACGCTTTCATGATTTTCGATATGTCCGTAAATACGTGCAGGAATAACCCTTGTGTTGTTGATAACAAGCAAATCTCCCTTCCTCAAGAATGACGGAAAGTCGTAAAAATGGCAGTGCTTTATCTCATCTCTTTCACGATTGTATGCCAAAAGTCTTGAGTGATCACGTGGCTCTATTGGTGTCTGTGCGATCAGTTCTTCAGGCAAATCGTAGAAGAAATCATGTGTGCTTAATGTTGTTGGTTGAGTCGTGTTTTGTTGCATAATTTAGATTTTATCCTACAATATCGGCTGATTAAAGCCTCTTTTGTGTCATTAGTCGTTGTATTGACGTTTCAAATGATCGTATGCGTTTTTGGTGCAAATTCTGCCTCTAGGCGTTCTTGAAATAAAGCCAAGTTGAATGAGGAATGGCTCCACAACGTCCTCTATGGTGCTTGCCTCCTCACCCGTTGCCGCCGAGAGTGTTTCAAGCCCAACCGGACCTCCGCCAAACTTGTCTATGATTGCCTCAAGCACGCTTCTGTCCGTGATGTCCAAACCAAGCTCGTCAACGTCCATAAGAGTGAGTGATTTGGCTGTTATATCATGCGTGATTCTGTCAAGACCTTCATACTGTGCAAAGTCACGCACACGGCGTAAAAGTCTGTTTGCAATTCTCGGAGTCCCACGTGAACGGCGAGCAATTTCAAGTGCCGCATCCTCGTCTATGGCAATGCCCAAAATTCCTGCCGAACGCATGACGATCTGCTTGAGCTCGTCATTGCTGTACATCTCAAGTCGCAAAGACATACCGAATCTGTCTCTCAACGGGCTTGACAACATACCTGCTCTGGTGGTTGCACCGATGAGGGTAAAATGCTTGAGGGGTATGCGAATGCTTCTTGCCATAGGACCTGTGCCTGTGACCAAATCCAGAGTGAAATCTTCCATTGCCGGATACAACACTTCCTCGATGTTTCTGTTTAGGCGGTGTATCTCGTCAATAAAAAGCACGTCACCTTTTTCAAGGTTTGTCAAAAGAGCGGCAAGATCCGCAGCTTTTTCAATTGCAGGACCGCTTGTAACCCTGATTTGAGCACCAAGTTCCCCTGCAATGACGTGTGCAAGAGTGGTTTTGCCAAGTCCGGGAGGTCCGTACAGCAAAACGTGATCGAGAGCATCGTTTCTCGCCTTTGTGGCAGAAATGAACACTTCTAGATTCTTCTTGATTTTGGCTTGCCCGACGTACTCGTCCATAGTGTGAGGACGCAAGCTGTTTTCTTGCTCGTCCTCCTCGATGGTGAGCGAACTCACCACTCTTGTGTCGAGATTTTCGGCATCCTGTTTAGAAAATTGTGACTTTATCATATCTATACCCAAGTATTTTTATTGCCATTTTTAGCAGATGTGTGTTCATTCGGGTGTGGGCAGAGCCCACCATCAATTATTCATTAATAATCAGCCCAGTTTTCGCAAGCAATACGACACTATATTCTCCACACCGCTCACTTGCTTTGAGGCTTCCGTTGCATATCTCACCGCATCCGTCTTGGATATTCCAAGGCTTTCAAGTGCAAATACGGCATCGGCAATGTCGTCACCGGCAACCGCACTTTGATTTGCATTATACACGGTTATATCGTCGGCAACGCTCTCTCTCAAGCTCAAGATGATAAGCTCCGCCGTCTTTTTGCCAAGACCTTTGATTTTGCAAAGCGTCTTGACGTCACCGCTTGCGATTGCAACGCTCAACGTTTTGAGGTCATATCCGCCCAAAATCTGCATTGCCATCTTTGGGCCGATACCGCTGATTTCTATGAGGCGTAAAAACAACTTCTTTTCATCCACTCTTGAAAATCCGTACAACGACATTTCATCCTCTCTCACGTAGAGGTATGTGTACACCTTTGCAATCTCCCCAACTTCAAGATCGTAGAGCGTATTTCCGCTCACACCAATTTCGTATCCGATACCATTGTTATCCACCACAATCGAAGTCGGAGTTTTGTCAACAATTTTTCCTGAAATATAGCTATACATAGTTTTCTTTCCGCAATTTCCGCTGTTTTTTTGTTATATTTGTTGTTTTTTCTTATTGAATTTTGAAGTTGCCCATCATTCTGCTTGTTTGAGCGTGACATATTGCCACTGCAAGTGCGTCTGCGGCATCATCAGGTCTTGGCACGCTTCTCAATCTCAAAAGCGTCTGAACCATATGTTGCATTTGTATTTTGTCCGCACCGCCGTAGCCCGTGACTGCTTGCTTAATTTGGTTTGGCGTATACTCATACACCTCTTTGCCAAGAGCCTTGACTGCGGTGAGCAAAATCACTCCCCTAGCCTCCGCCACCGGAATACCCGTTGTTATATTCTTTGAAAAGAACAGCTCTTCAATGGATATATTGTCAGGCTTATACGTTTCAACAAGCTCCGTTACGCCCTCCTCGAGTTGCAAAAGTCTTTCGGGCAAAGTACATTCTTTTGGCGTGGTGACAACTCCGTAATCAATCACGGAATACACGCCTTTGTTTGAATTGATAACCCCGTATCCCATCGTTGCAAGACCGGGATCGATGCCCAAAATAACCATACTTTCCTTTTTTCGCTCAAGCGAGTGTTTTTATTATGCTGTTTTCATTGCTTGCATCATACAAGCATACGTCATATGCCTTTGGCAGAGTGCCCGCCTCAAGCAAATTGTCCTTGCAAACTATCTTTGCGTTTTGAGTGTGGAGAGTGTATTTTTCACCGTCAAAGCTTGAAAAAAGCACCTTTTCTTTCCTATCTCCCAAAACGTCGTAACAGCACGATTGCCAGCCGACAAGCACGTCTTTGCCGATATAACTTTCAACCACCTTGCCTTTTAGGTGACTTATATCAATGCGATATCCACCCTCAAAACACACCGTGAGAGCATCGCCCTCTTGTATGAGAGAGGCTCTTTCAAACGCATATCCGCAATCAAGTGCTTGGATTGCCCAAACATTTGACGGAGAGTGCATAATCTCGTCATACGTGCCGATTTGCTTCACTTCACGATAATGCAAAATGCAAAGCCTATCCGCAATTGAAATTGCCTCGTCCCTGTCTTGAGTTGCAAAAATCACGATTTTTCCGCTATTTGCAAGCTCTTTTAGAAGGGGCGCAACCTCTTGCCACAACGTATTTGCTTCCTCTTTTGAAAGCCCTCTTGTTATGTCGTCAACAAGCACCACTTTGCTGTCTCGCAAAAGCAACCTTGCAATGGCAAGACGTTTTTTGTCTATGAGTGACGTCTTGCTCGCTCTGTCGTATAGGCAGGCAATTATGCCAAGTCTATCCGCCGATTGCTTGACTCTTTTGTCAATTTCCCACTTGTCCAAACCTCTTATCTTGAGCGGATAAGCAAGATTATAATAGCACGAACGCCTTTCAAATATAGCAAGATCGTCAAACACCATTATGACGTCATCAGGCTTCTTGTCGAGTTTTTCGCCGTCAAAAAGCACTTGCCCTTCAAAGTCCGTAACGCCTGCCAAAACTTTCAACAGGGTTGTCTTACCGCTCTGCTCATCACCGAGCACGGCAACAATCTCTCCGTCTTTTATTGTCATATCCATAGAGCCAAGCACCCTTGCCCCGTACAGATATTGCTTTGCAACGCCTTTCAACTCAACCATTTTTGTCTTTGGCACCATATCGTGCACTTTTGAGGGGTACAAAAGCCAATTATGCGCCTCTCAAAAGCACGCTTTTTGTGCAAAAATCATTTGTTAGATGATATACTTTTCGTTCTTTTTGGGAGCATTTTCAAGCTCGTGTTTCTTTGCTTCGTAACCTGCTCTATTGAACATTGCATACGTTGCATTCTTGCCTTCCTCAACGCCGGGTTGATTGAATGTGTCGATGTTGAGCATCTTTCCGCAATATGCAGTTTCTAGCTGGAAGAACATGAGAAGTTGACCGATTGTGTTTGCGTTCACTTCATCGAGCAAAATTGTGCGATTCATATGCTTTGAACGAGTGAGAGCATACTCCGTTGCCTCTCTTTCGGTGTTGATAAGCTCGCCCATAGTGTGTCCGCAAAGGAAGTTTACGTCGGCAAACTCTTCCGCACCCTTTGCAATCTCCACGTCACCTCTAAAATTCTTTACGCCGATAATAGTGATAACCTTGTCAAACGGACCTTCGGTGTAAAGTTGCACTTGTGAGTGTTGATCGGTGACGCCAAGTGCCTTGACGGGAGTTTGTCCCTTGTGCACGACGTTTCCGTCAAAATCCACCGCCTTGCCAAGGCTCTCGCCCCAAAGTTGGCAATACCAGTCCGCAATAAGCTTGAGGCTGTCCGCATAAGGCATCATAACTGAGATGTTCTTGCCTTTTTGCTCCATTGCGATGTATTGAAGCAATGCAGCCATAAGTGCGGGATTCTTGTATGGATTGGAGCTGTTGCAAGCCTTGTCCATCTCTGATGCACCACGCAAAAGACCTATGATGTCAATGCCGAGCACCGCCGCCGGCAAAAGCCCGACAGGGCAAAGCTCGCTGAATCTTCCGCCCACTCCGTCGGGAATGAAATATGTCTTGAAGCCCTCTTTCTTTGCAAGCTTGATGAGGTTGCCCTTGCTCTCTGACGTGGTTGCTATGATATGTTTTGCCCAATCTTCACCGCACTTTTTCTTGAGAATGTCGGTGATGATGAGGTATTGGCTCATTGTCTCTGATGTGGCACCGCTCTTGGTGATGACGTTAAACATAGTCTTTTCAACGTCGATAACATCAAGCAAAGCAAGCATTCTTTCAGGATCTACGTTGTCCTCAACGTAAAACTTGATGCCACGCTTTTTTGCATCGAGCTCATTGTATCTCAAGTGGCAAAGCGCATTGTATACAGCCATAGGACCGAGTGCACTTCCACCAATGCCGAGCACCACGAAGTTGTCGTATTTTGCACGCACTTCCGCCGCCGTATATATGATGTCACGCACAACGCTCTCTTGGTTGTAAGGAAGCTCCGACCAACCCATCCAGCCCGTGCCTCTGTTCTTCTCAAAATAAGAATAACTGTCTTGTGCCTTGTCAAGCACTGCATCGATTTCTTGCTCGGTGATGCCTTGCTCGCCGATGTAAGAATCCATCATGTTGTTGAAATCAAACTTGATTTGCATAATACTTATGCCTCCAAAATATTTTTAAGATATTCGACTGATTCTTTGACTTGGTCAAAGCAATCATAATTGTTTGCGTATTGTTCTATGGTGATAGGTCCGTCATAGCCAACGTCCTTGAGCCTTGCAATAAGCTCCTCAAAGGGAAATTCACCCTTGCCCACCATACATATTTTGCCATCCTTAACGTCGCTCACGTGCACGTTGCAAAGAGTGTCTCCCATCACGGATATATACTCTCTCCAATCATAGTCGGACTGTCTTGCTTGCTTTATATCGAGCACTGTGCCGAGATTGTTGACGTATGGCTTGAGTCTTGTGAAAAAATCGGGCTTGTTGAAGGTTGCCCAATGCACGTTTTCAAGGCAGAGTTTTATGCCGTACTCGCTTGCAATGTCGCACAGTTTGCAAAATCTCTCCCCCGTGTATTTTGGATCAAAATAAGTGCCCTTTTTCAGCCTAGCTTGACCGTGGAAGGTGTAATGCTTTGCTCCTATGGTTTTGCCAACTTCAAGCACCTTGCGGTAGATGACTTCAGCATCGTCATAGGTGCGTTGAGCAGAGTTGAAAAGTTGCGGTTCAAAATGAGTGTTGAGAGAGTGCACCGAATATATATCAAAGTCTCCTTTTCGCTCTTTGAGAAGGTTTGCAAACTCCTTTTCATACTCATAAAACGTGGTAAGGAACACCTCTGCGGTGTCCCCTCCACAACGTTGAATGACCGAGAACGAATCCTCGGTCAATACTTTTGTAAAAAATGTTGCTGTTGAAATGCCAACCTTCATTTATTCTTCGTCATCTTCATAGACGTTTGGGGTGCCCTTCTTGTCCTTGCCCCAAATGTCCTTTTGTTTTCTAATCTGTCCGAGAAGTTTTGGAATAACCTCATCGACGTTGTCAAACGGAGAGTCGCTCATTGCACTTGCACGATAGGTCAAGCCCTTGGTTGTGAGCACCATATCGGTTGTGTAATCGCCATTCTCGTAAGTGACGGTAAACTTGATCTCGGCATCCTCATCGACGATGCGTCTGTCAAGTTTTACACACTTTTTCTCGGTGATTGCTTTGAGTGAATCACTTGGGGTGTAGTTCTTTCCATAAATTTCGATTCTCATAAAGTAACCTCCTAAAGTTCTTTATATTTGCATTATAACAAATTTAATATATTTATTCAATAGCAAAATCACATTTTTGCGGAAAGTATTTTTTGCCAGACAACGCATTTTCTCTGCCTATTTAAGCAAGGTTTTTCAAGTTTGAGGAGTTGCAGTGGCTTAGATATTTGATTTTTATCGCAAAACCATATTGCTCATACCTTTCAATGAAAGACTTGCTCAAGCAAATAATTTAGTCGATTTTTTCAAAAACAAGCGCATTTTTGTCAAAATCAATCTTGATTCTGTCACCCGAGGCAATCTCTCCTCTTATCAACTTTTCGCTGAGTTTGTCCTCAACAAGGCGTTGAATCGTGCGTCTCAACGGCCTTGCACCATACTCTTTGTCATAGCCTTTTGACACAATATACGACTTTGCAACGTCCGTGATTGTCACAAGAATATTTCTGTCCTCAAGACGCTTTTCGAGACTTGAGAACATCAAGTCGGCAATCTTGACAAGACTCTCTTTTTCGAGGCTCGAGAACACCACGATTTCATCTATACGGTTGATTATTTCCGGCTTCATTGCACCTTTGAGTGCCTGAATGTGGCTTTGGCGAGTGCGTTCCACATCGCTTTGAGTGACGTCTTGCACACCAAATCCCAAAGCTCGTTGAGGCATGGACGCCTCTTTTGCACCTATGTTCGAGGTGAGAATTATCACGGTATTTTTGAAGCTTATCGTGCGACCGTGGCTGTCTGTCAAAATGCCGTCCTCAAGAATTTGCAACAGCACGTTGTATATGTCGGGATGTCCTTTTTCGATTTCATCGAAAAGAACAACGGAATACGGCTTTCTACGCACCTTTTCAGTGAGTTGTCCGCCCTCCTCAAAGCCTACAAGTCCCGGAGCGGAACCTATGAGCCTTGACACGCTGTCTTTTTCCATATACTCACTCATGTCCACTCTTATGAGCAAATCTTCATCACCGAACAACGCTCCTGCAAGTGCCTTGGCAAGCTCCGTCTTACCCACACCCGTCGGGCCTAGGAATATGAAGGAGCCAATGGGACGTTTGGGATCTTTAAGCCCTGCTCTTGCCCTCTTGACTGCTTTTGCAACCGCAACGCACGCCTCGTCTTGTCCGATAACTCTGCCCTTCAACACGTCCTCTAGACGCACAAGTTTTTCACTCTCACCCTCGGTGATCTTGTTTACAGGGATACCCGTCCAATTTCCGACAACTTCGGCAACCTCGTCCTCACCTATGGATAAAGATGCATTGGCACACTTTTCTCTCCATTCGATTTCAGCCTTTTCCAACTGCTCGATATAGTTGTCTCTAAGTGCTTTGTGCTTTGCACAAAGTTCAAAATTATCTCTGCGTTTTGCCTCGCACAAATCCAAATCCGCCTGCTTGATTTTGCCTTCCAACTCTCTTATCTCTTGAGGTGTTGTGAACGCAAACAACTTCTTTCTTGACGACGCTTCGTCTATGACGTCAATGGCTTTGTCCGGCAAAAATCTGTCCGCAACGTATCTGTCCGACAAAATTACGGCAGAGGATATTGCCTCATCGGTGATAGTCACACCGTGATGTGCCTCGTATTTTGCCTTGAGTCCTTGCAGAATTTCTATCGTGTCACTCACGCTGGGCTCCTCAACCAATATCGGTTGAAAACGGCGTTCTAACGCACTATCTTGCTCAAATTGCTTGCGATATTCTTCAAGCGTGGTTGCACCTATCGTCTGCAATTCACCTCTTGCAAGCATGGGTTTTAGGATGTTTGCAATATCCAATCCGCCCTCGCTTGAGCCTGCCTTCAAAATGGTGTGAATCTCGTCGATAAACAGGATTATATTGCCCCTTTGCTTGATGCCGTTGAGTGTAGCCTTCAGCCTTTCTTCAAAGTCACCTCTATAGCGTGTGCCTGCAACAAGTGCGGTCAAATCAAGAGAAAACACGATCTTGCCACGAAGCATATCCGGCACGTCTCCCTTGACAATAAGCTGGGCAAGTCCGTCAATCACCGCACTCTTGCCAACGCCAGGCTCTCCAATCAAGACGGGATTGTTCTTTGTTCTGCGACACAGCACTTGAATGACTCTCTCCGTTTCCTTGCCTCTGCCTATGACGGGATCGAGCTTGCCGTCTCTTGCCTTTTTGGTCAAATCCGTGCCGAATTTGGAGAGGTCAAAGTCGGGAGAATCGTTTTGTGACGGCACATCGTTTTGCACTTCGCTATGCCTTGCACAATGCTCTCCGTCACCAAACATATCCGAAATATAACCGTTTAGAAACTGGTTTACGCTTGGTGTGTCACCGCCCGTTGTGCACATGGCAGGTCTTGCTCCACCGCTTGATACGATGCTGTTGTACGTGAGGCGTTGAAGCATCTCGGGATCAATGCCTCGATCACGCAAGATCTCGCTTGCAACAGAGGATGTTTCATCCAAAATAGTATACAAAATGTGCTCCGTGCCCACGCAAGCCGACTTGAGCCTCATAGCAACGTCTCGTGCAGACTCCACCGCTCTAGATGCCCTTGCGGACATTGCCACGTTTGGACGTGCAGACGTCGGCGTAAACGCACCGATAACGTGCTCCTCATATAGTCCGCAACCGTTGAGTATTCTTTGAGATGCACAACCATCCACGTCCAGCAATCCAAAAAGCAAATGCTCCGTGCAAATGAGTCCGCCGGTGCGTACCGCAAGTTCGCTTGCTCTAGCAAGCACCTGTTGTGCATTGTCAGAAAAAGTTATCATTTCTCCTCCGCAAGAACGCTTCTGACGATTTTTGCACGCATCTTGGCACACTCCTCGTCAGAGCTGTTGTTTGTGATTATTCTTAGCGATGACGACGTGCAAGAAAATATCAAATCGTCAAGCTTTTGCGTTGATTTTATTGGCAAAATCCCCAAAATTACGCCGAGTTTTACGTCCACCAATAACCGCATTAGCTCTTGTGCCGTGAGGGCATACGCCCCCTTTAGCACCGCATAACTTCTTGCAATTCCGTCCAAAAGTTCAGTTTGTTTATCTTTTAGGAGCGTTTCAAGTGCAACCCTTTCGCAATAGCACATTTTTACAACCGCTTGCTCGAGTTCTGCAATGAGTGCCCCTTCGCTGACGCCGAGTGTGCGTGTGTTTGAGATTTGATACATATCATAATATGTATCACTCCCCTCTCCATACACGCCTCTGACAGTCAAGCCGTATTCGTTTTTGAAAGTTTTTAGAGCATCTCCGATTGCTCCCGCCCTTTTTAACGCAGGCAAAAACATCATCACCGATGCTCGCATACCCGTGCCCAAATTGGTGGGGCATGCCGTCAAGAATCCAAGTTGTGCGTCAAAGGCAATAGGCAATTCTCTAAGTAAATTGTCATCGTATCTGCGAAGCCTGTCGTATGCACGTTTGAGGTTGAAACCACTCTCCAAGCACTGCTCTCTTATGTGGTCCTCCTCATTTATCATGACGCAAATTCCACCCTTGCTATCTCCCTCCAAAACAACCGCTCCATTGGCGTTGTTGTTGGCAAGTGCAAGAGATATCACGTGCCTTTGGATAAGTGCGGTTTTTTGCTCCTTATCTAGCTTGTTCATCGGGATAAGTCTTGCGTTAAATACCCCGTTAGATGCTCTAAAAGCACCGTTCATAAGCTCAACAACAGCATTGTCCGTCACCTTGATTTCACAAGGAAATTCAAGCCCCCTAACGTTTCTTGCAAGCCTTATGCGTGAGGATACGACGTTGCCACTGCAAAGCTCGTTTATCGTGCATTGGCTTGCACTTTTGAGGATCTCCGTTTGGCTTGTCTGTTGTGGCGGAATGCTTCCTTTTAGCTCCAACACACTGTGTATTTCTCTCTGCGGTGCTTGTGCCGGCGGTATCTCGCCCACTATCCCCTGTGCCTTGAGAGCACTATCTAGTGCGACTTGACGCATGTTGTCATAACAATCCGCACATCCAAAGAGATATTTTTCATTGAAAGACTCAATCGTGCAACCGCATTTTTTACATTCAAGTCCACGCCTTGACAGCCTATATCTTGCCTCATCTTGAGCTTTTATGCCTGATTTCATTGCTTGAGAATAGCAACATTCACAATAAGCATACTCAACACCTTTTCCGCTTTCACGTATGCTTTCAAAAAGTGTCGCCTCACGCTCTCCGCAAATATCGCATATCCTTTGCATAAGTCCTCGTTGGTGCAAAATCGACATTCTAACCCTGTCAATTTGCCATTTATGTGTGATTAATCAATTTTGAGAGTTTTCAGATATTCAAAAAATTCTCCCGAAAGAGCTTGATTTCTCAAAGCAAAATCAACCGTTGCCTCAAGATAGCCCTGCTTGTTGCCTATATCATAACGCCTTGCAGAAAACTCGCACGCGCACACACGCTCGCACTTGGCAAGATTGCTTATCGCATCCGTCAAATACACCTCTCCGCTCTTTGACGGCGTAGTGTTTGCGATTGCATCGAATATGCTCGGTGTAAGCACAAATCTGCCCAACGAAACAAGCGAACTCGGCAATTCTCCCATCGGTTTTTCTTGGATTCCGCTTATGTCGCACACGCCGTCCTCGATAGGTGTTTTTGTTTGCATAACTCCGCAACGACGTGCAACTTCCTCGCTTGTTTTTTGACATCCGACTATTGTTGAACCTGTCCTTTGATATGCGGAAATAAGCTGTGCCGTGACAGGTTTTTCACCCTCTTTGGTGTACATCACGTCATCGCCGAAAAGTATGGCAAACGGCTCGTTGCCGACAAACTCACGGCATAGTGCGATTGCATTTGCGTTGCCGTTCATAACCTTTTGCGTGACAAAATGAATCGTTGCACCGCACGGCTCGTTTGCAAGCTTATAAGAGGACCAATCGCCTATCTTTGATAGGTGAGCATTGAGTGCTTCGTTGCTTTCAAACAAGGTCTTTATACACTCTTTTTGCGGTGATATTACAATCATAATATCCTCAATTCCGCTCTCAACCGCCTCTTTTACGATATACAAAAGCGAGGGAGTGTCCACTATGGGCAACAGCTCCTTTGGCATAACTTTTGTAATCGGCAAAAATCTAGTGCCAAAACCTGCACACGGAATGATTGCTTTTTTAACTTGCATAACAATGCCTCCCTTGGGTATGCGACAAAAACGTCGCATAGATTATGCAACAATATATTCGAGATTCAAAGAAAGGTTATTTCTCAAATCCGTGTGGATGAGTCGAGTGCCACTTCCAAGCAGACGAGATGATGCTCTCAAGGCTGTCGTAGCGTGGTTTCCAACCAAGTTCACGCTTGATTTTCTCACTCGATGCCACAAGCGTTGCGGGATCCCCCGGACGACGTGGCTCTATCGTACGCTTTATGTTTAGCCCCGTGACCTTCTCCGTGACGTCGATAACCTCTTTTACACTAAATCCGTTGCCATTGCCAAGATTGTAGTGTGTGGATTTTCCACCTTTCTTCAAATAGTCCAATGCACGAATATGAGCATCCGCAAGATCGGTGATGTGGATATAATCCCTCACGCAAGTGCCGTCAAGTGTTGGATAATCGTCACCGAAAATGCCGATATGATCCCTCGTGCCGTTTGCAACTTGCAAGATGATAGGAATGAGATGCGATTCGGGATTGTGTGCCTCACCAATCTCACCGCTTGCATGAGCACCTGCCGCATTGAAATATCTCAATGCAACGTACTTCAAGCCGTATGCCTTGTCATAATCTTGCATAAATTGCTCCATCATTAGCTTTGTTTGACCATAGACGCTTGTCGGATTTTGCGGACTATCTTCTGTGATAAGACCGTCTCCGCAATCGCCGTAAGTTGCCGCTGATGATGAAAAGACAAGATATTTGACGTTTTCCTTTATCATCGCATCGAGAAGGGAAAGAGTGCCTGCCACGTTGTTGTGATAATACTTTGCAGGGTTTGACATGCTCTCACCCACAAGCGAATATGCCGCAAAGTGAATGACGGAGTCCACGTTGTATTTTCTGAAAGTTTCGCACAACAGCTCGACATCAAAGATGTCGCCCTCAACAAACGGAACGCCTTGAGGAATTGACTCTACATGTCCTGTGGCTAGATTGTCGTAAACGACGACGTCAATGTTTCTTTCCTTGAGCTCTCTCACACAATGGGAACCGATGTATCCGGCACCGCCCGTAACAAGAATCATATATACTCCTTCACACGCATAGCGTGCGTAAATTTTATTCTATGAAATATTATAAACTAGAACCGCTTGTTTTGCAAGACAAAATTGTGTATAATCAAATTGTGGGAAAAACAATTTTGCATTGCGACTTAAATAACTTCTACGCATCGGTAGAACAAAAACTACATCCTGAATATGACGGGATGCCTTTGGCGGTGTGCGGAAATCCCGAAGCAAGGCACGGCATAGTGCTTGCAAAAAACATGCTTGCCAAAAAAGCAGGCGTGCAAACAGGAGAAACGTTGTGGTCTGCAAAACAAAAATGCCCCGACATTGTGTTCGTTCCCCCTCACTTTGACGAGTATGTCAAACACTCAAAGCAAGTTTATGAAATTTACACACAATTCACCGACAGAGTGGAAAGTTTTGGCATTGACGAGTGTTGGTTGGACGTTACCGGATGCGAACGCCTCTTTGGCTCAGGCAAGGAAATTGCCGACAAGTTGCGTCAAATCGTCAAAGAAAAGACAGGATTG
This sequence comes from uncultured Bacteroides sp., assembly GCA_964644355.1. Classification (GTDB taxonomy): domain Bacteria; phylum Bacillota; class Clostridia; order Christensenellales; family CAG-917; genus CAG-475. The sequence continues at coordinate 41,241 of CAZXUW010000015.1, forward strand.
ACAATCTCCGTCGGCGTTTCTTTCACAAAAACGCTCGCTAAACTTGGCAGTGACCTAAAAAAGCCGGATGCAACAACGGTGCTCGACAAGGAGCATTATATGGACATCATTGGCGATATGTCACCTAGCGAAATGATTATGATTGGCAAACATACCGCCGAAAAACTGCAAAAGATCAACATTCTCACCATACGTGACCTTGCCAATGCGGATCTTCAAACAATGCGTTACACCTTTGGTGTAATTGCAGATACGCTTGTCAATTCGGCACGGGGTGTCGAGACGGAAGAAGTCAAACACTACTACGACGTTCAAATCCCCAAAAGCATATCAAACGGCACAACCACTCCCCGTGATATAAAAACTCTCGACGAGGCAAAAGTGGTGATTTATGCCCTTGCAGATATGGTTGCCACAAGACTTAGAAGTTATAACCTAGTTGCAAACTCCGTAAGCCTTAGCGTGAAAACGCCCGCACTCAAATGGACGACAAAGCAAACTATGCTGGCAGGTGCAACGGATAGTTCCGGCATAATAGCTCAAGAGGCAATAAAACTCTTGATTGACAATTACAACGTTGGTGGTGCTCTAAGAGCAATAACAATAGGCACAAGCAAACTCCAAGACAAAAACACAGTGCAATTGAGTTTGTTTGATGAGTCAGACACCAAATGCGATCCCCTTGAAAAAAGTATAGACGAGATACGCTCAAAATACGGCTACAACTCATTGAAAAGGGGCATATTACTTGAAAACGATTTGACAGGCAATCTTCATGAGGACGATGATTTCCGTCCATTCCACCAATCCAAGAAAAGCTAATTATTGCACACAGCAAATACTACATCGCAACACCTATCGTGTTGTGTTTTTGCTATTTTGAGGCAATATTACAGTGTTTATTTGCAAATTCTACGGTTTTTTACACATTATATACACTTATCGTGTTTTGATATACGCTAATTTTTATGATATACTTATCGTGTTTTTAGAAAAATAACACGAATAATGCTCTATAAAAAGCAATCGTTTTACATTGTCGAGATTTTGTTTTATAATGAATACATCAACAAAGGATTCAAGATATATGAAACTTGCTATTGCAACAAACAACGCACACAAACTTAAAGAAATACGAGAAATATTGGGCAACAACTTCTCCGCACTGCTGTCACTTGACGAGCTTGGCATAGACGTTGACGTCGAGGAGACGGGCACAACGTTTTTGGAGAACGCACTTCTCAAGGCAAGGACAATTTGCAAGCTATGCAATATGCCCACGCTAGCCGATGACACAGGTTTGGTTGTCGATGCATTGGGCGGTGCACCAGGCGTTTACTCTGCACGCTATGCCGGCATTGAGCACAATGACAAGAACAATCGTGCACTCCTCTTGAAAAATTTGCAAGGCGTTGACAATCGCAACGCCCATTTTGAAACAGTGATTGCCATTTGTTTTCCTAACGGTGACGTTATCACTTCATCGGGCAGAGTTGACGGCTATATCCTCAATCAAGAGCGTGGCAGTGAAGGTTTTGGCTATGACAGCTTATTCTTCTCAACAGAGCTGAACAAGAGCTTTGCCGAAGCAACGTCAAACGAAAAAAATTCAGTTAGCCATAGAGGCAGAGCACTGCGTGCAATGCTTGACATTCTCAATGAGAGGAAATAGCAATATGGATACTATTGTCGCGTTTTCAGACAGCCACGGCTTTCCCCTTCCAAGCAAGCTTATTGACGTTGCTAGCGATAGTAAACACGTATTTTTCTTGGGCGACGGTTTGAGAGGGCTTGACGGCATACTTTGCCACAAAGGCTTTGTCGGCGTAAAGGGAAATTGTGACAGTGTTGCCTTCCAAGAGGAGACGATTGTAAATATCGATGGTGTGCGCATCCTTCTCACACATGGCAACAAATACCACGTCAAGCGAGATTTGTTGGAATTGGGTTTGAGAGCAAAAGAGCTGAATTGCAATCTTGTATTCTACGGACACACGCATTTTGCCGACATCACAGAGTGGAATGGAATCACATTTATCTGCCCAGGCTCAACGTCGTCATCGGCAAGCGGATGCCCCTCATACGCCTACGTTGTCGTGTATGACGGAAAATTTACAGCGAAAATAGTAAATCTGACCTAAATTTGTTGACATAAAAATCTGAATGTGCTAATATTGACAAGCATCGAAATGATAGCGTTGTTTTTGCACGCAGAATTTTGTTTTGTGCGGGTGTAGTTCAATGGTAGAATGTCAGCCTTCCAAGCTGATTGCGTGGGTCCGATTCCCATCACCCGCTCCATAATGAGCCTGTAGCTCAGCAGGATAGAGCAACGGCCTTCTAAGCCGTGTGTCGGGAGTTCGAATCTCTTCAGGCTCGCCATTATGGTGGATATAGCGCAGTTGGTTAGCGTGCCAGGTTGTGGCCCTGGAGGTCGTGGGTTCGAATCCCACTATTCACCCCATTTGATACCAACAGCTCTTATAGAGCTTATATACTTCGACTTCAACATCAATTTGTTGGATTCGAA
>CAZXUW010000016.1:0-33403 GCA_964644355.1 uncultured Bacteroides sp.
ACCAAACTGCGCCATACCCCGATCTGTGTTATTAAGTTTTTATTACATCAGAATTATTCTTTCCGACTTTGCCAATCGCATGACGAACAGCTTATAGCATAGGTATTGTAACGCAAAAGTTTGATTATGACAAGTGCGATTGCAAAATAGTGGGAAAAATTTTCAAAAAGTGGCAAATTTTCTCCAATTTTGCACGTTGCTCGCCTTGTTTCTACTCTTGCGTGGCACACATATACCACAAAAACGCTTTGTTTTTTTGCTTAACATCTATCAGCTGTTTGCGATAACGTCAAATTGCACGCCTAATTTACTTTGGAGCCAACTCAAATCCGTGGATTTGTTTATGCGAGTGTAGGTCGTTGTTCCGCTGGATGGCGAAAGTGAACCGAGTGCAATCTTTTGGCAGGTGAGATAGCTCTCTTTTCTGCCCTGATAGTTCACATGCAAAGTGTTGCTCCAACCGATATAAGTTTTCACAAAATCGTTCTTGTCCAAAAACGTGATAGTGCTCACCTTTTCCGGCTCATCGGTATCATAGCTATATTCAAGCGTGACCTCTCTTGCGGTGAGAGTATTGTCCTTGTCCGAATACACAAAATAGCCTACTCCGCCCTCTTTGAGCACGATATACGCCTTTCTTTGCTGTGTTTCGATGAGATTTTCAAGCGGACTTGAAGAATCCTTTTGGCGAGAATATATTGTCAACTCATACGTTCCAACGATTTTTTCGATCTTTGCAGGATTGCACGCAACAAGCACACAACAAAGCACGCTCAAAATCAGCGTTATTGCCAAAAATAATGCAATATTCCTTTTCATAGGCACCTCCTGACAGCGTTATTATACCTCGCGATGTCACCAAATACAACACATAATTATTCCGCACAAAATTTATTAAATGACTTATTTAATATTTTACCTTTCTATTGAAATATTGCAACAAATGTATTATAATTATCATATATGCTGTAAAATAGCATCTAAAAGGAGATAAAATTATGGACAGACAATATGACGTAATTGTTGTCGGTGCAGGCAATGGCGGTCTTGCTTCTGCGGCAGTTACGGCAAAAGCAGGCTTTAAAACTCTATTGCTTGAAAAGCACAACGTCCCGGGCGGAAGTGCATCATCTTTTAAGCGTGGTAGATTTGAATTTGAACCATCCCTACATGAATTGTGTGCAATGGGCAATGAGGAAAATCCAAAAGACACGCTCAAAATTTTCCAAAGAATAGGAGCAAACGTTGATTTCCGCTCTGACGACAAGACTTTCAGAGTGATCTGCAAAGGCAAAGACGGCTACGACGTTGTTATGCGTGCGGGTGAGGAAAACTTCTGTGACGACCTTGAAAAAGTCGTTCCCGGCTGCAGAGAGTCCGTAAAAGCTTTCTTTGACCTTGAAAGAAGTGACGAAAAAACTCTTGAATACATCACTGCCAAAAACAACAATCCAAATCCGTTGATTATGATTTTGAAGCACGCCAACTTCCTACGCAACACTTCACACTCCATGGAAGAAGTGGAAATTGCACTTGGTATGCCAGAAAAAGCACGCAATATCCTCAACACGTATTGGGGTTATCTCGGCGTTCCGACGGACGAGTTAAACGCTTTCCACTACATGACAATGGTGGCATCCTACGTTCAAGACGGTGCCGTCATGCCATACAAGCGTTCACACGAGCTCAGCCTTTCATTTGAAAAGGCAATCACGGACAACGGTGGAGAGGTGTGGTATAACAGCGAAGTCACTCGCTTCCTCTATAACGAGGACGGCTCCTGTGCAGGTGTTGAACTCAAGAGCGGTGAAAAGCTTTATGCAAAACAAATCATCTCCAACATCATCCCCCACAGCGTGTATTCCATGTCCGACGTCAAGAATATTCCGGAAAAAGAACTCAAGCTTGCCAACAGCAGACAGTTTGGTATGAGCTTTGTCACCATCTATCTCGGTCTTGACTGCCCAAAAGAAGAACTCGGCATCAAGGATTACACCGTGTTTATTTCAGATTATGCAAATCCTCGTGAGTGCTACGATCACCGCACGGATGGATCTTACTACGTTGTCAACTGCCTCAACGAGGTCATCCCCGATGCATCTCCGGATGGCACAAGCATGCTGTTCTTCACGGCATTTATGAGAAATGAGGACTTCCCTAAAAACCTCAAGCCGGAAGAATACAAGAATTGGAAAAACGAAATCGCAAAGAAATATATCCGCAACTATGAGGAAACAATGGGCATCGACGTGATGTCGCATATCGAAGAAATCGAGATTGCAACACCCGTCACATTTGCAAGATATCTCGGCACACCTACCGGCGAAGTTTACGGCTACGTCACCTCTGACTGGGATAGCATCCTTGCTCGTATCCAAGCCAACCCGACAGACTACACCGTCAAAAACCTCACGTATTGTGGCGGACACGGCATGCGTGGAGACGGATATAGCTGTGCATATATGACAGGACAAATCGCAGGCGATGCGGTCATCGAAAAACTCAAAGGAGGAAAAAGATAATGAAAAAACCAAACGTATCATCCTTGAATCCTGCAAAATTTCTCAAGCTCGTTCCAAACAGAGAGGAGATAATCCAAAAAGCACCCGCAACGCCGGTTCCTGATCAAAATACATACACTCCAAACAAGCTTGCAAAGGCATTGCATCCAAGCCGTCAATACCTCAAAATTGCAAAAATTGAAGAATTTTCAAAAGATGTAAAACGCTTCACGTTTGTGCCAAACGAGGAAAAAGGCACCAAGTCTCTTGCCTATTTCAACGCAGGTCAATACTTGAGTGTATCGCTCAAAATAGGCAATGCCGTGATCACAAGACCTTACTCATTGAGTTCCGCTCCAAAAGATTCATTGGACGGTTTTTATCAGCTCACAATCAAGAGAGTCGGTGGCGGTCTTGCAACCAACTACGTGCTTGACAACTGGCAAGTTGGAGAGGAAGTTGAAGTGAGTGCACCGCTTGGCACGTTCTCATACGAACCGCTTAGAGATGCAAAAACAATAGTCGGTCTTGCAGGCGGAAGCGGTATCACACCATTCTTGTCCTTGTCAAGAGCAATCCGTGACGGAAGCGAGGATTGCAACCTTGTGTTGCTTTACGGTTCACGCACAACAGCGGATATTCTGTTCAAAGATGAATTTGATGAAATTGCAAAATCGACAGATAAAGTGCGTGTTGTGTATGTCTTAAGTGACGAAAGTGTTGATGGATGCGAAAATGGCTTCCTCACTGCAGAACTCATTTCCAAGTACGCACCAAAAGGTGAGGACTACTCCGTGTTTATGTGCGGACCGCAAGGAATGTATGAATTTGCAGACAAACAAATTGCACTGCTCGGATTGAGACGTAAGTTTGTGCGTCACGAGCTCTTTGGAGAATATCATCATCCGGAGCGTAACGAGGACTATGTTGCACCTCAAAGCGAAACGTGCAAGATCAGTGTCATCGCAAAAGCAGACCGTTATGAAATCAGTGCAAACGTGAACGATACAATTCTTGCATCGCTTGAAAAGAATGGTATCAATGCTCCGGCTCGTTGCCGTTCAGGCGAATGCGGTTGGTGCAGAGCAAAGCTTGCAAGTGGCGAGGTCTACGTTCCTCAAAGTGTTGACGGCAGACGTCTTGCCGACTTCGATTATGGATACATCCACCCCTGTTGCACTTTCCCGCTTTCAGATATTGAGATTGTCATCTCACCTGAAATCTAATAAAAAAAAGCATCAAAAAACAATCAAAAAGTCGCTATTTTTAGCGACTTTTTGTATACCGTTTTATAGAAAATTTCTTACTTCAATGCAATCTGTGCAAGCTCGTTGTAGCCCTTTGCAATCTTCTCTATAATGTCTTGATGGTTGAATGTCTTGTGATATACAACAACGGTCTCTCTTGTCATGCTCAAGTTTTGAATTGGCAATGCAACAAGCGAACCTTTGTTTATCTCCTTATAGCACGCACTTTTTGAAAGAATGGATACACCAATGTCCTTTTTGACAAGGTTGCGTATGGTTGCAATGCTGTCAACCTCAATGGCAACGTCAAAATTGTTGATGGACTCACCTATCGATGCAAGTGCTTGCTCAAATTTTTCTCTTGTGAATGAGGAGGGTAAACGCAAAATCAAATGGCGTTTCTTGAGATCATCAAGCGTGATAGCCGTCTTTTTGGCAAGAGAATTCTTTGGAGAAGTTATGCAAAGAAGCATATCCGTGTCAAGCACCATATAATTGAAACTAGGATTGGTGGGTTTTTGCTCCATTATAGCCACGTCAATCTCAAAATTTTCAAGCATATCATAAAGATTTTTTATGTTGTCAGTAATTAACGTTATGTTTGTATTATAACTATTCACCGCCATTTTTGAGAGGGCTTCCGCCATAAATCCACTCTCTTGTGTATGCGTGATACCAATTCTGATTTTCTTGAGATTCGTCTTGCAGTTGTCCACCTTCTCTTGCAATTTTTCACACAACGCCTTCATTCTTCTTGAATACAAAAGTGCAATTTCCCCTTCAGGGGATAGCAAAAGTTCCCCTTTTTTACGCAAAAATAGAGGTGCTCCTATCTCCTCCTCGAGCTTTTTTATATGATTGCTGACAGCAGGCTGTGTAAGAGACAAAATCTGTCCGGCTTTTGTAAAATTCTTTGTCTCGCAAACAACTATCAAGGTTTCTAGTCTATCATCCAATAAAGACATAATCTCCTCCAATTATAACAAAAATTTATCAAAGTCAAAAATTTGATAATTTGACTTTATTGTTTTTCAATCATAACATACTAGCGTCAAGACCGCAAGGGTAAACAACAAAAAAGACGACAACGAGGTGTAAAAAATGTTACTTGATGGCTTTTCAAGCGTGTCACAAATTATTATATCTATAGCCGTGATGCTTATTGCAGGCTATATTTTGGCACGCATTGCAAAGAAATTGAGACTTCCAAACGTCACAGGTTATATTGTGGCAGGTATTATTATCGGGCCATTTTGTATAGATATAGTTCCTCAATCAGTTATTGACGGCATGAGTTTTCTTGCCGATATTGCTCTTGCATTTATTGCTTTCAGCACGGGTGAATTTTTCAAACTCTCCACCCTCAAAAAGAATGGCGGAAGAAATATTATTATAACAATATTCGAAGCACTGCTTGCCTCTATTCTTGTGTTTGTCATTATGTATTTTGTGCTTGGCTTAAGCTTGCCATTCTCTATTGTGTTGGGTGCTTTGGCATCTGCAACGGCACCTGCATCAACCATGATGACAATAAGACAAACCAACTCAAAGGGCGTGTTTGTTGACACACTTTTGCAGGTGGTTGCCCTTGATGACGTTGTTGGACTTGTTGCTTTCTCTGTGGCTATCGCAGTTGCAACCGCCTCACTTGCAGGCAGTGTAAGTGCAACGGATATTGTGTTGCCTATTGTGTACAACGTCGTTGCTTTTGTGGTGGGAGGACTGCTAGGGCTTTTGATGAAAGTGCTTATTTCCAACCGCTCAACAGACAATCGTCTTATCATTGCGGTTGCTATTATTCTCGGTTTTTGCGGAATTTGCTCACTGATGGACGTATCCCCTCTGCTTGGGTGTATGGCAATGGGCACGATCTATATGAACACCGCAAAAGACGATAAACTTTTCAAACAACTCAACTACTTCACCCCACCGATTTTGCTCTTGTTTTTTGTCCGCTCGGGTGCAAACTTCAAGCTAGACTCACTTCTTAGCGGTGGTGTGGCAATGGGTGGTATGAGCCTCTTGATTATCGGCATTGTGTACTTCTTTGTGCGTATAATTGGCAAATATGCCGGCTCATTCCTTGGATGTCTTGTCACAAAATCGGACAAAAAAGTCCGCAACTATTTAGGGCTTGCCCTCATTCCGCAAGCAGGCGTGGCAATAGGTCTTGCAACACTTGCATCTCGTATGGTTGGCGGTGATATAGGCAGTGCGATGGAAACGATTATATTGGCATCGAGCGTGCTATATGAACTCATTGGCCCTGCGTGTGCAAAATTGGCATTGTATTTGAGCAAGTCCTATTCAAACGATATAAATACAATCGTGCCGGATGAGCAAGTCGAACAAGTCGCACAGAAAAACGACGTCGAGGTTTTGATAGAAAAAATCGACAAAATCAGGCTGAATATGCAACAGACCGGGCAGTCTGAAGAAAATGAACAAGCCTTCACTGAAGGTGCAGAAGAATATTATATCGCTAGTGCAAGACAGCGTACAAAGAGATAGGAGGTATATATGCAAATCATCGATCCGCTTGCAAAAATCATGGGAGAGTGGTCATACACAATCACCGTTTATTCAATATTGCTCCGTGTTGTAGTTCCCGTTCTATTCGCATTCTACGTGGGTAGCGAAAGATCGACACACGGACATACTGCAGGCTTAAAAACATTCATACTGTTGTCAATGGGAGCAACGTCGTGTGCAATCATAGACCAACACACAAGTATCTTAATCCCGATATGTTCGGGCTGTGCGATCATCGCAACCGCTATGCTTGGCGGAAACTCAATTTTGTTCGGAGCCAAAAATCAGATAAAAGGACTCACAACGTCCGCTTGGATTTGGGTGTGCAGTATACTCGGCTTGATTGTAGGAAGCGGTCTATATACGCTTGCGATCGCAATAATCGTGATTTCAATCGTGATTTTGCAAGTATTCCCTGCTATCGAAAAATACTTCAAACAACACTCCGATCACTTTGAAATTCATCTTGAGCTGAAGTCTCGCAACGACCTACAATCATTCATGTCAACCTTGCGTCAGTTGGGGATGCGTATAGATGACGTTGAGTTGAACTCTGCATTTATCAACTCCGGATTGAGTGTATACGCACTTCGCTTGACCATTCTAAACAAAGAGCTTAAAAAATACAAAACCCACGATGCAATTATCGAGGCACTACGCAGTATAGACTATATCTCATATATTGAAGAAAGACAATAAGTAAAATTTACAGCTATCAACCAAAAAGATAGTTTAACAATATATAATCTATCTATAAAATATCTGTTTTGATATTTGCAATAAAAAATACGACACAGCGACAAACGCCAAAAATCATAAAATCGCCGTATGTAAATCTCAAAACGATAATCAAATTTAGGGAGGCAGGGTGGGAGCAGGTGATGGCTTGTAATAACAAGCCATCACTTTTTATATGCTTGTATTTTAGAGATATATGTAAATACTACTCATTCTCTTTTCTGCAATAATAGCTCAATCAGGACACTCAAAGAATAAAAAAGGACACCCATTTGGATGTTCTTTTTGGCGCCTTACATTTTAGTACACCTCAACAAGGCACATATAAAAAAATAACGAGCGTTGCTCGTTATTTTTGGCGCCTGTTGAGGGACTCGGACCCCCGACACTTCGGTTAACAGCCGAATGCTCTACCGACTGAGCTAAACAGGCAATTCAATTTGAATGCTTGTTAATAATAATCTTTCTTTTGATATTTGTCAAGAATTTTTTGCATAGTGATTGTAAAAATGTATTTTTCTATAAAGTGTTTATATTAAAGATGTATCAACCAAGTCAAGTTGATTGGATAATTCAAAGAGACTCTTCACTGCTTTAAATGATTCTTCTACATATTCTATTTATTCATTAATTGGTTTTATAAAATCTATTGCATGAACGCAAATTCTAATAACACACGATTTGCCTGTTTTTACAACGCTAAATCCTTTCGAATAATAATCTCCAAGTATATTTATCATTAATGTTTTTATTTTGATATCACGATTTGATGATTATAACAAATATTTTTTTCGCAATAATATATAAATTATTCAAACATCTTAAAAATAATATTTCTTTAATCAATAAATGTGATATAATAGGACGTATGAAAGAGGTTATACTCGATGCACTTTTGGACAGTCTTAAGATATTGGCGGTTGTGGCGGTGTTTCAAATCATCATCGCACTCATTGAGCCAAAGATGTCCGAAAAGGTCAAATTCAAAGGTAAATTTGCACCGCTCATCGGTGTGAGTATTTCCCTATTGCCTCAATGCGGTTTTAGTGTTGTTGCGACCGATCTTTACCAAAAGAAACATATCACGCTTGGCACTCTTATTGGCGTATATCTTGCAACGAGTGACGAGGCATTGCCTGTGTTTTTATCAGCTCCTGACAAGGCGTTGCACGTGCTCCCATTGCTTGCATTGAAGTTTGCACTAGGATTGATATTCGGCTATGCGATAGATTTGATTTTGGCAAACAGCAGAAAAAAGGTGGAACATCACGTTGCACACTGCAATGAGGAATACAAGATAAAACTCACCGATTGCACAAATGCAGAGCTTGTTGAAAAAAGCGACGTGGAAAAAGCAGAACAACACTGTGATTGCGACTGTGAAGATTGCAAGGAAAACGACTGTTCAAAGCAACAAGAAGTCAAAGAGGTAGACACACAAAAGGACGACGAGCAAGAGGAAAGCAATTTGCATAGATTTGTCATACATCCGCTCCGCCATTCGCTTGAGATATTCATATACGTATTTGCTGTCAACATCATCTTTGGTATAATTATATACCGCATAGGCGAGAATGCCATCGTTGACTTTTTGACCACAAACAAATATCTTGCTCCGTTTTTGGCGGTTATTGTGGGAGCTATTCCCAACTGCGTATCCTCAATCGTGCTGAGCGAGCTATATATTATGGGTGGGCTTGGATTTGGAGCAACGCTTGGCGGACTTTGCATGAATGCAGGCATCGCATTTGTGTATCTATTCAAGGACGTCCAACACACAAAACGCAATGTGCTCGTATTCACTGCAATGCTTTTGATAAGCACGTTTATCGCATACGTATTCTCTTTTATATTCGGTTTTCAGGCTCTGAACTTCTAATATAAACGGGAAAATGACAACTGTGAACAACCAAATGTTGATAAGTGGCGGTTTTGTTGATATATTGTTCATATCTCAACATAAATTGTCAACAATAAAAAGTGGCAAAAAATACAAAATCTTGGGCGTTTGAGCCTCAATGATTTCTATACTTTGTGGTGGTGACATAATTTTCCACTTGTCAACAGTGCTTATTTATGTTATCATTATTAAAAATAAAACTAAATAAATAATATAGGCGAAAGTATGAAACTTATTTGTCAAGGAAATGAACTCAGCGATGCACTCGCAAAAGTCGTAAAAGCACTCCCGGTAAAGAGAAACAACCCCATCCTAGATGGTGTCAAACTTACGGCACTTGGCGATACACTCACCATTTTTGCAACAGATCTCGAGCTTGCTATCGAGAAAAAAATCAACGCTCAAGTTTTGATTGAGGGCGAAATTGTCGTTCCCGGCAAGCTTTTTGCAGACTATGCAAAGAAGATTGAGGAAGAACAAGTTGAACTTGACGGCACAGATAGCTCAAAACTCATCATCAAATATCTTGACAGCGAATTGCAAATCAAGTGCATGAGTGCAGAAGAATATCCAATATTCAAAGAGGTGGATACTCAAAGCTCCTTTATCATCCTCAAAAAGGAATTTAAGGACATCATATCAAAGGTCATATTCAACGTTGCTGTTGACGAAGCACGTCCGTCATTGCGTGGTGTGTGCCTCAATATAAAAGAGGACGAAGTTGAAGCAGTTGCATCCGACGGCTACCGTCTTGCTCTTGCAAGAGCTCAAATCAAAAACAACGGTGTTATCGACAAAATCATCGTGCCGGCAAAGAGTATGAACGAGCTTTCTCGTCTCATCGACGAGGGTGAGGAAACAATCACCGTTTACGTTGAAAAGAATTATATCATGGTTGATCTTTTCCACACCAAGATCGTCACAAGACTCATCAGCGAGGATTATATCAACTATGAAAAGATCATCCCGGGCGTGTTTACCACCGAGATCACAATCGATAAAAAACTCTTTGAGAACGCAATAGATCGTGTATCTCTCATCAACCGTGCAGAGAAAAAATCATACGTGAAGATGGAAATTAAAGAGGACGTCATCTCCCTCAATGCACATAGTGAGGATGGTGAAATCAATGAAAAAGTGACGATCGGACTCAAAGGAAAAGACCTTACAATCGGCTTCAATTCAAAATATATCATTGACAGCATGCATGCCATCGATGAGCCGTTTGTAACGCTCAACTTCACCACTTCCACAGCTCCCGGCATCATCAAAGGCGAGAGTGACAGATGGTTGTATCTCATCCTTCCGTTGAGAGTTATCGGTTAAAATAGTAATTGATAATAAATGCACCTTTGAATTTATTTTCAAAGGTGCATTTTTCAATTTAACTATTAAATAATCTTTTATAAAATATTACAAACAATTAACATATAATATCCGTTTATTAAGTAAAATAAAAGGAGAGAAGTGAAAATATGAAAACGTGTTAAGTTCTTTAGATAAGACAAGAAAGTTAAAAACTTATATAGAACAGTGAAAGTTTTTGAATAGATATAATCTAATAAAGATGATATGTTCTATTTTTTCCATAATTATTCATTAAAAAAAACGGCATCAGCCGTTTTTTTTACAACTTGCAGTATTCTTTTGCGATCTCTGTTGCCAGTCGAGCGTTGTTGTAAACGAGCTGAATGTTTGCATCAAGGCTCTTGCCCGAGGTGAGTTTTTGGATTTTGTCCAGTAAATACGGCGTTGTTTGTTTGCCGTGGATGCCGAGCTTGTCACACTCATCAAGGGCTATTTGAATGTTTTGATTGATGTAATCGGAGTCCATTGCATATTCATCCGGAATGGGATTGGCAACAAGCATACCACCACTTAAGCCCACTAGATTTTTGGCATAGAATGCCTCTGCGATTTCCTTGGCACTGTCAAGACGATAATCTACTTTATAACCGCTCTTTTGTGTGTAAAAAGCAGGCATATCTTCTGTTCTATAACCAACTACGGCAACACCTCTTGTCTCAAGACACTCAAGTGTAAGACCTATATCAAGGATTGATTTTGCCCCTGCACACACCACCATAACAGATGTTTGTTGAAGCTCGTCAAGATCAGCGGAAATATCCATTGTTGTTTCAGCATTGCGATGTACACCGCCTATACCGCCTGTTGCAAACACTTTGATGCCTGCAAGTGAGGCAATATACATTGTGCCTGCCACTGTTGTTGCACCGTCCAATCCTTTGGCTACAATAAACGGAATGTCACGTCTTGAAACCTTTGTCACGTTGAGTCCACCCCTACCCAATCTGTCGATTTCATCATGTGAGCACCCCACCGTGAGCTTGCCGTTTATAATAGCGATTGTTGCAGGAATCGCACCATTTTCTCTTATGATTTTTTCAACGTTGAGAGCTGTCTCCACATTCTTTGGATAAGGCATGCCGTGTGATATGATTGTGGATTCCAAAGCAACAACAGGAAGGTTGTTTTTAAGTGCATTTTGCACTTCATTAGATATATTAAGGTATTTTTGTAAACTCATAATTTCACTCCTATTTGTGACTTTAACTGTATTTTATCTCATCAAAAACGCACCATAAAGGTGCGATTTTGCAATTTTGGCTTATCTATTGAGAATCATATTTCTTATATCAGCAACCGTGATTTTGATGCGTGGATTGCTCTTTATTTCCTCACTTATTTTATCCCTTGCATGGATGACTGTCGTGTGATCTCTGCCACCAAACAGCTCACCTATTTGCACAAGTGGCATTGGCAACAACTCTGTGATGAGATATATTGCAATCATACGTGGTTCAACAATATTCTTTGTCTTTTTCTTTGAGATGATATCCGCAGATGAAATCTTGAAGTACTTGCACACTGCATCGATGACACCGCTTGCATCTATCGTGTCGTTTTTCTCCTCAAGGAAGCCGTTGATGGCTTCTTTTGCAACCTCGATTGTGCAGATAGAGCTGTTTGTCAAAGAGCTGAAAAAAATCACTCTGTTGAGCAAACCTTCCGTCTCTCTTATGCTTGCAGGAGATATTTCTGCAATATATTCAGCAACGTCGTCGGTGAGCATAAACTTTGATTGACTTGCTTTATTTTTGAGGATAGCGACTCTAGTTTCCGTATCCGGGACGGAAATATCCACCGTGAGACCACAACTGAAACGTGTGCGGAGCCTATCCGACAAAGTGTTCAAATCTTTTGGTGCTCTATCCGATGTGAGAATAATTTGCTTATTGTCCTGATATAGATCATTGAAGATGTGGAAGAATGCTTCTTGCGTTGCCTCTTTGCCAATCAAAAACTGCACGTCGTCAACCATCAACACGTCACAAGAGCGATATTTTTCTCTAAACTTGTTGTTTTCGTCATTGCTCTTGTTGCGGATTACACTGATAAGCTCGTTGACAAGCGACTCCGCACTCACGTACAAAACGTTTGCACCCTTGATATTTTTGAAGATGTGATTGCCTATTGCGTGGAGCAAGTGCGTCTTGCCAAGACCTACGCCGGAATAGATAAACAGCGGATTGAATCCTGTGCCTGGATTTTGAGCAACAGTCTTGCACGCGGCAAGAGCGTATGCGTTGGACTTGCCCTCAACAAAATTTTCAAAAGTATACTTTTCCAAAAACGGGCTCTTTTTCTTGTTTTTATCCACAGGCGGAAAGTTGGTTACAAAGCCTTGATCCTCAATAAAGACGGTTTGCTCGTTGAGATAATCGTCCTTTTTGTCCATCGTTGTGATGATCACTTCTTTTATTTGCGGATTGAGAGAGGACACAACCTCTTTGATTGTGTCACGGTATCTCATGTCTATAGTGCGTTTTGCATTCTGTGAGATTGTTGCAAGCACGATTGCGTCGTCGCAAAAGCAAACAGGTTCGAGTTTTTCAATCCAAACCTCATAACTGATTGCCTGAATAGATATAGACAATTCGTTTTTAGCATCTTCCCAAAATTCTTCAATGTTTATCATGCTTTTGATTATATCAAAACCGACAAATTTTTCAAGCAAAAAACAAAAAAAGAAAACTTAAATACAAGATGTTGAAAAATTTTCTCACACAGGTTATACTTGTTGTGTATGAAAATTATTTCGCTTGAGCTAAAAAACTTTAGAAACTACCGTGAAGCCACCGTCAATTTTGACGGGGGCTTGAACGTGCTTCATGGACATAATGCCAGCGGAAAGACAAATATGCTTGAAAGCATCTACCTCTGCTCCATATTCCACTCCCCTCGCACAACGAGAGATAAAGAGATGATACTCATGGGAGAGAGCAAGGCTCAAATCAAGATAAATCTTGAAAAGAAGTTTAGAAAACACACCATAAGCTTGCAAATAGACGAGCAAGGCAAAAAGAAAGTTGCCGTGGACGGCATCCCTGTCAATCGTGCAGGTGAACTGCTTGGTACACTTGGCGTTGTGTTCTTTTCTCCCGACGAACTTAAGCTTGTCAAGGAAGCCCCTCAAGAGAGACGCAGATTTTTGGACGTCGGCATATCTCAACAGCAAAAGGCGTATTTCTTGGCACTGCAACGCTACAACAAGACGCTGAAACAAAAAAATAATCTATTAAAAGAATGCAAATATAACCCTAATATTGACGATATGCTTGACGTGTGGGATATAGGGCTTGCCAAAGAAGGTGCGATCCTCATTCAAAAACGCAAGGAATATATTGCCACTCTCAACAGCTGTGCAGGCAAATTTCACAACGCTTTGAGCGGAGAAAAAGAGGTGCTTACACTCTCATATGAAAGCTGTGCAAAAATTGATTGCGTTGATAGCGAGATTGAAAAACATCTATATAATGCGATAATCTCATCACGTGAGAAGGATAAGGAATTAGGCTTTTGCACCGTAGGTCCGCATCGTGACGACATAAAGATTGAAATCAACGGCAAGGACTCTCGTAAATACGCCTCTCAAGGTCAGCAACGCACCATTGCGCTTGCAATGAAATTGGGAGAAGTTGTCATCTACAAAAACGAGATAGGCGAACCACCCGTGTTGCTCCTTGACGACGTTTTGAGCGAGCTTGATCAAAACCGCCAAACAATATTGTTGAAGATGACTGAAGGTTTCCAGACCATACTCACTTGCACGGAATACGAGCTTGAAAATAAAGCAAAACTTATCAAAATCAACGACGGAACCGTGGTGGGATAAATTCTTTGTAAGGTCAAAATACTTCAAAAAAATCACGTCAAAACAAGCAAAAAACATATAAAAAAAACCTAAAAAAATCAACAAAAAAATACAAAAAAAAGATTGCAGTGAGCAATCTTTTTCTCATTTTACCTTTCATCCGTAAGGAAGTATTTGACAGAGGTTGAAGGATTTTTTAGCTCCGTTTTGAAAAATGCAGGATAGAGTTTTGGATAGTTTTCAATCTCATCAATGCTTATCCAATGCAAACATTCCTTCACATTGTCCCCTGTGTAGCTTTGTGATTGCAAGCAAAAATCCTTTGGCACTTTCATGTAAAAGAAGAACGAAAACTCATACACCATCTTTCCGTTTTTGAAAAAATTATCACCGTGGAACAAGTTTTCATGCACAAAGCCGAGCCCATCCACTTCCATCTTTACGCCCGTTTCTTCAAAAACCTCTCTTACAACGGCTTCCTCTGTTGTTTCGCCAAACTTTATTCTTCCGCCGACAGAGTATAAATAATCCACTCTATCATTGCCCACCATAAGGACTTTATTATCCTTGATGATGATTGCTCCCACTCGAATATTGACAATACCATCGTCACATCTGAGGCATAAATCGCTTCCCATTCCGTTCTCCTGTCAAAAAAATAATTTTTCGCTATAATTGCAAAATATGCACATTATGTGCATATTTTGATGTGTTAAACCGTTGATTTTGCAAATTAGAGCTTATCATTGTATTTGATGATTTGGATAAGATTGTATATTCTGTCAAGGTCATCCTTGTTGAAATAATCAATGGTGATACGTCCCTTGTGGTCGTTGCCGGTGAGTCTGACCTTTGTTGCGAATATACGTTTCATATCACTCACAAATTCTTTAAGTTCAGGAGTTTGTGCCTTTCTTGGACCTTGCGGAATGGCCTTTCTTGAGAAGTACAATCTTACTCTGTTTTCCAAATCCCTGACGGACAATTTGTCTTTTACGGCTTGGTTGGCAAGCAACACAAGATAGTCTTTGTCGTCGATTGAGATGAGAGTTCTTGCGTGTCCGGGGCTAAGTTCTCCTTGTCTTACAAGAGTGGTGACTTCCTCTGGAAGTTGCAAAAGTCTCAACGTGTTGGTGACGTACGGACGAGATTTGTTTATTCTCAAAGCAACTTCTTCTTGAGTTAAGCCGTGGTTGTCCATAAGCTCACGCATACCCTCTGCCGCTTCGATTGCGTTGAGATCCTCACGGTGCAAGTTTTCAACAAGAGCGATTTCTTGTATTTCTTGAGTGGACAAATCACGGATGATGCACGGCACCTTTTTCAGCCCTGCTTTGACAGCTGCTCTAAAACGGCGTTCACCTGCGATGATGAGATATCTTCCGCCACCGCTTTGAACAACCAGCAGAGGTTGGAGCACGCCGTAAGTTTGAATTGATTTTGCCAATTCTTCAAGGCTTTCCTCATCAAAATGTTTTCTCGGCTGATTTGGATTGTTGTCAATCAACTCGATGTCAATTTCTTGAGTGGTGTATTCGCCGTCAAGTTCGACTTTAACGTTCTGGTTGTTGTCGTTGAAAAGTGCATCGAAGCCTTTTGCGTTTAATCCGCCTTTGGTATTTGCCATAAGTCACTCCTTATATTTTTGATATATATTCTTTTGTAAGATTTTCATATGCTATTGCACCGCTACACTTTGCGTCGTACTGCAAAATCGTTTGATGGTAGCTTGGTGCTTCTGCAAGGCGTACGTTTCTTGGAATCGCACACTCAAACACCTTATCATTGAAAAGTTGCCGTATGTTTTTCTCAACGTCAGCACATATTTTCAAGCGAGGAGAATACATTGTCAGCACAACTCCGCAAAGCTTGAGTTCGCTTTTTAGATGAGTTTGAGTGAGCCGTATTGTGTTGACAAGCTGATTTAGCCCCTCAAGAGCAAAGTATTCACACTGCAAAGGCAATATCACGTCGTTTGAGGCACACAATGCATTGATGAGTGTGAGATTGATCGAAGGAGCACAATCTATCAGCACAAAATCATACTCATCCTTTATCTCATCAAGCAAGTTTGCAAGCACAAAGTGCTTGTTTGATGCCCTATCCAGCACGCTATCCGCCATACTCAAGTCAATGCCTGCCGGGATGAGATGCAGATTGCAATCAATCTGTCGCACGCACTCTCTTATGTTGACACCCGACATTGCGGAATATATCGAATTGTGCACTTTTTTGTCGACAACCCCCAGCCAACTAGATGTGCTGGCTTGACTGTCCAAGTCAACAATGAGCGTTTTGTATCCAAAGGATGCCAGATATGAGCCGATACTTACGCAAGTTGTCGTTTTGCCCACTCCGCCCTTTTGATTTGCAAAGGCTGTGACATGTGCCATAAAAACAATATAACACAACACTGAAAATTTTTCAATATTGTTTCACAAAAAGTTTCACATAAAATGTAAATAAATAAAAAATGCTTTGATTATTTTGTCTAATCAAAGCGATAATTTGCATAGTTTTGCAGGAATTTACAGTGGTTTTTTCTTTATGCTTCCGTACACACGAGGGTATTGTTGCGGTGTGGGTATGGTCTTTTCAAACACGAGAATGGCACGCTTTTCGCCGTTGTCAAGAGTCAAAAACTTGGTGTTGACGTGCTTTGCGCCAAGCACTTTCATTGCATTTTTAGACAACTCAAGTTCGCTCTCATCCGTCTTGTACGCCAAGAAAATTCCGCCGACTTTGAGCATGGGCATGGCAAGCTCAAGCAATATAGGCAATGCAGAAACCGCTCTTGCACTCACAACGTCAAAGGTTGAAAACAACGCTTTTTGCTCCTCTGCCCTTCCGCTTATTGTGGATATATTTTTTACGCCGAGTGACTCTGCAGAGCTTGAAACAAATGCCATTTTTTTTGCAGTTGAATCGAGTGCGACAACACTTACGTCCTCTCTTGCAATGGCAATCGGCATGGACGGGAAGCCTGCTCCCGAACCTATATCCAACAGTTTTGCGTTTTGCGGTATGAGAGAAACACCTGCAAGAGAGTCTTGAAAATGCTTGATTGCAAAATCCTTTTCCTCGACGATTGCGGTGAGATTGAAAACTTTGTTTGAGCTGACAACCATGTCGTAATAGCGAGAAAGCAAGTCGATTTTGCCCTCGTCAAAACAAAGTCCCAATGAAGATATAGATTGCAAAAGTAGTGTTTTGTCCATATGCTTACCTTATCTCATTTTACAACAAATCAGTGCTCATATCAACAAAAATTAAAAAATATTTTTTGCCGAGTGTATGTTTTTGCAAAATACACAAAAAGCAGATAATATATGTAAAATGTAAAGATAAAACGCCGATTTGGACAAAAACAAGCAACTTCCTAAATGTGTTTTGCAAGATAGACGGCAAGATATAAAAAATAATTTTTCTTTAAGATTTGATATTGTAGTGTGTGCTATTGAACTTTTTTTTGCGGTGTGCTAAAATATACGCAACAAAAATATCGAGGCTTTGTATGAGAATTGCTATTATTACGGCAATGGCAGAGGAAACTTTGCCAATCTTCAAAAAATTGGGCAACGTCGTTGCTCAAAACACTATTTCGGGTGTTGCTATAAGCCAAATCGAGTATGATGGCAACACTATCTATCTTGCAACTTCCGGCGTTGGTGAAATCAAAGCAGGGCTTGCCGTTCAACTTCTCGTGGATCTATTTGACGTTGAGGCGGTTTTGAATTTTGGTTTTGTGGGGGCTGTCAACAAATCACTCAATATAGGAGAGCTTGTCATCTGTGAGAAGGTTTGTCACTATCAGTTTGACGTCACAGAGGTGGATACGGACAGAGTTGTCGGTCAGTACAACGGAATGAAGGACAACTTCTTCTATCTCGACAAGCGTATTATCCAAAACGCTCTTTCAAACATCGGCAAATCCATGCGGCTTGTCAGTGTTGCAAGCGGTGACGTGTTTGTTGCTCGCAAAGATGAGAAAGAAAGACTTGCTCGCGACTTTGGTGCGGACATCTGTGAGATGGAGCTTGCAGGGCTTGCTATTGCATGTGAGCGTAATTGTATACCTCTCTTTTCCATAAAGGTCATAAGTGACAAGGCGGATGAGAGTGCAAGTGAGAGTTTTATCTCCATTGTTGAAAAAGGTGTTGCGGGATATGAGAAAATTTTGCCGTCCATTTTGCAAGCATTGTCCGATACGGTGACTTCACTTCCACCGGTCACAAAACTGTAAAAACGCAAAATATTCGTCATAAGCAAGCATTTAAAAGACTGCAAAAAACTTATCAAACGTTTTTAAGAAAGAGTTTGACAGGTTCTTAAAATGGCTGAGAGCGAAAATACGAGTGCCTTGCACGCAAAACAAGGGAAATTTATATGGAAAAAATAACGTCATTCACAATCGATCACAATGCTTTGAAGGAAGGTTTTTATTTGAGCAGAGTTGATAAAAACGTGTTCACGTACGACCTTCGCTTCAAAGTTCCAAACGGGGGAGATTATCTTCATACGGCAGCGATGCACACAATCGAGCATTTGTTTGCAACGGTTGTCCGCAATAGTGAATACAAGGATAAAGTTGTGTATTTTGGCCCTATGGGCTGTCGAACAGGTTTTTATCTTTTGTTGTTTGATATGAACAAGGAGGATGCACTTGCCCTTGTTAAAGAATGTGCTTCAAAATGCCTTGAGCTAGATGAAATCCCCGGCAATAAAAAGATCGAGTGCGGAAACTACCGTTCACACAATCTTAAAGGCGCAAAAGAAGAATTGAAAAAGTACCTCGACGTGCTTGAAAAGATATAATTTGTCGAAAATATATAATAGTTTACAAGTTAACCAATATAACGGAAAATGATTCCGTAAAACAACAAAAATGCTTTTGAGAGAATTATCTTCAAAAAGCAATCGTCCCAAATACCTGTATTAGCAATATGGGTATTTTTTATTTATATTAGGATATATTTGATTACATACAGATTGAAATGGTTGTTTTCAAGAAAAATATAAATATTTGAATTAGTAAATAAAGATATGTATTTGTTTATATTAAAATGATATAGTATTGTTTATTATTGTTGCTTTTATACTTTATGTGCAATCTAATATGTCTTTATCCAATATTCATGCAAATATCCTATTATTATTTGGATAACATAAACTTTATTATCTATAGAATAAATATTCCAACGTCTAATGATAATAACGGATATTTAGAAAAGGACTGCATTGTTTATAGATTATATTCTAACCTACTTACCAAAAAAATATCTACCGGAACAGAGGCAAATATTGGTGTGATGGAGTTTTATAAATACGTGCCAAAATTCTATAAATGTAAAATTGTTTCACGTAAAACATTGATAGAAAAATGCGGTACATCCATATATAAATGCGAACAGAATAATAAAAAAAGGGATCTGTTATATTGAAATAACGTAATCAAGTATAATACCATAAAACATATTTTTTTTTATCCATAGCAACATGTTGGTTGCTCAATAATATAAATAAATATCACAAAGTATCGGCTTTTGCCCTAAAGACAGTGTGATAAATAATGATCACGTCAGCTTGAAGCAATATTTATAATTCGGTTAAATGTAATACAATACTAAAAACATCATGCAGTAAAAAATTATCTGTACAATATCAAGCTTAATGAGACCGATAAGATTATTTCTTTCACTCCGAGTGAATCAAATCAAATTGCAAGCCGATAAAAGCCAAACAGAGATTTATTAAACAAGCCGACTGTATACAATGGATGCTAGATTTGTTCATAAAACATAAAAAAGTGTAAATAGATATAACAGTGTGCTTGAGCATAAAAGACGTGCGGTATTCACTATCTATAAATTCAAAAAATGTTTCACGTAAAACATTCTAGAAAATTAAACTACTTTCTTACTGTTCAGTGGAGTTTTGGACACGTTTCTAATTTGACTATTTGATAGCTGATTTACAATATGACGGGAGCAAGTGACAATATACAGTTGAGTGCGACATGCGACCATATGCCGACGTATCTCACCGAGTGTGAAAAATAGTAGTATGGTTAAGGATGTTTATTCATTTGGAAGTATTGATACGTTCAATTTTACACCCGAATTGCATATCGAACATATATATTTAATATCCATGTCAAAGCGGTCAAAATCGGCTATTTTGTCTATGTTTCACGTGGAACAATTTTGTTTTAGGCTCCCGTTTCACGTGAAACTGAAAACGGCTAAAACCCTACTAAATAGTGGGGTTTTTGAGGGATTTCGACCGCCAAAAAATAATTTTGCGACCTTTCTCCGTGTAAAAAATTATAGAAAAAATCACGCCCTTTCACCTAAATTTTTTCGAGCTCATTGTTTCGCAATTTTTCTAGCGTTTTTTAATTGTTTCACGCAATTTGTAGAATATTGAATTTTACTTGTTTTTTGACGTATTATTCTATGTTGTTTTCTTGCTTTTCGGTGTGTAAAAATGAGTATTTTTTACCACAATGTTTCAAAAAAGTGCAAATTTGCGCTATTATTTTTTAATTGTCTGTATTGCTATGACAATATTGTTGTCCAATATTCTTTTTTTGCAGCATAAAGCCACTGTTTAGTGGCGTTCCACGACAAACAAATTTTCCACATGTCTACATATCCACACTCGATTTGAATGTCACAAAATCCTAAATATAGAATATTTTTTTAGAAAATAGTTTACAAGTATACCAATATCATTTTCTTTTGTCTTTTTTTTCACTTATTGAGATTAATTTTGCAAGATATTGTTTTATGACATATTTCTTACCTTTTTGAGATGTGTGCGGTAAAAATATTTTCTTTACTTTCCAGTGTCGCAATGATATAATATAGCCAATCAACGTTGTTATGGCAAAGATTTTTGGTTTTGTTGCAGTGTTTGCTTCGATATTCGTAAATCTTTGCTAAAAGGTGGTATATGAGCATATTGGATGCTTATGACAAATCACAACCTATGGTTTCTCCTGCGGATTTTTACGATCGGATAGAAAAACTGTCCGATGTTTGCATTGCCACGTTCAAGGATAGCGTTCGAGACAAAGTTCTTGCCACGCACAAGTATATTGAATTTGACGGTTTGCATTCTGCCAATGGTCGTATTCCTATATATTATCTTCAGGATGTTGGAGTGTGGTTTTTTCTATCCCCTATCGGCTCGGCAATGGCAGGTAACGGTCTTCAAGAATTATCATATATCACGGGTGCAAGCAAGTTTATATTCTTTGGCTCTTGCGGGGTGCTGGATGCGTCGGCACGTGGCAAAATTATCATCCCAAACGAGGCATATCGCGACGAGGGATTTAGCTATCATTACGCCCCTGTAAGTGACTATATTCGCATAAAAAACCACGCTCATATTGAGAGTATTTTTGCATCTTGCGATGTCGATTATATTGTTGGTAGAACCTGGACTACAGATGCTTTCTTTATGGAAACACAAAACAAAGTTGCCACTCGCCGTAATGACGGTTGCATAAGCGTGGAGATGGAATGTGCCGGACTTCAAGCCGTGTGTGACTATCTCAATATCGACTTGTATATGTTTTTATTCTCGGGAGATTTGCTCCTTGAAAAATGGCACAGAGGGGAGCTAGGTGGCGAGATTGAAAAGTCAAAACAAGCGGATTGTTTCGATCTTGCGTTGCGTATTGCCAAAAGTATGTTGTAAGAATGTGGCATACATCATAAAGCATTGACGTATTGCTCAATTCGTGGGCAAAGGTTTGAAAACTGAAAACGTTTTGCCGATGGAGCTTGCAAGGTTATTTGTATAGCCGCAGTTTGATATGATTTGTCACAATGAGAAAAGTTGTTGCATAACAATATATTGTTCTTGCTTGGGCAATTTAAGGCATATTTGATACGTGTTTGAGTTGATGACAAATTTATTTATAATTGCAAAAACGGCAGTTTAATTGCCGTTTTTGTATGTTTAATCTTTTGATATAGTCATTAATATGAAAAATATTTATCTTTTGTTTTCTGCAATTTACTGCATGTGCAAGGCATAACTTTTTGATAAAAGAGTTTGATTTTTTACAGTCGTTTCATCTTATTTGAAGGTAGGTTGCAATCAAGAATAAGATTGGTCCAATCAATACGAACACGTGGAAAATGCTGTGTACGTAGCGTCTGTGAACGCCAAATAAAACAGCACCCAAAAGGCAGGAAATAAGCCCTGCAAGATATATGTATGCAACGCTTTGCGATATGCCTGTCGGGGTGTTGTATGCCATGAAGAATGCCACAAACATTATAGCCCCTATGACAAACGTTGAAGCAACGGATACCTTTGAGAATACGCTGAATTTGTATTGGCAAAGCGCGAATATTGCAATGGCAATCGCAAGCGAGACGCCAAGTGCGATATATCCGTACAAGGTGTTGTACATAAGGCAAATTGCACTTGCACAGGCAATCACGTTGAGGTTGACGGCAGGGAAATCTATCTTTCGCCACACAAGTTTTTTCTTGAGATCCGTCATTGCGTGGTAGAGGGCGGAAACGCCGAACTCGATTGCTATCAACACGCAAGCAATCACAGCCGAAGCATAGCCCTGTGGTGTGCGAGCTTTTATGAGCATAAAAATCATAAAAATCAACGCAAAAAGCATGCCTATCGCATGCGTGGCAACATTGATAAGCTCCTCAAGCGGTGTGTAATACACAAGCCCGTTTTGTTTGTACGTTTCTTTAAGCTCCTCGGTGTTTGGGGGAGTGGATAATGCGGATTTGATTTTGTTCATACTGACATAATAATTCACACTTTTGCAAAAATCAAGTGTATAATCTTCTTAAAACGCCCAAAATCGCAACAAAGCATAAATTTTGTCCAATCATTCATGGCAAAGTCAACATGCCTCAAAACACATTTTGAGGGCGTAAAAACACTTTTTGTCAAAATCCCTTGATATTTTGATATATCCATGTTATAATTTTTATACTTATTATTATTGAAATAATAATATATAAATAATAAAAATATGTTTTATTATAGGAGGAAAAATGTCAGAAGAAGTCAAACACAGTTATGATGCCGGCGATATTCAGGTTCTCGAAGGTCTTGATCCTGTCAGAAAGCGTCCGGGCATGTACATCGGCTCAACGGACGTTAGAGGTCTTCATCATCTCGTGACGGAAGTTGTGGACAACTCCATAGACGAGGCACTTGCAGGCTACTGCACACACATTATCGTTGAAATTCTCAAAGACGGAGCATTGCGTGTCACCGACAACGGCAGAGGCATCCCGACGGGTATGATTGAAAAAGAGGGCAAATCCGCAGTTGAGGTTGTTCTCACAAAGCTTCACGCAGGCGGAAAATTCGGCAACGGCGGATACAAAATTTCCGGCGGTTTGCACGGCGTGGGCGTATCTTGCGTCAACGCACTTAGCGAATGGCTTGTCGCAGAAGTCAGACAAAACGGCAAACTCTATCGCATCCGCTTCAATCGTGGCATTGCGGAAAGACCGCTTGCAGAGATTGGCGAAGCCACCGATACGGGCACGACAATCACGTTCTATCCGGACGGTGAGATTTTTGAAACGTTGGATTTCAACTATGAAACGATGAAAACTCGTTTGCGTGAGCTTGCATATCTCAACAAGGGGCTTGTTATCGAGCTTGCAGACCAACGCATCGAGCCGGAGCGTAGAGAAACGTTCTGCTATGAGGGCGGTATTGTATCTTTTGTTGAGGAGATGAACAAGACAAAGGAAACCATATTCCCGCAAGTCATCTATTTTGATGAGAAGTACGTGGATAGCGAGATTGAAGTTGCAATGCAATACAACGATAGCTATTCAGAAACGATCTTGGCATTTGCAAATAACATCAACACGGAGGAAGGCGGAACGCATCTTGACGGCTTCAAAGCGTCCTTAACGAAGATTATCAATGAATACGGCTCCAAGGCAGGCATTCTCAAAGGAAGCGAAAAGTTGAGCGGTGAGGATGTTAGAGAGGGCTTGACGGCTGTCATTTCCGTCAAACTTGCAGAACCTCAATTTGAAGGTCAGACAAAGACGAAGCTTGGCAACAGCACAATGCGTCAAGCAGTCGCAAAGGGCGTTCAAGAGGGCTTTGGCACCTATCTTGAGGAGCATCCTCGTGAGGCAAAAGAGCTTGTGCTTAAGACCATCACGGCACAAAGAGCAAGAGAAGCTGCACGTATGGCAAGAGAGAGTGCCAGAAGAAAGAGTGCGCTTGAGAGCACAACGCTCCCCGGCAAACTTGCAGACTGCACGGACAAAGATCCAAAAAACTGCGAGATTTACATCGTTGAGGGTGACTCTGCAGGCGGAAGTGCAAAGCAGGGCAGAGACCGTCGTTTCCAAGCAATTCTTCCTTTGAGAGGCAAGATCCTCAACGTTGAGAAAGCAACGCTCCACAGAGTGCTTGAAAATGAAGAAATCAAGGCAATGATCACCGCGTTTGGTTGCGGTATCAACGCAGAGTATGACGAGAGCAAACTCCGTTACAACCGCATCATCTGCATGACCGATGCTGATGTGGACGGAAGCCACATTCGTATTTTGATGTTGACGTTCTTGTTTAG
Source organism: uncultured Bacteroides sp. (assembly GCA_964644355.1). Taxonomy (GTDB): domain Bacteria; phylum Bacillota; class Clostridia; order Christensenellales; family CAG-917; genus CAG-475. The sequence goes on from CAZXUW010000016.1 coordinate 24,689, forward strand.
ATTTATGCGTCCGCTCATCGAGAACGGTCACGTATATATCGCACTTCCACCCCTTTACAAGATCGCAAAGGGCAAGCAAGAGCAATATTTCTATGATGACGAGAGCCTTGAGGCATACTATGCAGAGAACGGCAGAAAGAGCGGTGAATTGCAACGCTACAAAGGCTTGGGTGAGATGAACCCCGAACAACTTTGGGAAACAACCATGGATCCGCAAAAGCGTACGCTTTTGAGAGTTTCAATGGAAGATGCAATCGAGGCAGACAGACTTTTCTCAATCCTCATGGGTGAGCAACCGGAACTTCGTCGTGAGTTTATCGAGCAGAATGCAAAACTCGTTACGGATCTTGATGTATAAGGAGTGAATTATGGCGAACATAAGAGATGATAAAAACAATGAATATATCCAACATATAGCCAACTCTACGGTCAAGGACGTGGAAATCAACGGCGAGCTTAAAAAGTCCTTCATTGCATATGCAATGGCGGTCAACGTATCTCGTGCAATCCCTGACGTTAGAGATGGTTTGAAACCTGTTCATAGACGTATCCTTTACGCTATGAGCGAATTGGGACTCACTCCCGAAAAGCCATATCGTAAGTGTGCTATGGTCGTTGGTGAAGTGCTTGGTAAATACCATCCGCACGGTGACAGTTCTGTATACGATGCAATGGTGCGTTTGGCACAAGACTTCTCAATCCGTTGTCCGCTCATTGACGGACACGGCAACTTCGGTTCGGTTGACGGAGATCCCGCCGCCGCATATCGTTATACGGAAGCTCGTCTTTCAAAGATTGCTCTTGAAATGATAAGAGACATCGACAAAAAGACGGTTGATTTCTATCCAAACTTTGACGACACACGTGAACAACCGGTTGTTTTGCCGTCTAGATTCCCCAACCTTTTGGTGAACGGCTCTGACGGTATTGCTGTTGGTATGGCAACTTCTATACCACCGCACAACCTTGGCGAAGTTATTGATGCCACAGTTGCACTCTTGCACAATCCTGACGCAACCGTTGACGAACTTATGGAGTACATCCCTGCTCCGGATTTCCCGACAGGCGCACTCATTTTGGGCAGACAGTCCATAAAGCAAGCGTACAGAACGGGCAGAGGCGGATGCATCTTGCGTGCAAAAGCAGAGATCGAGGAGATGGCAAACGGCAAGAGCCGTATCATTGTGACGGAAATCCCATATCAAGTCAACAAAGCAAAACTCATCGAGAACATCGCAGACCAAGTCAAAGACAAGCGTCTTGAGGGTATCAGCGATTTGAGAGAGGAGACGGACCGTCACGGCATGCGTATCGTCATCGAGCTCAAGAAGGACGTCAATGCACAAGTTTTGCTCAACCAACTCTACAAACAAACTGCAATGCAGACAAACTTCAGCATGATTATGCTCGCACTTGTGGACGGTGTACCTCGTGTGCTCAATCTCAAAGAGATTTTGGAAAACTACGTTGCACACCAAAAGGACGTTATCGTACGTCGTACACGTTTTGACCTTGACAAGGCACAAGAGAGACAACATATCTTGCTTGGTTTGCACATCGCACTTGAAAATATCGATGCAATCGTTGAGCTTCTCAAGAAATCTCGTGACAGACAAGACGCTATGGCAAAGCTCGTTGAGAATTATGCATTGAGCGAAAAGCAAGCGGGAGCAATCCTTGACATGCGTTTGCAACGCTTGACAGGTCTTGAAGTTGAAAAGATCAACGCAGAGCTTGAAGAACTCGACAAACAAATCGCATATTTCAACATGGTGCTTTCAAGTGATGAAGAAGTCAAGAGAATCATCATTGAGGAAATCACGCAAATCAAAGCACAATACGGCACACCGAGACTTAGCGAACTCACATACGACTACGGCGATATAGACATTGAGGACCTCATTGAAAAGGAAGACATCGTCATTTCAATGACGCACGGCGGATATATCAAGCGTATGCCTGTTGCAGAGTACAAGGCGCAGCATCGTGGCGGAATGGGCATCACGGCTCACAAGGCAAAGGACGAGGACTTTGTTGAGAGAATATTCACGTCCAACACACACGAGAGAATTATGTTCTTCACAAACCTTGGCAAGGTGTTCACGCTCAAGGGATATGAAATTCCGGAAGCTACACGTGGAGCACGTGGCAGAGCGGCGGTCAATCTCTTGCAACTCGAGCAAGGCGAAAAGATACAAGCCTTCTTGCAAATGCCTGAAGATAGAGAAAACAAATTCCTCATGCTTGCAACCAAGAAAGGTCTTATTAAAAAGACACCGCTTGAGGAGTACGATTCAATCAAACGCAACGGCAAGATCGCAATCAAATTCAATGACGATGATGAGCTCATCGGTGCTGCAATCACGGACGGCAATGCAGAAGTGTTGGTTGCATCCAGCGCAGGCATGAGCATCCACTTCAACGAGCAAGACGTACGTCCTGTGGGCAGAACGGCAATGGGTGTCAAGGCAATGAATATCCCCGATGACGTAACGCTTGTTGCATTCGACGTCGTGCATGAAGGCGACGAGATTTTGACAGTCACATCCTCCGGCTACGGCAAGCGTACCGACATAAGCGATTACCCGATTCAAAACAGAGCGGGCAAGGGTGTCAAAGCAGGCGTGTTCAACGACAAGACGGGCAACCCGGTTTGCATCAAGGTCATTCCGCAAGATATGGACGTTATGATGATCACAGACAGTGGTGTCATCATCAGAGTGCAAGCGGACGAGATCAGCAAGATAGGCAGAGCAACGCAAGGCGTTCGCATCATGAAGCTAAAAGACGACAAGTTCAAAGTTATGGCAATCGCACTCACTCCGCATGAGGATGAGCAAGAGGTTGAGTATGATGAGGACGGCAATGTTGTTGTCAAAGAAGCCGAAGGCGAAGTTGCACAGCAAGTGCAAGAAGCGAGCGAACAAAACAGCGAAAATAGCGAAAATTAAACTTAATTGTTGCAAAAACGAGGTGTAAAGCCTCGTTTTTGCATAATGGGAGATAATTATGGAAGAAAGAAAATGGTTCAAAGAGATGTCTGTTTATCAGATTTGGCCACGTTCCTTTTGTGACGGAAACGATGACGGTATAGGTGATTTGAAGGGCGTTTTGTCAAAGCTCGAATACATAAAATCACTTGGGTGCGACGCCATATGGTTCTCGCCTATATACACCTCTCCGCAAAAGGATTATGGCTACGACATTGCAGATTACAAGAACATAAACAGCGAATACGGCACGTTGGAAGATTTCAAACAAATCTTGGACAAGGCACACTCAATCGGTTTGCGTGTCATTATGGACCTTGTCATCAACCACACGTCCGATCAGCACGAATGGTTCAAAAAGAGCTGTGCAAGGATTGAGCCGTACACGGATTTCTATATTTGGAGAAAGGGCAGAGGCAAGGATGGCAAAAATGTGCCAAACAATTGGATGTCCACCTTCCCGGGGTCTGCGTGGGAGTATAACGAGCAAAGGGGAGAGTTCTATTTGCACTTGTATGCCGTTGAACAACCGGACCTCAACCACGACAATCCGCTTGTGAGAGAGGCTGTCAAGGACGTTATGCGTTTTTGGCTAGACATGGGAGTTGACGGATTCAGAGAGGACGTCATCACTCAAATAAGCAAGGTGGAAGGTTTGCCCAATGGCAACTGGCTCATGCCCGCTTCAAGAGGTATGGAGCACTACAACAACGGTCCGCATATCCATGAATATTTGCAAGAGTATCGTGACGTCATTGAAAAGTACGATGCTTTCCAAGTGGGTGAAGCTCCGCTTATGAACACCAAGACCGCACTCACCTACGTCAACGAGAATAAGCATGAGCTTGATATGATGATTTCCTTTGAGCATATGCAGGCGGATTGCTTCATCATAGAGTGGGTGCATATGCCGTTCAGCTTGCCAAAACTCAAAAAGGTGTATAACAACTGGCAGACGTCTTTGTATCACAGGGCGTGGAATGCCAACTACCTTGAAAATCACGACCATGCAAGAGTTATTTCTCGCTATGGCAGTGAGGAGTATAGGGTGGAAAGCGGAAAAGCTCTCGCCATGATGTATACGTTCTTGAGTGGCACGCATTTTGTCTATCAAGGGCAGGAGATCGGCATGACCGCACTGTACTTTGACAAGTATGAAAAGGGCAGTGATCCGTGGACGCAATTTGAGGACGTATCGACATTCTGCGTGCGTGATCTCATGAAGAAGTTTGGTTTTTCGGACAAGCTCATATTGAAAATCGCACATACCGCCGCAAGAGATTGTGCTCGCACCCCAGTTCAGTGGAGCGATGAGGACAACGCAGGGTTCTCAACGGCAAAACCTTGGTATACCGTAAATCCCAACTACAAAGAGATAAACGTCAAAAATGCTATGGAAGATGAAAATTCCATTTGGCATTTCTATCAAAAAGCCCTCTCTTTGCGTAAAGAGTATAAGGATACGGCGGTGTATGGCGAATTCAAGCTCCATTTGCCAAAGCATAGACAACTCTTTGTGTACGACAAGATTTCAGAGGATGGCAAGGAAAAATTGACGGTTGTCATCAATCTTTCCACAAAGCAAATATCCTCTCAAAAGATCGCAAAGTATATCCCCGACAACGCAGAGGAAATTCTTTCCGTCTATGACGAGGCGTTTGGCAACACACTCAAGCCCTATGCCGGCAAGGTGTTTTATTCAAAGATAAACTGATTGATTTTCAACAAAAAAAAGCCCTCACAGAGAGGGCTTTTTTGTATTGTTTGCAACGCATAAGAGCAAGCATGGCGGTGACAAAAATCTATAGCCAAATTGGCAATATCGACACCGCAATCCCCATCAAAAGAGTGTATGCAACAAAGATTGACATCGAGCGATTTTTGACTATTTTTAGGAAAAATTTGATGGATGCAAATCCCGAGATAAAGGCGGAAATCATGCCGACAAGTAGCACGGCAGGAGATATTGAAAGCGTTGTTTTTTGAGTGATTAAAGGCAAGCTTTCATACAATGCAGAGCCTATAATTATTGGGATTGAAAGCAGAAAAGAGAAGGTTGTCGCATCCTCTTTTTTCAATCCGCAAAGGCGTAAAGTCGATATTGTAGCACCGCTTCTCGATATACCGGGTAAAACTGCTATTCCTTGCATAATGCCAGTTAAAACACTTGTTTTGATATTATAAAGTGTCAATTTTGTCATTTTGCGTGTGTTGTTTGATTTGTCTTGCTGCATGGCAGCGTGCTTGAAAATACCACTTTGTTGATGGCTGTTTTTGTTTGATGCGGGTATTAAAGCAGTGGTTGATTTTTCAAAGGTTGCAGGCTCAAAAAGATAGACGTTTTTGTCCTTTGCAAAATTGTCCGAGGCGTACAATAGGCATGCTGTCATCACAAATCCCGCGCCCAGCAGTTTGCCGTCTATAAGGCTTGGTGCAAGCACTTTGAATAGGATTGCCATAAGCACCGTCGGAATGCATGCAAGCACTATATATCCGTTGGTTTTGCAAAGCGGTTTTTTGAGTAGGGGGAGCCATTTGTCTTTGAGTGCAATAAGCACCGCAACAAGGCTTCCCACGTGCACTGTTATGTTGAACAACAACATTTGTTCACTTTGCAGATTCCCTACAAATTTTTCAAAGAGTAGCAAGTGACCGGAGGACGAGATTGGCAGAAACTCGCTCAATCCCTGTATGATTCCCAATACCAAAGCTTGCCAAATTTTCATTTTCTCTTTACACCTCGCCTATTTTCGTTTATACTAAACTATTGTATTAATCATTTACGTGCGCAAGAACATACGTGAAGGAGAAAAAATGAAACTTGGTGTTGTAGGATTGCCAAACGTTGGCAAAAGTACACTTTTCAACGCAATCACAAAGGCGGGAGCACAAGCCGCCAACTATCCGTTTTGCACAATTGAGCCGAACGTAGGCGTTGTGGCAGTGCCGGATGAAAGGCTCGAGAAGCTTGCAAAGCTTTACGATAGCAAAAAAGTCACGCCGACTTCCCTTGAGTTTGTGGACATTGCAGGTCTTGTCAAGGGTGCAAGCCGTGGAGAAGGGCTGGGCAACAAATTTTTGTCGCACATAAGAGAGGTGGATGCAATCGTGCACGTCGTTAGATGCTTTGACGATTCAAACATCACGCACGTGGATGGCTCTGTCAATCCTCAAAGAGATATTGAGACAATCAATTACGAGCTTATTTTTGCGGATATGGAGACGCTTGAACGCCGTCTTGCCAACGCACAAGTTAAGCTCAAATCCGACAAGAAATACCAAGAGGATATCGACCGCCTCAACGTCATGAAAAAGTGGCTTGAGGGGGGCAAAGCCTTGCGCAATTTGGACGTTGACGACGAGTTTAAGCAGTTTATAGACGAGCAGTTTTTGCTGACGTCAAAGCCCGTCATCTACGTTGCAAACACCGACGAGGGTGGTATAGATGGCAATGCGTACACCAAAGAGGTTGAGCGTATCGCAAGCGAGGAAAACACCGAGGTCATCGTGCTCTGCGCAAAGCTCGAAGAAGATTTGAGCGAGCTCAGCGACGAGGACAGAGAGATGTTTATGGCGGACTATGGTTTGAGCGAGAGCGGTTTGGATAGGCTTGTCAAAGCAAGCTACAAGCTTTTGGGACTTATCTCATACCTCACCGCCGGTGAGAAAGAGACGAGAGCTTGGACAATCGTCAAAGGCACAAAGGCTCCACAGGCGGCGGGCAAAATCCACAGCGATTTTGAAAGAGGATTTATCCGTGCAGAGATTGTGGATTATGCAACTTTGCTTGAGTGCGGTTCCTTCAACGTTGCCAAAGAACGTGGCAAAGTCCGCAGTGAAGGCAAAGACTACGTGATGCAAGACAACGACGTTGTGTTGTTTAGAATCAACGTTTGATTGGAATGAACAATTAATAATGAATAATTGCGGGTGGGCTTTGCCCACGTCCAAAATTATAATCTCATGTATCAACATGTTTTTTGGAGAGATAATATGTTTGAAAAAGAACTAGCAAAAGCACTTGCAGTCGACGGACTTGCAGAGCAGGATATCGCATCCGCTTTGGAAATTCCCAAAGAAAGCAAAATGGGTGACGTATGTTTGCCTTGTTTTAAGTTTGCACGCACAATGCGTATAGCACCGCCAATGATTGCAAACAAACTTTTGCCGTACGTGCAAAATCTTGATTTTGTCGCAAAAGCTGAAGTCGTCGGCGGATATCTCAATATCTTTTTTGCAAGAGACGTCCTTGCAAGGCGTGCTCTTGAGGATGCAAACAATGCTCAACCCGGCACAAGCGACGAGGGTGAGGGTAAGACGATTTGCATAGACTATAGCTCTGTCAACATCGCAAAGCCGTTCCATATCGGGCATCTTGGCACAACCGTTATAGGCGGTGCTTTGTATCGCATATTTGAACATCTCGGCTACAAAGTTGTGGGCATCAATCACCTCGGTGACTGGGGCACGCAATTTGGCAAGCTTATCGTTGCCACGCGCAAGTGGTCGTCACTTGAAGAAGTTGCAAGCAATGACGAATATTTCCTCAACACCCTCTATGTGCGTTATCATAAAGAGGCGGAGGAGTGCCCGGAAATGGACGATGAGGCACGTGCTTGGTTCAAGCGTATCGAGGATGGGGACGGCGAGGCAACCGCATACTTTGACGTATTCAAAGACGTTACGATGAAGGCGGTCGCAAAGGTGTATGACAGGCTCCACATCAAGTTTGACAGCTACAACGGAGAAAGCTTTTACAATGACAAAATGGATGCGTGCTTGGACATCCTCAAAGACAAAAAATTGCTTGTGGAAAGCGAGGGCGCAAAGGTTGTGAACCTGGACGAATACGATATGCCACCCTGTCTTTTGGTCAAAGCGGACGGAGCCACTCTTTATGCAACACGTGATATTGCAGCGGCGTATTATCGCAAGAAAACTTATGATTTCTACAAGTGCCTTTATGTTGTGGCATATCAGCAAGATCTGCACTTTAAGCAACTGTTTCAGGTACTTAAACTTATGGATTTTGCAGGAGCAGAGGATATGGAGCACGTTGCATACGGCATGGTTTCCATGGAGGACGGCTCAATGTCAACACGCTCGGGCAGAGTGATTTGGCTACAAGAAGTGCTCGACAAAGCGGTTGAAAAAGCAAGAGGAATCATTGAGGAAAAGAATCCAAACGCCCCCAACAAAGATGCCATTGCAGAAAGCGTCGGTGTGGGTGCCGTGGTGTTCTCATCTCTTTGGAACAACCGCATAAAAGACATCGTATTCTCCTATGACAAGGTGCTCAATTTTGACGGTGAAACAGCTCCGTACGTTCAGTACACATATGCTCGTTGTGCAAGTGCTTTGCGCAAGGGCGGAGAGATAGATTATGACAATATCGACCTTTCGGCAATCACGTCGGACGAGGGGTATGACGTCATCAAGAGTATCATTTCGTTTGGTGATTCAATCAAGCAAGCGGGAAGACTTAGAGAACCATGTTACGTGACAAGACACATCGTTGACTTGGCTGAAAAGTTCAACAGATTCTACATCGGACATCGCATTGTTGTTGACGATGCACCCACTCGCAACGCACGTCTTGCCTTGACAAAGGCGGTCGGAAACGTGATAAAATGCGGACTTGGATTGCTCGGCATCTCCGCTCCGGAAGAAATGTAAAAACACAAGCTCCGTGAAAAAGCGGAGCTTGTTTTTTAGTTATGAGTTT
>CAZXUW010000017.1:0-31029 GCA_964644355.1 uncultured Bacteroides sp.
TTAAATGATATCACACTAAGCACAGATAGAACCGCTCCAGACAACTATACGATAGTTTTTCCTGAAGCAACAACAGAATTTCGTTTTTATACGACTTCGGAGTTCGGTAGTGATAGAAATAAAGGTCGTATTTGTATAGGGGATATGATTATATATTTGGAGGCATAATCAATGAAAAACAAGGTTGCTGTTTTTGTTGTCTTATTGTTTGTAATCGTATTATGTGTCGGTTGCACGGGTGACTATACACAAAAAGTTGTTTCAGTGAGTTGCGATTATGGCAATATCAAAGAAGGGGAAGCGATGTTGTTGTTTTCCGTTCCTGTCGATTTCGGTCAATGTGAGTTAAAATCAAAATCAGATGCTAGTGCAATTTACAATTTAATTGGGGGAGATGTATTGGAAATTGTTTGCAAACAAGATGGCTCCATAAAAGAAATTTTGGTCGATACCGCGATGACTATTAAGCTTGACAAGTCGTTTAACCCGGGTGATAACAGCAGGCTTGATTTCTTCGTTTACATTGATTCTGATGTGGACGATCAAAGCATGACGCCGGTGATTAAATATAGTCATTTAAACTATATAATAGATAAAGACGGATGTCTTGTCGATATCAATGAGGGCTATAAATATGAGCAATTGTATGGTGTATACACTAAAGAAAATGTTGAGAAAAGCGAGTTGTATACTAGAATAACTTTAACTGCTATATACGCTTGTGATCCAAGAAGTGTTGCGCTTGATTATGTAATAATTGATGATAGATTGTAAACTCAATTCGATATTGTTGTGACATCATAATTATCTTTGTGAAGTACAATAAAACAGTTGATAAATGTGTGCAATTTTGCACACATTTTTACAAGTCATCCACGTCTTGCACGGGAAGTGCTTCATCCGGCGGATACGGAAAGCCAATCGGTGGAGCAGGGATGCCCGTGTAACTGCCGTTGGGATCGTATTCGGATGCGAGATTTTCTTCGGTGGATAGATTGCTATGTGAAAGTGGTGGTTTTTTCTTGCGTTGTTTTTTGATTTTCATATGCTCTCCTTTTTGTGAAAATGTATATATATTGTGTGCAAATCTTAATATTTTATTAATTTACTTAAGATTTTATAAAAGTGTAGAAAATCATACAAATATATGATAAAATACATAATGCAATAAAAAAATGGGGGCAAATGCCCGCATAGTACATAAAACAAGGTGAAACATATGAAGGAAGGAAAAGTCGATAAACGAGTTCTTAAAACGAAAAATGCAATTTTCATATCGTTCAAAGAGTTGGTTGAGCAAAAGGATATGGCGGATATAAGCATAAGCGAGCTTACAAAGAAAGCCGGTATCACCAGAAGCACTTTTTATATGTATTACAATTCCGTCGGTGACGTAAGAGACGACATTGAGAACGAGATTATTGCACGTATAGACAAGATTTTGACAGAGGACGAGATAGGACATAGCTTGACAAATCCCTATCAGTTGCTCAGCACTGTCGCTGAAGAAATCACAAAGCAGGATCAGAGCAACAAATACATACTTTCGAGCAGTTCATCCGGCAGACTTCTTGACAAAATCAACGACAGAATAGTTGATGCATATATGAAATCTCTCTCCGCAAATCCGGCATCTAGCGGTATGGATATCAAAAAGGCGAAGTACGTCGTTGCTTTTGCAGTTGCGGGCATGACGGAATGCTTCAAAATTTGGTTCAACCACAAGAGTTCTCTTACGCTTGAGGAGCTGTGTATGCACGTCTCCGACACTATGAGCAAAGGTATTTCTTTCTTGTTTGATGGCAAATTGAACTGATAGAGATAATACGGGAGTGGCTTTAACAAGGGAGAGAATGGCTTTTGTCATTCTCTTTGTCTTTAGCCCTTTCCGATAGGCGTATTTTTGAGTAATTTTATCGAATAGATTTTGTATAGAGGTGCAAAATGCTTACACTTAAGGACATTGTCAAAGATTATCCGACTGCAACGGATACGGTGCATGCACTAAGAAGCGTGTCACTCAATTTCAGAGAAAACGAATTCGTCGCAATTTTAGGTCCAAGCGGATGTGGCAAAACGACTATGCTCAACATCATAGGCGGTCTTGATCGTTACACTTCAGGTGATTTGGTCATCGGGGGCGTGTCCACAAAAGAGTTTGACGACGAGCATTGGGATGCTTATAGAAACGCAACAATAGGTTTTGTGTTTCAAAGTTACAACCTCATTCCACACCTCACCGTGCTTGAAAACGTTGAGCTTGCTTTAAGCCTTGTCGGCGAAAAGAAAAAGGTGCGTAGAGCCAAAGCCGTGACCGCATTGCATATGGTCAATATGCATGAGGAAATCAACAAGAGACCCAATCAACTCAGTGGCGGTCAAATGCAAAGAGTTGCCATTGCAAGAGCCATTGTCAATGATCCCAAAATTATCCTTGCGGACGAGCCTACAGGAGCTTTGGACAGTGAATTGAGCGTGCAAGTTATGGACATTCTCAAGGAGCTAGCCAAGACAAGACTTGTCATTATGGTCACGCACAACAGCGAGCTTGCATACCAATACGCAACGAGAATTTGCCGTTTCAAAGACGGACAACTTGTTGAGGATACCAACCCGTATTTGCCGGGTGGTGATGGCGAGAGCGAGTCGTCATTAACGCAAGAGATTGAAAACAATAAAATTGCGGAGTGTATCACAACGGACACTTTAACATTGGAAAATGATAGTGTAAACGTTGAAAACGGTGAAAATAACGAAAAAAAGAAAGAGAAAAAGGTAAGCAATAGAAAACGCAAAATTGCCATGCGTAATCTTGGTGAGGAGGTCAATCACGCCTTTGAAAAGTTGGGACTCAACAGCCTTTCAAAAAAGAAAAATCGCAGAGACAAGACATTCAAACCAACGTCTATGAGTGCGGGCATGGCATTTGGATTGAGCCTAAGAAATCTCATATCCAAAAAACGCAGAACATTCTTCACGGCGTTTGCCGGATCTATTGGAATTATAGGTCTTGCACTCGTGCTGTCTATATCCAACGGCTTTAGTATTTTTGTGGACAACATGCAGACAGAGATGCTTGCAGGCATTCCGCTCGGCATGTATCAATACAACGTCAAAGACTCTGCCGTTATGGATATGATGCTGAATATGAGCACTTCAAGCAATGAGGGATTGTATCCCGACAGCGATGAAATCACCGTCAACAGTGGTGGTGACAGCACAATGGGCTTTCTCACCGAGATAATAGAGTCCTTCCTCGATGGCGTAACCAAAAATGATTTGAGCGAAGATTTTGCAGAATATATAAAAGTTATGCCAAAGGAGTATTATTCCTCAATGAGCATGCTTTACGGTCTGCGTTACAATATCATACGCAAAGTCGAGGACGAGGACGGAAACGTTGAGTATAGGGATATATCTCAACTCCCCGGCGAAGTCACGGCAGTGAATATCGCATCCACGGTGCTTGGTGAAAACGACCTGCAATCTAGCACGTGGCAAGTGCTTGTCGGTGATGAGCAAAACATGCTTGATTCATATGAGCTTATCGGTGAAAACAGCAAATATCCGCAAAATATGAATGAAATCGTGCTGTGCATCAATGAGGATAACAGCATCAACAAATCATTGCTCACCGACTTTGGCTTTGATTATACGAGCGGTGAAAAATATGACGTCAACGATTTTATCGGGCAGGAATTCACCCTGCTTGACAACGATGCATATTATCAAATGTCGGCAGACGGTTTGTGTGAATATCCCTTTGCTAGTATTAAAGGTACATACCAAGATTATGCAGATGATCAAGAGTATTTGAACGAAGCTTGTCAAGGGGATGGTGCAATGACGCTCAAGGTCGTCGGTGTCATCCGCAAGAAGAAGGGGAGCATAAACTCATATGTAAATTCTGCATTTTGCTATAATCCCGAGCTTGCAAACTACGTGCTTGAAAAATCTTACAACAGTAAGATTGCCATTGCACAAAGAGCATTGGATGAGAAAAATGCGGATAAAACGGATAAAAATACAGTGTTTGGCACAACCCTTCAAGACAAAGAGGTTGTCGAAGGCAACAGTATTGTGGGATTGATGAGCTCCGAGGGAGTGTTGCAATACACGTATTTAATGCGTGCGATAGGTGCAAGCAAATCTCCGAGCTATATCACCGTATACCCCTCAAATGTCGGACAAAAGGAAAGTGCCGGCAACTACATAAATGCTTGGAATGACAAGGGCAAAGGGCATGTCGGCTACTTTGACGTGTCGTCGATGTTCCTGTACAACGTCAACATCATTCTCGACCTTGTTTCAACAATGCTTATTGCGGTAGCCTCAATTTCACTTGTGGTGTCCACGGTTATGATTGGAGTCATCACATCCAACTCAGTCATCGAGCGTATCAGAGAAATCGGCATTCTGCGTGCTATCGGCGCAAGAAAGAAGGATATCAGAAACGTCTTTATTGCCGAAACTTCGCTCATTGGCTTGTCCAGCGGACTTATTGGAATTGCTCTCACTTACGTGCTTTGTCCGATAATTTCACTCATCATTGAGGCGGTGACAGGCATCGGATCGCTGTTGCACTTCAATCCGTTGCATGCGATCTTGCTTGTGTGCCTAAGCCTGCTCTTGACAGTGATTTCAGGCATAATCCCTGCAATAAGCGCATCAAGAAAGAATGTTGTGGATGCACTTCGTGTGGACTAAACAATAGTAATCAAAAAAATAACCCATCGGTTTGTCCGATGGGTTATTTTTTAGTTGAGCATAGACATAATGTTTGTGAGATTTTTTTCTTTTGCTTTTTTATAACAAAGGAAAATATCAATAAGAGCCCAAAGTCCGCAAGTCAACCATCCTAGAAGTAGTTTTGCAATTCCAAGACCTACATCCCCAATATAAAATCTGTCCACGCCTAATCCGCCGAAAAAAATCGACAAAATAAGTGTAGTTGTCGGTTTTTTGAGCGGTACACTTATCAAATTGGAATAACATGCATCGCTAGCCCTCTCTAATGAGGAACGCAGTGATAGGGTGCTCTCGTTCGGGATATAATCCTTATATTGCATAAGTATTGCGTTTACATTGTTTGATACCATAATAACCTCCTTAATAACGGTTTTAGCCGCATCTAATGTATACTGCATCTAATGTATACATTATATAATGTAAAAGTCTATTAAGTCAACAAATTCTTTTCATATAATGTGCATATTATATAACGTGTAGGTGATATACGATGAAGTTGAGAATTTTAGATATCCTAAAAGAAAAGGGAAAGACAAAGTATTGGCTTTATGTTCAATTGGGGTTAAGTTATCAAAATTTTAATAGACTCGTAAATAATGAAACAAGTTCAATAAAATTTGAAAATCTGAAAGCGCTTTGCGATATTTTGGAGTGCACACCGAATGATCTTTTTGAAAATTACCATGACGAAAACTGTGAATAAAAAAATACGCCCTCGCAGAGTGGCGTAATTTTTTGTTTTGGTGATTATTATGCTTTGATAATTTCTCCCGTGTGGGCGGATTGGTATATTACAAAATAGCCGTCTTGGTTGGAAATAGGGAGCCATACGCAGGCACCATCCAATTCGCTCGGTGGTTGCATATTTGCCTTTGCGGGTACGCCGTAGCAGAGTAGGGACGGTTCGCCATCGTCAAAAAGTATGCCGACAACATAACAATCATCTGCCGATTCCACACGTATCCATTTTGAATTTTCAACCGCATTTGCAAGAGCAGGCTCCTCCGGATAGCATATAAAAAGCTCGTCAAGTTGTGGCTTTACGGCATAGTAAAAGTTGTTTCCGTCGTACTTACTCCACTCGTCAAGCTCTGTGACATCCTTGATTGTCAAGGGCTTTACGGACTGTTTTGCAGGTAGAATAGGGGATATGTTTGGCGTGTTCGATCCGTCTGTATTCTTTTGCATGAGGGAGTTTGCGCTCTTGTTGTATGCATCGATTCTATTGAGAATAGAGCCGTTTGAAATGCCACCGCCAAGCATAGTTATTGCACTTGAACGCACCGCACATCCAAACTCACTTTTTGCACAAAATGGCACTTCAAACGTCGTATTGATGTCATAAAGTGCTATTTTTGCAACATTGTCACCAACTAGGTATAGATAACCATTGGTGGGGCGGAAGTCTAAATTGCAGCTCCCTTTCACCATTTTGTCGCTTTTCAAATCACCTTGCAATTTCACAATACCCTTGTGCCCGCCACCGCTCAAAATTACAATTTCTTTTTTGTTTTCCATACACACCTCTCATACAAGTGTATGTGTGGTTGTGTGGGAATATGTATGTGGGAGGGGTGATATGTGTTTTAGGGTTATAAACGCAAACCCCTTGTGGTCTTGTAGAGTGAAGAATTAAAAAACGCATATGCGCCTGAGGGCTAGATTCCTCGACGTTGCTCGGAATGACAATCGGAAAACGGATAACTCATCCAGGCGCGGGCGTTCCGTCCTCAATTATTCATTAAACACAGTGTCTCCATCTAACGAGGGAGGTGGCATAAAACACAGGTTTATGGCGGAGGGAGAGACCGCACGCTTGCCCAAAGGCAATCATAACTCTAAACTGCACGCAGTGCAACATAACTCATTCGGGGTGAGGGTGTTCCGTTCTCAATTATTCATTAAATAGCCGTTCGTTCTGTGTCTGTCGAGGGCAAAACGGTCGCGACACACGCGGGCGAGTGGCACGTGCGATATATAATAGAATAAATTTATTTAGAGAACAATTTTTATCCATATATAACAAGATTTTGTGGTTTTTGAGGAAAAAAATACACAAGAATAAAAAATATTCAAAAAATGCCGTTTTTTTGCTTGACTTTAATGTGCAAAAATTATATATTAATCAAGCGTGTCGTCAAAGATGCGTATTTTCCGCCGTAATTTGGCGGAACAAAAAATATAAGACACACACGGATAAGTGTTAATATTAGGAGGCTTATAATGGCTGGACAAAAGATCAGAATTAAACTTAAGGCGTATGACCACACCCTTATCGACCTTTCTGCTGACAAGATTGTTGAGACAGTGAAGAAGACCGGTACGAAGGTTTCAGGTCCTATCCCCCTTCCGACAGAGAAGGAAATCATTACCATTTTGCGTGCGACACACAAATACAAAGACAGTCGTGAGCAATTTGAACTCAGAACACACAAGCGTTTGATTGATATCTACAATCCGACAAGCAAGACAGTTGACTCTCTCATGAAGCTCGACCTTCCTGCCGGCGTTGATATCTCAATCAAGCTCTAAGCAAATAAAAGGAGGATGAACTTTACATGGATAAAGCAATCATCGGTAAGAAAATCGGCATGAGCCAAATCTTTACTGCAGATGGCAAGGTTGTTCCCGTCACAGTCGTGGAAGCAGGTCCCTGCTCGGTAGTGCAGATAAAGACGAAAGAGAATGATGGATATGAAGCTGTTCAAGTTGGCTTCGGAACCGTCAAAGAAACAAGAGTGAACAAGCCGGTGGCCGGTCACTTTAAGAAAGCTGGCGTAATCGTCAAGAAGTATCTTCGTGAACTTCGTTTCGCAGACTGCTCAAGCTATACACTTGGTCAGGAACTTACTTGCGACATGTTCGTAGAGGGTGACAAAGTTGACGTTACAGGCACTTCTAAAGGTCATGGTTACTCGGGTGTTATCCAGAGATGGAACTCTCACAGAATCGGTCCTATGACACATGGTACCGGTCCTATCCACAGAAGCGTAGGCTCCATGGGCGCTTGCTCATCTCCATCAAGAGTGTTCAAGAACAAGCACATGGCAGGTCAATGGGGACATGAAAAGGTTACTGTCCAGAACCTCTTGGTCGCACGTGTTGATGCAAAGAGAAATCTTCTCCTCATCAAGGGTGCAGTTCCCGGTCCAAAGGGCGGACTCGTGGTTGTGAAGCAATCCATCAAGGGCTAAGCGGAGGTAGAATATGAAACTGAATGTTTTGAATATGGCCGGTAAGAAGGCCGGCAGTGTTGAAGTCAGCGATTCCATCTTTGCACGTGAGTACAATGAAGCACTCATCCATCAAGTTGTGGTTGCTCAACTCGCAAACAAGCGTCAAGGCACAATGAGTGCATTGACAAGAACGGAAGTTCGTGGCGGTGGTTGCAAACCTTATCGTCAAAAGGGAACAGGCCGTGCTCGTCAAGGCTCCATCGTTGCTCCTCACTATGTTGGTGGTGGCGTTGTGTTCGCAAAGAAGCCGAGAGATTTCTCACAAAAAATCAACAAGAGCATGAAGACAGCTGCGTTCTATTCCGCACTTTCTGAAAAGCTCCGTCAAAACGAAGTCATCGTTCTTGACAAGTTCGCACTTGAAGAAGTCAAGACAAAGCACGTTGCAAACGCAGTGAAGGCACTTTCACTCAACGGCAGAGTTATGTTTGTTCTCGATGAGTACAATCAAGATGCACTCAGAGCAAGCAAGAACATCCCCAACGTAAACGTTTGCGAAGCTCGTTTGCTCAACGTATACGACATCGTTGCAACAAAAAATCTCGTCATCACCGTTGACGCATTGAAAAAACTTGAGGAGGCAGCACAATGACAGTTTACGATATCATTATTGAGCCTATCCTTTCAGAGAAAAGTTATGACGGCATCCAAGAGAAAAGATACACCTTCAAAGTTGTGAAGAGTGCAACGAAAACTCAAATCAAGTCCGCTGTTGAACAAATCTTTGGCGTGAAGGTTGACAAGGTCAACACATCAAATTACGACGGCAAAATCAAGAGAATGGGCAGAAACGAGGGCAGACGTCCTGCTTTCAAGAAAGCCATTGTCACATTGAGTGCCGACAGTAAAGCAATCGAATTCTTCGATAGTTTGGCATAAGGAGAGTAAATAATATGGCTATTAAGAAATATAAACCAACATCTCCTGCTCGCCGTTTTATGACGGTTTCTGCTTACGAAGAGATTACAAGCACAACTCCTGAGCGTTCACTTCTCGTGTCACTCTCAAAGAGCGGTGGTCGTAACTCAATGGGTAGAATCACTGTTCGTCACATCGGCGGAGGTAACAAGAACAAATATCGTATCATCGACTACAAGCGTAACAAGGATGGTATCCCCGCAAAAGTCGCTACAATCGAATACGATCCAAACCGTTCTGCAAATATTGCACTTTTGCACTACGCAGATGGCGAAAAGAGATATATCCTCGCTCCTCTCGGATTGAACGTGGGTGACACGCTCGAGAGCGGTGAGAATGCCGATATCAAAGTTGGCAACGCACTTCCTCTTTCTGCAATCCCCGTTGGTACAATGATTCACAACATCGAGCTTCAACCGGGCAATGGCGGAATCATCGCAAGAGCAGCAGGTAACGCAGCACAACTTATGGCTAAAGAAGGTAAATACGCAATCGTGCGTATGCCAAGTGGCGAAATGAGATACATCCTCATCAACTGCAAGGCAACAGTGGGTCAAGTTGGCAACATCGATCACGAGATCATTCGTGTCGGTAAAGCCGGTAAGACACGTCACATGGGCGTGCGTCCGACAGTCCGTGGTGTTGTTATGAACCCGAACGACCACCCGCACGGCGGCGGCGAAGGCAAATCTCCGGTCGGTATGCCTTCACCTGTTACACCTTGGGGCAAACCTGCTCTTGGTTATAAGACAAGAAAGAAGAAGAACAAATCTAACAAGTTCATCATCAAGCGTGTGAACTAATCGGAGGACTGAAAAATGAGTAGAAGTGTTAAAAAAGGCCCGTATGTTGAAGAGCGCCTTATGAAAAGAATCATTGCTATGAATGAATCAGGTGCACGTCAATCCGTCAAAACCTGGTCAAGAAGCTCCACGATTTTCCCGGAGATGGTTGGACACACGATCGCGGTTCACAACGGCAAAACTCACGTACCTGTGTACATCACAGAGGACATGGTGGGTTGCAAGCTCGGTGAATTTGCTCCCACACGTACCTTTAGAGGTCACGCTGGTGCAAAGACCACAAAATAATAGGAGGAAGCTATGGCAACTAGAAGCAGACAAAAAGCTATGGATCGTCAAGCAAAGGCCGACACAAGACCTTGTGCAACGGCAAAATTCGTCAGAATTTCTCCATTTAAGGTCCGTATCGTGCTTGATATAATCAGAGGCAAATCAGTAAATGAAGCAATCGCTATTTTGGAGAACACTCCAAAAGCTGCAAGCGAACCACTCATCAAGTTGGTCAACAGTGCTGCAGCAAACGGCGAAAACAACCAAAATCTTGCTAGAAACGATATGTATATTGCAGAGTGCTATGCAAACGAAGGTCCAACCCTCAAACGCATTCAACCTGTCAGCAAGGGCAGAGCATATCGCATCAACAAGAGAACAAGTCACATCACAGTCGTACTCGACACAGTGAAAGCATAATAGGAGGTATACACATGGGACAAAAAGTCGATCCAAATGGTCTTAGAACTGGTGTTATTAAGGCATGGAATTCAAAGTGGTATGCCGACAAAGCTCACTTTGCAGATAACATTGTCGAGGACAACAAAATTCGTAAGTTTATAAAGAAAAAATATTACGAAATGGCAATCTCCAAAATCGCTATCGAAAGAGCAGCAGATAAGGTGGTTGTTGCAATTCACACCGCACGTCCGGCAGTGCTCATCGGCAAAGCAGGCGCAGGCGTTGAAGAAATCAGAAAAGAGGTTGCAAAGCTTGTTGCACAAGACAAGAAGGTCAGCATCAACATCATGGAAGTTAAGCATCCCGATGCAGACGCACAGCTCGTCGCAGAGAATATTGCTAAACAACTTGAAGGTCGTGCATCCTTCCGTCGTGCAATGAAACAAGCAATGTCCAAAGCTATGAAAGCTGGCGCAAAGGGCGTCAAGACAATGGTTAGCGGAAGACTTGACGGTGCTGAAATCGCAAGAAGCGAGCAATACCGTGAAGGTTCAATCCCACTTCAAACATTGCGTGCTGACATCGACTATGGCGTGGCAACCGCACATACCACATTTGGTGCAATCGGCGTCAAGTGCTGGATCTACAAGGGTGAAATCCTTGGCAAAAATCCGCTTGAAGGAGGAAATCAATAATGTTAATGCCTAAACGCGTCAAGAGACGTCGCCAAATGCGTGGCAGAATGAAGGGCAAAGCAAACAAGGGCAACATCGTCGCATACGGCGAGTTCGGTCTTGTTTCAACTGAGCCGGGCTGGATTACCTCCAACCAAATTGAAGCAGCTCGTGTCGCTATGACAAGATATATCCGTCGTGGCGGTAAAGTATGGGTGGATATCTTCCCCCACAAACCTGTAACAAAGAAGCCTGCTGAAACTCGTATGGGTTCAGGTAAAGGTTCTCCGGAATACTGGGTAGCAGTAGTCAAGCCGGGCCGTGTGATGTTTGAAATCGCAGGCATCGACGAGGCAGTAGCAAAAGAGGCACTTCGTCTTGCTGCTAACAAACTTCCTGTAAAGTGCAAGTTTGTCAGAGCCGAGGATGTGAACGGTGTCGAAGGTGGTGAACAATGAAATCGAAACAAGTTTTGGAAATGACAGATAAAGAGCTTCAAACAAAGCTCAATGAGTTGAAGTCGGAATTGTTTTTCCTTCGCTTCAAGAACGCCACTAATCAACTGACCAATCCTATGGTGCTTGTTGAGACAAGACGTGACATTGCCCGTATCAAGACCGTTATCCGTCAAAGAGAAATCGCTCGTGCAAAGAACGACGAGGCAAAGGACTAATCGGAGGAGCATATGGAAGAAAGAAATTTGAGAAAAGAAAGAGTCGGTATCGTTGTTAGTGACAAAATGGACAAGACCATCGTCGTCGCAGTCAGCGAGCGTGTCAAACACCCACTCTACAAGAAGATCGTAAACCGTACAAAGAAGTTCAAAGCTCATGACGAAAACAACGCATGTGGCATTGGCGACAAAGTACGCATCCAGGAAACTCGTCCGCTTTCAAAGGATAAGTGCTGGAGACTCGTTGAAATAATCGAGAAAGCCAAATAATAGGAGGAGCACTATGATTCAACCATTGAGCTGGCTCAAAGTCGCTGACAACAGCGGAGCCAAAGAAATTATGTGTATCAGAGTCCTGGGCGGTTCCTTCAGAAGAAGCGGAAACATCGGTGACGTTATTGTCGCTTCTGTAAAGTCGGCTATCCCGGGTGGCAAAGTGAAGAAGGGTGACGTCGTCAAGGCAGTTATCGTTCGCACAAGCTTCGGTTTGCAACGTAATGATGGTAGTTACATCAAGTTCGATGACAACGCAGCAGTTATCATCGACAACCAAAAGAACCCACTAGGCACTCGTATTTTTGGGCCTATCGCAAGAGAACTTAGAGATAAAGATTATTCAAAGATCATCTCTCTTGCCCCGGAAGTGCTATAAGGAGGTACTGAGATATGGCAAAATTGAGTGTTAAAAAAGGCGATAACGTGATGGTCATCACCGGTAAAGATGCAGGCAAAGTTGGAAAGGTCCTCAAGGTCGTTCCTGAAACAGGCAGAATTTACGTTGAAGGCGTCAACATCGTTTCAAAGAGCAAAAAGCCTAGAAATGCACAAGACAAGGGCGGTATCCTCAAGCAAGAAGGCACCATCGATGCATCAAACGTTATGCACGTTTGCGCAAGCTGTGGTGACGTTGTGAGAGTAAAGCACGAGATTAAAGACATCAACGGCAAGCAAAAGTCCGTTCGTGTATGCCCCAAGTGCGGTGCTTCTCTTGACGAGAAGAAACCCTCTGCAAAGAAGGCTGCAAAGAAAGCTGCAAAGAAAAAAGCAGACAAGTCCGAAAATCAGGACTAATATATCGGAGGTAATATCGTGGCAGAAAAGAAAAATCAGGTTGCTAAGGCACCTGCAACCGATCAACAAAATGCTGGTAATGCTGACAGATACCGTATGAGAAAACAGTATGCCGAAGAGGTCGTACCGGCTCTCATCAAACGCTTTGGCTACAAGAACATCAACGAAGTTCCTCGTCTTGAGAAAATCGTGCTTAACATGGGCTTGGGCGACTGCAAGGACAACAGCAAGGCACTTCAACAAGCAGTTGAGGAGCTCAAGATGATTGCAGGTCAAAAGCCCGTCATCACGACAGCAAAGAAATCAGTTGCAAACTTCAAGGTGAGAGAAGGCATGAACGTTGGTGCAAAGGTTACACTTCGTGGCAACAGAATGTATGACTTCCTCGACAAGTTCATCTCCATTGCACTTCCAAGAGTGCGTGACTTCCGTGGCATTTCCGCAAAGTCATTTGATGGTAGAGGAAACTACGCAGTCGGTGTGAAAGAACAACTTATCTTCCCGGAAATCGAATTCGACAAAGTTGAAAAAGTCCGTGGATTTGATATTTGCATCGTCACAACGGCAAAGACAGACGAAGAGGCACGCGAGCTTCTCAAGCTCATGGGCATGCCGTTCGCAAAGTAAGGAGTGTACTATGGCCAAAACATCAATGAAAGTAAAGCAACAAAGACCACAAAAATACTCAACTCGTGAATACACCCGTTGTCGTATTTGCGGACGTCCACACGCCGTGCTCAAAAAGTATGGTATTTGCAGAGTTTGCTTCAGAAATCTTGCTTACAAAGGTGAGATTCCCGGAGTGAAGAAGGCAAGTTGGTAAGAGGAGGCACAAAAATGACTGATCCAATTGCAGATATGCTTACAAGAATTAGAAATGCCTTGACCGCAAAGCACGAAACAGTTGAAGTTCCGGCGAGCAAAATCAAGGTGGCAATCGCAGAGATACTCGTAAAAGAAGGCTACGTAAAGAGCTATGAGATCGTTGAGGGCGGAGTGCAAAACACAATCGTCATCACACTCAAATATGCTCCGATCAAGGGACAACACGTTGTCACAGGTCTCAAGAGAGTATCAACCCCCGGTCTTCGTGTATACGCAGGTGCGGATAATCTTCCAAAGGTTCTCAACGGAATGGGTATCGCTATCCTTTCCACCTCAAAGGGTATCCTCACTGACAAAGAAGCAAGGGCACAACACATCGGTGGCGAAGTGTTGGCATACATCTGGTAAGGAGGCACGCTATGTCAAGAATTGGTAGAGCACCCATTGCTATCCCCCAAGGTGTTACAGTTGAAAACAACAATCATATCGTTACTGTGAGCGGTCCTCTCGGCACTCTCACTCAAGTGATTGACAAGTCCATCGACGTTGCAATCGAGAACGGTCAAGTTCTTTGCACACGTCACTCTGACGACAAAGATCATCGTGCTTTGCACGGTCTTTATCGTGCACTTATCCACAACATGGTGGTTGGTGTCACAAAGGGCTTTGAAAAGTCACTTATCATCAACGGTGTAGGTTACAAAGTCACTCTTCAAGGAACAAACAAAGTTGTGTTCAACATCGGTTTCTCACATCCGATCGAATACACTGCTCCTGACGGAATCACTTTTGCACAACCGCAACCGCTTGAGCTTGTGGTGAAAGGCATTGATCGTCAACTTGTTGGTCAAGTTGCCGCAACAATCAAGGCATTCAAGCCTGTTGAGCCTTATCACAACTATGGCATCCACTACAAGGATGAAACAGTTGTCCGCAAGGTTGGCAAGAGAGCCACGAAGTAATTGAGGTGAAGTATGATTTCAAAGAAAGATAAAAACGCAGATAGAATCATTCGTCACGCAAGAGTCAGAAAGAAAGTTAGCGGAACAGCTAGCAGACCTCGTCTTTGCGTGTACAGAAGCACAAACCATATCTATGCTCAAATTATTGACGACGTGAAGGGACACACCCTTTGTGCAGCAAGCACACTTGAGAAAGACATTGCATCCAACGTTGCAGAACTTTCCAAGAGCGATGCAGCAAAAGTTGTCGGTAAGGCAATTGCAGAGAAAGCTCAGGCAATCGGCATCAAAGAGGTCGTCTTTGATAGAGGCGGTTACCTCTACACCGGCAGAGTGCAAGCTCTCGCTGACGGCGCAAGAGAAGCCGGTCTTGAGTTTTAATCGGAGGAATATATGGCAGAAAATCGTGATAGAAGAAACGATAGAAACAGAGAAGAGAATGACGGTTTGAACAAGAAGCTTATTGCAGTCAACCGTGTTACAAAGACCACAAAGGGTGGCAAAAACATGCGTTTTAGTGCACTCGTAGTTGTCGGCGACGGCAATGGTAAAGTTGGTCTTGGCATGGGCAAAGCAGCTGAAGTTCCCGAAGCAATTGAAAAAGCAAATCAAGATGCAAAACGCAATCTCGTAAACGTTTCATTGAAGGGCAACACAATTCCTCATGCTACAACAGGCAGATTTGGTCGTGGACAAGTTCTCCTCCTTCCGGCTGAAGAAGGTACCGGTGTTATCGCAGGTGGTGCAGTACGTATGGTGCTCGAGACCGCAGGCGTGAAAGACATCAGAACAAAGTCCCTCGGTTCAAACAATCCAATCAACAGTGCAAAAGCAACACTTGCAGGTCTTATGAGCCTTCGCAACGCTGAGCAAATTGCACAACTTCGTGGCGTAGACGTCGTTGTTGACTAATCGGGAGGTACACTATGGCAACTAAGAAAAAAGCAGAAGTCAAAATGATCAAAGTTACTCTCGTTAAAAGTGCCAACGGCATCCTCAAAAATCAAAAAGCCAATCTCGAAGCAATGGGTTTGCACAAAATCGGCAACTCCAGAACTTTTATTGACGACGCTTGCGTGAGAGGAAAGATCGCAAAGGTTTCTCACCTTGTAAAGGTTGAGGAAGCGTGAGGAGGAGCATATGAATATTCAAGATATTAAGCCTGCAGAGGGCGCAAAGACTTCAACCAAGAGAATTGGTCGTGGTATCGGCTCCGGTATGGGTAAAACATCTACACGTGGACATAAAGGTCAATGGGCAAGAAGCGGTGGCGGTGTACGCCCCAACTTTGAAGGCGGTCAAATGCCGATGACCAGAAGACTTCCGAAGATCGGTTTCAACAACAAGAGATTCGCACATGTCTACAACACAGTCAACATCGACGTTTTCAACAGATTTGAAGACGGAGCAGTTGTCGGTATCGATGAGCTTGTGGCAAGCGGAGTCATCAAGAAGGTCGAGCCATACGGACTCAAAGTCCTCGGCAATGGCGAGCTTGAGAAGAAACTTACCATCAAAGCCAACAAATTCACCGCGTCTGCAGTAGAAAAAATCAATAAGGCAGGCGGCACAGTAGAGGTGCTATAATGTTTGAGACACTCAAAAATGCATTCAAGACGAAGGAAATAAGAGTGAAGATTTGGATTACTCTCGCTCTTATCCTCGTCTATAGACTCGGATGCTACATCCCCATCCCAACATTCAATATGACCAGTTTCTCTGGTGCTTGGGGAGATGGCACAGACTTCTTCAATATGTTGAACGTTATCACGGGCGGTTCAATGCAAAACGCAACGTTGTTTGCATTGGGCGTGCTCCCGTTCATCAACTCCTCAATTATCATGCAACTTCTCACGTTGGTCATTCCGGCACTTGAGAAGATGTCAAAAGAGGGCGAAGAGGGCAGAAAGAAGCTTACGCAAATCACGAGAATCGTGGCTGTCATTCTTGCCGTTGTGCAAGCAATCGGTATCGTAGTTGCTTTCAAGAGCTCATTCTACAGTGTGTTCTCTTTTGAGCAAGGCGCTGATTATCCAATTATGACGATGGCATTGTCTATCATCATTCTTGTCGGCGGAAGCATGATGGTTATGTGGCTTAGCGAAAGAATCACTGAATACGGCATCGGCAACGGTACGTCAATCATAATCTTCATCGGTATCCTTTCAACCGCAGGAACAACAATGATTGATTCAATCAATCTTGCAACAAAGAACATCACATATTTCTGGAATATCATCGGATTTGTCCTCATTGTTGTGGCAGTATTTGTGTTCATTGTTTGGGTTGACGGTGCAGAAAGAAGAATCTCGGTTCAGTACTCCAAGCAAATCAAGGGCAATAAGATGTACGGCGGTCAAACAACATACATTCCTATCCGTGTAAACGGTAGCGGTGTTATGCCGATCATCTTTGCATCCTCATTGCTTATGTTCCCGCAAATGATCATCCAATTGTTCTTCAGCGATACCGGCGCAGCAGTTTGGTATGCTCAATACATGGGAAGTGGTACGGCTGTTTACTACGTGCTTCTTGCAGTGCTCATTCTCGGCTTTGCATACTTCTATGCACAAATTCAGTTTAACCCTGAAGATGTGTCTAGAAACATCCAACAGTACGGCGGATTTATTCCGGGCATCAGAGCAGGCAAACCGACAAGTGACTTCCTCAAGAAGATCAACAATCGTATCACCTTCTTCGGTGCAGTGTTCCTCATGTTGTTGTCACTCATTCCAACCTTTATATTTAGAGCGTTGGCAATGGGCGAAGGCACTTGGACAAACCCGGCACTCGGATTTGCAAACTCATTCTCGGCAACAGGATTGCTCATCGTTGTGTCTGTTGCACTCGAGATAGACAAGCAACTCGAATCACAAATTATGATGAAGCACTACAAGGGCTTCCTCAAATAAGCAAAAGCTTACAAAATAACTTATATTTTTCACGAGATGGCATAAATCGCTCACTGATTTGATTGCCATCTCGGCTGAAAAGTGCTATAATAAATAAATATGAAAAATATAATTCTATTAGGTGCACCCGGTGCAGGAAAAGGGACTCAAGCTGCAATGATTGCAGAGCAATACAATGCTCCGCACATCTCAACCGGCGACATACTTCGCAGAAATATGAAAGAGGGCACACCTCTTGGGTTGGAAGCGAAAAAGTACGTGGATGCCGGTGCATTGGTTCCTGACGAAATCGTCATTGGACTTGTCAAGAACAGACTTGAGGAAAGCGATTGTCAAAACGGATACATCCTGGATGGTTTTCCAAGAACGATTGCTCAAGCTCAAGCGTTGGACACCGTTGCCGATATAGACCTTGCAATCAACATCGATGTTCCTTTCGACGTCATCATCGAAAGACTCGGTGGCAGGAGAGTGTGCGTGTGTGGCGAGACTTATCACGTATCGATGCTGGGCGGTGACAACACTTGCCGTCGTTGCGGAAAAGAGCTGTTTGTCAGAGATGACGACAAGCCTGAAACCGTAAAGAACAGATTGAGAGTGTACAGCGAGCAAACACAACCGCTTATCGACTACTATCGTGAGCAAGGCAAACTTGAGAACATCGTTGCAAAGGGCTCAATCGAAGAAAACTTTGAAGCAATCAAGAAGGTGCTTGAATGATTAACATCAAAAGTCCTGCTGAAATCGAATGTATGAGAAAGTCGGGAGCAATCCTTAGAGATTGCCTACTCTTCCTTGAGGAGAGAGTGAAGCCCGGCGTATCTACAAAGAGGCTTGACGAATTTGCTTACGATTATATCAAAAGGCACAATTCAACGCCATCCTTCCTTGGTCACGGCGGATTCCCCGGCACGATATGTGCGTCGGTTGACGAAGTGGTCGTTCATGGCTTCCCGTCAGAGCGTAGGCTCAAAGAGGGCGAGATAATCGGCGTTGATTGCGGACTCATCTTCAAAGGCTGGCAAGCGGATGCGGCAAGAACGTTCCTTGTTGGCGAGGTCAGTGAAGAAAAGAAAAGACTTGTTGACACAACAAGAGAAAGCTTCTTTGAGGGCGTCAAGCAGTTCAAGGATGGCGGTAGACTGGGTGACATATCCCATGCGATACAAATCTACAATGAGTCGAGAGGCTACGGCGTGGTGAGATCGATGGTGGGACACGGCATCGGCAGAGAAATGCACGAGGATCCATCGGTGCCAAACTTTGGCAAAGCGGGACACGGCGTGAAGCTCGAAGTCGGTATGGTGCTTGCAATCGAGCCAATGGTCAATATGGGCACTTGGCAAACGATTGAAGACGGTTGGAAGTGCGTCACTCGTGACGGCAAACCGTCTGCACACTATGAAAACACTGTTGCTCTGACAGAAAACGGAGCGGAAATACTTACGCTTTGATATGGAAATCGGTTTAATTGTTTATTCAAAGGCTGGACGTGATAGTGGTTCTTACTATGCAGTCATCGAGATTGTGGACGAGAACACCGTCAAGATAGCTGACGGCAATCATAGACATATCAAGAATGCGAAAGTAAAAAATATAAAACATCTGCAATCCACCGGCGACGTGCTTGAAAAGATTGCGGAGAAACTCAAAAACGGTACACAGGTGTTTGATCAGGAATTGTTCAGTGCTCTCCGTTTTTACAATGAAAATAAGGAATAAGAGGACTCTATGTCAAAAGAAGACGTTATAGAAACCGAAGGCAAAGTAATCGAGGTTTTGCCAAAAACTCAATTTAGAGTGATGCTCACAAACGGTCATGAGATTCTTGCATATCTCGGCGGAAAGTTGCGTATCAACAACATCAGAATTCTCGAGGGTGACAAAGTCAAAATCGAAATGTCACCATACGACCTCACAAAAGGCAGAATTATCTACCGCAATAAATAAGGTCAAGTCAAACTAAAAACAAAAGGACTCATTCAGGAGGTTAACTATGAAAGTCAGACCAAGCGTCAAGCCTATGTGCGACAAATGCAAAGTTATCAAAAGAAACGGCAGAGTTATGGTTATCTGCTCAAAGTATCCAAACCACAAACAACGTCAAGGTTGATTGTAGCGTTTGGCTTTTGACGTTTTGAGACATAGCTCCGTTTTGAGACTTCAAAAGTTAAATTCGGCAAAAAGCGTAGGGCGGCTGGTTGCTTCATTCCACATTAGTGCAACTACCTATGCGTGGCATATATAAAAAAACACTTTTTTCACTATTTCGGAGGTAGAAAATGGCAAGAATCGCCGGCGTGGATCTCCCACGCGACAAGAGAGTTGAATACGGACTTACCTACATCTACGGTATTGGTCTTGCAACATCTCAAAAGATTTTGAGCGAAACAGGCATCAATCCGGACATCCGTGTTAAGGATTTGAGCGAGGATCAAGTGAGTCTGATTCGTGATTACATTGAACAGAATTTGCACGTTGAAGGCGACCTCAAGAGAGAAGTTGGTCTCAACATCAAGAGATTGATGGAAATTGGTTGCTATCGTGGTGTTCGCCACAGAAAGGGACTTCCCGTTCGTGGTCAAAACACAAAACAAAACGCCCGTACTAGAAAGGGACCAAAGCGCGCAGTAAGCCGCAAGAAATAAGGAGGCGCGACTATGGCAGGTATTGCAAGAAAGGCTATTAAGAAAAGAAAAGATATCAAGCATGTTGAAAAAGGTCAAGTGCACATTCATGCATCCTTTAACAACACAATCGTTACAATCACTGATATGAACGGCAATGCAATCTCTTGGTCATCCGCAGGCAAGCTTAAGCTTCGCGGTAGCCGTAAGTCCACACCGTTTGCAGCACAAATGGTCAGCGAGGACGCTGCAAAAGTTGCATACGATCAAGGCATGAGAAGCGTTGAAGTTTACGTCAAAGGTCCCGGTCAAGGCAGAGAGAGTGCAATCCGTGCACTTGCAAACGTTGGCATCGAAGTTACACTCATTCAAGACGTGTCCCCGATTCCTCACAACGGTTGCCGTCCGCCTAAAGCGAGAAGACTGTAATTAGGAGGATTTAAGTTATGGCTAAATATACTGGAGCAGATTGCCGTCTTTGCAGACGTGAAGGATGCAAGCTTTATCTCAAAGGTGAGAAGTGCAGTTCAACAAAGTGCCCTCTTCTTACAAAGTATGCACCTCCGGGAGATCATGGCAAGGGAAGAAAGAAAGCTAGCGGTTATAGTGTTCAGCTTCGTGAAAAACAAAAGACAAAGCGTTTCTATGGCGTGACCGAAAAACAATTCAAGATGTACTATGACAGAGCATCTGAAATGCGTGGCGTCACCGGCGAGAACATGCTCACACTCATTGAAAGACGTCTTGACAACGTGGTTTACCGCCTCGGTCTCGGTTCTTCAAGAGCAATGGCACGTCAAATTGTCAACCATGGACATATCACAGTGAACGGCAAGAGTGTTGACATTCCGTCCTACCTCGTAAAAGCAGGCGACGTGATTGCTGTCAAAGAGAACAAGAAAGATTCCGTGATGTGGGAACAAGTTAAAGAAACAAAGAATCTCAGCCTCGTAAAATGGCTCGAGTTCGACAATGCAACATTGACCGGCAAGGTCGTGGCACTTCCTGAAAGAAGTGATATCGATCTCGATATTCAAGAACACCTTATCGTCGAGTTGTATTCTAAATAATCTGATCGGAGGATACAGTTATGATGGAAATGATAAGCCCAAATATCACTACCCAAGAGAACGAGAGTGGCAATTATGCCAAGTTTGTTGTCGAACCACTCGAGCGTGGCTTTGGCACAACTATCGGAAACTGTTTGCGCCGTATTCTTCTCTCGGCTCTTCCGGGTGCTGCGGCAGTTGGCGTTAAGATTGCGGGTGTGGATCACGAATTTTCCACTATCAAGGGCGTGAAAGAGGAAGTTACAGAAATTATCCTCAACCTCAAAACTGTTCGTTTCAAAGCGATCAGCAGTCTTGAAAGAGCAGGCAAACAGGAATGCAGACTTGTTGCAAACACTGTTGGCGTTGTGACAGCAGGCGATATTGAATGTGCAACAGGCATCGAGGTTATGAACCCCGATCAAATCATCTGCACACTCGATGAGGGTGCTTCAATTGATATGACAATCTTTGTGGACTGCGGTCGTGGTTATGTGTCCGCAACACAAAACAAGGATTACAATCAACCAATCGGTTATATCCCGATCGACTCAATTTACACCCCGGTTGTGAGAGTCAACTATGCTGTTGAGAGTACACGTGTTGAGCAAAGCATCGACTTTGACAAACTCACACTTGAAGTTACAACAGACGGCACAACCACTGCAAGGGAAATCACATCTCTCGCTGCAAAAATCATGAACGATCACATTGCACTCTTTGTTGAGCTTTCAAATATCGGCGACAAGAGCGTGCTTGCTCCAAAGACAGAGGAAAATGCTCAATCCATTTTGAGCATGACCATCGAGGAGCTTGAGCTCTCTGTGCGTTCATACAATTGCTTGAAGCGTGCAAATATCCACACAGTCGGTGATCTTACCAAGCGTACCGAAGACGATATGCTCAAGGTCAGAAATCTCGGCAGAAAATCACTTGAAGAAGTTATCAAGAAACTTGCAGACCTCGGCCTCAGCTTGAAGGCTCAAGAGGACTAAGGGTTTAGGAGGAACACAATGTCTAAATTAGGAAAACGCACAGACCAAAGAATGGCTATGCTTAAAAATCAGGTTTCCGAGCTTCTTTGGTACGGTCAAATCGAAACAACTGTTGATCGTGCAAAAGCAGTTAGAAGCCTTGCAGAAAAATATATCACTATTGCTATGAGAGCCTACCAAGATGACGTCAAAGTTACAAAGACTGTCACCAACAACAAGGGCGTAAAGACCGAAGTGGTGTTCACCAACGACGGTCCAAAGAAGCTTGCTGCACGTCGTAGACTTATGGCTGAACTCGTTGACCTTCAAGAAGTCAAGGGTGAGAAAGAGTCAAAGTCCGCATTCAGAGCAAGAATCAAGGATACAAAGCATCCTCTCATCGAGAAGATCTTCAAAGAGTATGCGCCAAAGTACGATGCACGTAAAAACGAGCTCGGTCAAGGCGGTGGCTACACCCGTATCCTCAAGACAGGTACACGCAGGGGCGATGCTGCTCAAACCTGCATCATTACACTCATCTAATTGATTGTAAAAAACAAACAAAACATCGAGTTTTCACTCGGTGTTTTTTGTTGCAGAAAAACAAAAAAACGGCATATTTTTGCCGTCTTTTTATGTTGTTTTTTAGATGAAAAGTGCTTATTTATCCTCTGGCTTTTTCCAGAGGTTGTTGCGTTCGGGGTGGTAGATCGCACCCAAAATGCGTTGTTTGGCAAAGGGGATATCTTTGCATATCGACTTTATCAAATTTTTCATATACTCACGTTGCGATTCGTGATTTTGAGGGCATGGGTTGTTGACGATGGGCAAGTTCAGCCTTGTCACGGTTGACTTGATGTCATATTCCTCAATATAAATGAAAGGACGGATGAGAGAGATGCCTTTTTTGTCCATATATGCCGTAGGGGCAAAGCAAGAGAATCTGCCTTCATACAGAAGGGATAGGAGCATGGTTTCTGCAACATCGTCTGCATTGTGACCGAGCGCAAGCTTGCCACCGCCAAGGCGCAGTATTTCGTTGTTGAGGGCACCACGGCGCATTTTGGCGCAAAGAGAGCAGGGATTGGACTCTTTTCTGGCTTCAAAGATAATTTCCGCTATATCCGTTTTGACGAGATGGTGGGGCACGTCAAGGTCGTTGCACATCTTGATGAGAGCATCCATTTCCTCTTGTTTTGTCTCTTTCAAGCCCATATCTATTGTGATTGCCTCAAGCGTGTAGTGTTCGGGGGAGAATCTGCGATACTCCGCAAGGGCACGCAAAAGCAGGGTGCTGTCCTTGCCCCCTGAAAGCCCGACAAATATTCTGTCGCCATCCTCGATCATCTTGTAGTCTTGCACGGCTCTACGCATGGCACTCAATATTTTTTGCATATATTTATACCGCCGACATATAGTTTTGTTGAGAAAATTATACTTGACAACACCGTATTTTGCAAGCATAACGGCCTAAAATTCATTGACGGTTTTATAGGTGTAAGGGAGTGGAGAATGATCGAGAATTTGATAATTCAACTAAGCCAGCGGATAGGCAACCCATATCTCACGCTTTACATTGTTTCTATCATACCCGTTGTGGAGTTGAGAGGAGCAATTTTGACGATGCGGATTATGGGGCTGACAAGCATAACGCAAATGATGCTTGGTATGTTTTGTTGCATTGCGGGCTCCACAACCGTCATTTTACCGCTAATATTGCTCACAAAGCCGTTGCTGGGATGGTTGCGTGGCACAAAATTGTTCGCCAATTTCGCAAAGAAGCTGGAAGCCCACATTCAAAGTCGAGGAGAGAGCGTGTATAGTGAGCAAAAGGGGCATAATAAGCACAAACAAAATTGGCGTATTCTCTCAAAAGATAGCAGGAAATTCTGTGGTTTGTTTGGCTTTGTTGCCCTGCCAATACCGTTGACGGGAGCTTGGACAGGCTCGTGCATAGGCAGTTTTATAAATTTGCCGATATGGAAGGCATCTTTAGCCGTGTTTTGGGGCAATATAGTATCAGGAGCGATTTTGACAACAATATCATATTTTTTGCCATATCAATATGTGAGTGTTTTGCTCTATGGTTTTTTGTGCCTTGCCATAGCAATCGCAATCGTGATGTGGTTTGCAAGAGAAAAGAGGGAGGAGCAAAAAGGATAAGCTTTGCAGTCAATGAAGTTGCACTAGTGATAAATTTTTATATATACGGTTGTGTTTTTCAATGCAAGGTTGTATAATATGTACGATAAATAAATTTTGGAGGCAAATTCATGCCATTAGTTACAACAACTGAAATGTTCAAAAAAGCCTATGAGGGCGGTTATGCAATCGGTGCTTTCAACGTAAACAACATGGAAATCATCCAAGGTATCGTTGAGGCTGCAACTGAGGAGCAAGCTCCGCTTATTCTTCAAGTTTCCTCCGGTGCAAGAAAATATGCAAATACAACTTACCTCACCAAGATGGTTGAGGCTGCTGTTGAAACAAGCGGTCTTCCAATCGCATTGCACCTCGATCACGGTGACAGCTTTGCGCTCTGCAAGGACTGCGTTGACAGCGGTTTTACCTCTGTTATGATTGATGCAAGCTCACATCCGTTTGCAGAAAATATCTCCATCACAAAGCAAGTTGTTGAGTATGCACACGATCACGGTGTTGTGGTTGAAGCAGAGCTCGGCAAACTCGCAGGCATTGAGGATGCAGTCAACGTTTCTGCAAAAGACGCTGCTTTCACAGATCCTGATCAAGTTCAAGAATTCGTCGCAAAGACCGGTGTTGACTCCCTTGCAATTGCAATCGGCACGTCACACGGCGCATACAAGTTCAAAGGTCAAGCCGCACTTCGTTTCGACATCCTCGAAGAAGTTGGCAACAGACTCCCGGGCTTCCCAATCGTTTTGCACGGTGCATCTTCCGTTCCGCAAGACCTCGTCAAGATTGTCAACCAATATGGTGGCAGTATGCCGGGTGCACAAGGCGTTCCAGAAGATATGCTCCGCAAGGCAGCATCCATGGCTGTTTGCAAGATCAACATCGACTCAGACCTTCGTCTTGCAGTCACCGGTGCAATCCGTGAACACTTTGCTCTCAATCCTTCTCATTTCGATCCTCGTCAATATCTCGGGCCGGCAAGAGAAGCAGTGAAGCAAGTTGTGAAACACAAGCTTGTTGACGTTCTTGGTTGCAACGGCAAAGCGTAATCATTTAGCGAATAACGGTGTCAACGCCCCAATATCTCAACTCGTGTACGTTATGTACACTATGGTTGCGATATTGGGGCGTTTCTTTGTTCTTCATCTAAAAGGATTAGGCTTTGCAAGATAAGTCAATCTGTTTGAGAGCGTTAGGGGTTGTTGTGAGTATTCTTAAACAAGTGTTTGTTCGGGTACGTGCAAAGCTAACCCACAGTTATTCATTATTAATTAAAAAAACATCCGCCAAAATTTTGGCGGATGTTTTTTACTTAAGGTTTTCAGGGTTTAAGCAGAACAGCTCGGGGAGAACAAATCTGCCGTCTTTGCGGATGAGCACGTCGTCAAAGTAGATTTCGCCACCGCCGAACTCGGGTGTTTGGCAGAGCACCAAATCCCAATGCACAGCACTCTTGTTTCCGTTTGGAGCATCGTCATAGGAGCAACCGGGGGTGAAGTGGATGGAACCGCTTATCTTCTCGTCAAAGAGGATGTCACCGATTGCGTGCGTAACGTATGGGTTTACGCCGATGGCAAATTCGCCAACGTATCTTGCTCCCTCGTCCGTGTCAAAAATGGCATTTGCTTTCTCACTGTTGTTGGCAGTAGCCTTGACAATTTTGCCGTCTTTGAATTCAAGACGCACGTTTTCAAAGCGGAAGCCGTTTTCAATGGATGGTGTGTTGTAGGTTATCACGCCGTTTACACTATCTTTGACGGGAGCGGTGTAGACTTCGCCGTCAGGGATGTTGCATCCGCCGTCGCATTTGATGGCGGGGATTCCCTTGATGGAAAAGCTCAAATCTGTGTCTTTTGCCACAATCCGCACTTTATCCGTGCGATTCATCAGCTCAACTAGCGGATTCATCGCATTACTCATCTTTTTGTAGTCGAGGCAACATACATCAAAGAAGTAGTCCTCAAACGCCTCTGTGCTCATGCCTGCAAGCTGGCTCATACCCTCGGTGGGATATCTCAAAATAACCCAGCGTGTGTGAGCAACACGCTTGTCGTTGTGCACAGGGATGCCGTAACGCTTGTCGTATTCTTGCATTATGCTTTCGGGAACGTCGCAAAGCTCATAGCTGTTGTTTCCGCCACGGATGCCGATGTAGCAGTCCATTTTGTCCATAAAGTCTGCATCACGCTTTGCCCATATGTCGAGCATTTCATCCGTTGCGCCCATAAGCAATTCACGTTGAATTCGTCTGTCTATGATGTTGACAAAGGGGATACCGCCCACTTTGTACACCTCTCGAATGATAAGTGCGGGCAGTTGCTCACCGCATCCAATTGCATCGATCCACACCTTGTCGCCCTTGCCGACGTGTATGGAATAATTCACCAAATTTTCTGCCAATTTTTGTTGTCTGGGATCAATAATCATATTGCCACCTTTGAAAAATTTATTACCATACTATTATACCACAAAAACCGCATAAGTAAATAAACAATCAAAGATTGCGCGTGATAATAATCACTCATTCACAAATAGGTTGATTTTTGAGGGCAGTGTGGTATAATGTTTTCAACAAATATTTGTGAGGCTTTTTATGGATTTAACCTATAAGAGAAAGAACGTTTACGCATTGGCGGACGAGAGCGAGCTTAAGGCAATCAGCGATTATGCAGAGGGCTACAAGAAATTTCTCGACAACGGCAAGACGGAGCGTGAAGCAGTCAGCGAAACAATCGAGATGATTGAAGAGAGAGGGTATAAGGCATATACGCTCGGAGATCAAATCAATCCCGGTGACAAACTTTACTACAACAACCGTGGCAAAGGCTTGTTTATTTTGCGTGCAGGCAGTGCGGACGTTGCAAAGAACGGCGTGCGTATTTTGGTTGCACACGTGGATAGCCCAAGGCTTGACCTCAAACAAGTTCCGCTTTATGAAAAGGCAGAGCTTGCATATCTCAAGACGCACTATTATGGCGGTATCAAGAAGTATCACTGGCTCACGATTCCGCTTGCACTCCATGGTGTAATCGTGCTCAAAGACGGCAGAAAAGTTGACGTGAAAGTTGGCGAAAACGACAATGATCCGGTGTTCTATATCACGGATTTGCTTCCGCACCTTTCACAAGAGCTCAACACCAAGACCATCGCATCTGGCTTCGAGGCGGAAAATCTCAACCTCTTGGTTGGCGGTATCCCCGTGAAAGACGAGGACAAAGATTCTGTCAAGAAGGGTGTGCTTGCAATTCTCAATGCACAATATGGCATAACAGAAGAAGATTTCCTCTCTGCAGAGCTTGAGGCAGTGCCTTCATCCAAAGCAAGAGACGTTGGATTTGACAGAGCATTTGTGGCAAGCTACGGCCATGATGATAGAGTGTGTGCTTATCCCGAAATCACAGCAACTTTAGATGCGGATACAGACCAAACAGTGTTGTGCATCTTGGCTGACAAAGAGGAGATCGGCAGTGAGGGCAACACCGGTATGCAGTGCATACTTATCAAAGACATCATTGATGAAATCGCAAAGAGCTATGGCGTGAATCCGTCAGTCGTGCGTGAGCATTCTATGTGTATCTCTGCAGACGTGACCGCCGGTTATGATCCTGCATTCGCATCCGCATTTGAGGATATGAACGTTGGATTTGTCAACCGTGGCGTTGCAATGAACAAGTTTACAGGTGCTCGTGGCAAGAGCGGTAGCAACGATGCATCCGCAGAATATATCGGATTTTTGCGTGGGGTATTCGAGAAGGAAAACATCATTTGGCAAACGGGTGAACTTGGCAGAGTTGACCTTGGTGGCGGCGGAACGGTTGCAAAGTTTATTGCAAACATGAACATCGACACCGTTGATATGGGCGTTCCGGTACTCTCCATGCACGCACCAAACGAGCTTATCTCAAAGGCGGATTTGTATATGGCTCACAAGGCATTTTCCGCCTTCGTTAAAGCAACTCATTGATGAGAGAATATTAATATAAAAACACAAAAAACGGCGTTTTACACGCCGTTTTTGATATTATTAAGTGTTTATTTTGTTAAATTAGTTGATTTTTATACCATTGTGAATTTCGGTGATTTTGCTGTTCAAGAAAGCCTCTATGCATGCTTGCATTTTGGCAATATCGCTTGTGCCGAGTGTTTCAATGCCTGAATGCATTGCGAGCTGTGCGATGCCTATATCGCAGGCTTTCATGCCAAGTTCGGTGCTTATCGGCAAGCCGAGTGTACTGCCACAGCGTTGGTCTGAATTGTTGTAATAGTCTTGCCACTCAACATTGTGTTGGTCAAGCAAGGTCTTGAGAATTGCACTTGAAAGACCGTCCGTTGAATAGTTGACGTGATGTTTTATCACGACGCCTTTGTTCATATACACACGCTCTTTGACGTCCATCTTTTCGGGGAAGGAAGGATGCAACGCGTGGGCGTTGTCTATCGAGAGCAAAAAGCCGTTTTCACAAGCAGAGATAAAATCCTCTTGCGTTTTGCCAAGGCAAAGAGTGATTTTGTTTAGCACGGATTTTAGCAATGATGATTTTGCACCTTGCTTTGTGTTGTTGCCTATTTCCTCATTGTCAAAGCACGCCACTATTGCGATGTTTTGCGGTTTTGCATTTGCTAGAGCCGTGAGTGAGGTGTATACGCTTGTCAGGTTGTCAATCCTTGCAGAGGACAAGTATTCATTGTTTGCACCGCTATAGTATGGCGTTTGTGATGGTACAACGTACAAATCGGCATCCACAACCTCTCCGTCAGTGAGCGTTTTGTAGACGTCATCCACGTCACCCATGAGGGGAAGCATGTCCTTTTGCACGCTGATTGCCATGCCGTTGTTCACGGTTGGATTGTGGTGTATCGCAAGGGATGGAATCGTGACATTGTAATCGCTCTCAACGAGCTTGCCAACAAGCGTGTCTCCGTCTTTTTCTATAAGTCTGCCGGCAATTTTGAGTGGCGTATCCAAAAAAGAGTAGAGGATAAGTCCGCCATACATCTCTACGTTCAGCCTTGCACCCTCCAAAGACGGGAGAGTTTGATGACCTTTGACGTGTAGACAAGGGGAGTCCGTGTGGCTTGCCGAGATGTTGAATGCAAAGTTTTTGCCAACAACAAATGCGATGATTGACGTGCCGTTTTTCACCACGTAATACTTTCCGCCTATTTTAACGTCCCATTTGTCGCAAAGATCAAGGCGAGAGAAGCCGTTTTCAAGCAAAAAATCTTCGCTGTTTTTCACGGCGTGATATGCGGTGTATGACTTATTCAAAAAGTTACAAATATCCATAAAATCAGTCCTTTTTTGATTATAGAAATATAATAAGCCGTATTTAAGATAAAATCAAGCAATAAAAACCGACCTGCAAAAATTCGCAGGTCGGCACAGTGTTGTATGGTTGATTTAGATTTCGTCTTGGGTGTCGCAAGCGACGCAAGCGGTGGAATCGGCACAGTTTTCGCAGGCGCACACGTTTTCGCACACGGCGTTTTCAGTGGCTTCACGTTGTGCTTTGAGAACGGGAAGTTCATCAGTGCAGAAGATGCGGATTTTGCCGTCTTTGTTTTTTCCGACGATATTGAGGATTTTGCCTCTCGTCACGCATATGCCGGCACAGAGCGGTTCAAGCAAGAAAAGGATTGAGAGCAAGAGCATAAACACAAGCACAACCCACAAGAATGCCCCATCGCCAAACCAATCGATAAATCCGCCGAGGATGTTGTCTGTACGCATGATTTGATCGACAAAGTTGAGTTCTTCAAAAGCGGGCATACCGACAGACGTTGCTTTGCCTGCAAGCGGAAGTATTGCTATAAACACGTACACAAGTGGCAGAGTCAATATAAAAGCGAAAGCGGTGATGCCGATCGTGAGCCCATTGCGAAGTTTTTTGCCCGGAAAACGCAGTGCTACGTTTGAGAATAGCATAATTCCACAACTCATTGTCAGTATGACCACGATGTATTTAGCAAGCACATTGTCTATATTTGCGAATGCGGTGAAGAAAGCAATGTTGTTGGGATCCGTCATGTCTTGCATTGCGTTGAGCAAAAATAGTATGCCGAGAATGATGATGCCCACAGACAATCCAAGAAGTGAAAACAATATTTTTTCGGTTTTGCTAAGTTGTTTCATAAAAGTTCCCCCAAAACTAGTATGCATACATTATAATTTAGATTGTCGACATATGCAAGACCAAATTTGTTGCAAAATAAAAATATTTAGGATATAATACAAGCACACAATATACGGAAGTGTATCGAAGTGGTCATAACCAAATGCGCGCACGGCGTGCCTTATGCCCACTTTGCAAACAACAGTACATATTATAAGGAAGTGTATCGAAGTGGTCATAACTAAATGCGCGCACGGCGTGCCTTATGCCCACTTTACAAACAACAGTACATATTATAAGGAAGTGTATCGAAGTGGTCATAACGGCCCGCACTCGAAATGCGGTAACGGGGTAACTCGTTCGAGGGTTCGAATCCCTCCGCTTCCGCCACCAAAATTGCCTACCAAATGGTAGGCTTTTTTGTTTGCGCAAGCGGAGGGATTTGTGCGTATTACATACGCACAGCACGCATTGCGTGCCGAACCCTCTTTTCGAGGCTAACGCTCCACTTAAGCAAGCGAGCTTGCCCGTTCCGCTATTCCGTCACTACGCTCCTTACGAATCCCATTAAGAATGAGTGCAAAACTTCTATTTTGCCACCAAAATTACCTACCAAA
>CAZXUW010000018.1:0-24947 GCA_964644355.1 uncultured Bacteroides sp.
ATGTAAAAACACAAGCTCCGTGAAAAAGCGGAGCTTGTTTTTTAGTTATGAGTTTAGAGTTATGATGCCTGTCGGCAGTTATGGATTATTTGAGTGCTCACTCATTCGTTGCTTACCTGTTAACGGAATGTGCTTATTCAAAGCGTACTATATAAAAACAAATCAAGCCTCCATCTGACGAGGGAGGTGGCAAAAATCTATAATTTTTGACAGAGGGAGAGAATATGAAAGAATACAATAAAAACAACATACATATCGCAAGGAATCTTCGCAAGAATATGACACCATGGGAGAGAAAATTGTGGTATGAATTTTTAAGGGGATATTCTGTTCGTTTCCAAAGGCAAAAAGCTGTGGGAGATTATATTGCGGATTTTTATTGTGCCAAGGCACGATTGGTCATTGAATTGGATGGCGGTGGACATTACACAGCAGAACAACAGCAAAAAGATGATGTAAGAACAAAAGCATTGGAATCTATCGGTTTGAATGTTGTGCGGATTTGCAATACCGATATAGACACTGACTTTGTCGGTGTTTGTGAGTATCTTGACAGATTGACAAGCGAGCTTATAACAAAGAGATAAACGTGTTTTGCGTTATCTCTCCCTCAGTCTGCTAAGCAGACAGCTCCCTCGTCAGATGGAGCCTTTTTTGAGTTATGGTGCACTGCGTGCAGTTTTAAGAAAATATTTAATATGCTTTTAATAATTTTTGTTTAACATTTAAGCAGAATAAGCGAGGGACTCTGCAAGTCGATACAAAATGTTTGAGTTGCATTGACTTTTTCGTATTTAATTTTTATAATATGTAGAACATATATATAGTTGTGCACACGCACGTTTCTATATTGTGGTGCATAGGAGGGCAGATGAAATCATCATCTAGACGCATATTTGTTGTAATTTCCATAATAGTTTTGCTTATTGTGGTTTTTGTGCTTGCATACGAGCTTACCAAGCCAACGGAGCTGTCATTTGTAGGTCCGGGCGATTCGTTTGAGCAAATGCTTGCAAGCGGACAGGTGCAAAAATTGACTATAGACGGCAACTACGCTGTCAACATCCAAAAGGTGGGAGACAAGGGCAACGGCTACGTTGTGTATATCTCAAGCAGAACACAATTTTTGAGTGATTATCAAGCTTTGCTTGAAAAAACTGCATGCCCGAATGCAAATGACATCACCATCGTTTATGACGACCCCTCAAGCGGATCTATTGTGACAAGCGTCATAGTGCCCCTTGTTTTGTATGCACTTTTGTTTATCGTGTTTATGATCATCATCCGCAAGAGTGCGGGTGCAAATTCGCAGGCAATGAACTTTGGCAAGACCAAGGCAAATCAAGTGCGTGACATAAAAGTGCGTTTCAATGACGTTGCAGGTGCCGAGGAAGAAAAGCAAGAATTGCAAGAGATTGTCGATTTCCTCAAGCATCCAAAGAAGTATACCGAAATCGGTGCAAGAATCCCTCGTGGCGTGCTCCTTGTAGGCCCTCCGGGAACGGGTAAGACGTTGTTTGCAAAGGCTGTTGCAGGCGAGGCAAACGTGCCTTTCTTCTCCATCAGCGGTTCGGACTTTGTGGAAATGTTCGTTGGCGTTGGTGCATCTCGTGTCAGAGACTTGTTTGATCAGGCACAAAAGAACATGCCGTGCATCATATTTATTGACGAAATCGATGCAGTAGG
This sequence comes from uncultured Bacteroides sp., assembly GCA_964644355.1. Lineage (GTDB taxonomy): Bacteria > Bacillota > Clostridia > Christensenellales > CAG-917 > CAG-475. The sequence goes on from CAZXUW010000018.1 coordinate 1,687, forward strand.
TCGTCAACGTGGTGCAGGTCTTGGCGGCGGCAACGATGAAAGAGAGCAAACGCTCAATCAGTTGCTTGTGCAGATGGACGGTTTTGAGGCAAACAGCTCCATTATCGTTATGGCTGCAACAAACCGTGTGGATATTCTCGATCCGGCACTTATGCGCCCGGGCAGATTTGACAGACAGATTTACGTCAACGTGCCGGACGTCAAGGGCAGAGAGGAGATATTCAAAGTTCATTCAAGAAACAAACCGCTCTCATCCGACATCAACTTCAAATCACTTGCAAGACTCACTGCAGGATTTACGGGTGCGGATATTGAAAATATACTCAACGAGTCTGCAATCTTGGCTGCAAGAGCCAATAGAAAGCTTATCACAATGAAGGATATCAGCGAAGCTGTCAACAAGGTTATGGCAGGTCCTGCAAAGAAATCTCGTCTTGTGACCGAAACAGACAAGCGTATCACGGCATATCATGAGAGCGGACACGCAATAGTTGCAAAGCTCATGAAGCATTGTGACAACGTGCACGAGGTGAGCATCATTCCTCGTGGCATGGCGGCGGGATACACCATCACTTTGCCGGAGAACGATGACAATCATATGACCAAAGGCAAGCTCCTTGACAATATCGCAATGATGCTTGGCGGAAGGGCGGCGGAAGAAATCGTCATCCACGACATTTCAACGGGTGCGTCAAACGACATTCAGCGTGCAACACAGCTTGCAAGAAGAATGGTGACAGAGTGGGGTATGTCCGATGCTATCGGCAATATGTATCTCGGCTCAAGCGAAGAAGTGTTCCTAGGCAGAGATTATCAAACACACACGATGTACAGCGAGGAAGTTGCCGCAAAGATTGACGAGGAAGTCAAGTCTATCATCGACGAGCAATACCAAGTGGCACTCAAAATCTTGCGTGACAATCGCCACATCATGGATGCGATGGTAAAAGCTCTTTATGAGAAAGAAACCATCTATGAGGATGAAATCGACGCACTCTTTGGCGAGAGCAACGATGAGTCCAAAAACAGCCTCTTTTCCTCTAGCATAAATCGTGAGGGTGGAATTGACGGCACGGTTGAGGATAACAACTAATACGCAAATATCGGGGAGATAGCGTGAAAATTGTCAGAGCCGAAAGGCAAACAGCACAAATGATTTATCAAAAACTCACTGCCGTATTGGCGGTGTGATCGAACATGCGGTACACAGGGCTCAACCCCTGTGTGCTTGTCATTATAGTCATTGATTTGACGTGCAAATAAAATATGTGTGTTTATACGCACAATCGAGAATAATTGGAGGTGTGCTATGAAAATTTACAACACTCTCACAAGAAGAAAAGAAGATTTTATACCGCTCAACGAGGGACAAGTCAACATGTACGCATGCGGTATCACCGTGTCGGGTGAGGCTCATATCGGGCATGCTTATCAGGCTCTCATTTATGATATTATCAGAAAGTATTTTGAGAAAATCGGCTACAAAGTCAACTATGCAAGAAACTATACGGACGTTGACGACAAGATTATCGCAAAATCAAAAGAGACGGGTATTCCTGCTCTCGAGTATGCAAGCATGATGATTGACCGCATAGATGCTCTCATGCGCAAATTTGAGGTTGACGATCCAACAATTTGGCTCAAAGCTACCTGCAATATCGACAACATCATTGCATTTGTCAATGCATTGATTGAAAAAGGACACGCCTATGCGACAGAAAGAGGGGACGTTTATTTTGCAGTTGAAAGCTTCCCGGGATACGGCAAGCTCAGCGGTAGACGTCTTGAGGATGCATACGAAAGCGTGCGTATCGAAAATGAGGAGAACAAACGCAATCCACTTGACTTTGCGCTTTGGAAATCCGCAAAAGAGGGAGAAATCTTTTGGGAATCACCTTGGGGCAAGGGCAGACCGGGCTGGCACATCGAGTGTTCTGCAATGAATATGTCCGCCTTTGGCGAGCAAATAGACGTGCACGGCGGTGGCAGAGATTTGATATTCCCCCATCACGAAAACGAGATTGCACAGACGGAGGCTTTGACAGGCAAACAATTTGCAAAATATTGGATCCACAACGGACTTATCAAAGTCAACGGACAGAAAATGAGCAAGTCACTTGGCAACAGTTTATACCTCAAAGACTTGCTTGACGAGTATATGCCCGACACAATCAAGTACGCTCTCTTGCAGACAAACTATAGGGGTGACATCAACATCACGGACACGCTCTTTAGCGATGCGGACAAGCATATGTATGACTTCTACAAGGTGCTTGACGAGGTGAACAGTTCCACTCTTGTCAGCAACAAGGAGAGCAAGTGGATTGACGACGGATTCAATCGTGCGATGGACGACGACTTCAACACCGCAAAGGCACTTGCAGATCTGTTTGGCATATTCAAGGGTATCAAAGCAAAATTGCGTGCAGGTGACAATGATGCACTCAGTGATGCAAAGCAAGTTGTAAAAACTTATAGTTTGCTTGGATTGTTTAGGCAGGATCCAAAAGTGTTTATTGCTTACTATGAGCAAAAACAAAAGGAAAAAGAGAGCTCGATTCCAAGCGAAGTTGTTGAGCTTGTTGAAAAAAGACGCCTTGCAAAACTCAACAAAGATTGGGCTTTGGCGGATGAGATAAGAGCAAAAATCAGCGAACTGGGATATGTTGTGAAAGACACCAAAGACGGTTCGTTTGCAGAAAAGGCATAAGAGATATAATTATCACAAAACGAGGTTTAAGTGCATAAAATGCTTGCAAAAACCTCGTTTTTTGAAAAATATAAAGAAAAAACAATAAGGGTTTGTGACAAGAAAACACACTTAATTTGGGCGTAAAATACATAGATATTCAATACAAAACAAAAATTGATTGCACACAAAAACACAAACAAACAACAAGGACAAGACGATAAATCAGTCTGCGATACAATATGAGATACGACATCATTCTTTGGGATTTGGACAATACTTTGCTTGATTTTGACAAGGCGGAGAGCGAGGCTATGAAAAGCCTGTTTTTGCGTTTTGGATTTGGTGAGTGTTGTGATGAAATGGTGGCTCGCTATTCTGCGATAAACGTCGAATATTGGCGGATGCTCGAGAGAGGGGAGATGTCAAAGAGTGATATTCTCATCAACAGATTTGTCACGTTTTTTGAGGAGTGCAAAATTGACACAACCATTGTGGAAAAGTTTAACAGTGCATACCAGCTTGCACTTGGAGATACGATCGCATTTAGGGACGACTCGCTTGAAATCGTCAAGAGCTTAAGAGGAAAAGCAAGGCAATATATCGTGTCAAACGGCACTGTTGACGCACAGGTGAAAAAGCTGGAGCGTTCCTCGCTGGACAAGCTTATGGACGGTGTGTTTTTGTCAGAGAGACTTGGGGCGGAAAAGCCAAGCAAGGTGTTTTTTGACAAGGCTTTTGCAAGCATAGACGGTTTTGATAAGCAAAGAGCAATTATCATCGGGGATTCGCTGACAAGCGACATAAAGGGTGGTAAAAATGCGGATATAACAACGTGCTGGTACAATCCGCACAAGCATCCGCTTGCAGGGGAAGTTGTGCCTGATTTTGAAATATCGCACTTGAGCGAGGTGCTCCCACTGTTGCAAGGGCAACAGATCATTTGATTTAGGATAAGATTATGCAGATAAATATAAGTAACGTTGGAGTGGAATATGACGGTATATCCGTGCTTACGCACGTGGATTTTGTCATACACGAAAGAGAAAAAATTGCTCTTATCGGTCGCAACGGATGCGGAAAAACCACTCTATTGAAAGTGCTTACAGGTGAAGTGGAGCCTGTCAAAGGCTATGAAGAAGCTCCGTACGGAGTGTTCAAAAGCGGAAATCCGGTTGTGGGATTTTTGAAGCAAACAAGCAATGACGAGAAGGGCAAAACCATGCTTGAGGAGATTTTGCAAGCGTACGCAAGGCTTTTGAAAATCGAAAAAGATATGGAGAATGCTCTTTTGGAACTTGAGGGGGATGCTTGCGATAGAAACGTGGCAAGATATTCCTCTCTTTGCGAAGCGTTTGAAAGAGAGGGTGGATACACCTATAAAAAGGAATATATGTCCGCAGTTAAGAGTTTTGGATTTGCGGACAACGATTTGAATAAACCGCTATGCGAATTTTCAGGCGGACAACGCACCAAAATTGCCTTGATAAAGTTGTTGCTGTCAAAGCCGGACGTTTTGCTGTTGGACGAGCCTACAAACCACCTCGATTTGGAAGCCATTGAATGGCTTGAAAACTATCTAAAAAACTACAAAAAAGCTTGCGTGATTGTGTCGCACGATCGTATGTTTTTGGACAAAATAGTGAACGTCGTGTATGAAATCGAGTATGGCGAAACAAAGAGGTATAGCGGCAACTATTCCTCGTTTATGATACAAAAACAGCAAGCGTATGACAAGGCACTTAAAGACTCCATGATGAGAAAGAAGGAAGTTGAGAGGTTGAGTGCTCTTGTGGAGAGGTTCAGATACAAAGCCAACAAGGCGTCAATGGCACAAGCCAAGCTCAAGCAAATTGAGCGTATAGGAGACGTGAGCGCTCCAAACGCCTTTAACAATGCAACCTTCCATGCAAGCTTTCAGCCCGAGCGTGAAACGGTGGAGAAAGCCGTTGTGCTAGATAAGCTTGTATTTGGTTACGATAAGCCGTTGGGGGAGATAAGCACGGTTGTCAAAAAAGGGCAGAAGTTGGGGATAATCGGGCAGAACGGAACGGGCAAATCCACGCTTGTCAAGACGATTATGCACAACCTAAAGCCGTTGGGTGGCTATGCAAGCTTTGGACTGCACGCACAGGTGGGATACTTTGACCAAACCTCAACGCAAAGTTTTTCGGAAATGAGCGTGCTTGAGGACTTTCAAAACGAGTTTCCTCTGCTTTCCAACACAGAGGCAAGAAGTGCACTGGGTGCGTTTATGATCACAGGTGACGACGTTTTCAAGCGGATATGCGACTTGTCCGGCGGAGAGAAAGTGCGACTTGCCCTCTGCAAAATATTGCGTAGAAAGCCGAATATCCTCATCCTTGACGAGCCAACCAACCATATGGACATCATAGGCAAAGAAACGCTTGAAAGACTGCTTGAAAACTATCAAGGCACACTCATCACCGTGTCGCACGACAGATATTTTATCAACAGAGTTTGTACAAGGCTTGCCATATTCAAGGATGGCAAAATAGAGCTGTTTGACGGAACGTATCAAGAGTATGAAAATACAAAGAACGTGCAAGAGTTTGTGGATAAAATCGTTGAGGGCGGAGCGGTTGAACAAAAGAAACAAAAGCCTATTTCGCAAAGTAAAGAGCAAGCAAGACGTGAGCATAGAATGACGTTTTTGCAAGGCAAAATTGACGTGCTTGAAGAGAAAATAAGCGAGATTGAAAACACAATGCACAATGATGCAAGCGTGTATAGCGATTACACCAAGATTGCGGAATGCCAAGCACAAATAGACGAGCTGAAAGAGAAGCTTCAACCGCTTGAGGAAGAATGGCTGGAGCTTTCGGAACAATGAATAATTGAGGGCGGGGACACCCGCACCCGATGGAAATTATTAATCAAAAACAAAAACGGCGGATGAACCGCCGTTTTGTGTTTGTATTGTTTTGTGATTACCATATGGTTTCACTTGTCACAAGTTGTGCATGCCATATGTTTGTACCTGCCGTATGGCTGTGGTTATCAAAAGCCGTAGGCTTTTTCAAGGTCAACAATGATACCTGCAGTGGAGCTGTAGGTGAGGCTCTTGAAGAAGTTGTCAAGAGTTACACCGTCAAGTGCGGATTTGACTTCAGGTTGCATTGAGGTGATGTTTGCCTTGCGTGCAAGATCTCCGATTGTCCAATCTTTCAGTGCATTTTGCAAGTCGGTGCTGACTTCCGTGAGAGTTGAATCTGCAAATTCTTCAAACAAACTGCCTGACTCGATTTCAAGCAAATCACCAACTTTTGCGGTTTTGATCTTGTCATTGATGCTGTCAATTGTTGCGTTTGCAAGAGTTTGGAGAACTTTCTCGCTCTTTTGGTGATTGCCTTCGCCCTCTACGCTAACACGATCACCGAGATGGCTGAGCGGAGAAACATATGCGCCACTATTATCTTTCAAATAGCACTCGTTTGCGGTGGCAAGATAGCCGACAACCTTTTCATATGTGATGACATCGGTGCCGTGTTTGCTTGCATCGTATTCAACATATTCTCCGCCAACGTATACGTACAAAGTTTTGGTTGTATCCTTGCTTTGCACAAAGATATCCTCACAATATTGTTTTGCATACAAGGTTTCTTTGCTTACGCCTGTTGCTTCGTCTGTGCCCTTGTACTTGTAGTTGCCACTGCCGTCATCCGGTGTGGTGATCTCAACGTAACAAGTGCCCTCTCTCCATTGATAAATAGTCAAATCTGCATGCACGAGATTGCTTGCAGCGTATGGTTGATATACACCGTTTAAAAGCACGTAGAGAGTGCCGTCGTTTGTATACTTTGGAGCAGTGCTTGTGCCAGACACTCTTGAATAGAGTTTGCTCTGTGCATAATCATCGAGCTCGAAATCGGTTTTGCCCGTCGTTGCGTCTACGATGGGCTTTAACATATCGGTGTGTTGTGATGCGACGTAAGCACAGAGTGCCGGGTTGAACGTGTAACTTGTCACACCGTCTTTTTCGCTCTTATAGTATACATTTTTATTTTCAGCAGCCGCGTAGAGTTCGTTGAGTGTTTGGATAGAACCATATCCATATGAGACGGTGCCGGAGGTTAAGCCAGCAAGTTCGTCGTCGGTGAGAGGATAGAAACCGTAATCACGCTTGATGTATTTGCCGGATGTGTTGTACACAAAGGTATAATCCTTGCTAGCCTCGACAGGTTTGACGATGAACATATCTTCTTCAACGATTGGATTGCTGTCGTCTGTGCGGATGCTCACTGCGGATTCCGTGTAGATGTCAACAAGCTCGCTGAGCATCATATCTTTCACAACAAGCTCCATTGCAGAGGACATCTTGTCGATATTGACGTAAGCAAGTCTCTTGAGTACGCTTGAGGACGTGCCGTCTTCAACGACGTAGAAGTTTTGATATTTGCTATCTATGCCTGCCAAATCTTTGTCTGCTTGACGCATGTAGAGTTGGTTGGCAACGTCATAGTAGAAATAGGACTTGTTTGTTGCGACAGATGTGTCTCTTGCAAGAATGTCGATGTCGATGTCAAGAACGTCACCGAGCATGAGCTTGTCAAACTCGTCAGAGAAATCCTCAACGCTTGTGTATGCAAGGCGTTGGAGCACCTTTGATGAAGCTTCACTATTTTCGACAATGTTGTACGTCTGCTTTGAACCATCGGTTGCAGGATTGTAGAGAGTGAAGTAGAAGGGGTGTGCAAACTTGCCGTTTGTGTTGTCAAGGCTGTATTTCACACCGTCAATTTCCAAAGTGCCGTCCTCATCCTTGCTGTAACGATCGCCAAAGTTTGGATTGTTTGCGTCATAAAGAACAAGTCTTGACGTGTCTACCACTTTTACGTACTTGCCATATGATCCTTCAGGGGCAAGACTGTACTCGTTAAACTTTATATCGGTTGTTTCGGCAAGTGTGAGCGTGCCTGCAACGTTGCCAAGGTCCTTGATAGTGCACTCTTTTGCTTGCAAGGATTTCATGATGGTTGCAGAGTCGGCGTCTATTTCGATAACCTCGTCAATGAGCAATGTGTCGATGATTGTATCGATGTTGTCAAGAGTTGCGCCGTGTTTTGCAAGAGATCTCATGATGAGAGAGCTTGTCGGCTTAATTCTCACAAGCTCGTCAAAGCCCATATCGTTGATGCCTGTGCCGATTGAATCGAGGGTGTAGCCACGCTTTGCCATCATTTGGATTGCGATAGCGGTGGTGCCTTCTTTATCTAAGTTGTATCTTTGTGTATCGGCAGAGTCCGTGTCACGCTCAAGTCTGTATTTTACAATATCCACAACCCAGGCACCGGTGCCGTCTTGATACTTGTCACTCTCATTGTGGACGTAAGGATTGTATGGTATTGTGATTGTTTCTTGCACATAGTGACCTTCGTGGCTACACGTAGTAGCGTTGCATGGCAAGTATTCGTCATAGTTGATATCCAATATTTCACCGATGGTGAACTTGTTTATCTTTTCGTTTATGTTATCGAGGGTGCAACCATGATTTTTGATTGCTTTCATTATTGGAGCAGAGTCGTCGTCGATGTCTATGAGGTCTGAAAGCGGAAGGTCGTTGATTTTGGTGCCGATCTCGGTAAGCTTGCAATCTTTGAGGGATTTCAAAACCTTTGCCGTGTCTTCGGCTTCGGTGTCAACCACGTCACCGACTTTCAAAGAATTGAGGAAATCATCCGCATTTTGAAGCTCGCTGACAGTCATTGGAGCAACAATTTGCAAAATGGCATCGGATTCACCCTTTTTTACACGGATGAATGACTGCTCTCTCTTGACAACGTCCTCGTTGTCTTTGTCCTCTTCCTCGTTGTATTGGCGGAGCAAGCAATCCTTTTTGATGGTCTTGTCAAGCATATAGAACAAGTCTGCATCAACTTGATTGAATGTGCTTGCAGAGAAGGTTATTGTACCGTCCGGATTTGCGGAAAGTGAAGTCAACTTGATGTTTTCAAGCTCTGTCAAAGCGGTGAAGCCTGCCTTTTTGAGTGTAACGTTGTTGCCGTCGATGTCGGCAATGCGGTTGAAGTAGGTCAAAACGGCAAGGTCGCTTGGGTTGGAGCTTGTGTCTGCTTGTTTGTAAAGAACGTGTTTGAAGAACTCTTTGTTAGAATTTTCCGCATCGAAATCTTCTGCATAGCAAGAGTTGTCCACAACGTAGGAAATTGAGCCGTCGGATGCCTCTTTTTTGACGTAACGAAGCTCGTTTTCAATTATTGTCCAAGTGGATTTGCCCTCGCTGTCCTTGCTTTCAACTGCTCCTGCATAGTAGGTCTCGACACCGATTGCTGGGGTTGAAGTCTTAAGCTCGCTTGCGGGAACGGATACGTACTCGTCCGTTGCTTGATACACTCTGTTTTTGCCTTGCGGAATAAAGAGGTCGCAATCAACGTTGATGAGTGTGTGGAGCTCGATTGCATTCACAACAGAGCCGAAATTGGACAAGGATACGTCTTGCAACGTCTTGATAAGGGAGTTGTCTTCAACACCGACGTCAATGCCAAAATTGGTGTTGATGGAACGTATGGACAAGTCTCCGTTGAGGGAGGAGAGAATGTTGTCAAGTGCCGTTTGGATATTGTTGTCCAAGTTGTCCGTGAGGACGGGGAGGTTGTATTCTTCAAAGTCAACGCCGGCAATTGTGCTGATGTCGTTGAGAGTGAAAGAGTTTACAACTATAGACATATCGTTGATCACCGTTGACAAGTTTGTGTCATAAAATTCTTTGGTGGTGAAATCAATTCCGCTGACTCCGTTGAGCAATTCGATGCCATAGTGTTCATACAGCGTACGCATGGTCAACGAGTCGAGTGCTTGCACGTCGGACATAACGCTTTGGATTGCTTCCAAAAGCGTCTGGTTGTACAGTTGGCTGTCCGATGAAATGATTTCTTCGTCTGTGAAATTGCCTTGCAATTGTCCAACGGTGATGGACGTGCCGATGATGGCAACCGCTCCGCCGATTGCAATGACAAAGAGAATGATGCCGATGATCATACCGAGCACAAACGTTAAGGTTCCACGTAATACTCGCATGGATTGCCTCCTTTTGGATAAAATAATCGTGCCTAAATGAAGGCACGAGTGTCAAATCAGCCGAATATCTCGCTGAAAAGTGTTGCTATTGGATTGTTCGCATAGAGATAACCGCATACCTTGGAGGATGACAGCACTTCATCAACTTGCGGTAGCTTGCTTCTAAGCATGTAGAGAATCGCAAGTGCCAAAAGAATAAAGATAAGGGCAAATGCAGTTGATACGATGGCGCCTGCCGTGCGGTCTATGCCGCGGACAAAGTCCGAGCTTGAATTGTGCATCTTTGCAAAAAGCCTGCGGAAGAGGCTACATATCAAATGCAGAACAAAGTTGTATACCATGAACATGATCACCATAACAATGATGTCTGTCACAAATACGCCTGCAACATAGCCAATCGTCTGTCCGTTTTGCGTGATGAACTTCTCTGCAAGCCAGGTGGCAAGTTTACCCTTTACGGATGATGCCATGTCACTGCCCATTGCTTGCTCAAGCGCAACGCTTTTTGCTTCGCCGTCTACCTGTATCGTTGTCCAATAAACCCTTTCACCTTTTCCGTTCTCGGCAATCTCGATGGGCATGGAGAAAATCTCCGAACTTTCCTCGACCTTTTGCGTGATGGACGTCTCTATGCTGTTGAATACGCTGATGTTGCGTACAGGCATAAAGGTGGGGGAGATCAACAATATGGAGATAAGGATAACCGCAATCGTGAGCAATATCCCATGGAATGACTTGGAAAATCCTCTAATAAGGCCAAGTATGAAGCCAATCACCAAAATGGCGAAGAATGCGATTTCTGCATATGCAAGATCTGCTGATAAAATGGATGAGATCATCTTCAAACCCCTTTGCGTGTGCGTGTGTGCACCACGTGTATATAAGTGTATATATAACATTATAACCAAGAGTTTGAATATATGCAATACAAAAAATGCAAAAAATTAAAATTGTATTAAATTGGGAGTGTTGGAGGGGGAATAAAACGTCAGCTTATTAAGAGGGTGCTTGTTAGCGGACTGTGTTTGTTTGAAGTTGGAGTCGCAAGGCGGCGACCACCACGTCAATCTACGCTGTGCTAATGACAACAATCACATATTCTCGACGCTGTTATTGTGAGCGTAAGCGTGGCAATCTCGTGGGAACGAAACGATAGTCAATTTGCGATTATTGCCAAAATCATGCTTGACCTCCACGCCTCTCCGCACGGATAATTTTTCACCAAACCGTAAAGCCGGTGTAAAAACTCCTGCAACGTTTCGTGAAAATTATTTGTTTGGGATAGCATGCTTTGCGTGCCAATGGTATAATCACCGCAACCCCTTGTAGAGAATAAACAAAATACCTGATTATAATACATGTTCTAACAGATTGCATATTTTATCTGCCAAAACGTCAATATAAAGTGGCGATACGGACAAAAGTTGCATAATTGCATCGCCTTGCTTTTGAGCTACGACACCCAATATTCCTATATCCCCGAACCGCTCTTTTTTGCCTGTTACACCCGATGGGCACACACCATCGTTGCGTATGACTATTTGTCCAATTTTGTCACTTGAGCCGAGCGATGCGTCTATTGCTATAAACAACGCACCCTCGTGAACTTGCGTTATAAAGGCAATCCATTCTTGCATATTTTTGCCGTTGATTTGGCAATCTTCCGTGCCGTAAACAAAGGCGGGAATATTGTGTTTTGTTGCAAGCAAAGTGCCGACTTTCGGCCCCAAAGAGTCCCCGGATATATTGCACGTGCCAAAGCAGACCACCACGATTTCTCGCTGTTGATTGTCTATTATACAATCAAAAAGGCGTGATGCAATGAGAGCGGTGTCGTCGATTTTGCCGTTGGTATTAGATGCAAAATTAAGCAAAGAGGTGTTGTATTGCGAGAATTTTTCGTTTTGGGTGATGGCTTTACGTTGTGTTTTTGTGGACTGTTTCATTGTGTGATTATTGACGGATTCAATCAAAAATAATCATTGCCAACAAAAAAACCGCCGTGTGGCGGTTGAAAAATGCGTTGCTTTTTCACTTAAACTTTGCGCAATTTGCCGTTTATGCCTTTTATCAAAATGCATTTGCCCTCAACAAGATCAAGGCTTATGCAACCGTCCTCATAGCCGAGTGTGGTGGAATAATATCTTGAATCCGTTGAGTGATTGCGGTTGTCTCCCATGCAGAAGATGCTCCCTTCGGGCACGTATATATCCAGTCCGCTACCTCTTGTTGACGGATTGGTGTAGTCGGGGATTTCACAAAACGGGACATTTTCTTCCTCAAGAAGCACGTCATTGAGGTATATTTGTGTGTCCGTGATGCGGATATGGTCACCGCCAACGGCAATAACACGTTTGACAAGCTTTTTTGCCTCTCCCTTGGAGTCGAGCATGCCCCAACTTGAGGGGGACGTGAACACAACAATATCTCCACGCTCTATTGAACCGAGCTTGTAGAGGAGCAGAGTTTCACCATTTTCGGCATTGTTGTCGGCAATTTTACCGCTTCCGCCGTCCAGAGTGGGGTACATCGATACGCCGTCTACTATGATTGTGGACAACATTGTGAATCGCACCACAAGTGCAGAGGCAACAGCCAAAATCACCACCAGCAACACAATAATGATGGAGGTGACGTTCTTTTTGGCTCGACTTTCTCTCGGCTCGCTTATAGGTTCAATTTCAATCGGATAATCTTGCATATCAAAGTATATTGCACAAGTGGCAAATTATTTTCATATCCACAGCAGATTGTTGAGAATCACACCGTCAACGTCCACAAATTCAAGTGTTTTAACACTTGAAAAAGATGTGAGCGGACGACCTTCGTCACTCTTGAAATCGGTTGTTTCAAACAGAAGTTTTTGCCAAAACTCTCCGCCTTGCAGACGTGCTTTGGCTTGGTATTTCTTGAAATCGGGCAGGGTGTAGGCACACACGTGCAGATCTCTCTCTCGGTAACAGTTGGCATCAAAATGTAGCATGGATGAGCGAGAGACGGTGTTCATTTCTCGTATGCTTCTGTACAGCACAAGACTGCCTTTTTGCACACTGACGCCCTCTATGCCAAACGGACCTTCTTCCAAAAGCACGGCATTATCCTCAAGCAATACGTCTGATGTCTTTGCAACAAAGTGGTCTATGCTCATACTGCTGTCAAACACAATTCCGCTGGTGTGAGGGATTGCCTCAAAGTGTGTGACCTCACCGATGATGCTGTTGGATGAAATGACACGTGTTGACAAAATGTTTCCGTCGGGGTATACAAACGTGGCGTATGCGACAATCAATTCGTCGTGATTGTATACGGGAATGTCGCAAATATATTCGTTTTCGCCAACCTGTTGTTTTATGTCGATGGACTGCCAGCAGCGTTCGTTTGACGACGGCTCGCCATAGCTGACGTACAACATCTTTTGCGTGGTGGCAGAGTGCGAATTGAGTTTTGTGTACAATCTTCCGTCTGTCACCTCAAAGTGTATTGTGGGTTGTTGAACGGGAGTCAAGATTGCGTTGGCAAGACAGTTGCGTAGCCAACGAGTCATGGAAACAAATGATGCTTTGGGTATCTGCGGACTGCAAGAGACGGAAATCGACATCTGTTTTGTGTCCGATTTGATGAGGTCGTACATATCTCCTAGGCGATCCACGTCGCAAATGGAAGAATCTCTTGTTGCCATCATGAGAGTGGGGCAATTGACAAAAATTGCGTACGTTTCTGCACCGACACCCGTGGAATAGGCAATCTGCTCGTCTCCTGTCGGGATGTCGTTGCCAAGGAATCTTGCGTTGTGCTCCGCCCAACGATAACCGCCACCGTTGATTGCCACAAGTGCATTCACTCTCTTATCCGTGCCGGCAACGATGTAGGAAAGCTGTGCTCCAATGCCAAAACCCATCACGCCGATCTTGTCGCTCTGCACGATATTTTGTTCTGAAAGCAGACTGATTGCTCTGCGTGCGATCTTTGTCCACACAAACCAAGGCGTTTGCCTCGCATCCGTTTCAATGCTGTCAAGATGGCTTAAGCATTCCGGATATTTTGCAAAATCGAGATTGTCGGGGAAAGACGTCTTGGAGTCTTGGTGTAGCTTGCAATAGTCGAGTATGCAGGTGACAAAACCTTCTTCAACAAGCATGTGAATTGCATTGTTGGAGTAAGGGTTTTCAAATGAGGGAAGCACAAGCACTGCAGGACGTTCATCTTGCCAGCGTGCATCGTAATAAATACTGCACTCCACACGCAAGCGGTCGTTTTGAATTGTCTCTGCAGTGAACACTTGCTTTGAACAAGAAAAATTGTCCGTTGTTTCAGCGGAGATTATTGATGCTTCTAAAGGAGCTTCCGTTGCATTGAAGCCTTCCCATACTTCTGTCGGTGTCAAAAATTTGAGTTCCATACCGTGTATTATACCTCAAATCCAAGATAATGTAAAGAAGTAAAAACGGCAAGGCAAAGCAAAAGCTTTGAGAGGGCGTGCAAGACTCCTCATTGGATATGTAAGAGAGCAAGCGTGCTTGCCCCGGTAGGTGCTTTGAGTATTCCTCAAGCATTTTTTGCATGGTGATGTCGTCCGCAAGAGCAAAATCCATAAAACCTCCACATATACAATAAAGTGTATGCAATAGGTGTGTTTTTACGTGTCAACCTGTCTCTCGCACGGAGATTTCAACGTGAGGATGGAAGTTTATTTTGTCAAGGCAACCATCACGGTATTTGCGTCCTTGAGATTGATATACCTTTTCTTGCAAATACAAGAAGTCGATATTGGTTTTCTTGGAAATTTCAAACAGATCGAGCAGTTGTTTTTCACAATCTCTTGCAAGATTATCCGCAAAGCGGATAACAATCTCGTCCGCACTTGTCAAAATTTCATCACTGTTGAAGTGTTGCACGTCACTGACATCTGCGGTGAGTTGGATTTTTGCGGATACGTTTAGGCCGTCTGCTTTTAGAAAAACGCTCTTTTTCAACACTTTGAATTCTATTGACTCTCCCTTTTGAGAGGTGTAATTTAGCGTACCCACGACGTCGTGACTGAGATAAATTGCCAAAATTTCAGAATAGTCCTTTTCAATCAAATTGCTTTTTGTGTGGTTGAACACAAGTGCCTTTTCAAAATTCAGCTCGTATGCGTCCTTGACTTCACCTTGCTCTGTAAGCGGGGGTGACTGCATTTTGTCTGTTTGGATATAGGGGATTGCGTTTGATTGGCTTTTGGATAGAGAGCGTGCAAGAAAATCTTTTGCCGTCGTGCGTAGCATTCCGTCCGAACCCTCCTCGTTGATGAGGGCTTGTTGCAGGAAAAAAGGTGAGCTTATGGTGGTGCCGACTCGCAAAGATAGCAGATCTTTTGGTGAGTCTTTGCAAGAAACGATGATTGTTTGAATGGGCAATGAATACATGCCTGTGAGGGGGTATATCAGCTCAAGATGATCTAGCGTCAAGGCTTGTTGTGAAAAGACAACCACGTTGCAGTGGGCAAGCGAAACAATAAGCCCCATCTTTCTTGAAATGGAATCCATTGCACTTGCAATCGTCTTGCCGTTTGCGGTGAAGGTTACGTAGCTTGTTGAGGTGCTTTCTCCGCTTGACGATCCGACAAGCACACTTTGTGTGCTTACTTCAAATTCCGCATTGTCAAAAGAGTAGTCTATGCCTATTCCCAACACGATTGCCGATTTTGTGAGAGAGGGCGTTTCAACCGTTCTGCCAAATATTGTCAACAGCACTGCAACCATGAGGAAAACAAACCACTTTGTGCGTAAAAGATAGGATGGAATGGTGGCTTTTTTCATAGGGCGGAGTCCTTTTGCAGAGATGATTTTGACGTAAGGACCGGAGTGTTATTTTGCTTTTGTGTTTGATTTTCAAGCACAAGTTCACTATCCAGACAGGCGTAAAGAGAGGGATAGCGTCTCTTTGCGACAATGCCGAGCAGATAGAGGAGTATAGGCAGGCAAAATGAGACCGCACTCAAGACGTAGCCCGCCCAAGAGAGTGCAAATTTTGTCACCGCTTGCGTTGAGGGAACAAACAAGGATATGCATACCAATACGAGCGGACATATCACCTTTGAGGGGAGAGAGGTGCCCAGTGCTCGCAAACACGCATTGTTTGCTCCGTCAAAGAGAAATGCCAAAGAGTATATGGACATCATGAGCATAACAAGCAAGTTGGTCCACTCCATTCTGCCAATCTCCAAGGTGAGCTGATTGAAGCTTGCAATTTGAATGAGCAGGTCGGAAACGGACTTCAACGCATTGCCGTACAGAGCAACGCCCAAAAATACAATTATGTTTGCAAGTGACCAAGACAGGGCAATGCCCATGGTGACGTAAGGTGCCTTTTTTCTGCGAATACGCATGAAAACAAATGGGAATAAATCACCTAGCCACAAACCGAATTTTGGCATATTTTCAAGATAATAATCAAAATCGTATGCGATGATTGGAAGGTTGCGACCGACGTCAACGTCGGCATCCAAGAATGCCAGATTGAGTATGACAACCGCCAAAAACAATAGGGCAAAAAGCTCGCAACTTCTTGCGATTGCCTTGCTTCCTTTCACCCCTAAATACACCACCGGTAATAAGAAAAGCAGATAGACAAGATGCGGTTGAACGCCTGTGAAAAGTTCGTGTGTGAGATATGACACGCTGTAGCAGAAATAGAAGATGGTCTTTGTCATAAGCCACAGTGACGAAAAGAAGCACAACACCTTGTAAGTTTTGCTTGCACTTGCACGCAAGAGAGCATCTCCACCCATATTGGAAAAGGCAAAAACGCACACCGTGCATAAGCTTTCAATGGCAGTGAAAAAGAGAAATACCCAAAAGGTTGAGGAGTCGAATTTCTCGGACATCAACCCCGGAGCGGATGAGAGTTTGAAGCCAAAACTGACCACCAAAACTATGGAAGCAACTTGAGAATTGTATATCGTGTTTTGCGGTAGATTTTTGCGCAAACCGTGTTTTATTGTGCTTTTTTGCATTTATAAACCCTCGTTTTGGTCTTGTTTTGATATTCTTCGTCTGTTCGGCGTGGGGATTGAAAATGGTCGCAACTCCATGGATGCATTGCTTGCTTTGAGCACTCCGTCTTGAAGGTCGGGCGTTATTCTTGGGGCATATGGAGCAAGGTACGGCGTGCCGAAATTGTCAAGCTCGGCAAGGTATGCGATTATGCATATTGTGAGAATTATCATGCCGACAAAACCTAGCACGGCACTTATGCATAGGTATAAAAATCGCAGTATGGACATTGCTCCCACTTGGTCGGGGATGCAAAAGATACCTATTGCAGAAAGTGCCACCACAAGCACGGACGGAGAGGATATCAAGCCGGCTTTTACCGCTGTGTCACCTAGCACGATTGCCCCAACTACCGATAGGGATATGCCAAAGTATTTCGGCATGCGTATGGACGCTTGGTTGAGTATTTCAAATAGCACCATGACAAGCAACATTTCAATCGCAGGCGGAAAGGGGATGTTGGTGGTGGCGGACATGAGCGTCATGAGAAATTTTATGGGCAGAAGCTGATAGTGATACGTTTGCAGTGCAACGTACGCTCCCGGCAAAAATACCGTTATCAAACCACCAAGGAGCCTAAACATTCTTATCATAGAGGCTCGCCAATCCGTTGAATAGTAGTCATAACCGTCTTGCACGTCCTCAAAAATGAGGTAGGGAAGTGTGATTGCAATCGGAGAGCCGTCAACCATGATCAAAATGCGACCTTCAAGCAGTTTTGCACTTGCTGTATCGGGCTTTTCCGTGGTGCCCGCTTGTATGAAAAAGGAGTTTTTGCGAGTTTGAATAAACGATAGTATATACGCACTGTCAACAATGCCGTCAACGTCGATTTTTTGTATTTTTTTGCAGAGGTTTTCAACAATTTGGTTGTCGGCAACACCGTCGATATACATGAGAGCCACCGACGTTTGCGAGTATCTGCCAACCTCAAAGTTTCTCAAGACTAGCGAGGGAGATTTTATGCGTTTGCGAACGAGGGATATATTGGTTTTGATTTCTTCAACAAAACCCTCTCGAGGTCCTTTCATAACGCTTGCCGTGGGTGGTTCGCCTATTGCCCTGAAAGAGGGTTTTCGCAAGGAGAAAACGTAGGCACAATCGTCATCTTCTATGAAAAATGCAATGTCACCGTTTGCGATGTTTTGAGGAGCTTGCTCAAGCGGTGCGGTCAATACGTCGTCACTGTAAGAGACGGTGTTTTGTAGCCACTTGAGATGCTCGCCCTCAATGACATCCGCATTTTTTATTGGGCGTATGACGTCTTGCTCAAACAGTGTTTTGTCTATGTTGGCGTCAATATATGCAAATAGGCAAGGGGTATTAAAAATGCAAATAGGACGACATTTGAAGTCGTCACTATGAGAAAAAACCTCTTGTAAACGCTGTTGTAATTCCTTGATTTTCACACATCGATTGTTGTCACAAAAGGTAGTTTATTAGTCAAAACAGAAAAATAAACCTCGTTTTCTTGTGAAAACGACACATTTTGCAGTGCTGTTTTGCTATGTGCGAAAAATTATACGCTTGACTTTTTTGATTGGTGTGATAAACTGTTTGTATAAAAACTAGGGAGAATATTATGAGCGATATTGAAAAGCAAGAAAACGTTTTGCAAAATGTCGACAACGCAGATGTAAATTCACCACTTCAAGAGCAAGCCTCAAACGAGCAAGAGCAGAGAGGAGTGCTTTTTGATTACAACGAGAAACACAACGAAAAAATCGAAAAAAGGAAAAAGCTTGAGGGTGTTTTTCAGTTTATAAAATATGCCTTGTGTGCGGCAAGCGCAGGCATAATTCAGCTTGTCTTGTTCACGATTTTGCAAGCGGTTATCCCCGCAACGGATAAGACGATACATTTCATCACGGAGAATATGGAGCTTGATGCGTTTATCGCAACCACCGTTGCGCTTTGTGCGTCCATTCTTTGGAACTTCACCTTCAACCGCAAGTTCACGTTTAAGGATGCAAGCAACGTGCCCAAGGCAATGATTTTGGCATTCTTGTTCTACGTGCCTTTCTATCCCTTCCAAACCTGGTACGTCGGTACGATAAAGAACTTGCTCATGGATCATATGAACGCCGATCTTGCAGGCATTATCGCAGAGGGCTCTGTCATGGTTATCAACTTTGTGCTTGAGTTCATTTGGCAAAAATTTGTGGTGTTTAGAAAACCGAAAGCAAAAGAAGAGCTCGCCGATGCCGAACAAGAAAACGCCGAAGGTGCAAGCGAAGAATCTATTGAAGATACAAAAGATGAAAAGGAGGCTTAAGCCTCTTTTTTCTATGGGGAGAGTTTTTTGCGCAAAAAACCAACAACTTGGCAGATTTGTGTGTATATCCGTCGTTTTTTGAAATTGTATCAGCAAAATACGGGATTTTTCTTTTTGTTTGGGGGTTGATTTTCACTCTTTTCAAGTATATTATAAAAACGTAAATACGGCGTAAAGTCGCAACAATCAGGAGGAAAATTATGTCATACATCAGTGATGTTATTGAGCAGACTGAACTTAAAAATCCAAATCAGCCTCAATTTATGCAAACGGTTAAAGAAGTACTGACTTCTTTGGCTCCGGCAATCGAGCAAAATGAAAGCTTGATGCGTAAGAATGTTATTCTTGAAAGAATTGTGGAACCGGACAGACAAATTATGTTCCGTGTGCCCTGGATGGATGACAATGGTGTATATCACGTCAACCGTGGTTATCGTGTGCAATTCAACAATGCAATCGGGCCGTACAAGGGTGGTCTCCGCTTCCAAAAGGACGTCAACCTCGATGCAATGAAGTTCCTCGGCTTTGAACAGACGTTCAAAAACTCCCTCACCTCACTTCCTATGGGCGGTGCAAAGGGCGGTGCGGACTTTGATCCGACAGGCAAGAGCGATGCTGAAATTATGCGTTTTTGCCAATCCTTTATGAATGAGCTTTATCGTCACATCGGTCCGGACATGGACGTTCCTGCAGGCGATATGGGTGTTGGTGGCAGAGAAATCGGCTATCTATTCGGTCAATACAAGAAGATCGTCGGCTCATACAAAAACGGCGTTCTCACAGGCAAGGGCTTGAGCTACGGCGGTTCTCTCATTAGACCGGAAGCAACGGGCTTTGGTGCAACGTATTTCCTCAACGAAGTGCTCAAACACGAGGGTGAGCAACTTGCAGGCAAAACGTTTGCAATCAGCGGATTCGGCAACGTTGCTTGGGGCGCCACAAAGAAGATTGACGAGCTCGGCGGAAAGGTCGTCACGCTTTCAGGTCCAGACGGATATATCTATGATCCGGATGGCGTAACTGGTGAAAAGATTGATTATTTGCTTGAAATGCGTGCATCCAACCGCAACAGAGTGCAAGACTATTCAGACAAATACGGCTGTGAGTTTGTGCAAGGCAAGAAGCCGTGGGGCAACGTCAAGGCAGACATCTATATGCCGTGTGCAAGACAAAACGAAATCTTGCTCGATGATGCAATCGCAATGGTGAAGCTTGGTGTGCCGGTGCTCAACGAAGTTTCCAACATGCCAACAACCAACGAGGCAATCGCATACTTGCAAGAGCACGGCGTGCTTGTCACTCCGTCCAAAGCGGTCAACGCAGGCGGTGTTGCAACCAGCGGTCTTGAAATGTCGCAAAACAGCGAACGTCTTGCTTGGACAGCGGAAGAAGTGGATGCAAAACTCAAGCAAATCATGAAGGGTATCCACGATCAAATCTGCGGAGCACTCGACTCCTATGGTTTGGATTACAACCTTGTCAAGGGTGCAAACCTTGCAGGATTCAAGAAAGTTGCAGATGCAATGATCGCACAAGGCATCAACTAAACAAAAACCGCAAAAAAGTTACGGATGACACGCAAGAGCGTGTCATCTTTTTTTCAATATGGATGGGGTTTGCCCATATCCAACAGGACGTTCCGTTGCCACGAGATTGCCACGGTCATTGCATTCCATTGCAACGACAAAGAGAATAGAGCGTTTGCACAAAATTTCGTTACGCAGGTGCGTACGCATTAAAAAACTTAAAATAAGATTAAGAAACTTACTGTATCATATTGACACGGGTGGTGTGAGTGGCGTAAAATAAACAATGTGACACCGTAGGCTGTGTCACACAAGGAGATTACAAGGAGATCATATTATGGCCAACAAGAAACTTCGTTTTGTAGCTTTGATAGCAGTTGTGTTGATGCTTGTATGCATGCTTGTTGCATGTACGACGACGGCAACATCCAGCGTATCATACAAAGTTACGATCCACAGCGACGGGCAATCCGATATCGTTTGGGATAGGCAAACAGACTTTCCGACGTTGTCGAAAGAGCATCACACAGTTGCAGGGCTTTATTTGGATGCAGAATACAAGACTGCTGTCACACCAGAGGACCTTGTCAACATGTTTCTCACAGGCGACATCGACGTCTATGTCAAATACGATAGAATTCATTATTCAATAACCGTTCATCCTCTCAATGGTGGGAGTGACGTAATCTGGCAAAATGCACCGGGCAACAAAATACCCGAGTTCAAGAAAGCTGGATACGTGATGAGCGGTTTTTATTTTGATGAAAACTGCACACAACCGGCAGATTCTGTTTTCACAGAAGATATTCTCGAGAACAAAGAAGTTTGGGTGAAGTGGGTTGAGTGCGATCACAAGGCACTCGCACCGACAGATTGGACGACAGACAAGAAAGCCACTTGCACAGAGGACGGCCATATGATTGCAACTTGCCCGACTTGTGACAAGACTCTTGAGGATACAATCGATGCACTTGGCCACAACCAAGACGGTTCAATTGCTCACAAAGATGCAGACTGCACCAATAGCGGTGTTGTGGGTGGCACATACTGCACACGTTGTAATAATGGCAAAGATGCAGCAGAAACAACAATCCCTGTTGATCCAACCAAGCACTCTTTTGGTGTATGGGTTGATGAAGTGCCTGCAACATGCGTAAGCACAGGTACAAAAGGTCACAAAGATTGCACGGTCTGCAAGAAGTCATTCACAGCAAACAACGTTGAGATAACAGATCTCACAATCAATGCAACAGGACACAGCTATGGCAACGTGGTGTATGATTGGGCAGACGATCATAGCACTTGCACGGCAAAGCACGTTTGCGAAAACGGCACGTGTGAACATGAAGAAACTGCCACTGCCACAGTTTCACCGCAAAAGACACAAGAAGCAACTTGCCAACAAGTTGAGCTCACAAAATACACAGCAACGTTCACAGCAAGCTGGGCAGAGACACAAGTTGTTGAAGACGTCCAAACAGCAGGAAAAGCAAATCACAACTATTCAGAAGATTGGACGATTGATAAAGTTGCAACCTGCACAGAGGACGGAAGCAAGTCACATCACTGTCTCACAGAAGGTTGCGATAGCAAATCTGATGTGACGACAATTGAGGCAAGCCACACCTATGGTGAATGGATTGCTCCAGTATCTGCAAAGTGCGAGACAGACGGCACGCTCGGGCATTATCATTGCTCAGTTTGCAAGGCAAACTTTGACGCACAATACAAAGAACTTAAGAGCATCACAATTTCTGCAACAGGTCACGAACCAACACAACTTCGCCAAGATAAAGATAATCACTGGTATGCATGCGAAAAAGTCGGTTGCACTTATACAACACAAAAGGTTGCTCACACCTGGGACAAAGGCGAACAAACCACAGCTCCAACCGAAACAGAAGAAGGCGTAAAGACTTATAAGTGTACAGTTTGCTGGCGAGAAAAGACAGAAAATACTGGAAAATTAGACCACGTGCATACGTTCGACACGACAAAATGGAGCACTGACGATGGACATCACTGGCATCCTGCAACCTGTGCACATACGGACGAAAAAGATGGTTATGCAGAGCACACGTATGGCGATGTGACATACACATGGACACTAGATAATACAACATGCACAGCAGTCCATTCTTGCAAGTGCGGATATTCCGAAAGCGAGACAGCAACAGTCACCAAAGACGTGGATCAAGATGCAACCTGCACGTTGCCGGAAATCAGCACACTCACAGCAACGTTTGTGAATAAAGCGTTTGCAACGCAAACCAAAGAGAATGTTCAGACAGCAAATGCACTTGGACACAATACAGACGGTTCAATCACACCCGTAGATGCAACCTGCACCGAAACCGGTGTTGTGGGTGGCACATACTGCACACGTTGTAATGATGGCAAAGATGCAGCAGAAGCAACAATCAATGCACTTGGACACAATTCAGAGGGTTCAGTTGATCACAAAGATGCAACCTGCACCAACAGCGGTGTTAAGGGCGGCACATACTGCACACGTTGTGATTACGGTAAAGCTGATGCAGAAACAACGATCAATGCACTTGGACACAATTCAGATGGTTCAGTTGATCACATAGATGCAACCTGCACCGAAACCGGTGTTGTTGGCGGCACATACTGCACACGTTGTAATGATGGCAAAGATGCAGCAGAAGCAACAATCA
>CAZXUW010000018.1:25047-28255 GCA_964644355.1 uncultured Bacteroides sp.
GCACTTGGACACAATTCAGAGGGTTCAGTTGATCACAAAGATGCAACCTGCACCAGTAGCGGTGTTGTTGGCGGCACATACTGCACACGTTGTAATGATGGCAAAGATGCAGCAGAAGCAACAATCAATGCACTTGGACACAATTCAGAGGGTTCAGTTGATCACAAAGATGCAACCTGCACCGAAACCGGTGTTAAGGGCGGCACATACTGCACACGTTGTAATGATGGCAAAGATGCGGCAGAAACAACGATCCCTGTTGATTCAACCAAGCACAATTATGGCGAGTGGGTATCCAACAACGGTACACATACAAAGACTTGCACATACAATACAGAACACACTGTGACAGATGCCTGCTCCGGCGGTACTGCAACGTGCACAGAGAAAGCAGAGTGTACTGTGTGTGGTGAGAAGTATGGTGAGCTTGATCAACACACGCTTGGCATTCTTGTCAATGAGACAACTGCAAAAATTGACTCAAACGGCAATTTTGTAAATGGCATGAAAGCACACTATCAATGTTCAACCTGTGAGCAATATTTTAATGCAGAGCAAGAGGCAGCAACCGAAGACGATTTGACCATTGCATTTGATTCAACCAAGCATTATTCAGTTGTAGAAATCATTGAGTTGACAAAGGATATTGCAAAGGGCAATAACACGGAAGAAATGTTGTATGTCAAAGGCATTGTGAAGTCAGGTTTTACAAACAACAACACATATGTCCAACAACTATACATTATAGATGAGAACGATTCAGAAAAAGAATTCTTGGTATACACATGTAGTTTCACCACAGAAATACCTACAATTTATGCCGGTGATACAGTCGTTGTCTATGGCTATATCAAGAATTATAACAACACACTTGAAGTGGCAACAGCAAATGAAAAAAATGCTACATTCGTTTCAAGAGAGGCAGGCACTGGCACAATTGCTGTTGATGAGTCGGTCAAGAATGCAACCGTTGCAATAACAAACAATCAAACAACCGGTACAAACGGAACAACTTTCACATTCACGGTCACTGCAAGCGAGGGCTATGAAATTGCTTCAGTCAAAGTCAACGACACAGCAGTTGAAGCCGTCGATGGCACATACACAGGCACAATCCAAGGCACAACAATCATCACTGTTGAAACTCAAGAAGCGGGTCTAACAGTCGTTGCAACATTTGAGTTTGTTGGTAAAGCAAGCACATCAACAGGACATAAAGATGGATCAGCGCTTGCTCAAAACGATGCCAGTTGGACAGATGACGATTACACTCTCACGTTCACGGATTTGAGCAATGTGTATAAAGAAGCATTTGATGCAAAAGGCAACAGCGCATTGAAACTCGGAACAAGCAAAGTCGTCGGAAGCTTTACATTCACAGCTCCAGATAATGTAACGAAGGTTGTTATCTATGTTGCGCAATACAAAAAGAATAATACAACCGTCACAATCAATGGAACAAATTATGTAATCAACACTGCATCTGATGATGGCAGCTATACAGCAATTACAATTGATGTTTCGACCACCAAGACGGTATCGCTTGCAACTGTAAGCGATACGCCGCGTTGTATGATTGACAAGATTGAGTACTATGCGGTGGAATCTGGCACAGAAGGCGGCGGAACCGGTGAGGGCGGCTCAACGGATCCGGTTGAGCCTGCAACAACCACATTGACAATGCACCTCTATGCTCCGGATTGGACAGAAGTTGGCGTTCATACTTGGAATGGTTACGAGACAGGCGCTTTTGGCTCAGTTACAATGACTGCCGATGCAGAAAACACAGGTTGGTGGATATACACTTGTGAAGTGGAAACAGCTAAAATCGCAAATCCCGGTATCAACATTATCTTCTTTGACAAGATAAACGATACTCAAGATCACCCAGTTAGAATCACAACATACACCAATGATGCAAGCTATGTTTTCTTCAATGCAAACAAAGCAGATGACAACAAGTTCACATCCATGGCAGACGCTCTTGCAACCGAAGGTGGCTCAACAACGCCCACAACATACACGATTGCTTATTATGCTCCGGATTGGCCGGCAGGACAAGACGTGTATCTCTACACATACAATGGAACACTTGGTGAGATTGGCGCCTACAACGCAAATAAGATGCAAGCAGTTGAGAATAAAACCGGTTGGTATAGCGTAAGCTTTGAAAATGCAACTGCGGTGACGTCATTCAGCGTTATATTCCATGCAACAGATGAAGCCATTGTTAAACACGAGTTCTATGTTGAAAACCTCACAGGCAATGCATTCTACTTCATCGCAAACGGTAACAATGCATATACAACCGAAGCTGAAGCAGTGAAGGCATACAATGCAAACATCAAATACAAAGTAAATTATACCGATTCAACAGGTGCCACTCTCACGGTTAAGGCTGGTGAGACAGTGATTGCTTCGGGTGCAGATGTCTTAAACAACACAGTTCTCACAATCACTGCGACATCCACAGAGTCAACCCAAAAAGTTTCTGGTGTGAAAGTCAATGGTTCTGATGCTGGTGTCACAAAGAATACCGATGGCTCTTACAGCTACACCGTGACCGGAAACATCACAAGTATAACTGTTGAACTGAAGGAATTGAAGGGCACCTCTATTGAGAATGCATATACTGTTGAAGAATTGTGGGAGGAATATGGAGAGCTCACTCACCAAGCGTATTCAACTCAAAAAGTGTATGTTAAGGGTGTTGTTGCGACAGTTCCTACCTACAACACGAACAAGGCATCATATACCTTTGTTATCAAGACTTCTGCGGACGCAGAACAGGAAGTGAAAGGTTATTCTGTCAAACTTTCAGCCAACATATCAGCAGTTTATCAAAATGATGAAGTTGTTATGTATGGTTATGTTGAGAAGTTTAACAAAGAGCTTGAGATTACGTATAAAGACAGTGAAGATGGTTTTATTGTCCAACTTAATTCCGGCATATCGAGTATTTCATACGAAGAAAACGAAAATGCAGACATCACACTTGGCAAAACAACCGGTATGAACGGCACAACATTCACATTCACGGTCACTGCAAGCGAGGGCTACGTCGTCCAAAAAGTTACAGTGAATGATGAGACAGTCGAGGCCGATGAAAACAGTGAATATCAAGCCACAATCAAAGGCAACACCATTGTCAAGGTTGTAACCCAAGCCGAGGGCGATGAAGGTGGCGGAACCGGCACAGTGACGACAG
>CAZXUW010000019.1:0-25634 GCA_964644355.1 uncultured Bacteroides sp.
TAATTGAAACCAACCAAAACAAAAGACGATATGCCTCGCATATCGTCTTTTTTTTGCGTGTTGGTGGGCAAGTTGTGACCTTAAATGAATTTTTATAGACAATATTCAAAATAAAATGGTTACGCACATAAAATGGGACAAACCAAAATATTGAATTAAATGAGAGCATCCGGCCTCTATTGATGTAAGGATGCTCATTATAAATAATAATTTATTCAGACAGGCTGTTTTTCGCAATAGTTATCAAATGTTCTGTTTGATCTATCATGAAAAGTGGTATGTTTAAGATATTTCCGTCCAAAGTAAGGTTTTTAAGCGAATAGCGTATTACCAACGGCGTTTGCCCCTCATGTAACTTTTTATATTCAACCATGCTGGGGGATGACACATTTTTGCCAGACTTTGTTTCTATGGGAATAATATCGTTGCCTGATTGCACGATAAAATCTACTTCATATTTATCGTTTGCCCAATAATGTGGATTGGCACCATATAGACGCACAAGGCTTTGCACAACAAAATTCTCGGTTAATGCGCCTTTGAATTCCTTGAATAATCTATCGCCCTCCATGAATGCTCTATAACTGAGTTTTGACTGACTTCTCAACAAGCCCACGTCAATATGATATACCTTGAAAAATTCAGGCTCTTCATATGCTGAAAGTGGCAATGCAGGTTTTGATACTCTGAATATTTTTTTCACAAGATCCGCATTTACAAGCCATTGCAGATTGTTTTCATACTCTCTTGCTCTCGCCCCTTGCTTGACGTTGGAGTAGGTAAACTTTTTCTTTTCTTTTGCAAGTTGTGTAGGCAAAGAATTCCAAATGAGCGAGATTTTTTGAACGTCATATTTGCCTTGTTCATCATTGAAAGCATCGTGATGTTTGCCGAAATCATGCTCGTACGAGCCGAT
This sequence comes from uncultured Bacteroides sp., assembly GCA_964644355.1. Classification (GTDB taxonomy): domain Bacteria; phylum Bacillota; class Clostridia; order Christensenellales; family CAG-917; genus CAG-475. The sequence goes on from CAZXUW010000019.1 coordinate 917, forward strand.
AATGCCTTTAAGTGCTTTGTCAACCAATTCGACGTCTCTTTCTTGAGTCCACAAATATACCGGCTCGGGCATTCCGCCGGTTATAAAATACATTTTCAGTTTTTCGCAAAGAGGGTTGAAAAACGCATCGGGTATATTTTCAATCGAATTAATGTTGTTGATATATTCATATAAGTTCTCGTCTCCGTTTGCTATTAGGAATTCCGAAAATGTCATCGGCCCCATATCAAGGAAATCCACTTTACCGACGGGGAATCCTTTTGATAACGTCAAACCAAGAAGGGAGCCTGCACAGATAACGTAATATTCGCTTGCATTTTCGCAAAAGTATTTCAATGCATTCAGCGCATCGTTGCATTCTTGAATTTCATCGAAAATAATAAGCGTATTTTTATCTATTCGCTGTCCGCTTGCAATCGATAGATTTTGCATAATGCGGAACACATCCTTTGTCGTTTCAAAGAATTGCTTATACTCCTCGTTTTCGTCGAAGTTGAAATATGCAATAGAGTCAAAGCTTTTGCCGAACTCCTTCATTGCCCAAGTTTTGCCAACCTGTCTGGCGCCACGAAGTATCAATGGCTTTCTATATTTTGATTTTTTCCAACGCTTAAGCTCATCAAGGATAAATCGTTTCAATTCAATTCGCCTCCGAGATTTATTATGCCTATATTTTATCCGCTAATACAGCAAAAGTCAACGTCAAATCACACAATATCAGAGAAAAGTGTGATTTTTTACACGCTTTTTGTCAAAATAATGTGTAAAACATTCGCGTTTCTACGGTGTATGAAAGACATAAATCTTATTAGATTGCGCGACGACGTTCGGATTAAATTGCTTATCTGCTTATGGACATCATCGATTTTTGGCTGCTCAATCAAAGTGAAATAGATTGTGGGGATAAAATTCAGCGTTTTGGTTCGTGGTTGGATATAAACATTAAAAATAATGAAGATTTGCATATTGAGCGGTTATTATATATAGTGTATACTTAAAATGCAATGTAAAAATGCTGTAAAGAAATGAGTGTTTTGATTTCGTGAGCCTTAAGGAGTAGAAATGGAAAACGTAATTTTAGGAAAAATTAGAATTCAACTGATCTCTTGTGATATTATAAGAGTTGAGTTTGACAAAAATGGCAGATTTGAAGATGTTCCGACGTTTTTTATCCCTAATAGGGATGAGTTTTCGTGTTGTTCTCACATCAACGTTCTTGAAGATGACTCAAAAAAGGTTGTCGGTGTAGGTGATATGACGTTGGTGATTCCTGATGGTGGAAAGTCATTAAGGGGAATGGCGTTATATCGCGGAGATGAAAAAGTTTACGAATATCGCAAGATGAAAAACACCGGTGAGCTACCTGCACTTGGGAAAACTCCGTATGTGTTTCAAGTTGTGGATTCTCCGCGCATCATTTGTCCGAAGCATGGATATTCAAAAGAAAGCGAAATGCATGGCGAGCAGTATGTGATACAAAAAAACGTTGACGATGTATATTTACTTGTATGTCAAAATGATGCAAAGAAGTTGCGTTCGCAATTTGTTGCGCTCACAGGACGCAATGAAATGGTACGATTGAGCACTTTTGGTGCATGGAATTCTCGCTACTACAAGTACACACAACAAGAAGCACAAGATATGATTGCGCGCTACAAAGCAGAGCGCATTCCGCTTGACAATATGGTTATCGATACCGATTGGAGGGAGGCGTCCGAGAGGGGAATCGGCTATGATATAAATACAAAGCTATTCCCTGATATGAAAGGCTTTTTTGACTATGCGCACAAAAATAACGTTGAGATAACATTTAATGATCATCCAGAACCGCAAGATGGAGCGAGCGACTTGTTTGATCCTAAAGAAATTGAATTTAGAGAAAATAAACTGCAAGGGATAATGTCTCTTGGCCTTGACAATTGGTGGTATGATCGCAACTGGAAAACAGCCTTAAAATCTCCTGTCAAAGCAGTGACTCCTGAGACGTTTGGCACATATCTTTTTGCGGATATAACCAAGAATTTTTACAAGAATCAGAAAGGCGATGACAAAATATATCGCCGTCCTGTGCTGATGTGCAATGTCAACGACGTTCACAACGGCACTTATCTAAAAATAAGAGATACGGCATCACATAGATATTCTATACAATGGACGGGTGATATAGGTTGTCACAATGAAGATTTGTTGCAAGAGATACGCAATTTGGTCAAATGTACGGACAACTGCATTCCTTACGTTAATTTCGATTGTGGCGGTCACGTTGGCGATCCCGACAAGGAACTCTATTTGAGATGGATGAAATTCGGTGCATTTTCACCAATTTTAAGACCGCATTGCAATAATGCCGTAAAGAGATATAGAGAGCCATGGAATTATGATGAAGAAACATTGAACGTGGTGCGCGAATATATCAATATGCGATATAGATTGTTGCCAACAATATACAATCTTGCCCATGAAAACTATTTGACGGGAGAGCCTATTTTCAAGTCTATGGGCTTTGCTTATCCAAAAGATAAGGCAAGTTTGAGATGTGACAAACAATATATGCTAGGGGACAACATTCTGATAGCGCCCGTATTCGCCGAGCCGTTGGAAATAGTGCCCCAAAGTGCGTTTATTGGTAAAGTTAAGGCAACGTATTATAATGGTTGCAATCTCGAGGGTAGTCCGGTCGCAACGAAGGAATACGGTACCATCAATCAAGAGTATGACAAAACCTCTCCTGTAAAAGAACTTGAACCATACAATTATTCCGCAACATTTGAGTTTAAGTTGAAATTTAATAGTGATGTTGAGATTTATATCAACAACGATGACGGAACGCGCTTTTATGTTGACGGAAAGTTGACGTTGGATGATTGGAAATTCCACTACGCATTCCCGCAAAAGGTAACCACATTGCAAAAGGGAAGGGAATATAATATCCGCATGGACTATATGCAAGGTGGAGATAAGGCGATTGTGAAGTTGCTTTATAAGAAGATTTCACCGATTCCTTGTAAGGACGACCTTGTTAGAAAACATCCGTTTTACATCCCCGAGGACGGATATATCGATGCTTTTAGCGGTAGACGTTATTCAAAGGGTAGACACGTTGCAAGTTTCGGCGTAAATAATTATCCGATATTCATAAGAAAAGGAAGTATACTCACGCTTGCTCGAAACTCTCAAAATACTGCCGAGCAGTCTTGGCAAAGCCTCGTGTTGGATTTGTATCCGACAACGGATAGAGTGTGCACCACCTCAATTTATGAGGATGATAGAGTAACAACCGCATATAAATACGGAAATTATTGCACTCAAAGCGTTGAAATGAAGTATGATCAAAAGGTCAATTCAATTAACGTTTCGATAGGTGCAAGTAAAGGTGAGTTCGAAGGCTGTTATAACGAAAGAGAAATTGTGTTGCGATACCACTTTTCGACTTTGAAAAACAAGGTTGCAGGCATAACGATAAACGGGCAGAAATATCCTCTGGATATTGTAAAGCGTGACTTGAAGGCATATCCGTTTGCTTTTGAGGGAGGTTCTCCCGACGGTGACGTGGCAATCGTAAGGGTTAAAGCACCACTTAATAAAGATACATTCGTAGCATTTAATTTAGCATAATACAGACCGATAAATATGTTGTAAAGGAGTTCAAAATGAACTCCTTTAATTATTATTGAGTATAATTTTGCCGAGTGAAAGCCTTAAAGCATAGCCTTTACATTAATTTTAATGGTATACAAGCAATATGGTGGGTGTTATAATTTTTGTAATGAAAAGTGCAGATTGTTCTGCAAAAGCGCGGGAACCTTATGAGAAAAAACTATTTCATACCTTTTGTACTTGTTGTGCTTTTGTCGTTGGCATGTTTGTTCGCTTGCAATGCGAATAACGATGTAACCGCAGATGATGGCGGTTATGTGGTTAAATCGCCTGACAATAGTTTGACTTTTACCGTTTTTCACACGCAAGACGGTGCGCTTGAATATAAAGTTATTCAAAACGATTTGACCATTGTCGAAAAATCCCGATTGGGCTTTGATCTTGAAGAATCTTCTCTTTCCGACGGACTCACGTTTATTGAGAAAACTTCAACACGCATTTCTTACGATTACGACAATATCAGCGGAAAACATGCCCACGTCAGCGGAGAGGGGCAAGAGATGGTTTTAACCTTTTCCAAAGATGAATTTACTTTAAAATTTATCGCTCGCGCATACAATGACGGATATGCATTTCGCTATGACGTCACCTCTAATGATGACTCAACGTCCGCAATAACGGTCAATGAAGAGTTGACCGAGTTTGCGTTGCCGTCGCAGTCCTACACCTACGTTCAACCGTATAGAGCGTCTAGCAATGACGGCAATTATTTCTCTTATGAAGAAACTTTTCAGGAAAAGAAATTCAACGACCTTTACGGCATGACAATTGCTATGCCTATGTTGTATAGAGTTGCAAAAAGCGACGTATACAGTCTTATAACCGAGTCTGAATTGATTGGAAGCGGTTATTATGGTTCATTCCTCAAAGAGTCTTCCGATAACGAGAGCCTCGGAATTTTGCAAACAGTGCCCACTCCCGCAGGCAAGTGGGGTGCAAATCAAACTATCGGTTGTCCTTTTACATCTCCTTGGAGAGTAGGTATTGTCGGTAGCCTTGAAACTGTTGCGGAGTCTGAACTTGTGGAGGCGGTTTACGGCAACGTAGAATATTGGAAACCCGACAATTATGACCAACTCACCGCCGAAGAAAAGGCGATTTACACTTATGATTGGGTTGAGCCGGGTGCTACCGCTTGGAGTTGGTTGCTCTATCAATACACCGACAAGAGCAATGCTCAACAAAAGGATTATACCCTTCAAAAAGAGTACGTTGACATTGCACAACAAATGGGATGGAAATACGTGCTCCTTGATGGAGGCTGGGACTCTACAAATTATACGAAACTTACGGATTTTTGCAGTTATGCAAGAGAAAAAGGTATCAAGATTCTCATTTGGATGGATGCGCTCAGCAGTTTTGACGGCGGAGATTATCGCACTCTTACAAGAAGGCTGGATAGATATGCCGAGTGCGGAGTTGCAGGTATAAAAGTTGACTTCTTTGATGGTCAAACAATGAATGGCGACAATGATTTCCAAGGTGAGGACACCAAGACGATCGAGTGGTATGAAACGATATATCAAGAGTGTGCCAAGAGAAAACTTGTCGTCAACTGTCACGGCTCAAACAAGCCAACGGGCGAAAGAAGAATTTATCCCAACGTCATTTGTAGAGAGGGCGTAAAGGCATACGAGATGTATACAAATCTCGGCGCAACGGAAATCGTCAATTCGCTCTTTATTCGCAACGTAGTGGGGCCGTCAGACTTTGCTCCGTCCGTAATTCCTTTCAAAGACACGATTTCTACTTGCGCTTTGATGGCAACTTCCGTTGCATACGAGTCGGGTATGTCGGGGTTGAGTGATAGGCTTTCGGTGTATATGTCAACTGATTATATGAGTTTCTTTGAGTCATTCCCGTCTGCGTGGAAGGACATTAAATTCTTGTGTGGTTTGCCATCGGAGTATTATTGTGTGGCAAGAGAGGCAGTGGATGGCAGTTGGTACGTTGCTTGCATCAATAACGGAGAAACTCCAAGCGAGATAACGGTGGACTTCTCATTCCTTGACGGAGATTACGTTGCAAAGATTTATACTGACGGTGACAATGCTTATTCCGTCAATCCCGCAGACACACACGTGAGTGTTGAGAGCGAAATTGTATCAGATTCAACAACCAAGACCTTCAACGTCAAAGAGGGTGGCGGTTTTGTGATAAAATTAACAAAGTAAAACGTTTAAGGAGATACAAACATGAAAAAGATTGCATGTGTTTTGATAGTGTCGGCTCTGTTGATTGCACTTGTGGCATGCGCCCCTGCAAATGTAGATGACGACAAATACGTGATTACCGACCCATGGTGGACAACCACCGGAACGTTGGAAAAAGACGGTAATGGCCAAGTGGTGTTTGAAAACGTCAACTTGTCAATGATGACGGTTGTCAACGGCGCCGACTACAAGGTTTTGCAAAGCATACTTAATGACTTCAACACCGCATATAAAGGCAAAATCAGGATAGACGTCAGCAACACTACCCAAGAAAACTTTGTTAAACTGGTATCAAACGCTGTCGCACAAAATCAAAATCCTGCCGACATTTTGATGTCTCACCAAAACGCACTTCAAGCCCTTGCAACGGATTATCAATGCATTCAACCTTTCAATGAGGCAATGGAGGAGAGTGGCATCAACATCGACTTGAACGATTATGCAGATGATCTTGCAAAATACGCCAATCTCGGATATGAGGGTTACACTTTCGGTATCCCGGTGGATGCGCAAAGTATGATTGTTTTGTACAACAAGGAACTTCTTGGCGACAATGCTCTCCCTACAAATCACGCAGAGGCAGTTGCGCTTTGCGACACTCTTGCATCTTCGGGCAAAAAGCCGTTGGTGTGGGCGGCAGCAGAAGAAACTGAAACCAACTTCTTTGCAGAGTATATTTGGCCCACCGCACTTTTGCAAAACGGTGCATCCTTGTATGACGAGAGTGGTGCAAGCGTTTCTTGGGGCGACGGCAACAATTCAACGGCATTCCAAAACGCAATCACGTCTATCCGTGATTTCAAAAATGCAGGCGCAAGCCTTTCTGACGGCAAGACAAAGGCAACCAACCAATTTGTCAACGGCGAGGCAGTGTTCTTTGCATACGAGCCGTGGCTTGTCAACAATGTAATAAATTCTTTTGCTACCAAGAAAGGCATTAGCGTTGATGAGGCTATGCAAAACTATATCGGTGCAACTTCAATCAGCAATTGGTTTGCTCTCGATGCAAATTCTGACACGGCAGACACTATATTTGGTGATTCGCACTTCTTTGCCATGAGCAAGAGTGTAAAAGCAATAGAGAAGAAAGCCGCAATTGTTGAATTTGCAAAATGGTTTACAAATAACGTAAATACTGCAATTACTTGGGCAAAAGCAGGTCACGTGACGGCATCCAAGACGATTGGTGCAAGCGATGAATACAAGAACGATGCGTTTATTTCAAACTTTACGTCCAAGTTCTATCCCGACATCAACCACGTCTCTTGCGCAGGTAATACGGTTTATTATGATCAAATTTTCGGGGAACTCTCCAACTTGTTCATACTTCTTAGAGATGATTCCTCAAAAGACGCAACGTATATTTCTAGAAGTGCTAAAGCCGTAAACGACACCATTTCGGCATTGCAAGTATTGTAAGATTGGGAAATCGCTATGTTTGATCCTCGCAAAGAGAAACAAAAACAAACTCGTAGGCAATATATAAAGGGGCTTGCTTTGATAAGCCCCTATCTCCTTATATTCATACTGTTTACGATAGTTCCGTTTGTTATGGGCGTGTCGATGTCGTTTATGCAATACAATCCGTCCAACACTTCGGACAACGGGTTTGTAGGACTAAAAAACTACATCAATTTATTTGATTTTAGCAATGTAATTTCGCTTGAGTATTGGACGTCGTTTGGCACTATGTTGCTATTTTTGATAGTGACGGTCCCGGCTCTTATTATCATACCGTTCGCCTTGGCATATCTTATCAATCTCAATCCCCCGGGGTACAAGGTGATAAGAGCAATAATATATTTGCCAAGCGTCATATCCATAACGGTCATAGGCACGATTTTTGTGCGTATATTCGCCGGTGACGAGTATGGACTTATCAACGCAATACTCATAAAAATCGGCGCAATCGGGACGGATGGTTGCGTAAAATGGCTCAACGGCACTCCTTTTGCAGGCGACTTGCTCAGGTGGGTTGTGATGTTTATAGTGTCAATTTGGTGGCAAACGGGCACTAACTTCGTCATTTTTTCAGGAGCATTGCGAGACGTCCCCAAGCCACTGCTAGAAGCTTGTGAAATGGACGGCGGCGGTTTGTGGAGAAAGATAACGACAGTTGTTTTGCCAAGTGTAAAGCCGTCAATCAATATTTGCTTGTTCAATACGCTTATCGGCTATCTTGCGCTTTATGGACAACCATCAGTATTGCACGCAGGCATTGAAAACCAAAATTCTGTTGTTTCGCCTATGATGTTTATCTACAAATGGCTCAACACGCCGAAGATAACGGGCTATGTGTGTGCATCTGCAGTTATATTTGGACTTATCACGATTATCATCAGTTCTCTTGAAAAGAGACTGATGGCAGACAGAAGAAAGGTGACTCGTTACAGTGTTGAATGTAAGAGATTTGCAGAGATACGAGGTGTCAAAGAGGAAGCCGTTTCTACCATCGCTCTGGAGGATTGATTATGAAAAATTTGACAAAATCCGAAAGGACTAAACTTAAAGAAAAGACGGTGGCATTTATCGTTTTGGCAATAGTTTGCGTAATATGGCTTTTGCCACTGCTGTATATGTTTGGCAACGCGTTTAGAACGGGTGCGGATTTCACTGAAAATCCCGGTGCTCTTTTTCCCTCCAGTGCAGAACATTGGACGCTTAAAAACTTTGAGCAGCTTTTTGTAAGAGACGGAAAAGTGGACAAGATGCCGTTTTGGATACTCAACTCCCTTTGGTCGACGTTGGCAACAGTTGTTTTGACTTTGATTGTTGATCTTATGACAGCATACGCACTTGTTTTCGTCAAGTTTAAGGGAAGAAATTTCTTGCAGAACTTCCTTACGTACTGGATGGCTGTTCCCGGCATTATAGGAACGGCATCACTCTATACAATGTATAGCCAAATCAAAAATTCAATTCCGTCAACCGGCACGGGCTTTGACTATGCGTATTTGTATTTTTGGATGATAGTGCCAGCGATAACAGGTATATTCAATTTGTTGCTTATGCGTAACTTTTTGAAGTCGATACCAAAGGATATTATCGAGAGTGCAAGGTGTGATGGTGTCAGCGACGGAAAAATCTTCTTTAAGATTATTCTTCCGCTTGCAAAGTCCACAATTATGCTCATCATATTGTTTACCTTTACGTCAAGTTGGAACAATCTTATGTGGCCTCAAATGTTGATGAACGGTCTCAGCGGTGACAGCCAATATTGGTACACCGTCACGGTGGGATTGATTGCCAACACAACGGTTGACAATGCAGAAAACGCCACTGTACAAGCAATGGCGGCGGGCGTTTTTGCAATAATACCGATACTCATAGTATTCATATTTACTCAAAACAAAATGATAGAAGGCGTTGCCTCTACCGGAATCAAAGGATAGGAGAAGACAATGGAAAATACAGCCAATGAAAAAGACATTTTTCTTGCTATAAACAACTTGCAAAAGGTGTATCCCAACGGAGAGCAAGCCGTATATAACTTCAATCTCGACATAGAGAGAAACGAGTTTATCGTAATAGTCGGTCCGTCGGGTTGCGGCAAGTCAACAACGCTTAGGATGATTGCAGGGCTTGAAGACGTGACGGCAGGTGAGATTATTGCCAACGGAGAACTTTTAAACTACAAACCCAGCAAGGATAGAAAGATTGCAATTGTGTTTCAAAGCTATGCACTTTATCCGCAAATGACGGTGTATGACAACATTGCATTTCCTCTTGCAATGAACAAGTTTCCATTCAACGTTGTGGACACTTCGATGTTGTCAGCTAGTATGCTAAAAGGACTTGTTGAAAGCAAGGGCGGTGATTTCTTGCAGCAAGTATACGATGAAGCGCTTGCAAACAAAGATAAAAAAATCTCCGCATGGGAATACATTGCGTTCAAATTGGACGTGGATGAGTATACCGCAAGGTTGTTGGTGAAACTCATGAAAGAGTGCACAAGGCAAGGCGGTGAAGTCTCGTCATTTGTCAACAACAGTTGCGATGAGATTATTCAAGCGCAAAGAAAGGAATTGAGCGACAATCATCGCTCTGTCAACAAACAATACGAAGTGCTCGACAGTGATGGCAACGTTGTTGTTGAACAACGCAACATGACTCCGTTTGAAATCAAGAAAAAGGTTTATGAGACGTCGTCAATCCTTGATCTAAATGCATTTTTGGACAAGTTTCCAAGAGAACTTTCGGGTGGACAAATGCAAAGAGTTGCACTTGGAAGAGCGATTGTCAAAAACGTTCCGCTTTTCTTGATGGATGAACCGCTTTCTAACCTGGATGCAAAATTGCGTCTAACTATGAGAAGTGAAATTGTCAAAATTCACAATCGCATAGGCGCAACCACAATATACGTTACGCACGATCAAGCTGAAGCAATGACTATGGCAAGCCGTATCGTCGTTATGTCAAGGGGCTTTGTGCAACAAATAGGCACACCCGAGGAGATATATGACAATCCTGCCAACTTGTTTGTGGCAAAATTTATCGGCTCTCCTGCGATAAACACGCTTTTTGTCCACTACAACGGCACGGATACGCTTGAAGTTGGCAACGGTATGAGCATAACGATGCCACAGGGCACAAAAGAGAGACACAATGAGTTTTATGCAGATTTGTCCTCGCGTTTGAGTGCAATGCTTGACAACTTTGACAAGGAAGCGGATGAGAATATATTGAAAATCCAATCCGCATTGTCAATGAGCGCAAAGAAGAGAGAAGAGACTAAAACAAGTCTTTTTGCAACAATCAAAAATCTCTTTAAAAAGAAAGAAGAGGTTGTCCCATACGAGGAAGAGAAGGCAGTTTGCGCTAAAAAGCTTGAGCAAGTCAAGATTGCGATGGAGCACGAGCATGATTTGATTGCGTGCATAAGACCTGAAAAAATAAATCTTCGCTTATATGCCGAGGGGGAAACACCGGCTGAAAACGAAGTTGTCGTCACAGCCAGTGTATGCGAATTGCTTGGTGCGGAATACTACGTACACACCGATTTTGCAGGACACGAAGTTGTGGCACATTTCCCGACAGGGAAAAAGATAAAATCTGGAGACAAATTTGTTATGACTTTCAATGCAGAGTCGATAATGTTGTTTGATCCGATAACAGGCGGAAGAATGGCGTAACGCCACGATTTATAGAAATAAAACAAAGAGGAGACCAACAATGAAAACGAAAAAGATGTTTGCAATACTAGCTTTCGTTTTGGTATTGGTGTTGTGTGCAACACTGATGGTTGCCTGCAATCACAAAAAGGTTCCGTCCGAAGGTCCGGGGAATGATGTCCAGGGAGAATGGACTTATTCATATTCATGGGCTGACGGAAAGTGCACGGCAACAAGAGTTATAGAAGGCACCGACAGGAAAGAAACGGAAGTTGTTGATGGCACGCTTACGGTTGAAATGCCCGCAACGAAAGACCAAGCAGGTAGCGGATATTACACCGTAAAGTTTAAAAAATCTGAGTTTAATGCCAACTACAATCTTGGCAATCAACCTGTCGTTATCCCGGCGGGATCTGCTCTCAAGTATGGCAAATCCGGACTTAACACTTATTTCTTCAACAAGTCTGCGGGCAAGAATTACTATGCCGAAATGACCATTGAGGGCTCAACTCAAAGCGGTTGGGTTGGATTTGTGCACAGCGCAGATGCGACGTTCTCAACGGACGGAACGTATTTTTACGATGCCGTTTCATACAAGGCGGGCAGAAATTATGAGCACGAATTCGGCTCTGTCATCGACGGTGAAAACTTGTTTAACAACACCGAAGTGGCGGATAGTTTCGAGGGCGCATCAAAGAGTGGTTTGACAGGTGCAAATTTTGCAACCACGGGTATGACCATCACGTCTATCCGCAATGACGAACTCATCTATCTTTTTATAAACGGCAAGCGTGTTGCGACTTACCTTGTTGAAGATGAAATCGCTGTTTCAAACACGGTTATCGGCTTGTATTTTGACAACAATTCCACCTTCTATTCCGGTTCTCTTTCGGATATAGATGTTGTTGTTGGCAAGGATGCAACCGAGAGCAAACTCAACGCACTTCTTGAGGATAGCGACAGCTTTATTTATTCCAACTCTCAAAACTGGAACAAGAACGAAGGATTCCACACAGGCGCAACGTTTGACGGTAATTCTTTCACATACCAGTATGACGAAGAATTGGATCTTTCTGATTATCCCAAAAATGAAGAGGGATACACTCACGACCTTAGATTTATGACCGGTGTCACGGACAGAGTGTTCCTTTCCGGTAACTATTATTACGAATACGAGATTTCCGGTCCCATTACCGGGGTTCAAGGCGCAGACAATTACGGCTTGTTCTACAACTGGATTAACTCCGCTCAACGCAACGGTATCTATTACAAGCACGAAGCAATGCTTTGCATAAAGGAAAACAGCGGGCTTGAAAAGGTTCACTTTGATGGTGGCAACGGTACAAACGGTGACGGCGTCGGCGGTTGGACTGGCGGAACGGCGTTTGGTGGATCCGATTCTCTCAAATCTGATTCTGACTGGCAAGCCGCATACAAGCAAGGTCTTGTAGTGCGCATTGAGCGTATTGATTACTCTATTGGCGAAAGCGCAACTTACAAGATGAGCGTTAGTGCAAAAAGCAATCCCGAATTGGTGTTGGCATCAACCGAAATCGTTGTGGATGCCGAGGACAAAGAGGCACTCTATGGCGGATACGATTGGGTTTTGTTCGGCACTCAATTTGTCAACTGCACGGTTTCCAACGTCAGTTTTGGCAAAATCCATAATTATGCGACGGAAGGCACTATCGTAACACACGCAACTTGCGGTGAAGACGGCGTTATCCGTTACTATTGCACAGATGAGGGATATGAGCATCTTTATATCGAGGGTTCTATCCCCGCAACAGGCAATCACAACTATGATTACACTTACACGTGGAATCCTACCGCTCCTACGTCAAACGGTATAGCAGAATGCACGGCATATCGTGAGTGCTCTGTATGTCACACTCACGACACAGAGACGGTTTCTGCCTCTTACAAAGTTACGACCACTCCGTCCGACGTTGACGGTGCAGGTCTTTATACCGCAACGTTTGAAAATGCTTATTTTGAGCAACAAACAAAAACAATTGTGATTCCGCAAGACGAGCACGTGCACACTTGGGTATACACATATTCTTGGGCAGGTACAAAATGCACGGCAGAAAGAGATTGTGAACCTTGCAACGGACACGAGGAAGAGACTGTTAGCGGTGTGCTTGTGAGCATCATTTCTCCTGCAAGAAGTACGGTTGCGGGTAGTGCAATTTACACTGCAACGTTTGAAAAAGCGGATTTCAACGTCAATGACACCAACTCCGTGCGCCAAAATCACAAGTGTGAAATTCCTGCAAACACGGCATTTGCAATCACTGCGGCAGGTCGTCAGGTGTACACCTTTGCAGACCTTAACGCAAGCAAATATTATTATATCGAAGCAAAACTCAGCGCACCTAAGAGCATGGGTTGGGTTGGCTTGATTCACAGTGTTAACGAAAACAACTATTTCTATGATGCAGTTTCCTATTCTGCAACAGAAAACTACACGCACTCGTTTGCGGATATCGTAAGTGGCAGTGGCAAGGTATATTCCGAGCCAGCATCCTACTATGAGGGCGTGACAAAGAGCGGTTTGACCGGTGCAGATTTCGGCACAAACGGTATGACAATCGCAACTCTCAGAGACAATGAGTATATCCACACCTTTATCAATGGCAAGCGCATTGCAACTTATCTTGTCAACGATGCATTTGCCCTTGCAAACAGTGTGCCTGCACTTTATTTCAACGACAATGGCAGTTATTATGACGGCAATGTGTCCGATATAGTGGTTATTTCCGGCAAATCTGACGTGGAAACCAAACTCGGAACTCTCACCGCGGGCAGTAGTTTCAACTATGCAAACACTCCCAACTGGAACAAGAACAACGGCACGCATACCGATGCAACGTTCACCAATAGTGGATTTACCTATACGTATGACAGCACTTACACCGTGCCGAGCGGTGGCACGTCTGACCGCAGATACCTCAATGGCGTTACGGACAGAGTGTTCTTCTCGGGCAACTACTATTATCAATATGAAGTGACCAACATTACGACTGTTTCCACAAACTTGTTCTACAACTGGATCAACTCCTTTGATACGATAGGCGGATATCACAATCACGAGGCAATGCTTTGCTTCCAAGCAAACACTGACGGAATGAAGAGAATCACGTTCAACGAAGGCAGTGGTGCAAACGGTGACGGTGTAGGCGGCTGGGTTGGCGGTACCGCAGGCGGTGGCTTCTCAGATTACTCCAACACTGCATGGAAGAACACTTCATACTATGAAGCAGGCCTTATCATACGCATCGAGCGCATTGCTTCCACTCCCGGCGTGAGCACCACGTACAGAATGAGTGTCACAAGCAAAGCAAATCCGTCCCTCACACTTGTGAGCAACAACATCGTGGTAAGTGCAGAGAATAAGCAAAGCATTTACGGTGGATACGATTGGATACTCTTTGGTATGCAAAATCTCAACTGCACCGTTTCCAACGTGACGTACGGCAGACTTCACAACTATGCAGATGAAGGCACAGTCATCACACAGGCAACTTGCGGTACGACAGGCGTCAGCCGTCATTACTGCACGGATGAAGGTTTCGAGCATTTGTACATTGACAAAGTTATTCCTGCAACAGGCAACCACGACTACGATTATACCTACACGTGGAATCCTGAAAATCCCGAATATAACACAGCAACGGTCACTTGCAACGCAACTCGCGTTTGCTCGGGCTGTAACCACACCGAGACGGCAAGCGCAACAGGTATTTTCTCTGTTATAGAGCAACCGGGCGCAAGCAAAGAAGGTGAAGGTAAATTTGTGGCAACGTTCACCGAAGAAGGTTATGAAACTCAAACAAAGACCATAACAATCCCGTCAAGTGCACACGTTTGCGACTTTAAGTATTCTTATGTATGGTCTTCTGATTATGCAACTTGCACGGCAACAGGTCTTTGCGATTGTGAAAACTCTTTCTCCGAGAATGTAAAAAGTGTCTGCACAATCAATCCCGCAACAAAAGATGCTGTCGGTAACAAGCGTTATACGGTGACGTTTGCAAATGCGCTTTTCAACACCAATGCTCAACCGAGCGATATCGAAAAGAACATTGAAATCCCTGCAAACACAGCATTTTCTATCAGCGATGGTGGAGATCAATTCTATGCATTTAAGAATCTTACCGAAAGCAAATATTACTATATCGAAGTAAAACTTGCAGAAACGACAACCCCGGGTTTCGTTGGCATTGCACATATGTCTGCAGATGGTACAAAATATTTCTTTGATGCAGTTTCTTATTCGGCAAGCGAGAACTACTTGCACGCATTCGGAAGCGTAATCGGCACCACTGTCAAATCACATGATGAGAATGCATCCTATTATGAGGGGGCCTCAAAGAGTGGACTTACCGGTGCAAACTTTGGTACAAACGGTATGACTATTGCAACCCTTAGAGCAGATGATTATGTCTATATGTTTATCAATGGTGTACGTATTGCAACTTATCTTGTTGAAGATGACATTTCGGACATAGACACCGCTCCGAAACTCTACTTCACAAATAACGGCACAACCTTCTACAATGCAAACCTCAGTGATATAACAGTCATTGAAACAGAAACCAAAGTCAGTGCAAAACTTACCGCACTCACAACAGGCAGTAGTTTCAACTATGCAAACACTCCCAACTGGAACAAGAACAACGGCACGCATACCGATGCAACGTTCACCGATAGTGGATTTACCTATGCGTATGACAGCACTTACACCGTGCCAAGCGGCGGCATAAATGACCGTAGATACGTCACGGGGGTTACAGACAGAGTGTTCCTTGCAGGCGACTATTTCTATCAATACGAGATAACAGATATTGATTGGGCAAATGCTCCCAACGGATATGGTTTGTTCTACAACTGGATAAACACAAAGACTGAAACGAACGACTATTATTTGCATGAAGCAAACTTCTGCATGAAGCTGGACAGCCAATCCTCAAACAAACTTCAAAGACTCACGTTTGACAAAGGTAGCGGTACAAACGGTGACGGTGCAAACGGTGGCTGGTCTTGCAACACAACTGCGTACGGCGGCAACAGCTCGCTTGCCGACAACGCGTCTTGGCAAGCAGCAAGAGAAGGTGGACTAATCGTGCGCATTGAGCGTACCGTGAAGGATGCTACGACTGACGTATACAAGATTAGTGTGACTGCAAAGAATGACAACTCGTTGAAGATTGAAAGCACGGAGATTGAAGTGACAAACTCCAACTTCGGCGGATACAACTGGGTACTCTTTGGCACGCAAAGCGTAAACTGCACAATATCCAACGTAACGTTTGGACGCATCTAAAAGCATTGATTGAGCACGGCGGTTTTTCCGCCGTGCTCAAATAGGACGTTTATGAAAAAATCCTCTGTTCTAAAAGAAATTGCCTTGGAGTTGAATATATCGGTAAACACCGTATCCAGGGCACTTAGAGACTGTAGTGACATCAGTGAGAATACAAAAAAGAGAGTGAGACAAAAAGCCATTGAAATGGGCTATATACAAAACTCGCTTTCTCGTCTTTTGAACGATATGGAAAAATATCTTATTGCCATCATCGTTGAATCGTTTGACAATTTGTATTATATGTCGTTTGTGCAGTCTTTTATTGAAAATTCGCGAGACACCAACTATGACTATATGGTGCTCCCCATAGATAAGCACGGCGTAGACGAGGAAACCATCAAACAATGTATTTCGCAAAGAGTGTCTTTTATCATCACTCTTGTGCAAATAAGTGACAAAGCCATAGAGTTTTGTCAGCTTAACAATATTGGGGTGTGTGCGGTTGGATTTGACATCGGGCATCCATATTGTTCCTCTGTTTTTCCAAACCATAAGCAACAAGTATCTTTGGGCGCAAATTATCTCAAAGAGCATGGCGCAAAAGACGTGGTTTTTGTTTCAAAAACTGATAGTAAAAGCGAAAACAAGCGATTTTCGATTCTTGAAAGCGAGTGGCAAGCGATTTCACCCGATGGGTTGGTAAAGTGGCTAACTTTTGAAAAAATGAATCAAATAGTTAAAGAGTGTAAAAAATCGGGAGTTGGAATCTTTTGCTATAACGACGAGGTAGCTTATAGAGTTGTGGAATGGTCAAAAGAGGCGCTAGGTGCATCTTTTGACGAAAATTTCCTAAACATCGTTGGAGTGGACGGATTGGCTGAAAAGATATGCGGACTTGTTGATATAACTTCGGTCCATAGCGATTTTAAGGAAATGATTTCTGTCATAAAAACATTAATATCGAAAACAACAGGTGGATCCGAGACACGTGTTCAGTGTGAGTGCGAGGCATTTTTGCACTTAAAAAAATCGGATCTCTCAAAATAAATTGAAAGAAATTTTAGCAAAAATGTGTGATTGCGCAAAAGGAGTGATGCAATGAAGATGCGAATGCCGATGATCCCATTGATAGTTATGGATCCTTATTTTTCGGTGTGGTGCAAGGATGGACTGTGCAAGGAAGTTTCCGAACATTGGACAAATTCTCCAAATACTATTTTGGGCACCGTGATAATTGACGGAGAGCAATACTGCTTTTGGGGCAAGGCGGATATGCCGTATTTGGAGCAAAAATCAGTGGAAGTGGATGCTCTTAGCACCACTTTTGTGCTTGAAAACGACAAAATATCACTCACTGCAAAATTTACGTCCCCGCTCATTGCAACAGATTTATATTTATCCTCTCGTCCTGTTTCATACCTAAAATTGTCATATGAAAGTTTGGATGGAAAAGAGCATGACGTTAAAGTCAAAGTGTCTGTAAGCGAGGAACTTTGCCTCAATAAAGCAGGCGAAAGCCGTGCGCTTTCGGAAAAAGTCGATATAGCCGGTGTTTGTGCAATTCGCATGGGCAACGGAAAGCAAGACGTGCTTTGGAGAAGCGGTGACAACGTCAGAATAGACTGGGGATATTTCTATCTTTGCGTCAAGGGCGAGGCAAACGTTGGCAATGAAGTTGTTGACGGCAAATTTTGCGTGTATGCAACAACTTCTTTGCAAGGTGGTGCGTGCTATGCCTTTGCCTATGACGACGTTTATAGCATAGAGTACTTCAAAACCCCCTTGAGGGCATATTACAAGACGGTTGACAAAAGTATTGAGGATTCAATCAAAGTCGCGCTAAACGCGTATGATGCAGTTGTAGAGAGATGTAACGAGTTCTCGAGCAGGTTATATGCGGACGCAAAAAAGAAGGGCGGAGAAAAATATGCTGAAATTCTTTCGCTTGTGTATAGACAAGTTATGGGTGCGCACAAACTTGTGGTTGACGAGGACGGCAA
Organism: uncultured Bacteroides sp.; assembly: GCA_964644355.1. Taxonomy (GTDB): domain Bacteria; phylum Bacillota; class Clostridia; order Christensenellales; family CAG-917; genus CAG-475. The sequence continues at coordinate 19,209 of CAZXUW010000019.1, forward strand.
CAACTTGTATATATCAAAGGAGTGCTTTTCCAACGGTTGCGGAGGGACTGTGGATCTTACTTATCCGTCTGCACCAATGTATCTGTATTATAACACAGAACTGCTCAAAGGCATGTTGCGCCCGATTTTCAAATATGCAACATCAGACGAATGGAAGTTTGATTTTGCACCGCACGACGTAGGGCAATATCCACTTCTTAACGGACAAGTTTATCTCAACAATGAGTTGAGTGGACAAATGCCTGTGGAAGAGTGCGGTAACGTGATAATCGTCGTTGATGCGATATGTAGGCGAGATAAAGATTATTCTTTTGCAAAAGAGCACTTTGATTTGCTTTCAAAATGGTATGACTATCTTGTCAAATACGGTGAGGACCCCGGCGAGCAACTGTGCACGGACGATTTTGCAGGTCATATGAGCCACAATTGCAATTTGTCAATCAAAGCAATTATGGGTATAGTCGGTTTTTCTGATATCCTTTGTGCACTAGGCGACAAGGAGGGGGCGGATAATGCCCTTGAAATTGCGCAAAAATACGCAAATTCTTTCCTTTCTCGAGCCAAGAACGACGACGGCAGTTATAGGCTTGCTTACGATAAAGAGGGAACGTTTAGCCTGAAATACAACTGTATTTGGGATAAGATTTGGAAGACAAATATATTCCCGAAAGAGTTTTATGAAGGCGAAGTAAAGAGGTATCAAAAAGAGTGCTTGCCATACGGAGTACCGCTTGACAGCAGGGCAAAGTATACAAAATCCGATTGGCTTGTTTGGTCTGCTTGTATGGCTGATCGCAAGGGCTTCGAATTTATGATCGATAAATTGTGGAGCGCATATGACGTTATGCATTCAAGAGTGCCGATGACGGATTGGTATTTTGCCGATATTGCGCAACAAAGAGGTTTTCAAAATCGCTCCGTGCAAGGCGGTTTGTTCATAAAACTTTTGATGGACTGATTGTAAATGGAATTTGAAATTAAAGAAAATAATTTTTGGTTGGACGGAAAGCCACTCAAGATAATATCGGGTGCAGTGCACTATTTCCGCAATCTTCCCGACACGTGGGACGATATTTTTGAAAAACTCGTCGCACTTGGTTGTAATTGCGTTGAAACGTATTGTGTGTGGAATATGCATGAAAAGCACCCCGATGAGTATGATTTTTCGGGCATATTGGACGTGAAACGTTTCTTGCAAAAAGCAAAAGAGCATGGGCTTCTTGCAATTGTGCGCCCCGGTCCGTATATTTGTGCGGAGTGGGAGTTTGGCGGACTTCCTTGGTGGTTGCAGAATATTTCCGATATGGAGATTAGGTGTTGCAATAAGGCGTATATGGATAGGTTTTCTTCCTATCTTTCTCGTCTGTTTGATGAAATCAGACCGATGCTTTTCACAAATGGCGGAAACGTCATTATGATGCAAATAGAAAACGAGTACGGCTACTACGGTGACGACAAAGAGTATTTGCAAAAACTTGTAGGTATTTATAGAGAAAACGGCATTGACGTGCCCTTGTTTACGTCTGACGGCACAAAACGCACCGAGATTTTGGACGGATGCGTGGACGGGTGCTTGTCAACATTGAATTTTGGAAGTAAAGTGGAGGAGAACTTCCGCGCGCATGATGAACTTTTCCCAAATTCTCCCAAAATGTGCATGGAGATGTGGGACGGTTGGTTTGATGCTTGGGGAGACGAGCATCATCATGTTACATCTGCAGAAGATTATGCCAAAACTGTGGACGATATGCTTGCAAGGGGAAGTCTAAACATGTACATGTTTATAGGCGGAACCAACTTTGGCTTTACAAGCGGTGCAAATCATTATGAAAAATTTGCACCTGACGTCACAAGCTATGATTATGATGCGTTATTAACAGAGTCTGGTGATGTTACTCCAAAATATTTGGCAGTGAGAGAAGTTATAAAGAAACACTCTCAAAAAGAGCTTCCGCCAATCCCACAAGACAGGAAGAAACACGCTTTCGGTGGTTTTTCTTGCAGTGCAACGGCGAGCCTTTTTGACAAACTACATACGCTTTCAAAACCTGTGCATACCGACGTTCCGATGCCTATGGAGTATTATGGAGAAGGCTACGGATACATCTTGTATGAAACCACTCTCAATCGCGATTATGACAATGCAGTTTTGTCTTTTCAAGAAATTGGAGACAGAGCTCAAGTTTTTGTCAACCGCGAGTTGGTATCCACCTTGTACGTCAACGATGACGAGTATAAGTGTGTGATTAGCGCAAAAGCGGGCGACGTATTGTTGGTGCTCGTTGAAAATATGGGAAGAACCAATTTTGGACCTAAAATGATGCGCAAAAAGGGACTTGTCGGGCGTGTGCTTTTGGATGGAAAAATTCATTTTGGATGGGATGCGTACACTTTGCCTATGTCAAATCTCGATAGCCTTGATTTTGATAATGTGACGGATGGAAAAACGTGTTCGTTTTATAAATTTGACTTTGATATATCCGAGCCGCAGGACACGTTTTTGAAAACCGATGGTTTTGAGAAAGGCTTTGTTACAATCAATGGCTTCAACTTGGGCAGATATTGGGAAATCGGCCCGCAAAAGACGCTGTTTGTGCCTGCATCTTTGCTCAAAAAAGGGAGCAATATGCTCATAGTGTTTGATTCGGGGCTTGGAAAATCCACTCCGACAATAGAGTTTGTCGATATGGCAACGTTGGGGTAAAGCAAGAATTTATGAAAGAATTTTTCGATGGGCTTATTGCAAAAGGCCCTTTATATTTAGCAGGGCAAATCTTGGGGTTCTTCCTTATTGCTTGGGCCTTTTTGATTTACGTGCAAAAAAACCGCAATAGAATACTTGTTTTTAAACTTATTGGTGATGCTTTGAGCATTGTCCAATACGTTTTATGCGGTGCGTATTCAGGGGCTGGCGTCAACTCTGTTATGTGCCTTAGAGAAATTGTGTTTTTAAATAGAGAAAAGCACAAGTGGGCAAACTTCAAAGGCTGGGTTGTTATCTTTGTCCTGTTCATTTTTATTATGACTTTTGTTACCAATGGGCAAGAGCCATTTTCTCCAATATGGTGGGCAAGCACACTCCCTGCAATCGGTAGCAGTATAGCGGTGGTTGGGTTGTATAGCAAAAAAGCGTCATTGACGAGGCTTTTGTCTTTGGTGGGCATTTGCTTTTGGCTTGTATACGTCATAATTATGGAAAATTGGATTCAAGTCGTGAGCAACGTTATTTCAATTATTTCAATAATTATCGGGCTATTCGGTGATTATTTCAGAGCAAAAAAGGCTAGACTTTTAGAACCCGAGTATGTTTTGGAACGCAATCAATGCAACGATTCCAACCCGCAACAAGATTCGGGACAACATCAAGATATTTAGGATTTTCGGAGAATAAGAAAAGCGGTATGATATATAATCGTACCGCTTTTTGTTAATCCTTATTTTTCAATGACTGCGGTGATAATCGAGTGCGCGCCAAGGTCAACATCCGCTATGTTATCTCCGATCCTCAATATGCACGTTTTGTCATCATCGGTGCGGTTGAGAAGCACTGCCACCATTTTGCCGTCAGGATTTTTGCAAGCAATCATATCAATGTTTGAATCGTAAGAGCTTGATCCAATTACTTTCGCTCCAGGCATAATAAACTTGCTGAAATGACCGATATAATAGTAAGATAGTTTGTATTCGACCTTATCATTGACAATATGCATAGGTGAATCCGCCGTGCAATCTCTACCTTCACGGTTGTGGCTGGGACCATTATTTTCATCAAGCACAAGATTCCAATCGCAATAATAGTTGACGCCGTTTGCAAAACAACCACAAATATCTTCGGCATATCTTTCTGCAAAACCAAGTTCAAGATCCTTGTAGTTTTGACCATTTCCTACGGCACAACAGCCTTCGCTTGCAATGGACAGTTTGTTTGGATATGCTTTGTAAAGTGATTTCAATTCTCCAAAATGTGTTCCCGAATACCAGTGATGAGCAATGCCGTCGCAATAGTTTGCATTGGGGTGGTTGAACACGTATTCGGCTCTTTCAAACACTCTTTCTCGGCAATGGTCATAGCAAAACAGTTTTACATTTTCGCCTTCGAGTTCCTTGCCGAGAACGCCGAGATATTCCGCCTCTTCGGCAGGTGTGTATTGGCAAGACTCCCACATTTGATGGTGGCGCGGTTCGTTTTGTAGGGTAAGTCCCCAAAGATTTAAGCCTTCGGCTCTGCAAGCTTCAATGTATTTTTTTACGTACTTTGCCCAAAGAGAATAGCAATCCTTTTTGAGTTTTCCGCCAATCAATGATGCGTTGTCTTTCATGTATTTTGGCGGAGACCAAGGGGATGCCATTAGTTTTATTTGCGAATATTTCATCGCCTCTTTTACCATCGGGAAAATACATTCCTTGTCATGAGAAACGTCAAAAGTTTCAAGCGTATAATCGTTTTCTTGTACGTAACTGTAATCACCGATAGAGAAGTCGCAACTGCCGATTGAAAGCCTGCCAAAGTTGTATCCGATGCCGTTTTCTCTATCAAAATATGCCTTTATAACTTCGTTTTGAGTGGCGGGGGAGGATTGCGCCCAAAGTGAAGCGGAGGATTCGCTAAAAGCACCGCCCATACCACCTATCGTTTGATACTCCACGCATGGATGTAGATTTATCAAACTAGATTCAACGTCGCCGATGTGTTTTTGACCTTCGGGGGTATCTGTATTTTTGTATTGAAATTTTAACTCTCCGATATTCTGTAGGCGGATATTGAGATTGGATTTCCATATTGTCGCTTTCATTTATGTATCTCCGCGCGCGTGTACGCTTATATTAGATATATCTTATAATATTATATATTTTAGATAAACCAGTATCAAGATATTTTTGAAAATAACGACGGTTTTGAGAGGATTATTTTTAATGTAAAATTTATGATTAAGAGATTGTTGTAAAAACAAGCAATAACTGGACAAAGTGTAGTTTTATTCTTGATATTACGGTTAAATTGCTTACTAAATAATAGAAAAGCGCTGAGACATTGTGTCTTAGCGCTTTAATATTTGTGAGCAATATGGAAATGTGAAATATTAGTTTATTATTTCAAAGCCTCTTTTTTCAAGCCACGAATGAGCCAAATCTATCCAACCGGCTACTCGCTTGTCAATTCTGTGCATCCCAAGCCATTCGGAGCCTACGATAGTTGTTTCTCTGTTGGCAAGTGCAAGTCCGTGTACACCTGTTTCAAACATGTGAAACTCAAACGGAACACCTGCTTTGTGATATGCCGATGCCAAGAGCATGCTGTTTGAGGAGGGGACAATATCGTCGTCTTCCGTGCACCAAATAAATGCAGGAACAGAATTTTTATCAACTCTTTTTTCAATCGACAAATACTCTCGCAACTGTTGATCATCGCCAACTAGATTGTTAAAACTGCCCATGTGTACGGCGGTATTTTCTGATGACACAACCGGATAACTTAAAATAACTGCATTCGGACGCGTAAACGATGCATTTTTGCCAAGGGAATTATTTATTATGGGAGAATCATACATTGTTGCAAGCATTGCGGTGAGATGTCCGCCGGCGGAGAATCCAAGCATACCCACGTGATCTGAATCAACGTGTAGGTCGGTTGCATTGCTCCTTATATATGCAATTGCCATCGCGCCTTCTATCAGTTGAGTAGGATATTTTATAGGCGCAACAGAGTATTTAAGTACAAATGCATTGAATCCTTTATTTAGAAAATAGAGTGCAATAGGCTCGCCTTCTCTTGAGGATATGCATGCATAACCTCCGCCCGGAGCAACCACTATTGCAGGACGTTTTCTGCCTGTGCAAAACTCTTTTGCTTGGTCGTGAATATAACAGTTTAGATACCCTAAAGCCCCACTTGGGCGTGCTATGCCAAAATGTTCATAAAGGTCGATTTGCTTGAATTCCATACCATTAACCTTCTAGGAAAAATCTATAATAATTATATTATATAACGCTGCCAAATGCAATAGTAACAACGCAAAAATGTCCAATCTCTATTGTTTATTCTGAAATGTTACACTCCGTCAAATTTGCTTTTTTTGTATAATGTAAGCCAAAGATCCGCATAAGAAAAAGAGTATTTTTTAATATCTCTGCCCCTTAAAATCGGTCGAATAATCTCTGCAGATTTTGGATCTTCATTAATCAAGGCTTCTTTCTTTTTTGAATCAACAATAAAAGCCTCGTTGTATCCTGTTAATATCCCTCTGTAGATACTAATATCCCAATCCACAAGCCTTTTGCCTAATTTCATTATTTTTGACTTTATAGAGGCTTCAATTCCACTTATTATAGTCCAACTACTGTTTACAAAAGAAAAATTCATTTGCTGATTGTTTTGTTGAATATAATTGCTCCTTTTATTTTAGCTTGTTTCTTTTTATAAACAAT
>CAZXUW010000020.1:0-21206 GCA_964644355.1 uncultured Bacteroides sp.
CCCAACCAAAAGCACTCAAAGAGTGCTTTTTTTATGTCTTTTCGTGTCCTTGTGTAAACACATATTCCTTTGTACAAATTTCTCCTCTAATACCCTAAACACACATCACCCCTTCCCTTCGGGCTTTCCCCTATTGCTCAAATAAAGGTCAATTTCCTACATGGAGTAACAGCGTTCTCAAGAGGGGAAGTCGGCACTCACATAGATAAGGACAATCCTCTCATTATGCCACTTCGCTTTGTGTGCCAGGCAGTGGCCAATGGACGGCACAGTCACTCGTACGATTCATCAAGTTCGGCGCTCAAAGGCTCACCGCCTTGCGGTTCGTGGTCTGCACGCTCCTCTTTTGCAAGTAAACTTGCTCGTTCCGCTGTTGAGTGGTTTTTAATGTGGCTTTAATGCACGTGTGGAATAATTATTTTTGTAAAATTTCGCATATTGTACATTTGTTTTGCTTTATTGCGGGTTTTCGGTTATAATAGTTGTGGATTTTGAATTGATAGGTGGTAATTTTATGGAAAATCAAACTATTCTTGTTGTAGATTTTGGAGGACAATACACGGAGCTTATTGCTCGCTCGATTAGGCGTATGCAAGTATACTCTGTGGTTGAATCATACAACATCACAAAAGAACGGCTTGAGCAAATTTCGCCTATCGGAATTATTTTCACCGGTGGACCGCACAGTGTTTACACCGCAAATTCTCCCTGTTGCATTCCGGAAATATTCACGCTCGGTGTACCGATTTTGGGCATATGTTATGGCATGCAATATATCTCCCATCATTTTGGTGGCAAGGTTGTGGGCGGAAACGTGAGAGAGTTTGGCAAAACAAAAGTGGATATCTCAAACAGCCCTATTTTTGCAAACTTGGCAAAAGAAGAAATTATGCTGATGAGCCACAACGATCACGTATCTGTTGTGCCGGACGGATTTAGTGTCATTGCCACGACAAGCAGTTGTGCATGTGCAGGCATTGCCAACGAGCAAAAGCAGATATACGGCGTGCAATTCCACCCCGAAGTTGAAAGTTCCCAAAACGGTGCAAAAATCCTTGAAAACTTTGTGCTTAATATTTGCGGTGCAAAGCAGGATTATCGTCTTGACGATTATATAAACAACCAAATAGATGCCATCCGCAAACAAGTTGGTGACAAAAAGGTATTGCTTGCTCTTTCAGGCGGTGTGGATAGCTCTGTTGTGGCAGGGCTCATAAGCAAAGCCGTGCCAAATCAGCTCCTTTGCGTGTACGTTGACACAGGTCTTATGCGTAAAGACGAAACACTACATATAAAAGAAACCTTTTCTACACTGCCATTGAAGCTTGAAATCGTCGATGCGAGCGACAGATTCCTCTCAAAGCTCAAAGGCATCACCGATCCCGAACAAAAAAGAATGTTGATAGGAGAGGAATACGTCAACGTTTTTGCAGAAATCGCTTCCGCCAGCAATTACGCATTCCTGGCACAAGGCACCATTTATCCCGACGTCATCGAATCCGGCTCTCGCAATTCTGCGGTTATAAAGAGCCATCACAACGTGGGTGGTCTTCCAAAAGAATTGCCCTTTGAGGGCTTGATAGAGCCGTTGAGATGGCTGTTCAAAGACGAGGTTCGCCAAATAGGCAGAGAGCTCGGTTTGCCGGATTGCATTGTGGAAAGACGCTCCTTCCCCGGCACCGGATTTGCCATTCGCACAATAGGCGAAGTTACCAAAGAAAAACTGGACATTTTGCGTAACACGGATGCGATTATGCATGAGGAAATGTCCCTTGCCGGCACCACCGCAGACCAATACTTCACCGTGCTCACAGACACAAAATCCGTTGGCGTTATCGGTGACCACAGAAATTACGGATACGTTGTTGCCTTGCGTGCGGTGAACACGACGGATTATATGACGGCAGAATTTGCACATATCCCCTATGAAGTGCTTGGCAAAATCTCATCTCGCATTGTAAACGAAGTCAAAGGCATAAGCCGAGTCTGCTATGACGTAACCGGCAAACCCCCTGCAACAATAGAGTGGGAGTGATTTTTGCCTAGCAAAAATCAACTATGAGCGTTTTCTTGAAAACGATCCTATCATAACATTTTGCATAGCCTACATCACAGCGCCAACCGACATGCTCAAGACTCCTTTGTGTAAAGGGAGCTGGCACGGCAATGCCGTGTCTGAGGGATTGTCAACATCCAATCATCTGCAATCCAACTTGTTGGATATCATCACATAGTAATATCATCGCTTGCGATATCATCCCGAAGGGATGACAGGTTAAAGGAGAAACAAAATGAAACATTACATGAAATTGCACAACGAGCCGTTTATGCATATAAAAAGCGGACTTAAAACCATTGAATTGCGACTTTGCGATGAAAAACGCAAGGCGATTTGTGTCGGCGATGAAATTGAATTTTCAAACACGGCGGATAAAAATCAAACTCTTCTTTGCAGTGTTGTTGCCATACACAAATTTTCATCCTTTGAAGAATTGTATAGTACACTACCCCTTCTAAAATGCGGTTATACAGAGGACGATATCGCCACCGCATCGCCGGATGACATGAATCAATACTACTCCATGAAAGAGCAACAAAAATACGGCGTGCTTGGTATTGAAATCAAACTCATATAGTAAATAAGGCCCCACCGGCTTCTTCTTCAAATCTAAAGCCGGCTAACATTATTAATTGATATATCATGTTCTCAAATAATAACCGAACTGTTACAATCCCAAACAAACAATGTCATTCTTTATAACATTATAAAAAATATCCGTAGCAAACCGCTACGGATATTTTGTTTAATTTGCAAAACGCTTGCTAGTCAACAAGTATTTCTTTGATCTCCACCTCGTTGCCTCTCACAAGATAGGTGTGTTCGCTCTTGCAATAGGGGCAGATTTTGCCGAATTTGACGGTGGGATATTCCTTTTTGCAATCCTCGCAATATGTGACTGCCTCGATTGTTTCAACCTCAAGTTCACACCCCTTGAGGAGCTCGGTGCGGTTGGCATTCCAATTCCAACAATCCACAAGCTGATCATTGACGATGGTGGAAACCTCGCCAACCCTCAACACAACTTTGCCTATTTTGCTTGCGTTGTTTTGCTTTGCGATATTGCTGACGGTGTCTGCGATGTGAAACACAACTCCTAACTCGTGCATGTCAACCTCTTACTTGTTTTTCTTTTCGGCTTTCTTTGCTTTTTTGTATGCCTTATGTTGTGCTTGAGATGCCTTTTCTTGAGGAGTCTTTTTGCCAAACACAATTCTCGCGCCACGCTTGATTGCGTACGGAATTATTGCCTTGAACTTGTCCTCACTGCGAACCATCGTGGAGCATTCGGGATGCTCCCTATGCAATTTGATTGCGTCAAATTCGCACTTGGTGGTGCAGATACCGCAACCGATGCACTTGTTTTCATCAACGATGCTTGCACCGCAACCAAGACAACGAGATGCCTCTTTCTTGACTTGTTCCTCTGTGAGAGTGCCGTGCAAATCTCTGAAGGAGAACTTGTCCCCATCAAGCTCTTGTGCCTCTTGTCTGCCTGCCGTGTCATAGCTGTCAATGACGAGATTGTCTTTGTCAAGCTCAATGAAGTCACGGCGGTTGCGACCGATTGTCATGCTTGTGCCCGGTTGAACAAAGCGATGGAGTGACACTGCTGCGTTCTTGCCTGCCTCGATTGCGTCGATTGCAAACTTCGGTCCGCTATATACGTCGCCACCGACAAAGATGTCAGGCTCTGCCGTTTGATAGGTGAGAGAATCTGCAACCGGATAATTGCCGTGATGGAACTCAACCTTGCTTCCCTTGAGCAAATCATCCCAAACAACCGTTTGACCGATTGCAAAGATGACGTTTTGTGCCTCGACGGTAATTGTGTCATTCTCGTCATATTGCGGATTGAATTTCTTTGTGTTGGGATCCACAACGCTCAAGCACTTCTTGAAAACGACTGCTTTGACTGTTCCGTCGTCATTCTTGAGGATTTCTTTCGGACCCCAACCGTTGTTGATTGAAATGCCGTCCTCAAGTGTTTCCTTGACCTCAAGAGCGCTTGCCGGCATTGTTTCTCTGCTCTCAAGACAATACATACCGACTTCTTCACTGCCAAATCTGATTGCTGTGCGAGCACAGTCAACAGCAACGTTACCGCCGCCGATGACAACAGTCTTTCCACCAAGCTTTCTATCGTGATTTTCAGTTGCATTGTGCAAGAATGACACTGCCATATCCGTGCCGATTGCATCCTCGCCCGGGATTCCCGGAAGTCTTCCGCCTTGGCAACCGATTGCGATGTAGAATGCCTTGTAACCCTCTTTTCTCAAATCGTCAAGAGTAATATCCTTGCCGACGTCCACTCCGCACTTAAACTCTACGCCAAGCTCACGCAAAACGTCGATTTCAGCCTCGATAACGTCTTTTTCAAGCTTGTAAGACGGGATACCATAGGTGAGCATACCACCAAGCTTCTCGTTCTTTTCAAATACGGTTGGCTTGTAGCCTCTTGTTGCAAGATAATACGCACAACTCAAGCCTGCAGGGCCTGCACCGATGATTGCAATCTTTTGGCTCCACTGTTTGTCAACGTTGGACGGAATGACAATTTCCGGAATATATCTCGTTTCTGCATGCAAATCTTGCTCTGCGATGAATTTCTTGATATCGTCGATTGCAACAGCCTCGTCAATCGTTCCTCTTGTGCATGCCGCCTCGCAACGCTTGTTGCATACACGACCGCAAATTGCCGGGAACGGATTGTCCTTCTTGATGAGTGCAAGCGCTTCTCTATACTTGCCCTCTTTTGCCTTGCGGATATAACCTTGAACTGCGATGTGTGCAGGGCAAGCAACCTTGCATGGTGACGTGCCTGTCTCATAGCAGTTGATGCGGTTGTTGTCTCTATAATCTTCATCCCACTTATCCTCTCCCCAGCTGAGACTGTCGGGAAGCTCGTGTTTAGGATATTCGATTTCGCCTTGCTTTGTGCAAAGTTTTTGACCGAGTTTGACGGCACCTGCCGGGCAATACTCAACGCACTTTCCGCAAGCGACACACTTGTCTTTTTCAACTCTTGCAACGTATGCACTTCTTGACATATTCGGGGTGTTGAAAAGCTGTGACGTACGCAAAGCGTTGCAGATGTTCACGTTGCAGTTGCAGATAGCAAAAATCTTGTCTTGACCGTCGATATTTGTGATTTGATGCACAAAGCCGTTTGCCTCTGCGTTGCGAAGAATTTGCATAGCCTCATCATAAGTGATGCTGTGTCCTTTGCCTGTCTCTGCACAGTAGTCTGCCATATCGCCAACGCCGATACACCAATCTTCACAGCTGTCACCGCAACCCTCACCGAGCTTTGAACGGCCGTAACGGCAGGAGCAAATGCCAACGCCCAGGTGTCCCTCATACTTCTTGAGCCAATATGAGATATGCTCGATATCTGCGGTTGTGTTTTCCATCTCGATTGCCTTCTCGACAGGAATGACGTGCATACCAATGCCGGCACCTCCTGGAGGAACCATAGGCGTAACCATGGTGAGCGGAAGATATGTCATACGCTCAAAGAACATTGCAAGTTCAGGATGTTCGTCAAGCTGACGTTTGATCATGTTTGTGAACTCTGCAGAGCCGGGAACGAACATAGGAAGCACGTATCTACGCTCCTTCTTTGCTCCCGGAATGGGGCCGTTGTCGTCATAGTGATTGCCATAGTCGTATTCCAAAATGCCGATTTGGCTCATCTGCTCAACAAGATCGTCCACTTTTTGCTTGTCGAATTGCGGATTGAGCTCTTCGATTTGCTCAAGTGTGTAGTGATGGCGAAGTTTCATATTCAAAGCAACGTCAGCCATATCATCCGTCATAATGCAAGCAAGTCCCCAATACTCGGGATCATTGCTTGTCACGCCAAGAAGCTTGTGGTCAACACAGTCAGTGATTTTTCTTGCCAACTTGAGAATTTTTTCTCTGGGATTCGGATCACCCATAAATTCGGGCACAAACGCCTTGCTCATCTCAGCCATTTACATTTTCTCCTTTTAGGTAAAATTGAATTTTGCTATATATTTCCCCCTCCAATGCCTCCATACCGTCGCCCGTTTTTGCACTGACGGGATATATCTTTGCATTGGGATTGAGTCTTTTTACACGCTCTTTTAGAGCGGACATATCAAAGTCAAACACTTCCATTGTATCGACTTTGGTCACTGCGATTACGTCGCACTTTTCAAACATCAAAGGATATTTGAGCGGTTTGTCGTCACCCTCCGGGACTGACAGCAACATCATATTTATATGTGCACCCGTATCAAACTCGGCAGGACACACGAGATTGCCTATATTTTCAAGAATGATCAAGTCCGCCTTGCCAAAATCCGCCTTGTTGAGTGCCTCTCTCACCATATCCGCATCGATATGGCACAGACCGCCGTTGTGAATCTGCACGCTCTCTATGCCCGTTGTGTCGGCAATTCTTCTTGCATCTATATCCGTGTCGATATCAACGTCCATTGCCACGATTGAAATCTTTGATTTCAAATCATTGATAAGCCTTGTCAACAAGGTGGTTTTTCCGCTTCCGGGAGAGGACATGACGTTGATCATAACACTGCCCCTTTCGGCAAGCTCTGCTCGTATCTCGTTTGCCGTTCTGTTATTTGAGCAAAACACGCTTTCTTTGACGGAGATAATTCTCATCTTGCCACCTCGCTATGCGACTTGTATCTCTCATAGAGTGCGTCGGCAAGCATATCAACACCATCGCCCGACTTTGCACATACCTCAAAAACTTCCGCTTTGGGATTGATTTTTGCGATGTATTTTCTGCATTTTTCAACGTCAAAATCAAAGTATTTTGCCGTGTCGCACTTGGTGATGACCACAATGTCGCAAGTGGAAAACATCAACGTGTATTTGAGTGGCTTGTCATCTCCCTCGGGCATGGCAAGCAGAGCCATTTTGAGATGCGCTCCGCAATCGAACTCGGCAGGACACACAAGGTTGCCTATATTCTCCAAGAAAACCATTTGTGCCGAAGTGCCAAAAGCCTTGAACCCTTGCCTAGACATATCCGCATCGAGATGGCACATGCCGTCTGTGTGGAGTTGTATGGCTTCGCATCCTGCACTGCGGACGGTGTACGCATCCACGTCTCCGTCAATATCCGCCTCCATAACACCTATCTTGCAACGTCCTCTCAACGCCTTTATCAATGCCGTCAAAAGCGTTGTCTTTCCGCTTCCGGGTGCAGACATGACGTTGATATAATAGATGCCCTTCTCGTCCAACTCTTTGCGGAGAGCATTTGCATCTTGGTCGTTGTCCTCAAGAATGCTTTTTTTGAGATTTACAATATCCATTGTCATTTTGTTTCTCTACTTAAAGATATATCTTTACTGATAAAATTATATCACTTATTGGCATATTTTCAAGTATAATTTTTATCGGTTGCTCAAACACCACGTCTCAAATCTTTTATTTTTCAAAAAGGAAGCGTGTTATTTGCGGACAAACCTCGTCTTTTTATGTTGTATAAAACACAAAAAGAGGGGTTTTATCCCCTCCTTTTGCACATATAATCATTGTTTTTTGTCGATTAGTCCTTTTCGTGTGCCACGTTGAAGTCAACGTAATAGTTGAGTGGAACACAATCAAACGTTGCATTGGATGCCACCATAATACGTGTGCAACCACGCTGTGAATGCTCCTTGTATATGCCTGCATATGCAAGATAGTCAACGGACATTCCGTACGTCAACCTAATGGAACGTTCAGCTCCCGACGGAGTGAAATTTACAGAGAAATTGTTGTAGTGGTCGTGTCCGCAGAATATGCCCTGCATTCCGTGTGTAAGACCTGCTTCAAACAGCTCGTCCGTGGAGCTTCCGCAGAACACGCCATACGTACGCACGCCGTTTTTCTTCTTGTCGGACTCACCCATCTTGCCGTAGATGAACTCTGTTGTACCTCTCTCGGTTGTGAACTTTTCGCCCCTTTGCGGATTGGCGTTTTCAGAATCTATGACATTTGCCCAAGCGTTGCGGTACTCCTCAAGCGGAATGTGGAAGAACACAAGGTTGTTCACTTCATTGCCGTTGTTGGCTTGCTTGAGCTTGTCCATCTCTTGTGCGTACCAATCTATTTGACATTGATGAATATTGTCATACTTCCAAGCAATTCCAAAATAGTCACCGTCCGTGTATGAGTGGCTGTCAAAGGTTACGATTGCTTGATTGATGGAGCCATCGGAGTTTTTGACGACAATCATATCGTTGCCAAAGCCTCTTGCATCGTCACCGATGTAATCCTTGCTATCGCAGAATCCCTTTCTAAATAGGCAATATTCAAAATTTTGCTCGTTATACCAATCGCAAATATCATCTCTGCCGTAGAGGCTGTAAAGCTCCGTGTCGTGATTGCCGAACGCAAACGTCCAATACACACCAAGCTGTTCCATCATATTTGCAAATATTTTGGTTGCATTAAGGTTGTTGAACGTTCCCGCCTGGAAAGGCACCGGATATGCGATGTCACCCGTGACGACAACAAGGTCGGGTTGCTCTTGTCTTATCATTGTTGCAACGGCATTCATTGCCCAGTTGTCCTTGCTTGCAGAGAATGAACCACCGCCGATATGCACGTCGGTGAATTGAAGCACTTTGAAGTCTCTGTCGCTATCTTTTGCGAACGACCAATAGCCCAAACTTTCGTCATAAACGGGTTTTATTTGTTCATGCTCTGTGTATGCGACCTTCTCCATATTCTTTGCAAGTGCAAGATGTGCGTTGGTGTTCACTGCAGATCCGATTGCACAACCGCTCAAGAATATAGCAATTGCAAGCACGACGGAGCCTGTGATGATCAAGGCTTTTATCGTTCTTTTCTTCTTTTGCTCGGGAGAAAGTTGTTTTTTCTCTTTTTTGGCTTTCTTCTTCTCGTTTTGGGCAAGAATACCCTCGTCTTTTTGCTCGTCTTGCTCTTGTTGCGAGACGTCTTGCAAAACGTCGCCTTTGATTTCTTCGCTCATATTTCCCTCCTAAAAAGCAGTTGCTAATTGGAATTTTTATCACACTCGTCCTTATCCAACGAGACTTCAACAATAAAATCTATATCCGCACCCACGCTTGCAAGAATTTCATCGTGCAAAGCATTGGCGGTGTCTTTTGAACAATCCACTCTTACGCTTCCAACTCTTGAGCCGTATCCGTAATCGTGAAGCGTGAGATTGCGATATTCAACGCCTCTAGCCTTGCAAGCTTGCTCAACGGCATCCCTTTCCTCAATCGAAGCGTCACCGATCACGATTGCCTTGACGTTGTCAACCACCATTTTTATTGCCACCGCGATGATGACGATGCTCATCACGATCCCGAAAATAGCATCCACGGCATAGTCAACGTTTGCCGATATTGCAAAGGACACAAGAGATGTTGTTGTGATTGCCGTATCCAAAAAGCTGTCGAGCATGATTGCTCTGAGCGCCTTTGATTTTATTTTTTTATTTGCAAAATAATATCCAAGCCCCATGGCAAGCTTAAGCGGTACGCACACTGCAATAAGCACACAATTTTGCCAACCGAAATACACCGGTTCGGGCATGGCAAGTCTATTGATTGAGCGGATGAAAAACAATCCACCCATCACAACGGCAGTAACCGCCACCACAAAACCTGCAAGATATTCCCCTCTACCATAGCCGTAGGGAGCACTCTCGCTCCTAGGCACAAGAAGCATAACAAACACCACAAGTGTGACAATGCCCGTGATTATATCAAGAAAACTGTTGGTTGCGTCAAGCATAATCACAAGGCTGTTTACGCTCAACCCCACGTACATTTTGATTGAGGCGAGCACCACGTTGATTGCAATGCCCACGGCTATCAAAATCAAAGATTTTTTGGCGCGCTCTTTCATTGCTTACCCTCTATTGGCGCCGTTCAACTGCTTGTTTTTCTTGCCGTGCCTAGACTTTTTGTCTGCTGTTTTTGGAGCATTGTTTTGTGCGGTATTTTCGGTCTTGTTTTCACAATCGGCACTTTGTTGCACTATTTCTTGCATATAAACATAGTTTTTGTAACTATTCTTGCATATTAAGTATCTTCTCAACATTGGGATGACAACCGCCAAAACAGCAATCGCAACAATGCCGACTGCAATCCACACACCTGTCAAATTTTGTCCACCTTTAACGCTTGCATCCTTGAAGAAGTAGATGGCGTTTTGACCAGCCTCAAGCGTCAACCCTGTCTGCGGATTTGCCTTGACAAAGGAAAAACCGCCGTCGTAAGCCGACACCCATTGAGCGGATTGCGGGTTGCTCTCCCAGCAGACTATATAGTTCTCCGTGGGAGTGAAAGCATTGCCGTGTGCATCACGCATTGTGACGGTGTATGCACACAAAAACACTTTACCCTCAACGGTGAGTGGTTCATCAACGTTCATCTTTGTTATCTCAACGCTGATTCCGTCCATAAGCTCAACGGTGGTGTATACAAAGAACTTGGTTTGGTCTTGAGCAATACACTCAATCCTCTTGTTATACACCCAATATCTGCCGCCGCCACGCCAAAATTGCGTATCTGCCGAATGTCCCTCGATAGTGTAATTTTTATTTCCGCTTATGGCAATCGTCTTGAATTTGCCAACCGTGTTGCCGTCTGTTTTTTCAAGCGTTTCTGTGTTCACGACGTTGAAAGCTACCCTCAAATCGTCGATTGTATCATCACCGACAAGCTCGTTTGGATTGTTGAGATAAAAATCGGGAGAAACCAACGGATCCCCTGCAAGCGAATACGCATCTTTTATTCTGACGTATATAAGCTTTGGCATCACTTTAACCGCAACTCTCACGGACGTTCTTGCATAGCTGTCGTCATTGGGCACAAACTCAAAAACAACCGTGTAACTGCCGTCTCTTACGCTCAATATGACATCGTTGACGTTCTGCTCACCCTTAAGTTCGTCCTCTACTTGCTTGCCCTCATCCATTGCAACAAATTTGCCTGCCGTATGCAAATAATCCATTGCACTTTGTTGAAGAATGCCATTCATGTCGGCAAGTGTTGTTCCGTACGTTGCTTGAATTGAAAGCGTTGTGGGCAGGTTTATAGAAGCCTTTTTCACAGAACATTCCATCCA
Organism: uncultured Bacteroides sp.; assembly: GCA_964644355.1. GTDB lineage: Bacteria > Bacillota > Clostridia > Christensenellales > CAG-917 > CAG-475. The sequence continues at coordinate 11,150 of CAZXUW010000020.1, forward strand.
ATTGCTATATCTATAAGTGGTGTAATATTTGATTTCGTCGTCGATATTTTCAAAACTGGTTTCATAAACGGCAACAAGTCTTGCCTCATAATTGCCGTATGGCAAATCCTTTGGCAGAGCATATCCGCCCTCAACAGGCGTTGCTTTTGCTTCATAAATACCGTCTTCGCCTTCTTTGGTATATTCAAAATGCACATCGTTTGCAGAAAACGTCGTGTATGCCTCAACGCTTGCGTTTACGCTCACGCAGATTTCATTATACACTCCATCTGCCGTATCGATGCTTGCGTTGATGTCTCCAAAATTAAATTGGATTGTGCAATACGAGCCGACAACACCGTCATAATCTTCCTCAACAATACTCTCTGCTTTGAGCTTTTCTCTTATGGCGTTTCTTATGGATATTGAAATTGCGGTTGAATCACCCGTGCTCCATTTTCCACGTGTAGGCTCAAACACGACGTCACCGCCTTGTTTTACACTCCACAATGCGGACGAATCGGTGCCATTAAATTCGCTTGCTATTATTTCAAAAACAGGCTTGTCATCTTGTGCAGAGGCAACGACAAAAGGCGAAGTGGCAAACAACTTGAATGCACAAAAAACAATCATGGCAACCATGACGAATAAGCATGCCAAAAGCAATATTTGTGTCTTTTTCAACAACGCCAACTTACGCCTCATAATATTGATATATATAATATATACAATAAGTAAAGTTTATTTATTGGTAATTTTCCATTCAGTCAAGCAGTGCGGATATGTCAAGCACACTGCCCGTCATATATTCATTGTTTGCAACAAACAATATGGCATCTGCGACCTCTTTGGGCGTGCCCAATCTACCAAGCGGAATAGAGGTGGAGCAAAGCTCCCGTTTTTCCTCATCCGTATACACGCTCATCATATCCGTATCTATTGCACCGGGAGCCACGGCATTCACCCTTACACCGGACGGTGCAACCTCTTTTGCAAGAGCCTTTGTAAAGCCGATAATTGCGGATTTTGTTGCAGAATACGCAACTTCCATGCTGGCACCCTTTATGCCCCACACGGAAGATAGGTTGACAATGGAGCCATCTCCCCTTGACAACATATCGGGAAGAATGGCTTTTGTCACAAGAAAAGTCCCGTTGACATTGACGTCAAACATGCGTTTGAACTCGTCAAGGGATGTATCTATAAGCAATGCGCTCTTTGCAATGCCTGCGTTGTTGACGAGAATATCAATCTTTCCAAAGCGTTTTTTTGCCGTTTGCACAGCATCTGTCACGCTTTGCTCATCCGTCACGTCGCACCATATTGCAAGCACACCGCCGTATTTTTCATTAAGTTCTTTTTCAAGAGCGTACGCCTCGTCTTTTGAGTGGTTGAACGTGAATGCAACGTTATACTTGCCTGCACTTGCACATACCACCGCTTTGCCGATGCCACGGCTTCCGCCCGTAATGAAAATGGTTTTTGTGGACATATTTTCGCCCTTTTGCACGTTTTTTAGAAATAATAAAATGCACCGCTAAGGGGACAGCTCAGCCATCCCCTATCACGATGCAATAAGTTTTGATTATTCTTCCTCGTCTTCCTCTTGGAGCGGATAACCGATATAAGTGCTTTCGGCATCCTCTGCATCCTTGTCGAATGTCTTGAGGTTGATCACGTGGATTGAATTGTTGTCATCAGATGCGAAGAAATAGAAGTCATCGCCAACAAAGTCAAGAGCGTACCAATCCGTCTTGATGCCCTCTGACATGATGATCGTTGCATTGTCCAATCCCTTGTAGGAAATCTTGGAAATGCTCTTTGCAGATGAGCTTGCCGTGAAGTACACAATGCCTGCCTCTGCATCAACCTTCCAAATTGTTTGAGAAGCGGAGGTCACTTGGCTTGCTTCTTCAGGGTTTGAACCATTAAACCAGCAATACACGCTTGCAGAGTTGTATGCAAGAGCACCGTCTGCATATCCAAGCGGAATAAGAGTTGTGGATGCATTCTTGTTGAGAAGCTTTTCAGTGCTCTTGACGTCGCTTGCTTTTGCCATGAACAAACCGTCTGTTACGCTCTCTGAATTGAGAGTGTGTGACTTTGTGTAGTAGAGAGTGTTGCTTCCATCAGACTCTGTGTATACACCGACAAGGCTGTATTTGAACACGTTGAGTTGCTCATCCTCGGGATTCTTGCCGTCTGGGATAAAGGTTGTTTGAGTTGCAAGCACTTTTTCGTTGCCGTTGAAGTCTGCCTCGCAAAGGATGTTGTAATTCTTGTAGCTATCCTCACTCGGTGCGTTCTTCACATAGTAGATTTTATCTGTATTGTAGCTCCACTTTACACTTGCAACGTCTCTAATAAGCACACCGCTCTTTGCACCGTCACCGTCGTCTGTGGACTTTGTGTTGCTCATGCCCGTGACGTCGATATAACCGATTTGGCTGTTGTTGCTTGAGTAATAAAGCACTTTTGACGCTGTGAACAAATATTGTGATGAACGGTTGCTGAGTGTTGCAATAAGTTGTGTAACACTGCCGTCGATCTTTGTTCTCATAAAGTCCATTCTGGTTGTGGAAGCGGTACCGCTTTGGTCCTTATCTGTGTTGACAGAGGTGTAGTAGATCCAATCGCCAAAGATAGCAATTCCGCCCTCTGTCGAGGTGCTGTAAACGGCTTTGCGGACGACGAGTGTGGCTGTTGACGGATCAACAACGCCGTCTTTAATCTCTGCACGCACAATGCCTTGTGGCACTGTTGCATCATTTGCATCATTCCAGTTGTTGTCTGCACTTTCGCCGACATAACCGTTGATGTAGTATACATAATTGCCTTGTTTCACGACGTAACCGCCGTTGGATTCTACGGTTGCACTTGCGTCTCCGCCACCGATAGAATCAGCCTTGTAGGGATTGCATGCAATCAATGTCGCAACGCAGATTGCAACAACAACTGCCATTGCAAATACACTAAAAAGTTTCTTTTTCATATATTTCTCCTGGGGATTTCTCCCTTTTGATATTCTTATTTTTCCTCTTTGGGCATATCGATCTTGATATGTACGTCTCTAAGTTGCTTCTCTGTCACTTGTGAGGGTGCTCCCATAAGCACGTCTCTTGCGTTTCTATCCATCGGGAAGGTGATGATTTCTCTTATGCTCGGCTCATTTGCAAGGAGCATAACGATTCTGTCAACGCCCGGTGCGATGCCTGCGTGAGGCGGTGCACCAAACTTGAACGCATTGTATAGTGCCGAGAATTTTTCCTCGATAACGTCTTTGCCATATCCGACGATTTCAAACGCTTTTTCCATAATGGCAGGCTCGTGATTTCGCACTGCACCGGATGAAAGTTCAACTCCGTTGACAACACTGTCATATTGATATGCAACGATGTCGAGCGGATCCATGTTGTTGAGTGCATCAAGTCCGCCTTGTGGCATTGAGAACGGGTTGTGGCAGAATCCAAGCACGCCTTCGTCGTCGTATTCGTACATCGGGAAGTCAACAATCCAGCAGAAGCGGTATGCATTCTTTTCAAGCAAATCAAGTCCGACACCAAGTTCCGTACGCACGTAACCTGCTTGCTTTTCCACACCCTTTTCCTCTGCCAAAATTGCAACGAAACCGCCGTTTTTCAAGCCAAGTCTTTCACAAAGAGCAGATTTTGAATCGGCGAGGAATTTTGATATTCCGCCTGCAAGCTCGCCCTTTTCGTCAAGCTTGAACCAATACATATTGCTTGCGCCGTTGAGTTTTGCCTTTTCAACAAGTGCGTCAATCCACTTTCTCGTCTCCTTGAAGTCGTTGACTGCGATTGCCTTGATGGTCTTGCCCTTCTCAAAGAACGGAGCTTTTTCACAAAGGATGTCTGTCACGTCCTTGACGAGGAGCGGGTTACGCAAATCCGGTTTATCGGAGCCGTAATCTCTCATTGCATCACGGTACGTGATACGGCGGAACGGACCTTCGTCAACCTTGTAGCCCTCCGGAGAAAACTCTTTGAATACACCGCTGAGCACTTCCTCCATAACCGCAAAGACGTCCTCTTGCGTTGCAAAACACATCTCTGTGTCAAGCTGATAGAACTCTCCCGGGCTTCTGTCGGCACGAGCGTCCTCATCTCTAAAGCAGGGTGCGATTTGGAAATATCTGTCAAAACCGGAAGCCATAAGCAACTGTTTGTACTGTTGCGGAGCTTGCGGAAGTGCATAAAAATGACCGGGATAGAGCCTTGAGGGCACGATATAGTCTCTTGCACCCTCGGGTGAGCTTGACGTCAAGATAGGAGTGGTGATTTCCAAAAAACCAAGTTCCGTCATCTTATTGCGTAGCCAGCTGACCACCTTTGAGCGGAAAACGATTTTGTTCTTAACTTCAGGGTTTCTCAAGTCGAGGAAACGATATTTGAGGCGAACGTCCTCTCTTGATTGCGTGCTTGTTGCAATCTCAAACGGAAGAAGCTCGTAGCATTTGCCGAGAAGTTCGATTTTGTCAGGTTCGATTTCAATCATGCCTGTGGGCATATCCGGGTTTGGTGCACTTCTAAGCACCACTTTGCCCTCAACGCTTATTGTGCTCTCACGAGGGATTGCGCGAATTTGCTCTTTTGTAGCCTCGTCACTTGCAACGGCTTGAGTGTAGCCATAGTAGTCACGAAGAACGAAGAAAATAACCGCACCAAGATCACGGATGCTTGACAGCCATCCGCAAAGCTTGACGTGTTTTCCCTCGTCCTGTTGACGAAGCTCTCCACAATTGTGTGTTCTAAGTTCCATATACACCTTAAAAAGTATTGATATCTATACTCAAGGCAAAGCCTTGTTGTTTTGTCGTTATGCCATCAAGTCGCCTGCGGTTCTCGCATACAACTGCACGTCACGAATGTTGCCGATGCCAGTCACGTACATCAAAATACGCTCGAGACCAAGACCAAAACCGCTGTGAGGCACACTGCCGTACTTTCTCAAATCCATATAGCCTTGATAATCGTCGAGGTTCATGCCTCTGTCCACCATGGCTTGTTTGAGCTTGTCATAGTCCGCCTCTCTTTCACTGCAACCGATGATTTCACCCACGCCCGGCACAAGCAAATCCGTTGCCGCAACGGTGAGTCCGTCGTCGTTTTGCTTCATATAGAAAGATTTTATCTTCTTTGGATAGTTGATCACGAACACAGGCTTGTTGAACACTTGCTCCGTGATATATCTCTCGTGTTCGCTTTGAAGATCGAGTCCCCACTCGACAGGGTATGCAAACTTGACGTTGCTCTCTTTGAGGATGTCGATAGCCTTTGAATAGTCAAGCACAACAAAATCACTATCCACAACGTTTTGAAGCTTTTCTCTAAGTCCCGGCTCAAACGCCTTCTCAAAGAACGCAAGCTCATCGGGGCACTCGTCGATGACGGCTTTGATGATATATTTTATCATATTTGTTGCAATCTCGATGATGTCGGGAAGCTTTGCAAAAGCCACTTCAGGCTCGCATTGCCAAAACTCTGCCGCATGGCGTGGAGTGTTGCTGTTTTCCGCTCTAAAGGTGGGGCCAAAGGTGTAAATCTTGCCCATTGCCATTGCGGCAACTTCACCCTCAAGCTGTCCGCTGACGGTAAGACCTGCCTTTCTGCGGAAGAAATCGTTTGCGATATATTCCGCCTCGTCCTTTGCAAGTTTTGCATCGTTGTAATTTTGCGTGGTGACACGGAAAATCTCGCCTGCACCCTCGCAGTCACTGCCCGTAATAATAGGCGTGTGGATGTAGGTGTAGCCGTTTTCTTGGAAGAAACGATGTATTGCAAAGCTCAATTTTGAACGCACACGAAGCATAGCATTCATGGTGTTGGTGCGTGGACGAAGATGTGGGATTGTACGCAAGAACTCCATCGTGTGATATTTCTTTTGGAGCGGATAATCGGATGGGCAATCACCAAGCAACTCGATTGATTGAGCATTGATCTCAAACTCACCCTCTTTCATTGCTGGCACCACAATGCCGGTTGCCGAAACGGAAACGCCGTTTTTGAGCACTTTTGCCAAGTCGTCTTGATTGAAGTTTGCCTTGTCGACAACAAGTTGGAGATGCTTGAGCGAAGTGCCGTCATTGATAGCCAAAAACGCCATAGTCTTGCTATCTCTTGCAGTACGCACCCAGCCTGCCACGGTGACAGACTTGCCTTGATACTCTTGTCCGTTTGATAAAATCTTTGAAATGTCGATATTTTGCATAACTCACCTCATTATGTTAAATAATTATATAAATAAATATTGTATTTGTAAAGTAAAATTTGTGCGATTGTGTGCGTGCGTGCGAGGAAAAACGCAAAAGTTGACGATTTTGCAAGCGTGATGTATAATGCGAGCGAGGTGAAAATATGTATGACGTCGTGATAATAGGAGCAGGTCCTGCCGGCATGAGTGCAGGCATATACGCCCAAAGAGGCGGACTGAAAACCGCAATAATAGAAAAACAAGCCGTGGGCGGACAAGCCCAATCCGCACCCAACGTTGAGAATTTTCCGGGCGGAATTTCCGCCAACGGATTTGAGCTGTGCTACAAAATGCTTGAGCAATGCACTGCCCTTGGCGTGGAGCTTGTCTTTGACGAGATAGAGAATATATCTTTGAACACCTCTCCAAAAGAAATACAACTAAAGAGCGGACAAACACTCTCTGCAAACAACATCATCATCGCAACAGGCGCAAGTCCTCGCAAATTGGGCATTGCAAACGAGGCTAGTTTTATTGGCAAAGGTTTGAGCTATTGCGCAACCTGTGACGGTGCATTCTTCAAGGGCAAAACTGTAGCCGTTATCGGCGGCGGAAACACTGCGGTTGAAGATGCCCTCTATCTTGAAAAGCTTGCAAACAAAGCATATCTAATCCATAGACGAGACAGTCTGCGTGCAGACAAAATCCTTGCCGATAGGCTTGCGAACAGCACCATAACCCCCATATGGAATAGTGTTGTTGAAAACATTGTCGGAGAGGATAAAATCACACAACTGACACTTAAAAATACACAAAACAGCACTTTAACATCAATTTCTGTCGATGGCGTATTTGTCGCAATCGGACACACCCCAAACACGGAGCTGTTTGAAAACATAGAAAAAACAGACGGTGGATATATAAAAACCAATTCGCTTATGCAGACCAATTTACAAGGAGTCTATGCCATCGGCGATGTGCGAGACACTCCATTGAGACAAATAGTCACAGCCTGCGCAGACGGCGCAATCGCCTCTCAAACAATCATCTCCACCATAAATTAACCCACAAAAAAACAGCCACCACATCGTCTTTGATGCGGTGGCTATTTATCATTTTACTCATTCGATATCTACAATTTCTATATTTGCATATATTTCAACAAATGCTTTATTTCCTTTTGCAATCATCACTCATATGCGTTTTGCAATTTCCTCGATTATTACATTTTCAGCGCAAATTTGACAAAAGTTCCAATGTCAATGGTTTTTATATGTCATATATTATTCATATGCATTATTTTGGAACGGACGGAATCAGAATGGAAGCAAACAATCTGTTGGATAGGCAGATCCCCTATATTCTGGGCAGATTGCTCTCAAAACGAAGGGCGAAAATCATTGTTGCAAGGGATGTACGCACATCCTCGATGGATATTGAAAAGCAATTATGCAAAGGGCTACTTGCAGGCTCGGCGCAGATATGGCTATGCGGAGTTTTGCCAACGCCGGCACTTGCATACACCGCTCAAACGCAAAAGGCGGACTATGCCATAATGATCACCGCATCGCACAATCCGCCCGAATTCAATGGGCTCAAAGTGTTTGGCAAGCACGGCAGAAAGCTGACTTGCGAGCAAGAAGAAAAGCTTGATGACGAGCTATACAATTTGCTTGGCAACATCTCACAATTTGAGGAAGAAAGCGAGCTTGTGTGTGCGGACGCCCTGACGGAGGACGAGGAGCATAGCGAGCTTAAAATCAGCCTTTCACAGCAAAATCACCGCATCCGCATTGTTGAGGGAGCGGAGTTTTTGTATACAAAGCACGTAAAGAGGATGTTTCCTCGCCTAGACGGAATAAAGGTGTGTCTGGACTGTGCAAACGGTTGCCTTGCCGAGCTTGCCCCGAGGGTTTTTAGGGAGCTTGGAGCGAGCGTACGAGCAATAAACGACGTTAGAGACGGAAGTCGAGTGAACGTCGATTGCGGATGCACTCATATGCAGACGCTTGCCCACCACGTGCAAGGAGACGAGATAGGCTTTGCCTTTGACGGAGACGGTGACAGAGTGCTTGCCATTGTCAACAATCGGCTGTATGACGGGGATGCCATGCTCCTTGCCCTATGCACCCTCTATCGTCTGCAAGGCAAGCTCAAGAAGCGTTTTGTTGTGGGCACGATCTACACAAGCACCCGCCTACAAAGGGAGCTGATATATCAAAACGTTGCCCTTTTGCGAACGGACGTGGGTGACAAAAACATCTTGGATGCCCTACATCAAAACGGCTATCTGCTTGGCGGAGAAAAGAGCGGACACGTCATCATGCTTGATCGAGCAAACACAGGAGACGGACTGATCACCGCCCTCTCACTGCTAGAGGCAAAACGCACGCTGGGCACCCTGCCCAAGTTCACGCCCTATCCTATTTTGGAAATCAACCTGCCCAAACCGCCAAATCCGCAAGCCGAGCAAGCTTTGCAAGCCAAAATTGAGTGTATAAGGGCAAAATACTCTCGCCAAGGCAAAATCATTCTCCGCCCAAGCGGAACAGAGCCCTATCTCCGCTTCAGCTACGAATGTTTCAGCCAAAACCACCTCTCCGTATTCCGTGACGTCAAAGCCATGCTCGATGCCGTTGAATAGCCCCACTCAAAAGAATGATATCACTTCGTGATGATATCCGTCCTCGACGGATGATATCCAACAAGTTGGATTGTGGAAAAATATGCTCGTCCTATCAAGCCGCCATCTAACGAGGGAGGTGGCACGGCTCTGCCGTGACGGAGAGAGAGACCGCACGCTTGCCAAAAGGCAATCATCACTCACAACTGCACTCTGCACACAGTGCACCCCCAACTGAACACAAAGAGCCTCGCTATTATGCGAGGCTCTTGTGTTCTATCGGGTTCTTGTGTTCTAACCGATTGATTTGAGATGTTGTGGATTTTATTCCAGCACTATTGATGAAACTTGTACCATTTTACTTCCGGCTTTAATAACAACATCAGCATCCTTTGCGGAAATATTCAATACTATTTGCGAACCATTGACATTAGTTGCGTCTATTTTCACGGTCGTGTCGCCGACGGTGACACTAAGCAATCCACTCTCCCATGTTTTTACTAAATTAATTGTAACTTTACTAAATGTTCCTTTCTTTACAGTAATTGTTCCACTATTTTTCTTAAGTTGCATCCCGTTGTTAACACACACATTTGATGTTGTTACATCATAAGTATTAACCTTATGTGTACCGTCGCACTGAGCATAACCCGTTCCGCTCACATCGGCAAACAATGTGCTACTTGTAAGTTCAAGTCGCGTCACAGTCGGTGTTGGATCGGTGGGATCGATTGGGTCGATTGTTGAGCCGCCTTCATCGCCGCCTTCTGTGCCAGTTGAGCCGCCGCCCTCGCCACCACTCTCTGTTTTTTTGTAGGTGATAGTTATGGATTTTACTTTCACTTGCGTAGAACTGCTGTTTGTTATAACAAATTTACTCCCGTTTATACTGTATTCGCCATTAGTTTCAGAGATGGTTTTTGTGCCGTCTGAGACTACCAATGTCGACGTACCTGATGCAAGAGTTATTGTAATACTGTTTATTACATACCCTGCCCCAACAGACACAGTGAGCTTGTTTGTGCCATAGATTCTAATTTCTCCATCTTTATTTAGTCCTACCTGAGTGCCATTATTATTTGTTTTTTCAGATGTTACAGTAAAGATGCTTCCATCAAGCCCAACCTTTGAAGCATTATTACTATCTGCTTCCATGTTTGTTGTCGAACCACCAGAATAAGCCATCGTTACTGTCGTCACTGTGCCGGTTCCGCCACCTTCATCGCCCTCGGCTTGGGTTACAAC
>CAZXUW010000021.1:0-20134 GCA_964644355.1 uncultured Bacteroides sp.
AATAAAAAACTCTTTTTTTTTATTATGTTATAGCATAACCAATAATGTCAATATATTTCAGTTTCATTTATAAATTTAATCTTAACACTTTAATAGCCGCAAAACCTGTATTGCGCTCAATATTTCACAATCCGCACAGGGCGTATATCATCTCGCTCTGCTAGACATCACCACATAGTGATATCATTAAAAAAGCAGTGGCGAACCACTGCTTTTTATCTTATTTTCTGCTTTCATCGATTTTGTCGATGACTCTCAACACAACATCCAAGCCAAGCCCCACTGTATCGGGTGAGAACCTTTCGGGCACATCACGATATGTGTGATAATAGTCACTCATAACAGGGTTTTGTGCGGCAAATGTGATTGACTTTACACCTGCTTTTTGGAATGGAGTTGAATCGCATCCGCCCACGGGATTTGAAATATTGCCCGGCTTTTGAATACCTGCTTCCTTCATAGCATCCGTAAACATACTCTCAAGCTCTCTGTCAAAATGCGGACAAAGCCAGCTGTCACCGTGTATAACCTCAAAGTAATCCGCGTCGGCAATGGAGTCAATGTTGATGTGATATGCATTGTCCAACATTCCGTCATCCTTGTGGGCACGTGTAAAGGCAATCGAACCACGCAATCCCGATTCTTCGGCACCGCAGTTGAAGTCAACTATACGGCAATTTTTGGGCATTTTATCAGGGTTTTCCTTGTAGTATTTAAGCACTTGATATGCAATTGAAATGCCCGTTGCGTTGTCCATTGCACCCGGAGAGGCAATAGCCTCTGTCTTTTCATTGTACATAGTCAAGAGGAAGGAGCACACAACAAACAGTGGTGAGCCATACACTGCAATCTCGCAAACAATGCCGTAAATCTCGTATATCTTGCTGAGCACGTCATAGCTCATGCTGTCTGCATAGCCGTACACAAACGTCATGGACAACACGCAAAGAAGGATGGATATGATCGTGACAACGCCCACTGCGATTGCACCCATTGCAAGCCTGATGACAACGCCCACAAAGCCGAGCTTGTGTTGAGAAGCACTGAGCTTGAGCGTCCAGCTTGTATCAGTGTGACCGGAAAGGAAAATGGTGTAGTCATACTTTCCGTCCTCCGGAAGAAGCTCTGCATACGTATTGTGCGATACCTTGTGTTTGAAGCACCAGTCAAAGCAAGTTTTATACTTGAAAACGCTCACGATAAGCCACACCCAAACGCAAATCATATACACCGCAATGGCAAAATGCATAAAGCTGGCACCCTTTATTGAAAAGGTTGCAAGCACACATGCCAAAAGCGTCAATATCGCACCGATAATACCTGCCCAACCGGCATACGGAAGTCCGCCGATAGATGCGTGCGGTGCAAATACAAAGCTTTCCGTTTTGGGGTTCAATCCAAGCTCTTTGAGTTTTGAGGACATGTACTCGTGGTACTTTTTCTCTCCCTCCGAACCGGGAAGTCTCGGACCAATCTCATTTGAGGCATACTCCACCATTTCATAGGCTTCGTCACCGTACTTTTTGAGTTCTTCTCTCATAATTTTCCTTTCCTTATATGTTTATTTTGTTGCAAAAATGCGGACAGCACAAAAACTGTCCGCATCAAAAACCCTATTATTTTGTGATTTTTTCCAAACCACCCATGTATTTTCTTAGCACTTCAGGCACTGTGACAGAGCCGTCTGCGTTTTGATATTGCTCGACGATTGCAGGGATAAGTCTTGACGTTGCAAGACCGCTACCGTTCAAGGTGTGCACGTATTGAGGCTTGCCCGTCTTTGAGTCACGGAAACGCGTGTTGTTTCTGCGTGCTTGATAGTCGTTTGCGTTGGACACGGAGGAGCACTCTTTGTAGATGCCCATTGACGGAATCCAAAGCTCAACGTCATATGTTCTTGCCATAGATGCAGAGCAATCGCCTGCGGCAAGTTTGCTGACTCTAAAGTGCAATCCAAGTTTCTCAACTAGGCTGGACGCTTTGTTGACAAGCGCCTCAAAAGCCTCTTTGCTGTGATCGGGATGAGCATATTGCACCATTTCAATCTTGTTGAATTGATGTCCTCTTATCATACCTCTCTCCTCTGCTCTTGCACTGCCTGCTTCCTTTCTGAAGCACGGAGAATATGCAAAGAACTTCATAGGCAACTTGCTCTCATCGATGATCTCGCCCGCATACATATTGACAAGTGCGGTCTCTGCTGTGGGGAGCATAAAGCGGTTGCGTTTTCTATCCTCGTCGCAATCGAGCCAATAGACCTCGTCACTGAATTTGGGGAATTGTCCTGCACCAAAGCCACAGTTGTAGCCGAGTTGGTAAGGTGGCAAAATAAACTCATATCCGTCGTTGAGATGCTCGTCAATAAAGAAGTTGAGCAATGCCCACTCAAGTCTTGCACCAAGACCTCTATAAATCCAAAAACCGTTGCCCGACAGCTTTACACCACGCTCATAGTCAATCAAACCAAGCTCTGTGCAAAGGTCAACGTGATTTTTGAGAGGAAAATCAAACTTGGGCTGTTCACCGACAATTTTGATGACCTCGTTGTTTTCCTTCTCACCGGGGAGCAAGTCCTCATCCGGAATATTGGGCATGCCTGCAAGAGCATCATTGATTTTTGCGATAAGCTCGTTGATTTTTGCATCACCCTCTGCGATCTCCTCACCGAGTTTTTTCATTTCTTCAAAAATCGGCTCAACAGGTTGACCTGCCTTTTTGAGTGCGGGAATTTGCTTGGACACGTTGTTCTTTTGTGCCTTGAGCTGTTCAATTTGAGTGATGGTAGCCTTCCTCAAGTCATCCCATTCGATAATGGCAGAAAAGTCTGCCTTGTAGCCTTTCTTTGCAAGAGCGTCAACCACTTCTTGCGGATTGTTTCTTATTCTTGCCAAATCCAACATTGTAATAATCCTCTGATTTTGCTTTATATTTTTTCATATTCGAGCGTTTACACATGCAAAACAACTCGATAAACTTTGTTTTATGCGATAATGTTCACAAGTCTGCCGGGAACGACAATGACTTTTTTCGGTGCGGACGTAAGCATGTCTTTGACTGCTTCAACTGCAATCTTTTCAATCTCCTCCTTGCTTGCCGATGACGGCACAACAACCTTTGCTCTCATCTTTGAGTTGACTTGCACCGCAAGCTCAACCTCATCAAGCACCATTGCCTTCTCGTCAAATTGCGGATAAGTTTGATTGAACACGCTATACTTTTCACCAAGCATTTCCCAAAGCTCCTCTGCAAAGTGCGGAGCAAACGGAGCAATCAAAAGCACCAAATCTTTTGCACAGTCCTTGTAGAAAATGTTTTTCTTTGCCACTTGTGTTTCGTATGCGTAAATTGCGTTGACAAACTCCATAAGTCTTGCGATTGCCGTATTGAAGGAGAATATGCCAAGGTCGTTTGTGACGCACTTGATTGTGTTGTGACGCACTCTGTTGAGCTCTTTTTCAGCCTTACCGAGAGGCTTGTCCTCAAAGCCAACCTCAAAGCATTTTTTGACAATACGCTCGATTCTATCAAAGAAGCGGTTGATTGAGTCAAGTCCGCTCTCATTCCACGGACCGCCCTCAACGTAGTTGAATCCAAACATTAGATACACTCTAAAAATGTCCGCACCATACTTGACGATGCTGTCGTCGGGAGAGACGACGTTGCCACGAGATTTTGACATCTTGTTGCCGTCCGGACCGAGAATCGTGCCTTGATGCACAAGAGAGAGGAATGGTTCATCAAAGTTGAGATAACCCATATCCCTCAATGCCTTTGTGAAGAAACGTGCGTACAAAAGGTGCATACAAGCATGCTCTGCACCGCCGATATACTTGTCAACGGGGAGCATCTTGTTGATCCACTCGCTATCAAACGGAGCATCCGCATTCTTTGCATCGGGGTATCTCAAGAAATACCAGCTTGAGCAAACAAACGTGTCGAGTGTGTCGGCATCTCTCTTTGCCGGACGTCCGCAAATCGGGCATACCGTGTTGATAAACTCGTCGCACTTTTTGAGTGGAGATTCACCATCGGGCGTGAAGTTGACGTTCATCGGCAAACGTACGGGCAAATCCTTTTCAGGAACGGGCACGTCCCCGCAGTGATCGCAATGGATAATCGGGATAGGAGCACCCCAATAACGCTGACGGCTTACGAGCCAATCACGCAAACGATAGTTGGTCTTGAGACCGCCCTTGCCCATACTTTCAAGCTTTTTGAGGATTGCCATCTTGCCCTCCTCGCTTGTAAGTCCGTCAAACTCACCGCTGTTGCACAAAATGCCGTATTCGCAGAAAGGAAGCGTATCGTCTTGTCCCTCTTTGCCCTTGATGACTCTCTCAACAGGGAGTCCAAGCTTTTGAGCAAACACAAAGTCGCGCTCGTCGTGAGCGGCAACGCCCATAACGGCACCCGTGCCATAGCTTGCAATAACATAATCTGCAACGAGGATTGGCACCTCTCTGCCGTTGATAGGATTGATTGCATAGGCACCGGTCAACACACCCGTCTTTTCACGAGTGGATGACATACGGTCTATTTCAGTGGCTTTTGCACTCTTTTCTTTGTATGCCTCAACGGCATCTTTCTGCTCTGGAGTGACAACAAGGTCAACAAGCGGACTTTCAGGAGCAAGCACAACGTAGCTGACGCCAAAGACCGTATCCGCTCTTGTTGTGAACACCTTGAAAGAGACGTCCTTGCCCTTCACTTGGAATTCGACCTCTCCGCCATAGCTTCTGCCAATCCAATTCTTTTGCATAAGCTTGGTTTTTTCAGGCCAATCGAGTTTGTCGAGTCCGTCAAGAAGCTCGTCTGCATACTCTGTTATTTTGAAGAACCATTGATTGAGGTTTTTGTGCGTGACTTGGCTTCCGCAACGTTCGCACACACCGCCTTGAGCCTGCTCGTTTGCAAGCACGGTGTTGCAAGACGGACACCAGTTGACGGGAGCTTCCTTGCGATATGCAAGCCCTTTCTTGTAAAGCTGAAGGAACATCCACTGTGTCCACTTGTAATAGTCGGGCATACAAGTTTTTATCTCATAATCCCAATCGTAGGTTGCACCGATACGCTTGAGTTGCCCCTCCATTGTTTCGATGTTTTTGAGGGTACTTTGCTCTGGGTGAATGCCCGTCTTTATTGCATAGTTTTCCGCAGGCAAACCAAAGGCGTCAAAGCCCATCGGCTGAAACACCTCGTATCCTTGCATCCTCTTGAAACGAGCAAACGTGTCTGCAGGGCCATAGTTGTACCAGTGCCCCGCATGAAGCTTTGCTCCCGACGGATAGGAAAACATCTCAAGACAATAATACTTTTTGTCAACTCTTGAACGGTCGAACTTATAAAGTCCGCTCTCCGCCCACTTTTTTTGCCATTTGCTTTCAATTTGCTTATAATCCATAAGCGTAAAGCACTCCTAGATAAGAATAATAATATTTAGTTTAATACTATAGTAACACCTTTGTCAAGCACACATTTACGCTCCGGTGCCACAAAACTTGTTTTTCAATGACAAAACCACCCCCAAGAGGCGGTTAAGCTAGTAAATTCACGCTAAAAAACACACAAAACGTTTTACTCTGGCAATACGGAAAAAAACAAGAATCTCTCACCTCACGCATTATTTGCAGAAAATATGAACGAATAGTCCTCTCCTTCAAATCTTCTGCTTCTCAATGTGCCGAAAATTTCCAATTCTTTAGAGTACCCCAATTGATAACTTCATATAGCATTTTCTTGTGCAACGCAGACCATTGTCTCTGTTCCTAAAACCTAAAACGCTTTATCATAATTGCCGATTAAATAGTAATGGAAATTTGGATCATCGTTTTCTCTATCTTTGGAAAAAAGATACCCGTTTCGACTTTATATTATCATATAAAACGCCTCTTTCAATACCTTATTTATTTTGAAAATTGAGGTGCAATTCTTGCAACTTGCCTCTTGAATGTGCGGATATATGTGGTATAATTATCTCAATAACGTGCTTATGAAAAAGCTGTTGCCGTATGCCACTTTTGCCAATGCGGTGACAAGGATTGAATACATCAATAGACAAAAGACAAAAATAATGCTACAATAAATAAATCAACGGACACGAGGGTATTATGTTTATATCACTTGAAGGTTGCGAGGGCGTTGGAAAATCCACACAACTTGCACTGCTCAAAAAATATCTTGAATCAACCAACCAACCTGCCGTTTACGTTCGCGAACCGGGTAGCACGCAAATAAGCGAGCAAATCCGCAAGGTCATTCTCGATCCCAACAACACCGCCATGACGGACATGACGGAAGCCATGCTTTATGCAGCGTCGAGAGCACAGCTTGTAAGAGAGGTTATAAAGCCAGCACTAGAGCGTGGCGAGCTTGTTATATGCGATAGATACGTGGACAGCTCTGTTGCCTATCAAGGTTTTGCACGCGGTTTGGGAGAGGACGTTGTCAAACAAATCAATGCCCCCGCAGTTGACGGATGCATGCCGGACATCACCATTTTCCTTGACTTGAAACCAAGCGAATCTTTCCGCACTTTCAACATCACGGATGACAGGATGGAGCTTGAATCAAGAGAGTTCCACAATAAGGTATATGAGGGCTTTGTTGCACAAATCGCAACTTCAAATGGTCGTTTTGTGCCAATAAAACCCGATTATGACAGATATGTCACATCCAACAAGATCATCTCGGCATTGAGAGAAAGAGGTGCGATCAAGTGAGCGAACTTACCTTTTG
Organism: uncultured Bacteroides sp.; assembly: GCA_964644355.1. Lineage (GTDB taxonomy): Bacteria > Bacillota > Clostridia > Christensenellales > CAG-917 > CAG-475. The sequence continues at coordinate 6,736 of CAZXUW010000021.1, forward strand.
CAACGCCTTGAAATCATCAAGGGCATACTCCCTTATCCGCAACGACTTCACCTCGGGGCTAGGTCATGCATACATGATCGTCAGCGGTGACGTTGAGATTGTGGATGAGTTTTTCACGCTTGTAGCTATGGGCGTATATTGTCAAAGTCATAGTGCGTGTTTTGAGTGTAATGAATGCAAAAAGGTGCTGCATGACAACAACCCCGACATATATCATCTCTACCCCGACAGCAAGGATAAGATCAGAGTTATCGACATTTCAGACATCCTTGAGGACGTATCCATCAAATCCCTTTCGGGAAGAAAACTATATTTCATACATAGAGCGGATTGCATGAACGTTGCATCGCAAAACAAACTGCTCAAAACGCTCGAGGAGCCACCGCAGGACGTCACAATCTTTTTGGGCGTGTCCAACGAGGCGAGCATGCTTGACACAATCAAGTCACGCACACGCACCATCGCTATGGACGTGTTTGATGAGGACGTCATATACGACGTGCTCACTTCTCAAGGCTTTGACAAGGATATATGTGCAATCGCATCGGCGTGTGCAGAAGGTCAGCTTGGCAAAGCTCGCAAAATTGCAGGATCGCAAGACTATGCAGACTTATACAAAACCGCACTGCACGTGCTCAAAGAGCTTGCGCGAAGCTCGGACGTTGTCAAAGTTGACGGTTTGATAAGTCAGGAACACAACCTCTCGCAACTGCTTGACGTGATGTCAATCATATTGAGAGATATGCTCGTCATCAAACAAAACCCCTCTCTCATGCTGTCAAAGCACGTATCCCAAGACGTTCAAGCTCTTTCGGAAAGGTACTCCGCGCATGCGCTGGCGGAAATACTTTTCAAAATCAGCGAAGCAAGACGCAAACTTTCCTTGAACGTCAACACCGTTGCAACAATAGACAATCTGCTTTTTTCAATATTGGAGGCAAAACATAAATGGCAATAATTGTAGGAATAAAATTCAAAAATACAAACAAAGTGTACTACTTTGATCCAAACAACGTCTCTTTCAACGAGGGCGATGGTGTCATCGTCGAGACCGCACGTGGTCTTGAGTATGCATACTGCACAATCGCAAACAAAGAGGTTGACGAAAAAGAGCTTGTTCAACCCCTCAAACCCGTCGTAAGAAAAGCGACAAACGAGGACACAAAGACGCTTGAGCGTAACCAACACGACAAAGAACACGCCCTCAAAGTCATCCGTGAAAAAGTGGCTGAAATGAACATCAATATGAAGCTTGTGGATGCCGAATACACCTTTGACCGCTCAAAGCTCATATTCTACTTCACCGCAGATGGTCGTGTGGACTTTAGGGAGCTTGTCAAAGTGCTTGCTTCAATATTCAAGATCCGCATTGAGCTTCGCCAAATATACGAACGTGACGACACAAAAATGCGTGGTGCATTGGCTCCGTGCGGAAGACCGTGCTGTTGCACAACCCACCTCCCCGACTTTGAAAAAGTGTCGATAAAAATGGCAAAAGTGCAAGGATTGAGCCTCAATCCTCAAAAAATAAGTGGTGTTTGCGGAAGACTGATGTGCTGTCTCAAATACGAAAACGACTACTATACGGAGGTGTTTAAGCTCATGCCGAAAGTGGGAAGCAAAGTCCGCACCCCCGACGGCGAAGGCACTGTTGAGTCAAACGACCTCATCAAGCAAACCGCTCGAGTCAAAGTTATGCTCAAAGACGGAAGCTTTGACGTCCGCACCTATCCCCTTGACGACATGGCTATAGGCGAGCGCCAATCCACCGCCGAAATCGACTCCATGAAAGACGAGGAATAACTCCAACATAAAACAACAGACGGCATCAGCCGTCTGTTATTTTTTATAATCTAATTTTACATATTAGAATTCACAATAAAATCTGAACACGCAGACAGATTCTATTCTTAATCCTATATCGCAATCTTTGTGTATCTATAGTACACAAGCTAGGATATTGGGATGCCAACAAAGTTATTCGCTCAAGGGCGTTTACTTGCAGTTTTTGCAGTCGCTTGTTTTCTTGTTGTTCTTGTTTCTTGTTTCTGTCTTGCTACTTTTTTGTTCTTCGCAATGACAATCGCTAGGTTTTCTTGTTTGTTTTTCTTGATTTGATTTTGCCATAAAATAAAACTCCTTTTGGCTTTCGCCCGAATTGTCCTTGTAGGACTAGATATAGTATGAGAAAAAGAGTGGTGTTATATACCTTGCTTAATGCAAAAAATGTGGTATAATGATGATATGGTACACATCGGCAACAGTTGGGATGAAATATTGAAGGCGGATTTTGAGAGTGAAAATTATCAAAATCTACGCAAATTTCTTGCAGAGGAATATCGCATGCATAGGATATATCCGGATATGCACGACATTTTCAATGCACTCAAATACACCGCCTATGAGGATGTGAAAGTTGTCATTTTGGGACAAGATCCCTATCACGGATTCGGGCAAGCTCACGGCATGTGCTTTTCTGTGAAACCAAATGTGCCCGCTCCGCCATCTCTTCAAAACATATTCAAAGAAATCGAGTCGGATTTGAACATCAAAAACACCTCACCGTATCTTGTCAATTGGGCGAAACAGGGCGTACTGCTCCTCAACACGGTGCTTACCGTGCGTGAAGGACAACCCAATTCGCACAAGGGCAAAGGCTGGGAAGTGCTCACAGACAGCATCATCTCCAAGCTGAACGAGAGGAAAGATCCGATTGTATTTTTGTTGTGGGGCGGAAACGCTCGCTCAAAAAAAGCTTTGATAACCAATCCGTGGCACTTGATTTTGGAGTGTCCGCATCCCTCGCCACTGTCGGCATACGCAGGGTTTTTCGGATGCAAACACTTTTCAAAATGCAACGCCTTTTTGCAAAAACACAACCAACTGCCAATAGATTGGCACACAAAAGAGGACTGAACATGCCAAATATTCAACGCATAAACGAATTGGCAAAAAAAGCCAAAACCGTCGGATTGACGGAGGAAGAAAAACAAGAACAAGCACAACTTCGCAAAGAATTTGTGCAAAGCGTCGTGGGCGATTTACGCTCACAGCTTGACAACACCTACGTTGTGGACAAAGACAACAACAAAGTGCACGTCAAGCAATATAATAAGAATAACAAGGACTGATTTGCTTGTTTGAAAAAACATTTTGCACGAGTGATTTTTGACTTGAAATTATTGCCCTCGTGCATTATAATGTTTTAGCTAGCAAAAAACATAGGGGATAAAACTATGGCAAGAATATATGAAGTCGATATCAAGGGCTACAAAAAGGAACTTCCCGTTCTGCCCTTACCCACAGGCATAAGCATCTGCTTTTTCAACCTACACGGAGACGTTGCACTCACCGAACATTGTGGCAAGGAGCTTGCCAAGCTTTTGGGCGGATGCGACGTCATCCTGACGGCAGAATCAAAGGGATTGCAACTCAGCCACGTGATAGCAAGAGAGCTTGGACACAATTATTATGCAGTATGCAGAAAGAGCAAAAAACTCTATATGCAAGACGGCATCCAAGCAACCGTGAAATCCATCACCACCGGCGGAGAGCAAACGCTTTATCTATCCAAACACGATGCTGACCTTCTTTGTGGCAAAAACGTTGCGATTGTTGACGACGTTGTATCGACGGGCGGAAGCCTCAAGGGGCTTGAAAAAATAGTCGAACTTGCCGGCGGAAAGATATACAAAAAGGCTTTTGTGCTTGCAGAAGGCAGTGCAAAAGACAGAGAGGATATTGTGTATCTATCCACAATTCCTATCATCACAGACTGATATGCAAAACATGACCATATCGCAAAATCGGCATTTTACAATGCCGATTTGCATTGATAAACGCTATATTTTGCAACAAATGCAATTTTAGGAGATTCGTATGCTTGAATTGCTGATGCCTGCAGGCAACCTCAAAAAACTCAAAACCGCATTCCATTTCGGAGCGGATGCCGTATACCTTGGTGGCAAGGCTTTTTCCTTGCGTGCGTTTGCGGACAACTTCACAGAGGACGAGATTGCAGAGGGTGTAAACTATGCCCACTCGCTTGGCAAAAAAGTGTACGTAACAGTCAATATTTTTGCAAAAAATTCCGATCTGGACAAAGCAAAAGACTATTTCATCTTCTTGCAAAATGTCGGTGTGGATGCGGTGCTTATAAGCGATATTGGACTTGTCACGCTATGCAAAGAGGTCGCACCACGTCTTACTATCCACCTCTCCACACAAGCGAATACAACCAATCTTTTGGCGGTCAAATTTTGGCAGAGTATGGGCGTAAAAAGAGTGGTGCTTGCAAGAGAATTGGGGCTTGACGAAATCAAGCAGATTCACGATGCCGTGCCTGATATGGAGCTTGAAGCTTTTGTGCACGGAGCAATGTGCATGAGCTTTAGCGGAAGATGCCTTTTGTCCACCTACTTTTCGGGTAGAAGTGCAAACAGAGGTGCGTGTATTCAACCTTGCAGATGGGGATATCGCATCGCAGAGACGGAACGTCACTCAAGCAAGCCGCTTGACATCGAACAGGACGAGAGAGGCACGTATTTTATGAACAGCCGTGACTTGAGACTCCTCCCCCATATCCCCAAACTTGCTGAATGTGGCATTGTATCGTTGAAGGTTGAAGGCAGAATGAAAAGCGAATTTTACGTCGCAACCGTCGCAAATGCTTACCGCCATGCTATTGACGAATATCTCGCATGTGGCAAAATCGAGCATGTTGAGCAGTTCAATCAAGAGCTTGAAACAGTTGCCCACCGCACGTATACGGATGCGTACTTCCAAGGTGACAACCTCGACACGATATGCCTTGACGAGGGGCAATCCCCCGAAAAATACATTTTTACGGCAGTTGTGCTGTCCTATCAAAACGGCATAGCAACCGTTGAAATGCGAAATCGTTTCAGAAGCGGAGACACCCTCACGATTCTCTCCCCCAGTGATGAGGCAAACAAGCACACATTTGAAGTCGGCACAATAACACACGTTGATGACAACACCCTCACGGACGATGCAAAGCTTGTGCAACACACCTACTCTTTCCTTATCCCCCACAGCGTACAAATCGGTGATTTAATCTTGAGAGAGAACAATTAAAAAAAGCACCGCACGGTGCTTTTTTATATTGTATATTTTCAAAACCCTACATTGCCCAAAGATAAAAATCAATTTTCTTAACGTCAGAAATATTTTTTGCATAAGAAAATGCATTGTCGAAAGCATCAAAATACCCTATACTTTTTGCAAATGGTATCAAATAGTTATGATAACAGTCTTTAATAGCATTATACAACTTAATGGCATCAGCAACCGTATATGACTGCTTAAGCAATTCTTTTAACTAAAACACATATCACCCCTTCCCTTCGGGCTTTCCCCTATTGCTCAAATAGAGTCCTTTCTCTACTTAAGCACACATCGTTCGCAAGAGGGGGAAGGAATGCAATTGACCTACGGTAACAATTGCTGGCACGATGCAAACAATGAGCGGAAGATAGGCTATACCAATAATAAACAGCTGAAAGCTGTGCCACTTCGCTTTGTGTGCCAGGCAGTGGCCAATGGACGGCGCAGTCACTTGTACTTTTCATCGAGCTCGGCGCTCAATGGCTCGGCGCCTTGCGCCTCGTGTTCCGTCTTCAAAATAGCACATTCCGTTAATAAGGGGCTTTAACAAAGCTGTTAGTTTTTAATATATTTTCCCTAAAATGCGATATTGAGATGAAGAACAAGGAAACGCCTCTCAAGCAACAAGCCCAATGTACAAGAAGTACATGACTTGGTGATTGAGAGGCGTTGACAAAGTTATTCGCTCAATAGCGCATTTTTAGCCGAAGACGGCAAGTAGGAAGCCCGCCGCAACGGCAGATCCGATAACGCCTGCAACGTTCGGTCCCATGGCGTGCATGAGAAGATAGTTGCTCTTGTTGTATTGGAGTCCAACAGTGTTGGAAACACGTGCCGCCATTGGAACTGCAGAGACACCTGCGGAGCCGATGAGCGGATTGATTTTACCCTTGGAAAGGACGTACAAGAGCTTGCCGATGAGAAGTCCGCAGATTGTTGCGAGAACGAAGCCTGCAAGACCGAGGACGACAATCTTAAGCGTTGAGAGTGTAAGGAAGGTTGAACCTACAGCCGTTGCACCAACGGAAATGCCGAGGAACAACGTGACAATGTTCATGAGTGCATTTTGTGCCGTATCACTGAGTCTGTCCGTAACGCCACATTCTTTCAAGAGGTTGCCAAACATAAGACTGCCGAGAAGCGGAGCAACGCTTGGGAGAAGCAATGATACGATGATTGTAACAAGGATCGGGAATATCACTTTCTCTCTCTTGCTGACCTTTCTTGTGGATTGCATAACCGTCATACGCTCTTTCTTTGTGGTGAGAAGCTTCATAAACGGCGGTTGCAAAAGCGGTATGAGCGCCATATACGAGTATGCCGCAACGGCAATCGGAGCGAGCAAATGCGGTGCGAGTGCCTTGGTAAGGAAGATTGCAGTCGGGCCGTCTGCACCTGCGATGATTGCAATCGAGCCGGCTTCACCACCAGTGAATCCCATTGCCGCAGCGAGGATAAACACAAGATAGATACCGCCTTGTGCGGCAGCACCGAGGATGAGTGAACTTGGTCTTGAAAGCATAGGACCAAAGTCCGTCATTGCACCGACGCCCATAAATATCAAGCAAGGATACACGCCTGTCTTGACGCCGATGTAGAGGACGTCCAGAAGTCCGCCGTGTTGCAGAACGTAGACGTAGTTTACTCCTTTTTCAACAGCATCCCATTCCTCTCCGTTTATTGTGGTGACACCCGTCCAAAATTCTGCGTGGAAAAGCTTGTCACCATCAAGAGCCGGCAAGTTGGTGAGGAGCATGCCGAATGCAATACCCACCAAAAGCAGCGGCTCAAATTGTTTTTTGATACCGAGATAGAGGAATACGAGTGCAACGATTATCATGACGATGTTTTGCCAACCACCGCTTTCTCCAAAGAGATGATAACCACTGCTATTCCAGATATTTTTCAAAATTTCGCCAATATTCATACAAAACTCCTCAAATCAAGTCGCAAAGAGGTGCTCCTGTTGCAACGCTTGCACCTTTTTGAACAAAAACTTGTCCGATTTTGCCGTCCTTATCGGCATAAATTTCATTTTCCATTTTCATGGCTTCGAGAAGGAAAAGCACGTCACCTTTCTTGACTTGTTGTCCGCTTGTGACCTTCACCGCATTGATTGTGCCCGGCATAGGAGCACACACAGAGTTTGCACCTGCACTTGCCGTGGGCGCCGTTGCCTGAGCAACCGGAGCTTGTGCTGTTGGAGCGGAAGCAACTTGCGGAGCGGGAGCAGATTGCGGAACGCATGCATCGTATTCGGCTTGGATAACAGCCTCGCCTTTTTCAACTTCTACTTCATATATTTTGCCATTCAAAGTAACTTTGTAAATCATTTTTCTTCCTCCACTCTCTTGATGGATTTGAAACGCAACTCATTGAGAGGCGTTTTTGTCTCGTCTGCCACGATTGCCATAATCATTGCGGCATCACGCTCGTCTGTGTTGATGAGCTTAAGCTCTCCGCAACTTCCGCTTGCAAGCTTCTTTTCTGCTTGCTCGGCTTGTTGTGCGTCATTGTTAACTTTTTTCCAAAACGCCATTTTATCTTTCAAATTCTGCACTTTATCATTCCATTCGGGATGTTCCTCACGGAGTTTCTCGCTTCCGTCAAAGATCTTTCCGACAATCTGAATGATGAGCATAAGCAGAATAAGCACGACAAAAACCACCGCTATGCCTATGAGTGCAAGCAGCAGTGCGTCCGTGACCTTGAGCGGATCATCCTTCCCGAGAATTCCGCATAAAAGCATTGCATTGTTCATACTCACCTCTTAGCCCTCGATAGGAGCAATTGTGTATTTTACAATCTTTTCTTCTTTTGCCTTGCGAGCGTCAAAATACTTTTCTGTCACTTGCGGGAAAAGAATGTAGGACAACACGTCCTCGTCGCATTTTGCGATGTCGCCAAGCTCTGCCTTTGTCTTGTCAAACACGGGCTCAAGCGTATCTGCATATCTGCCCTCGATGGGCTTCTCGTCGCCAAGAGCCTTTGCCATAACGTCCGGATTGATGGGAGCGGGCGACGTGCCATACTCGCCTCTGCAGTATGCCTTGACTTCCTTGGAGATGTTCTTGTATCTCTCACCGGAGAGGACGTTATTGGTTGCCTGCACACCCACCATTTGGCTCATCGGAGTGACAAGCGGTGGATATCCAAGGTCTGCACGCACTTTTGGAGTCTCTTGAAGAACCTCATCAAATCTGTCCATAGCGTTTTGTGCTTTGAGCTGTGATACGAGGTTGGAAAGCATACCGCCCGGCACCTTGTAGTTGAGTGCATCGGTGTCTGTTGCCATCATCTTTGGATTGAGCAAACCTTCTTTGATATACTCGTCTCTAATTGGCTTGAAGTAGTCGTTGACTTGCTTCAAAACGTCGTCGTTGAGACCTGTGTTGTATCCAAGTTGTTTGAGGGCAAAGTTGATTGTCTCTGTTGCGGGTTGGCTTGTGCCACCGCTGAAGCAAGACGTTGCTGTGTCAATAACGTCAACACCTGCCTCGATTGCCTTCATGTATGTCATGTATGCCATACCCGTTGTGCAGTGTGTGTGCAAAACAACAGGAATCTTGACCTCGTTCTTGATTGCGCCGATAAGCTCGTATGCCTCAAACGGAGTCATTGTACCGGCCATATCTTTGACGCAGATTGTGGAAACGCCCATTTGCTCAAGTTGCTTTGCAAGCTTTGCAAACGCATCGAGGGTGTGAACGGGGCTTTGCGTATAGCTGATTGTGCCCGAAACGGTCGCACCGCATTTGAGTGCGGCATTTGTTGCCGTCTCAAGATTTCTCACGTCGTTGAGTGCGTCGAAAATACGGATTATATCAATGCCGTTATCAACGGATTTTTCAACAAACATCTTGACGATTTCATCAGGATAGTGTTTGTAGCCGAGAAGGTTTTGACCTCTCAAAAGCATCTGCAATTTGGTGTTTGGCATAGCCTTGCGTATATCTCTCAAACGCTTCCAAGGATCCTCATCAAGGTATCTCAAACACACGTCAAACACGGCACCGCCCCAGCACTCCACAGAATAGTAACCGGCCTTATCCATGGTGGGAAGAATGTCTGCAAACTTGGAATACGGCAAACGAGTGGCAATCAAAGATTGATTTGCATCACGCAAAACCGTTTCTGTAAAAAGAACTTTTTTCTCATCAAATTCTTTTTTCATTGTTAACCTCCAAAATTAAATCACTATAAGTATATCAAATAAAAAAATCAAGTCCACTATTTTTATAAAAAATAGATAAAAAAATATTTATTTAATAAAACTATAATTAAACAAATAGAAAAACCGCCCTTGAACAAGCGGTTATCCTTTAACAAGAAAAGTTTATTTTAGTGTGCTTACAAAATATGCAGTAGTTCTGCAAAATCACCGTTTTCGATTGTGAAAGTGGGCGGTGTTTTGCAAACGGCAGACTTTGGCGTGTGGTTGGTCTTCAGCCATACACAATCTATACCGGCATTTGATGCCCCAAACATATCTGAAAATTCATCGTTGCCGACGTACACCGTGCTTTGTCTATCCAACGAAAACTTGTCTATCAACGCATCGAAAAACGTTTTGGACGGTTTGGCGACACCGTAATCCGAGCTGAACAAAATGCCGTCAAAATATTGTGACAACCCCAACATATCCAATTCTTTTTGCGTAAAGCAAGCTTGCGCGTTGGACAAAACATACAATTTTCTACCCTGCTTTTTCAATTCTTTTAGAGTTTCAATCACGCCGTCATACACCCTGATATATTCAGTGGACAAAGCTCTCATAATTTGCGCAGTGCTCACAGCAATATCTCTTGACACTTTTCTTGCATTGATTTCAAATATGCATTCAACCACACTCACAACATCTATTTCAGGATAATCGCAAAGCAGTTTTCTTTCCTTCATTTGTTTTTCGCAAAGCAAAAAGAACAGCGTTTTCAAATCGCACGCCTCGGCTTGAACGCCATAGAAAAACATCACTTTTCGCATCTGTTCCCACAGCGACAAATTCTGCTCATCCGTATGGATGTCCACCATCGTTCCATACACGTCAAAAGCTATGTTTTGATATTTCATATATTAGACCTTTGCTGTTACATCTATATCAGGTGCGGGTGTCCCCGCCCACAATTATTCATTATTAATTATTCCTTATTAACCACAAAAAACGCTCTTAATCTAGAATATTTGCATAGATAAAATGCGTTTTTGTCAATATCCTCTTATTTCAACACGTTTCACTTTGTCGTCGAACAAAGCCTTGAAATGCTCAATCTCGCTCTTATCAAAGGCGGAATACCCGTGGGAAATACAACCGTCGTTGTCGTTGTATTTTTGCATATAGTAACGCTCGGCACCCTCGATCATATCGGCAATTTTTGCGATATCGTCCTCTGTGTGAAACTCTCTTATAAGTGTTGTGCGGAACTCATATTCCACACCGCTGTTTTTGATGAGATCTATGCTCTTTTCAATCACGCTTATATCCAAGTGCTTATCCACTGTCAGCGGATATTTTTTGACACTGTTTTTCACGTCCATTGCGATGTAGTCCAACAGCTTTTCACTCAACAATCTCTCAACAACTTCTGGATGCGTGCCGTTTGTGTCAAGCTTGACGAGATAGCCAAGTCCCTTCACTTTGCGTATGAAATCCTCAAGATCCTGTTGCAAGGTAGGCTCACCGCCGGACACAACAACGCCGTCCACAAGTCCTTTTCTTTTCTTGAGATATTCAAGCACTTCACTCTCGTCGATGGTTTGGTTTGATACGTTCCCCAAAACAAGCAAGGCATTGTGGCAAAACGGGCAACGAAAATTGCAACCGCCCGTAAACACCGTGCAAGCGATCTTTCCCTCATAATCCACCATTGACATTTTTTCATATCCGCAAATAATCATATTGATATTTTAGCACACAATCATCATAACGCAAACACTTTTCTTGGCGGATGGGCAGACTTTTGCAATTTTCGCAAAGCTGATTGAACTCTCAATCCGCTTTATAGTCCATTTCGCTCTTTAATAAATATGTTATTTGAAAAATTGCCTATTTACAACGGACGTTTTGTATATTATAATGTATATAACTTTTGGCGTACGCGCGTGCGTGCGTTCATATTGAATAATCCCAAAGGGAGCAAACTTATGAGTAAAAAAGAAAAGCCGGCACCTGTGCTGGACGAAAAAGGCAGAGCACCGCTCAAACTGGACTATCCGCAAACGTTCAAAGTGGGCTTTGCATTTGCAATCATCATGCTGTTTTGGACGGCATACGACTTTGTCATCCCCCTTCTTTTGGAAGAAGCATACGGCTTGCCAAGCTGGGCTCGTGGCATCATAATGGGACTTGACAACTTGCTATCGTTGTTTATGCTCCCATTGTTTGGAAAGCTCAGCGACAACGCACACGGCAAACTCGTCAAGAAATGGGGCAGACGCACACCCTTCATCGTCATCGGCACGGTATGTGCTGTGGTGCTTATGGTGTTTGTGCCCGTAGTCACCTTGCAACAACAGGCAAAAGCAGAAGATTTGACCGCTCAAATTCAAGCGGAACTTCAAGACGAAACAACGCTTGAAAACTTGCTCGGCGAGTGGTGGGACAACTCCGAAAATCACGAAAGTGGCAGTGCAAACTATTGCGACCTCACCTACGTCAGAGATCAAAACCATCTCACAAGAGATGAGTTTATTTCCATCCGCAACTATTCAAAACTCACCTCAAAGAAAGCTGTTTTGAATATGATCGGCGAAGAAACTTGGTATTGGGATGGCGTTGAGATCAATCTCGAGGATCACTGTGAAGAAACAGGCAAGACCTACTCCGAAATGAAAACAAGCAACGAACAATACAAGAAGTACGTTGCAACAGGTGTCAACAACTACACCAGTAGCCGCATTCACGAAGAGATCACCAAGACAAGCGAAGGCATAAAGAGCCTTGTGGTGTACATGGTCATCTTGCTTTTGGTGCTTATCGCAATGGCAACCTTCCGCTCCCCTGCAGTGGCACTTATGCCGGACGTCACGCCAAAACCGCTCCGTTCGCAAGGCAACGCAATCATCAACCTTTGCGGTGGTGTTGGCGGTGCAATCGCATTTTTGATATACACAATAGTTTTGTTTGGCACACGCCTTGAAAACTACGTCATTATATTTGCTTCCGTTGCAGGCGGTATGCTCCTCCTTTTGGCAGGCTTCCTCGCACTTGTCAACGAACGCAAGATGGTTGCAAAATGTCAAGAAATCTGCAAGGAATACGAGATTGACGACTTTGCAGAGGGTGAAAATCCCAATGCGGAGAAATTTGCAGAAGAACTTATCCACAATGGCGATGCAGAGTACAACCTCGACAGCAAGCCCGATGGCGAAGTTCAAGAAGCCATCGATGAGCAAGTTGCCCCCGAAACTCTTGAATTTGCACAACAAGTTGTGGCAAACTCCAAGAAAAAACACGCCACTCCAAAAGAATGGTGGAATGCAAAGAGCAAGGACGAACAAGGCAAACTTAAGTCGTTCATACTCATTTTGGCATCCATATTCATGTGGTTTATGGGCTACAACGCCGTGTCATCAAACCTCTCAATCTACACCACAAAAGCACTCAACCTGTCCGCAGGCGTGGCATCCATCATATCCGGCGTGTCAATGGGCGTAAGCGCAATCGCATTTATCCCCGTCGGCTACATGGCAGCAAAGATCGGCAGAAGAAAGTCAATTATGATCGGCTTTGCAATGGCAGTTGTGTCATTCATCCTCATCTTTGCCGCAGTTGCTCCAAACAATCAAGCATGGATCCCGTCAGTGCTATTCTCCGTATTCTATCTCATTGCAGGATTTGGTCTTATCATCGCAAACGTCAACACGTTCCCGATGGTCACAGAGCTTTCATCCGCAGAGACGGTTGGACAATACACAGGCTACTATTATATGGCAACAATGTCCGCACAGGCAATCACACCGGCAATCGGCGGTGCAATCATGGATGCCGGCGGAAACAAGTTCCTCTTCCTCTACAGTGCAGTATGCATTGTTATCGCAATCGTGCTTATGCTCTTTGTCAAACACGGTGACAGTGCAATAACAGCAAAAGGCAGAAAGCTCACCAAGGAAGAAAAGAAGCAAATAAGATTGGATGCTCTTGATGCCGACTAAGCTGAAAAATTGCTCATATTTACGGAAGCCACTCAAACGAGTGGCTTCCTTTTGCATTCGCTATTTTTCAGCTCTCTCCGCACAGACAATTTTTCACTAAACCTCAATGCCTGTACAATAA
>CAZXUW010000022.1:0-6907 GCA_964644355.1 uncultured Bacteroides sp.
TCGCCCCCTACGTATTACCGCGGCTGCTGGCACGTAGTTAGCCGGGGCTTATTCCTCAGGTACCGTCATTTGTTCGTTCCTGAGAAAAGAGCTTTACAATGAAACCACCTTCATCACTCACGCGGCATTGCTGGGTCAGAGTTGCCTCCATTGCCCAATATTCCCCACTGCTGCCTCCCGTAGGAGTCTGGGCCGTGTTTCAGTCCCAATGTGGCCGATCAGCCTCTCAGCTCGGCTACCCATCGTCGCCTTGGTGGGCTGTTATCTCACCAACTAGCTAATGGGATATGAGCCCATCTCTGTCCGATAAAATCTTTTACCGCTGCACCATGCGGTGCTGTGGTCATATACCGTATTAGCAATCGTTTCCGACTGTTATCCCGTTGACAGAGGCAGGTTGCTCATACATTACTCACCCGTTCGCCACTAACTTTCATCCCCGAAGGGAATCAGTCCGTTCGACTTGCATGTGTTAAGCATGCCGCCAGCGTTCGTCCTGAGCCAGGATCAAACTCTTGAGTTCAATCTTGACTGTCTTATAACTTTTTGTTCAAAGGTTCATTAGACGTTATTTAATGATTTAATTCACATTAAAAATCGCTTTTCCAAATTTTGTTCAATTATCAAGGTTCGATGTCGTCTTTTGTGTGACGACTTTTATATGCTATCATAAGCAAATTTTCTTGTCAACGATTTTTCGTCATTTTCTAAGAAATTTTTTTAAGATTTTTTCAAATCTTTGGCACCTACAATATGTTGTGTTTTGATTTCTCTTGGACAACTATTGAGGTTTTTTGATGCCTTGCTTAAGACAGCTTGCATATCATACGACATTAAATTTTTTTTGTAAAGCGTTTTTCAAAGAATTTTGTAAAAATTTTTATTTTTTTATTTTTCGCCCTTTTATCGTACAATATGTATGTTTTATTTGCATTTTTATCCCCAATTCCACACAAGCACCATATTCGAGTATACCTATAAGTAGATGAATATATTTTCGATTCTTTAGATCCATTGCTTCATTCAAGGGTGACAAAGCAATGGAACTCTCACACCACCAACGAACAGAACTCCAAAGAAAAAAGAAGGAGGTAGAGCACCCCCTCCCCCAAAAAACTCTTATAGTGCACTATCTTCATCTATGCGCACGTGCGTGCGTGTGCGTGCGTTTTTTATTTGTACACACGCGCGCATGCGTGTGCAGTACCATTTGGTCAATTATAATCTCCGATTTCATTGGATTTTTAGACAATAAACCTATCGTTTCTTTACTCTGCAATCTAACAAGTTAAAACACCTTGCGTGTTTTATTGTTTTATTTTTACATGTAAAATAGCCCCATTCGGAGCTATTTTGAGTTTTTGTGCGGTTTTTAATACACTTATTGTGTTTTTATTGCTTTTCTTAACGGTTTATTGCTTGCGACAAATTTGTAGACATAACAAAAGACAAAATATGCAACCGTACCACCATAACTATGGCATAAATCTTGAGAACGTCAATCCCAAGCAACCGTTCTCGCCTTATTGGAGCAACAACACTGCCTTCCATAAAAATCACAAATCAAAGGAGTGGTTGATAACTCCACCGCCAAGACATGTTTCACCAACGTACAAAACGGCATATTGCCCCTCTGCAATGGCACGCTGTTTTTGCTCGAACACAAGACGCACGTTGCCGTTATCCAATACGCTGGCAACTGCCTTTTGCAAAGGCTGACGATGCTTTATACGCACCTCGCACTCGAATGAGCTTGCAGGAGGTGGAGTGATGAAGTTGAATCCTTCCGTTTCCAATCCGTCCTTGAACAAAATGCTATCCTCACCCTGCGAGACAATCAACAGATTCTTTTCGACGTCTTTGCCGAGCACGAACCATCTCTCACCGTTTCCGTCCGCACTGCCGCCGATGCCCAGCCCTCTACGCTGACCGAGAGTGTAAAAATACACGCCTTGATGCCTTCCGACAATTTTCCCATCTTGCGTGACAATGTCTCCGTCCTTCATGGGGATATATTGCGACAAAAATTGCCTAAAATTGCGTTCGCCTATAAAGCAAATGCCCGTGCTATCCTTCTTTTTTGCGACAGGAATATCGTATTTTAGTGCAAGTTCTCTAACTTCCGGCTTTGTCAAATCTCCAAGCGGAAAGATGACGTCTCTCAGCTGATGTGACGACACTTGATTGAGGAAATAAGTCTGATCCTTGTTGTCATCCTTTGCACGCAAAAGATAGTGCGTATCACCGTTGTGACGCACCCTGCAATAGTGCCCGGTGGCAATATAATCCGCACCCAACTGTCTTGCAAAATCCGCAAACGGACCAAACTTAACCTCTCTGTTGCAAAGCACGTCGGGATTGGGTGTGCGACCTTTTTTGTATTCCTCCACAAAGTGTTTGAACACGTTGTCCATATATTGCTCTGAAAAATCAACGGAATAATATGGAATACCGATTTTGTCACACACGTATTTGACGTCCGTCCAGTCCTGCTCACCCGTGCAGCATCCGCCCTCGTCCGTCTCTTTCCAATTGGACATATAAAGCCCGATAACGTCAAACCCCTGCTCTTTCAACAAAGCAGCGGACACAGCACTATCAACACCGCCGGACATGCCGACTACAACTCTTTTTTTCTTGTCACTCATGCCTATATTTTACCATTTGCGATATATATTGTAAAGTAGATATTAAAAAAGCGAGCCTCTGCTCGCTCATACTTATTACCTTTCATATTGTTTTTGTTTGATTGCTTTAAGTTGGCTTGGTTTATTTTTATAATAATACCACACCATTTGATCAAATTCAAATCTAGTAATTTCACAACATTTTAGTTTTATTTCTTTTAAAACAAAATCAATTGCATTTTTATATCCACAATAGTTGCGCTCGTTAGCATAAAATCTAAGCCGCTTACATTTATCTATTTGACCGCAATACTTTTCTTCAACATACGGCATAGCATTTTCAAAAATAGAATCAAAGATCACATAATCATCTCGCTTATAAAAAACACGATTGATAAAACCACAAAACTTGGTTGCAAAACTAAAATTGTTTCTCCCATCAACCAAGCCTGCCAACACATTAACGATATCCTCATCACCATGTGCTATTCTCTTTAAATAGTCTTCTCTCTTGTAATAAAAGTTAGATAAAAATAACTCAAGACCTTGACCATCCCCCTTTCTATTACCAGAAACGCTCAAATGTGTGGAATTAATTTTATCCAACTGTTTAATTATCACACGCCACTCATCTTTGGTGAAATCATTTATGCTTTTATTTTTCTCAATACCACATGCAACAAAAAACAAACTTTTGTCATAAAACAAATCATATGTTTCATTAAATCTTATCATTTCGATGATAAAATCGCAATTTTTTCTCGTAAAAGCCAATTGCCCATTGTCATCCAAATCTAAGCATGTCATCTTCGCTGCTATCTCCTTCTCCGCCAATATGTAACGCGTTTCCCATTCTTATTCACATAAGATATTCTTTGCTTTACCTCTCCACCTTCACGCTTATATTTGTATCGATCTTCTGTAAATGCAGTCATAATGATTACAATTAACATACACACTGCAATCGGTATCAATGCGACACATCCGACAATTTTTAAAATCGTAATTATTGTTTGGCGAGCGTCCTCTCTTTCTTGCGCCTCTTTAGCCAAAGCAATTTGGCACTGCTTCGTTTCTTTTTCTCTTATTTCACTAGCTCTTTTCTTTTCTCGATTTTCCCACTCTATCATGTTGCTGGCTTTTACTGCGTTTATATCAAATATGAAGCGTTCTTTTTGCTCTTGGCAAAACAGACCTCTAAACTTCTTATAAAAGAGCATCATAGCAGGCAAAACCACACCGCCTTGAGCAATTGCAATATAATGAGATTGCACACAAAAACATCTAATTTCAGGAAGCGCCAAATCAAACCAGCCTGCAGCAGGTATTTCAAACGTCTCTCTTTTGTCTGCATTTTTAAAACACATCATTTCAAAATACAAAATAACCATCGCAATATTGTCTTGCGATATATTATTATATCTTGCAAATAAATGTATCAAGTCACGATTTGCCATATCAAAATCATAATCTAATAACCTATTTTTCTTTTCACTTATATGCGGTTTAGTTACATAGTACAAAAACTCCAATTCAAAATTTTTGGATATCTGCATCATGCTTAACAATAAACTACACGCTTCTGAATATTTTTTCTCATTAACCATTTTATTCGGAATATCCAAATCGTTCATATTCTACTCCTTTTCAATAAAATCATCTATCGCTTCATTCTCTCGCTTCAAACTAAGGCACCGCCAATTACAATCACGATAAGCGGGCGTACCACTCAACGCTAACAAAGCATCTTTTTTTGACAAAAATCTTTTTGCCTGTCCAATATCCAATTTTGAAACAATCAAACCATTGGTATTGATATCGCAAAAATATGCCCCCGACGGAATATGTTGCAATATTATAATTGTAGATGTCATAATCTCATCTCTTACAAAATTGGTATCATCAATAGCTTTTTTCTCTCTCTTTTTGCCGTCCTTTTTCTCAATTCTTAAAAATCGTCCCGCAACCGCAATTTCCATAATATCAACCAATATCGAAAGAATACTGCCAATACTCCACAATGAGCCAGCACTGTTAATATAAGCGAGAAACAGTACGCTAACCGCACACCAATGCAAACAAGCCAATTTCAACAATGTCTTTAACTTAATATTGTCAAATATCGACAAAAACGACACGATTATCAAAAAAACAATGCTTAAAATTTGCATGATTGTGCCCCATACATAGGCATGTTCCCAAAAAGAAGAACCTTCAAAATCCGTCTCAATAGCATATCTTAAAAATTCAAATTTTGAGGCAGTAACTTCTGTTTCTTGATCAACGACGCTCGGCAAGAACATAAATGCAAACAAAACAACTGCTATGATTATGAAAAAAACTGAAATTATTCTTTTTTTTGTCATTTATCTCCCCCTTAATTATTATCGGCATACCGATATTTTACTAAATAATATCATTATGCCGATATTATGTCAAGTAGCAAATAGTTGGAGACATGTTATGGAAATTTTGGTTGCAAAGCGCATAAAAGGTTTGATGGAAAGCGAAAAACTCACTCAAATGCAACTTGCCCACGCAATAAACGTCGGACAAAGTTCCGTCAGCGATTGGCTAAATTCAAAAAGCGAGCCAAGCATTGAAAACTTGTGGAAATTGGCGGACTTTTTTGATGTCAGCGTTGATTATTTGATTGGTAGAAAAGAGATTTGAAACACATCCGAGTGATGTGTTTTTTATTTGTCGTTTTGCATATTCGCTATTGAAAACATACGAATTGTTTGGTATACTGTATACATCAAAAATCAAGGAGCGTCTTATGACAGCAGAAATCATCAAGCATGCAATCGAAAGCAACGTTGCGGCAACCGTAGCAACAATCTGCCTTATGGTATACTTCCTTGGCACGGCAGTTGTGTTTATTGCAAAACCGCTCAAATACGGCAAGAACTATTCCATACAACCAGTTGACAACGCCGGTAAAACGGAAATCCGTGTGTACTACGGAGCAATCTCGGCAGCACTTGGGTTATTCCTCGGCTTCTTGGCATTTGCATGTGCAAAGCCATTCTATGCATTGTGTGGCGGATTGTTCTTCTCAAACGCAGTGTTCTGGACAAGACTTATCTTCACCTTTGTTGACAAAGGTTGGAAGTGCCCATACACAAAACTTGCAATCCCAGCAGAGGGTGCGTTTATCGTGTCTTTGTGGATTTGCTTCATCATCGCAATGGTGGTCGAGGGTGCAAGCATAATGGGCTGACACGCTGAAAAACACAGATAAAAAGCACGCTTTTGGCGTGCTTTTTGTTTATACAAAAACGGGGCAAATGATCCGTTTTGAATGTTTATCTTGCTGTTTTCAATATATAAACTATGCTTTTGTGCGATTTTAGGCAAACGCCAACAAATTGATCAATGCCTGTGCACGCGCCTCAACTCCGCCTGCAATACCGCCTATGATGCTAACAAAAATTACCACGTTAAGTATCACCATAACGACACTAAGACATATTGACACAAGGCATCCGATGCCGGCGGACTTTGAACTTTTTGGCTTGTCATCCTTCCATATAAGCCACAAAATAAATCCGGCGATGGGGATGAAAAATCCCAACACACCCCAACCTGCCGAACCGCTGTCCTCGCTCTTGTTGCTTTGCGGTGCGGTGGCGTTTTGCATACCGTATGATTGTGCCACACTCGAGGATGGCAATGAATAGTTTATGCCCTGTTCCAAGTGGTTGCGATTCTCACTGCCAACCTCTGCCACTGTAAACGTTGATATCGGTTGATTGTTTGCAAAATCAAAAATAGTCTTGACAATGCCTCCGCAGTGAGGACATTTTGCAAGCACACAAATCATGTCTCCCTTAAAATCAAACACGATTTCCCATTGCACTCTTTCATTGCAGAGCGGGCAAGAGGAAAAAGCCGTGTTGATCTTGTTTTGGACGATCAAGCCGACTCCGTCAAAATATCTTTGAAATTCCATATATTTTCTCCTAAAAAGCTCATTTTCTTTTATGTTTATATATTATCACTCAACGTTGGATAAGTCAATAAAACAATTACCCTGCCACCTTACGGCCTAACTCCATTCCGCTTTGTGATATATCGTTTTGCAGTTTACTATTTATATTTTATGTGCTATAATTCATAAAAAAACACGCACCCATGGCGCAACTGGATAGCGCATCAGATTCCGATTCTGACGGTTGGCGGTTCAAATCCGTTTGGGTGCGCCAAAAAAAAGCACGCATTGGCGTGCTTTTTGCATACAAACATGGATTATATTTTTATATCATAACCGCCAATCG
>CAZXUW010000022.1:7007-19984 GCA_964644355.1 uncultured Bacteroides sp.
GCGTGCTTTTTGCATACAAACATGGATTATATTTTTATATCATAACCGCCAATCGTGAGCCTTGCTCTCGGTTTCCCTTTTCAAATCCGTTTGGGTGCGCCAAAAAATCACATCATTTCGATGCGATTATTTTATCCATATCTTCATTACTTAAAGCTATATCAATAACGATTTTTCGCAAAAATAACGTAAAAAAACACATCATACCCAAAAGCATGATGTGCAAAATGATAGATTGTCTATTCTATTTATTTGAAAACTCTCAACTTGTCATGCACGACTTGGATATCGAGCTTTCTATCCTCAACGATCTCACCGTCAAGCTCAAACTTGCTGTCATCGAGAGCTTCGATTATGACGTGCTTTGCTTGAAATTCTCCGCCCCAATCATATTGAGGATGCTTGCCTTTGAGGAAAATCGGCACAAGAGCGATAATTCTGCTCTTTTTGACTTCATTGACATAGCCGACGTTGAGCAAGCCGTCATCCACAACAGCGTTTGGACAAATCGGAACACCACCACCGATAAAGCCACCGTTGCCGACACCGATCATAAACACGCTCTTATCCTCTGTTTTGCCATCGGCAGTCAAGCGAAGATGATGGAATCTTGTATGTAGCAACGTGTAGAAAAGCGAGTAATAGTAAGCGGGTTTGCCTCTGAGAACCTTGCATTTGGCATATTTGATGAGCACGTCAACGTCCATACCGCCACCGCCGACATTGAGACAACGCTTGTCACCAAGCTCCATATAATCAACGTATCCAACGTTTCCTTTGATGATAGTCTCAATGGCTTGTTTAATATCTTTGGAATGGCCGGACTTCTTGATGAAGTCATTGCCACTGCCACAAGCAACCAAGCCCATCGTAACGTTGTCAAAATTCTCTATACCGCAAAGCACCTCGTGGAAGGAACCGTCTCCTCCCATAACGATGATGTTTGTATCCGGATTTTGAGAAAGTTCACGTGTGATTTCCGTTGCATGACCTGCGTATTGAGTCTCATGCACGACGTATTCTGCATTATGCTTTTTGAAGCACTCCTCAACGGTCTTGAGAGCCTTGAGAGTCTTGCCCTTTCCGCCTTGAGGATTTACTATAATGTGATACATAGTACCCTCCAAAAAAAAATTGTCGCACAAATATATGCAAGTTTATTTTATCATATTTGCACAAAAAGTCAAGAATTTGCCCTGAGTTATCTTACATTTTGTTTTATAAGTCAAATGTATGAAAACTTAATCCCTATTTTCAAACTGCAATTCATACAGCTTGTGATAATAGCCTTTGTTCTTGAGCAATTGCTGATGTGTGCCCGTTTCAATCACTCTGCCGTTTTGCAAAACGATGATTTGATCGGCGTGTTGGATTGTGGAAAGTCTGTGTGCAACAACGAGCATTGTGCCGATATTGCGTATCTTTTCAAGCGATTGTTGAATGACCACTTCCGTTTCTGTGTCGATATTTGCAGTAGCCTCGTCAAGTATCAAAATTTGAGGTTTGTGGAGCACCGTTCGTGCAAATGACAACAGCTGTCTTTGCCCTTGAGAGAAGTTTTCGCCTCTCTCGATAACTTCCTCGTCCAATCCACGCTCAAGCGTATCGATAAAGGTATCGGCGTTGACGTACTTGCATGCCTCTTTTATTTCATCGTCACTGAAAGATTCATCGTTCAGTGTGATATTGCTTCTTATCGAACCGCTGAACAAGAACACGTCTTGAAGCATCTGCCCCACCGCCTTACGCAAAGATTTGACCTTGATGGTGCTTATATCTCTGCCGTCAATGAGAATTTGCCCCTTTTGGATCTCATAGTTGCGTACTATAAGCCCGAGTATCGTAGTCTTACCCGCACCCGTAGCCCCGACAAATGCACACGTCTCTTTTGGATTTATTGTGAAAGAAACGTCCTTCAAAATCCAGTCCTCGTCATTGTAGGCAAACCACACGTTCTTGAACTCTATTTTGCCCTCGAAGCTGTCAACGTCCACGCAATCCTCGCCATCTTGAATTTCCGGTTCGACATCCATAAGATTGAACAATCTTTCAGAAGCGGTGATTGCCTTTTGCAAGTTGTTGAGTTGGTCGGCAAGGTTTTGTATCGGGTTGAAAAACCTTGACAAATACAAGTAGAATGCAACTATCATTGCAGGATCCAATCCAAACGTTGTGCCAAGCCAGAATGTGACCGCAATGGACAAAATATACAGCAATGTGATGAATGGTCTATACAAGCCAAATGCCAACGTAACCTGATATCTAACCTTTCTCAAATGCTCGTTCTTTTGCAAAAACTCAAGATCTTTTTTCTCTTGTCTGTTGAAAATTTGGATAATCTTCATACCTGACAAATTCTCATTGAGGAAGGTGTTTAGATCTGAAATACTCTGCCTTTCCTTTGTAAAAATCTTCTTGACGATTTTGCTGAAAGCAAAGGACGTTGCAAAGACAATTACTATGAAGATAACCATCACAAGCGACAACTGCCAAGATATATACAACATCATTCCGTACACGCCGACGACGGAGAGCGCATTGCGGATGACGTTCACGATGACGTTTGTAAAGAGGTCAGACATCGATGCCGTGTAAGAGGCAACACGTGTGACAAGCGATCCAACGGGCATCTCGTCAAACTGATTTTGCGAAAGTTGCTCTATGTGCTTAAACACGTCGTTTCGCAGAGTGTAAATGATGCTTTGCCCAGCTTTTTGCAATAGCATGGACTCCCACACCAGGAACGCCTGATTGAATATACCGATGGCAAGATAGGTCACTGCCATGCCGATGATAAAATCAAGATTTATCCCTTCGGACTTTAGATTGTTGGTTATGGAGCTCACAAAAAGAGGTAGGATAGTATCCAAAACAACGTTAAGCACAATAAGCAACATTGCTCCAATAAATTTCGCAATCTCGGGTTTAAAGTACTGATATATACGCTTAAACATCGTTTTTGCGGGAATATGCACATCGCCTTTCAGCTTTTCAACATCAACAGCCATTATGCTTCACCTCCCTCAATCTCTCTTTCGAGCTTTTGTAAATACACCATCTTTTGATAAGTCGGCGAGATTTCCTCAAGCCTTTGAGGAGTATCAAATGCTTCCACTTCACCCTTGTTGAGCACAAGGATTTTGTCAAGGTGCGACACGGTTGACACACGAGATGCAATGACAATCGTTGTTCTACCTTTACGCTTTTGCTCAATGTTTGCAAGGATAGTTTCTTCCGTCTTTACATCAACGGCAGAGACAGAGTCATCCAAAATCATTATCGGTGCAGACTTGATGTATGCACGGGCAATGGAGATGCGTTGTTTTTGTCCGCCTGAAAGCGTAACGCCTCTCTCACCCGAAATCGTGTCGTACTTTTCTGCAAATTCCTCTATGTTGGAGTGGACGTCTGCAAATGATGATGCCTCAACAACAGAGTCCATATCCACGTCGTCAAGTGCAAATGCGATGTTGTTTTTCACCTTGTCGCTAAAAAGGAAGTTGTCTTGCGGAACGTAGCCGATTGCATCACGCAAACTTTGCAAATCACAATCCATAATGTCGTGTCCGTCAATAAACACTTTGCCTTTTTCGATGTTGTACAACCTCAAAAGCGTGTTGACAAGCGTTGTCTTTCCGCATCCAATTTTGCCGACAATACCTACGCTTTCGCCCGCCTTAATCTCAAAAGATATGTTTTTAAGCACGTTCGCATCGGTGTTTGGGTATGCAAATGAAAATCCGTCAAAGCGAATATTTCCCTTGACGCTTTCAAGCACGATTGCGTTTTGCGGATTGCAGATTTCCTCCTCCTCGTCGAGGAAGTTTGTCACACGCTTTAGAGACATCTTTGCTCTTGAGTGCATTGTGACGACCTGACCGAGTGCAATCATAGGCCATACGAGCAAATCAAAATACCCCACGAAAGTGATGAGTGTGCCGGCACTCATATCGATGACATGTGAGAAAATCACGACAGACTCACCCGTGACGTACTTGTATACAAAGAATCCACCCAAGCCCAGAATGATTGCGTTTATGACGATAATGATAACCTCTATGATGGCACTAAACAACACGGACACTTTGACCATATCAATATTTGCATCCGCATTTTTCTTTGCAATTTTGCTGAACGCATGAAGCTGTTGCGTCTCTTTGACAAACGCCTTGATAACTCTTATCCCCGTGAAGCTTTCTTGTGAAAAATCATATAGTCTGTCAAATTGTTTTTGGCGGTTTTCCCACTTCATTTGCATAAATTTTTCAACAAGCATACCCCACACAATGATAAGTGCAAGCGGAATTGCCAATATCAACGACAGCACCCAATCGAGCGAAATCATCTTGTAGAGCGTAAGCACAGACATAAAGACTGCATCCACAAGCATAACCGAGCCCCAACCGAAAAACTCCTCGATTGTTTCAAGGTCGTTTGTAAACCACGCCATAACGGCACCGACTTTATTCTCGTGATAATAGCGTTGTGAGAGCCTTTCGCTCTTTTTGAACATGGTGTGACGAAGGTCGGCATCGATGCGTTGAGATGCGTTGAAAATGGTGAGACGCCACAAAATTCTGCCAAAAAACATGACGAGCGCAACCACGATAACCCCCAAAATAATTTCTTTGAGGGCAGACTTATCTATTGCACTTGCAGTGCTGGAATCAAACAGGTCAACCAATCTTCCAAGGTACTCCGGGATGTAAAGCTGAAAAATGTCAACAATGACAAGACCGATAAGCCCAAGAAGGAAAAGCCACCAGAATTTTAAGTAATATTTGTTTATATATTTGCCAAATAACATAGTTTAGTGATAATAGTTTTTGCACGCTTTGCGTGAAATGAACGCCAAACAAAGCCGAATTTACCACCCGACAAGCTATAAAAAAGCCCCGCACGGCAAATCCGAAAAACCTCGATTTTGTCAAACGGGGCAATACCTATCAATCAGCAATTGACAAGGGGATCACTCCCCAAACGGCATCACATAATCTTGCGATAGATCTCCTCGATCTCTTTCTTGCCCCAAACTTGCGGGCAGGGATAAAGCGGATTTGCTTCAGCAACTGCGTGAGCAATCATGCGTGGCAAACGCTCCTCCTCGATGATCGGATTTCCTTCACGAGACAAAATCTTTGTTGGAATGTTCATTTTGGCATTCAAGTCCTCAATCCAATTGATAAACAAGTTTGCCTTTTCCTCTTTGGTGTTGCCACCAAGGTTGATATAATCTGCAAGTTGAGCAAGCTTCTTGTGTGCAGATTTTCCGTATGCCTTGAGCACGTGTGGCAAAATTACGGCATTTGCAAGACCGTGAGGCACTCCGTACTCTCCACCGAGTGTGTGTGCAACGGCATGCACGTATCCCACGTATGCACGAGTGAATGACTTGCCTGCAAGATATGCTGCTCTTTGCATCTCAACACGAGCCTCGAGATCATCACCGTGCTCGTATGCTCTATACAAATATTTGTGGATAAGCTTCACAGCCTCAACCGCATCCGCCTTTGTTTGCTTTGTGTTTTCAGAGCCGATATAAGCTTCAACTGCGTGTGTGAGTGCATCAATACCCGTTGTTGAAGTCAAGTGCGGTGGCAATGAGCTTGTAAGCTCTGGATCCATAACGACGTACTTCGGGATGAGAAGCGGATCGTTAATGGGGTATTTTTCGTGTGTTTCCGGATTGGAAATGACTGCGGCAAGCGTTGCTTCACTGCCCGTGCCGGACGTTGTTGGAATTGCAACAAGCGGTGGAAAATGCTTTGCAGAAGAAAAACTGCTGAGCCAAATCTTGACAAGACCTTTCATCTGTTGCACGCTCTTGTTTGGACAGCACACTCTTGCTGCAATAATCTTTGCACAATCCATTGCAGAACCGCCACCGAGTGCGACGATTGCATCACAATTATTCTCGTAATAGAGCTTCAAACCACCCTCGATATTGTCAATGGTCGGATTTGGCACCACGTCGTGGTAGCAACAGCTGTGCATACCCTCTGCCTCGCATGCAGACATAATGGGATCTGCCTTACCGCTTGAGAAAAGAAAACCATCCGTTACAATAAGAATACTCTTAAATCCGTTATCCTTCAAAAACTTTGGCAACTCAGAGATGCTACCGGGACCGGAAATAACCTTCTTGCATTGATCCCACGGAACCAAATACATTGCACCACGTGCAACTTGTTGGAACACCCTGCAACCAACCGTTCTAAAAATGTTCATTGTTTCCTCCTTAAAGCGGTAGAACCGCATATAATACAAATTATAAAATTATTCTAACACTAATAATACAATTGTTCAAGAGATTTTTTGCATTGACGCTAGATAATATGCAATATAAAACACTTTGTTTGGAAATTGCATTATAAATTTGATTAAAAAATCGAAATTCAAATAATGATTATTGTTATAAAAACTTACTATTTAGATGAATAGCACGAAAGCGCCTCCTAAATACACAGCCTAATGTACGTGTGATACACGACTGGATAGATAGGTGGTTTTGACAACGCTATTTCCTGTGATTGGATTGGAAAAACTTGCTATTTAGATGAGGAACAAGAAAACGCCCATCCAAAACAAAACCCAGCGTACATATAGTACGTGATTTTGTAGCGGATGGGCGTTGACGCCGTTATTCGCTAAATAGCAAGTTTTTTACTTGAGTTCAGAGAAGTACTTGATTGTACGCACCATCTGAGAGGTGTAGCTGTTCTCATTGTCATACCAAGAAACAACTTGGACTTGAGAATTGCCATCTTCCATTTGAGAAACCATGGTTTGTGTTGCATCGAAGATTGAACCGAAACGGCTACCGATGATGTCGGAAGAAACGATTTGATCTGTGTTGTATGCAAATGACTCTGTTGCTGCTGCTTTCATTGCTGCGTTGATACCATCAACCGTGACGTGACCTTTGACAACTGCGATAAGGATTGTTGTGGAGCCTGTCGGGGTTGGAACACGTTGTGCAGAACCGATGAGTTTGCCGTTGAGTTCCGGAACAACAAGACCGATTGCCTTTGCAGCACCTGTGCTGTTTGGAACAATGTTCACTGCAGCTGCACGTGATCTGCGGAGATCGCCCTTTCTTTGTGGGCCATCGAGAGGCATTTGATCGCCTGTGTATGCGTGAACTGTTGTCATGATACCGCTCATGATAGGAGCATAGTCGTTGAGTGCCTTTGCCATAGGAGCGAGGCAGTTTGTTGTACAGCTTGCAGCAGAGATGATGTTGTCTGTTGCTTTGAGTGTCTCGTGGTTAACGTTGTAGACGATTGTAGGAAGATCGTTGCCTGCAGGAGCAGAGATAACAACCTTGCGAGCACCTGCATCGATGTGAGCTTGTGCTTTTGCTTTGGAGGTGTAGAAACCTGTGCACTCCAAAACAACGTCAACACCGAGTTGTCCCCAAGGAAGCTCTGCAGCTTTTGCCTTTGCGTAGATGGTGATCTTCTTGCCGTCAACGACAATGTAACCATCTTCTTTAATTGTGCCGTCCTCATTGAGAACTGCGTCACAGCTTTCTACTGTGTGAGAATTTGCATAGTTGCCTTGTGTTGAATCGTACTTGAGAAGATGAGCAAGCATCTTTGGGCTTGTAAGATCGTTGATTGCAACAATCTCATAACCTTCTGCACCAAACATTTGTCTAAATGCAAGACGACCGATACGACCAAAACCGTTGATAGCGACTTTTACGTTTGCCATTATAAATTCCTCCATAAAGGTATAATCATTTTTTCGATTGATACATCAATCGCACTTATTTTACAATTATTATCTAAAATATGCAACTATAATTTGCGTATTTTTTTATCGACATGCCTCAATTACGCTCACAAATTGACGTTGACAAGCATATCCGGGTTCATTTGTCACCTCTCAAAGCGTTGTTTTCACCCTGCAAGGCGCAAAATTGAGGACCGCAAAAGCAGTCCTCAATCTCAAACTAAATCATTCGGCTTTTTGTTCACCGCCGTTTTCTACATTAGAAATTTCTTCGGCTACGTTTTCAGCCTCGCCGTTTTGCGGTTTTTTCACGTACAAAAGCACGATTTGCACAATGTCCACAACAATCGTTGCTCCGTTAAGCACGGCAGTCGGAATTGTATTGGTCAGTATTCCGTATGCCATAAAGAAAGCACTACCTATCATGTTGATGATTCTCAACATCAACGTAGACTTTCTTGTGTGTGTCGGGAAGCACAACGACAAAACTATCACCGCCGATGCCACGTAGCCTATAGCTTGAATTGCAGTTTCTGACATTTTACTTTCCTCCTTGGTTTGATAAATTAAATCCTGTTTTTGATTTCGTCTGTGATTTTGCTCAAGAATTCATCAAATGACATAACTGTTGTTTGGGCGCTTCTGTCACGCACCGCAACAGTGCCGTTGTCCGTCTCTTGTTGACCTAAAACGAGCATATACGGCACTCTGTCCACAACTTGTGCTTCACGGATTTTGTAGCCGATTTTCTCATTTCTGTCATCGTATTCACATCTCACGCCCGCCTTACGCAAAGCTTCAAAAACACCCCTTGCGTACTCGTTATGTTTCTCGGAAACAGGCAAAACTTTCACTTGAACAGGGGCAAGCCACGTCGGATACTTGCCTGCAAAATGTTCGGTTAGAATGCCGATAAAACGTTCAATTGAGCCGTACACAACTCTGTGCACCATGATAGGTCTTTGCTTTTCGCCATTCTCGTCAACGTATTCCAAGCCGAAGTTGATTGGCATTTGGAAGTCAAGCTGGATTGTTCCGCATTGCCACGTTCTGCCAAGCGTATCTTCAAGGTGGAAGTCGATTTTCGGACCATAGAACGCACCGTCGCCCTCGTTGATGATATAAGGAAGTCCAAGAGCTTCAAGAGCCGTCTTAAGTCCGTTGGTTGCCGCTTCCCAATCCTCGTCACTGCCCATACTATCCTCCGGACGTGTGGAAAGCTCAACAAAATACTTAAATCCAAACTTCGTATACACCTCGTTGATAAGATGCACAACGCCCACGATTTCGTCCGTGATCTGCTCTCTCCTCATAAAGATGTGAGCATCGTCTTGCGTGAAGCATCTCACTCTAAACAAGCCGTGCAATGCGCCTTTGAGTTCGTGTCTGTGCACAAGACCGAGTTCGCCCACTCTCATAGGCAAGTCACGATAGCTGTGCGGTTGATTTCTGTACACCATCACGCCACCCGGGCAATTCATTGGCTTGACGCAGAAAATCTCGTCGTCTATCGTGGTGGAATACATATTGTCTTTGTAGTGATCCCAGTGTCCGCTAGTCTCCCACAAACGACGATTCATAATCATCGGAGTGTTGACTTCCACATAGTTGTCTCTTGTGTGGATCTCTCTCCAATATTCGATAAGGGAGTTTTTGATAGCCATGCCCTTTGGCAGGAAGAATGGAAAACCGGGAGCCTCGTCTGCAAACATAAACAAGCCCATTTCCTTGCCGATACGGCGGTGATCACGCTTTTCCGCTTCTTCAAGAAGCTTGAGATAATCATCCAACTCTTGTTGTGTTGCAAATGCAGTGCCCTTCACCCTTGTGAGCATCTTGTTGTTCTTGTCGTTCTTCCAATATGCACCGGACTGCCCCATGATCTTGAAAGCCTTGAGGGCTTTTGTATACGTGAGGTGAGGGCCAACGCACATGTCGATATATTCGCCTTGCTGATAGAAGCTGATTGTCGCATCTTCGTCAAGATCGTCAATGTGTTCAACCTTGTATTTCTCCCCTCTTGACTTCATAAGTTCGATAGCCTCTTGACGTGGAAGCGTAAAGGTCTTAATCGGCAAATTTTCTTTGACGATTTTTTTCATTTCTGCCTCGATGCGAGTCAAATCCTCGTCGCTGAGCTTGGTCTCTCCAAGGTCAACGTCATAATAAAATCCCTTTTCGTTTGCCGGACCGTATGCAAAATCCGCTTCCGGGAACAAACGCTTGATTGCTTGTGCCATGATGTGAGCAGCGGTATGGCGAATGACGTGCAATTCTTCTTGCTTGTCATTGAGCTCGCCAACACTACCATTGTTGTAAATAACTTTCATAAGTTCTCCTTATATGTATGTTCAAAAATTTTCTTTATTTACAAGAGTTTTGGAGCGTGATTTTTAATTTTTCACTTTCCCCCGTCCTCGTGTGTTTTGTTGTCCTGTACAAGAGTGAACGTTTAGAACAAGCGAACGTTCGGGTACTCCGCCCGCAATTATTCATTATTAATCAACAAACGCCCTTGAAAAACGGTACACGCTACCGCTTTTCAAGGGCGCACAATTGCTCGGTTCCACCTTGATTTGTCACTCAATTATCCATTCACGCAGGTTCACGTCGACACATACTATTATTTCCGCATCGCAACTCCGGAGTGGTGTTCACGCAAGTTCTGCAAAACGGCTCTCAGCTATGCCGTTCTCTCTGTATGCAGGCAAAATCCGCTACTGTCTCCATCACAGTCTTTTATGTTGTACAAAAATTATATCACCGTTTTTTTGCCACTGTCAATTGCTTTTGACAAGACGAATGCACTTTATTCGATTTCATCCTTTTGGCTGTTGCTCAATCTAATGAGTCTGTTGTCAACGGCAAGCTTGTTGATGAGGTCATGCATCGCACAATCGAGCGGTTTGCCCTCTCTGTAGTCCGCATTGAATATCCAATCAACTCTGTTGTGCTTAAGAAGCGGTTGAACCTTATCCTTTTGTTCGTTTTGATAAAGAGCAATGGAGTGTCCGCCCGATTGACGCACAAGCTTCATGCACGGCACATCCGTGAGTCCGTCACCGATATAAATCATGTTGTTGAAGAACACTCTTCTTACGTTATCCGGCACCGAAGCGTTGACGTCGGTGTTGTTGCTTATATCGAGCACGCCCTTATTTATGCGGTATACAAACTGCGTTTTGTTTGTGTAGTTGACCGCAAGCTTTGCCCAAATTGCCTTGCCGGACTCGTCATACAAAAACTCGCTTGCAAAAATCTTCTTGAAGTGCTTTGCGATTGTTGTTCCGTCAATGATCTCCTTAAGACCTGAAGAAAGCACGTAATGCTCGATTTTCACGCCCGCCTCTTCACCGTAACGATTGATTCTCTCAAACCAATTCTCAACACCGGGCAAATATTCAATATGTTTACCGCTCTCAAAAAGCTCGTCTCTCGTGAAAGGTTTTCCAATTTGCTCGGATTGCTTAATCATGCAATACATGTATGTAAGCACGCTATCCATCTGTTGCTCTGAAGCAATCTCAGCCGTCTTGCCCCAAAACTCGTCCGGCTCCATGCCGAGGCTGGGAATAAATGTATATTCCTGCATATCTTTCGTGATAAGCGTCTTGTCAAAATCGTACATTATCGCAACGATAGGTTTTGCCATATACACCACCTTAAAATAAGTAATTAACACGAAAAGTGTATTTTATCATCCATATTCTAGCAGTTAAACCCCTTATTGTCAACCCCCATCGCAAATATGTATTTTCTATCTCCTTCTCAAGCCGCTTTTGCCACTTTGTGGTGATATCAAAATAAATTACACGTTCAATAATTATTTTGCAATCATCAAAAATTTCACGAATATATCATTCTCTGCATATCCCCAACGTTTGCAAAAAAAAAGCAATTACTGCTTTTAGTCTTCAAAACATTGTTGCGCTTGAAAAAACCAAGCCGCACATCCTATGCCGAGTTAAGTTTTTTTTCCGCATATGCACGCCGTTTTATTCATTTTACCCTTTCTACACCGTGTTATCCAACAGAATGTACAACATTGCATAAGGCAATAAACGCCGCAAAGAAAGTATTGCATTTATCATACATTTGTGTTATAATTTCTCCAACACTATGGGGGAAAATAAAATATGACTCAATATCCTGATTATATCAGCTCTACCAGAATTCCTGCTCCGACACCGGACAGCATTGCACAAAACGGCGACGTTCATTATGGCACGTATGATGCTCCGTTCAACAACCTCAACATGCTTGAGATTGCAAAGCCATGCGGACCAAAGATGCCCAACTTCATGAAAGCCGGCAGACTTACCGAATGGGAAGCATTTGAAGTTGCAATGGATGAGGGTGCTCTCATCAGTGCCGTCTACAGTGTCGGTCCAATCGGTTTTTCAATCTTCGTTTGGTATGACAAACAAGATAACAAGGTCTACACTTGGGCAAACTTTGTGCCAAAGAAAAAGGCTCACGTCGCATCTCAACTTGTCAGCGACAAGTGCTATTGCAAGACAAAGAATAGTGAATTCACCATCGAAAACGATTTTTTGAACGGCAAAGCAAGTGCAAAGGGCTTCACAAAGAGCAAAATCGGCGAATTTTCCATTGATATGCATTTTGACCGCATATCCCCTCTTGCAAACGGTGTTATGCCTCTTGCACAGAACAAGGATGGCTCTTTCCGAAATCCCTTATATAGCGAAAAAGACTTTTTCAAGGCAAGCGGAACAATCACGCTCAACGGCAGAGCATACACCACAAACGAACGCTCTGTTGGCATAATCGACGACCACAAAGGCTTCTATCCTTTACACGCACACTATGACTGGCTCACGACCATGGGACAAATCGATGACGAGGGCGAAAAGAAGTATTTTGCTTTCAATCTCACACGCAACCAATCCGTTGACCAACACCAATTCAATGAAAACGTCATCTGGATTGAGGACAAGTCCTACCCAATGCCACCGGTTGTGTTTACACACGAAACACGCAGTGACAAAAACAACGTTTGGCACGTCAAGGATGAAACAGGTATGGATCTTGTCAACGTGACCTTCACGTTTGAGCATTCATTCAAGATGCCCACTCCTTCCAACGTCTGCCACTATGTGCTCCCCTTTGGCACCCTCAGCGGATACGTCACGGACACCAACGGCAAACGTTACAATCTAGACGGCATGCTCGGCATCGGCGAAGACAAAACCACCAACATCTAATTGCAAACAACCAAT
>CAZXUW010000023.1:0-18749 GCA_964644355.1 uncultured Bacteroides sp.
CCTTCCATAATAAAAAATCCACCGCACTATCTAGCACGGTGGAAAACAATTATAATAAGATTATGCCAAGTGAGCTATCTTTTATTGTCAGCTTGCTATAATCAAGCGAGATACTCACCTTGTCACCAACGCTAAGCTCGCAATCGATCGGCACGGTAATTTCGCCACCTTCTACACTTAGCCTTGCAAATTTATGGTCACCGTAGTCAAGCACCTTTGCAACCTCTGCAGAAAGCGTTGCATTGTTCTCATCCTCGCTTGCAATAGACACAGCATCTGTATCAAACTCATAGCTTAACGCTGTCTTGAAAATCTTTGAGCCTTTGCATGCAATGAGCTTTTCTCCGATCTCAATCGGTGCCAAGAGTTTTTGCTCACCGATTTTTATGTAGAAATTGTTGATTTTCTTGCCGGTTGCGGACTTTTCTTTCAATTTGATAAAGCAACCGCAAAGTTCATTGTGTGTGTCAAGAGCACTTACACTTCTCTCTCCTTCAATGGCAATTCTTGTCATATCTATATCGAGAGTGGTGGCACCCAACTCAAAAGCTATGTTGTCAGAGAGTGCAAACAAAGTTGTACCGCCAACGTTAAGCTCGTAAAGTGCCTTCTTGTCTATTATTTCCTTTGCGACAATAGTTGCGTTTACACTGCCTTCTTTAAGACGAATTGCGTTTGAAGGAATTGTGAGAGAGCACTCTCCGTCCGACGTCTGATTGAGAATTGCACTTGCAAGCGGAAGTGATTGTCCTGCAAAATGGAGCTCTCCGCCCTGCACGTTTGCTTGAATAATATTCTCTTTGGGAACTCTCGTTTTGATGCTGACTTCAGTCTCCTTGTCAAACACGTGGATATTACGCTTGTTGATCGCAACGTCGATGACATCTCCCGTTTTAACATTGCAATCGCCGCCGACCTTGATCACAACATTGCCCTTTTTATCGACATCGTTATCCTTGTTGAAATTGCCGTGAATAAGAGTTTCTCCGCCAAGAGCTTCAACAACCCCCACAAGCATTTGAGCTTTTTGCCACTCTTTTTCGTCAAGGGTTTCGTCATAAAGGTGAATATCGTCAGGACGTATACCGACAACCGCTTTGTATTGACCGTTCATATACTTAACCAAAATCTTGTTTGCAAGTGAATAATCCATTGCAATGTCAATTCCGCAATCGAGATTGAACGTAACCGTGTTGTCAACCTTTGATATTGTTCCGTCAAAGAAATTCATTTGCGGAGTGCCAATGAATCCTGCAACAAACATGTTGCCTGGATATTTATAAAGATTTTGCGGAGTATCTATCTGTTGGACAAAGCCCGCTTTCATAACGACAATGCGGGTGCCCATTGTCATTGCTTCCACTTGGTCGTGTGTAACATAAATGAATGTTGTTTGCAAACGATTGTGAAGTCTCGTTATTTCCGCTCTCATAGCCGAACGCAGTTTTGCGTCAAGGTTTGAAAGAGGTTCGTCCAAAAGAAACACTTTTGGATTTCTCACAATTGCTCTACCAAGTGCAACACGCTGTCTTTGACCACCGGACAATGCCTTTGGTTTTCTGTCCAAATATTCTGTGATGTCAAGAATTTCCGCCGCCTCGAGCACCTTTTTCTTGATCTCCTCCTTGGATAGATGAGCAATTTTCAAGCTGAACGCCATATTGTCGTAAACAGTCATATGAGGATAAAGTGCATAGTTTTGGAAAACCATTGCTATGTTTCTATCCTTTGGTTCGTAATCATTTACGATTTCGTCATCGATACGAAGTTCACCTGCTGTGATTTCTTCAAGACCTGCAATCATTCTGAGCGTTGTTGACTTTCCGCAACCTGACGGACCGACAAAGACGATAAACTCTTTATCTTCAATCTCCATGCAAAAATCATTGACTGCCTTCACGTTGCCGTCATACACCTTGTAGATATGTTTCAATGAAAGACTTGACATATATTTCTCCTATTTTTGCTTGCTCGATTGCCCTTGCAATTCATTGGCTAAACAAGCAAATAAATATCAAGATGTATTATAGCATGTAAAAAAACGCTATGCAAGAAAATTTTTTTTATTGACCATGCTTTATTAAAAAACGAGAAAAAGAAAACGCAACCTTGTGCAGGTTGCGTTCTTTATATTGTTTCAATCAAAGAAGGATAACCGTTGTTTGCGGTCCTATCTCAAGCATTCCACCGTTGATTTTGCAATTACCAAAGCCGATATAATCCGCTATTTCCACAAAACCATCTGGAATAGGAACGCTTCTAGTTTCCTCATGATCGATGTTGTGGATAATTGAAAGTTTTGTATCGCCATAAGTCACCTCAAAACCACCTACGTATCTATTGTCGGATTGAATCGCTTTGTAATCACCTCTTGCAATGGCGGGATATTTATTTCTCAAGGCAATCACCTTTTTGTAATAATTGAGCAAGCTTGAACCGTCTTGAAGTTGTGACTTCACCGTGCCGTTCTTCTGCAAATCGGAGCTGAACGTCGTTCCCACAGGGTTTTTCACCGTGTCACCATCACCCCAAAGCATTGCCAAACGACGATTTGCATCCGTGTTGGCTCCGCCACGAGATCCCTTCATGCCAATTTCCTCACCATAGTAAATCATCGGCGAACCACTGCAGAGCAAATACACGTTTGCAGCCATATAGGCATCTCTCGAGCTCACAGTCAGATAACCTGCAGCTCTATCAGTGTCGTGGTTTGCAATGAAAGGCATGTACATAGCATCTTCTCTTTTGTTCTTTATGCTGATCAAATAATCTTCAAGGTAGCTCGTAAAGAAGTTTATCCTACCATTTCTAACTGCCGCCGAAATGTGTCCTTCTGCCTGAGAGGTTGTGAAGTTAAAGCAGTTCATTGCACTGTAATAATTTATCACTTCCGCATCACCCGACCAACACTCGCCAACTGTGTAAATGTCTGGTTTTATCTTGCGCAACTCTGTCATATACCAATTCAAAAAATCAACGGACTTTTGTGTCTCATTGTAATAGATATATTTGACCGCGTCAAAGCGGAACCCGTCAATGCCCATATCCAGATAATACTTTGCTACGTCGAGCATATCGGACCTTACTGTCTCGTTGTCGTAATTAAGCTCTGGCATACCGCTATCGAAGTTGCATTCGTACACAACGCCCTTGTACGAATTGTATGTGTTAGACTTTGACTGGCTGTAGTAATTGTAGTACTTGTTGTCAGGATCGCCCTTTGATCTTGCACTTACGAAGTCTTTAAACCACTGATTTTGCGTTGAAGTGTGATTTAGCACCAAGTCGAGAATAATCTTGACGTTGCGTGAATGGCACAGTTCAATAAGCTCTTTCAAATCATTCATCGTGCCAAAATCGGGATCGATTTGGTAATAATCTTTGCAGTCATACTTGTGGTACGTTGGTGATGAGAAAATCGGAGATAACCAAATGCCTTGCACTCCCAAACTCTTACCGGAATTGATATTGCCGTCATTGAGGTAGTCAATTCTGTTGATAATGCCTCTTATGTCACCAATTCCGTCACCGTCGGAGTCCGAAAACGAGCCGACGAAAATCTGATAAAACACCCTGTAATTGTCGTCTATGGGATCGACTTGAGCAGGAAGCTTGTCTTTGTCGTTGTCACAAGCAATAAGCATAAAACAGAATGCCATAAGCAATAAGCATATCACAAACATAGATATAATTTTTTTCACAACTGATTCCATATTTCTTTCCCATTAATTCTCCAAAACGGAATTGAGCAATGCATCGTCAATCTTGCCCCATGCTCCTGCACCTGCACCTTGGCACTCAACGTGAATACCCACCGTGATTTCATCACCGGCTTTATATTCGATATTATTGATGGTCACCGTATCCCAATTGCCGTAAGACGTGATTTCCATCTCTGCCTTGTCAACTTCCACGCCGTTTATTTTGACGTAAGCATAGACATTTGTTCTGCCTGCATCACCACCCATGATGGAGATTGAGTATTTATATTTTCCGGCAGTCAAATTTGTCACGGTCTGCTCAAGATCAAAGTTAATAGCATCCGTATCCGACGCCCAAAAATGGAAGTGTCTATTGCCAGTCAAAGAGTCGGTGACTTTGTCCTCAACCCAAAGCTCGTTGGCACTCTTGTTGTCCTTAACACTCCAACCTGTCGGAACCTTGGTCTTATTTGCATCGTCCTCAAAGCTATAGTTCGTAATGAAGTTCTTTTCAACCATAGACACATAGCAATGGCAAGTCATACCGCCGGCAGTGCCAACAATGTCATACTTCTTCACTCCGTCGGTATGCATTTGCTCTATTTGAGCATCGGTGATATTCCATGTTACGTCGATTTCCTGCTTTGAGTCATCCAACATGATTGCGTTGACTTTTGTCGGCAAAACAAGTGTTTCATTGAGGTCGCAAATAATGCTTACGTCCGCAAGGGCATCAACCTTGTTTGCAACCGCGTTGCCCGTATGAGCAAGAGCAAACACCTTCAAGCTTTCCAAAACTTTGCCGTTTGAATCAAAGAATGCTTGGTTGTCAACAGCACAACCGCCATAATACTTGCCCGCATCGTTTGGATCGTAATTTGAGGCATACGATGATGCCCAACCGCTACCGTATTTCTCCCAAAGAGCTTGATTTTCCTCAAAACTTTCACCGCCGACACTAATCCAAGTGCCTTCCCAATAGATAACGCCGATGCCGTTCTTGGTGTTTGCAACGCAGTTGATGACGTCACGCACGGAGTTTGCTTGACCTTGAATTGAAAGAGGATAATTTTTCGTCACGCCGGCGCCTGCACCAATGGTGTTGCCATAAAAATCGGTATCGTCTTCAGTGAAAGCATAGGACGTTTCAGCCACCATAACCTTCTTGCCATATGTGTTTGCGACGTCTGAAAGCACTGTGGACAAATTGTCGAGTGTTCCGTGCCAATATGGATAATATGATGATGCAAACACGTCGTAATCTATCTCATAATAGGCAAGTTTTTTTGCATAATCGGCGTAGTTTGTGACCTTCTCAGGGTTTGCAAAGTGGAGCACGATAAGTGCATTTGGATACACTTCACGTATTGCTGTGCAACCTTGAATCATAAGCATTGCGATGTCGAACCAAATTTTCTCACCGCACATTGCACCGTTGGTTTCGTTGCCGACTTGCACCATGCTCACACGTATTTTTTCTTCTTTGAGACGTTCAAGAGACGTCTTTGTAAATTCATAAAGAGCCGAGGATTTTTCCTCTATTTCCATACCTTTCCAAGCGAGCGGAACCATCTGCTTTGCGGGATCTGCCCAAAAATCGCTGTAATGGAAGTCAATCATGAGGTTCATTCCGTATTGATTTGCACGCTTGCCGATAGCAACGGCGGTCTCGATATCGCAGTTGCCACCGCCGTAGCCGTTGCCATCCTCGTCATATGGATTGTTCCACACACGGACACGTATCGTGTTTACGCCGTTATCGGCAAGAATTTTGAAAACGTCAGTTTCTTCACCGTTGTAGTCATAATATTTGACACCACTGTTTTCAAGCGAGATAACGCTTGAGGCATCCATACCCATCACAAAATCGTCGGCAAGATTCTCGACCTTTTTCACGTAGAGCGAATCGGAAGTTACGCCATCCTTTTGTGTGATATCAAAGGGATCTGTCTCTGATTTTGCCTTGTCGCAAGCACAAAGCACACAAGCTATCACAACAAGTGCGAGTACAAGCACCAAAAATCTATTCTTTTTCATAAAAGCACCTTCTTATTGCTTTGAATTTGTTTTCGAGATAATATTCCTTCAAGAGGAAAACGCCGACATGCAAGCGGGCTTGAACGAGGACGTTTACCTCTATAAAGGGAAAGCGGGGATAAAATCCTCGCTTTTCAATTGTGATTATTTTTTAGAGTCGCTATCTTCAGCTACAGCATTCTCTTGCACTGTGTCGACAGCCGACTCTTCACAACTTTCTTCCACGGCTTTTTTCTTTCTTGAAAAGAGCTTTTTGAAAATATTTTTCTTTTCAAAATCTTCTTTGTTAAGAGCAGTGGATTCAACGGTGAACGAATCGTCCTTACCAATTTCGTTTACAGGCACATTCTCGTGATTTGTTAGCAAATTGATTCGAGTATCCTTGTTGAAGAAGTGCATAACTTTGCCCTCGAATGAAACGTAAATTCTTGCTCCTTGCACGAGCATTGCTTGTTGTTCGTGCGACAAATCGACTGTGGGCACTCTCACCACCAAGGAATCACCCGTAGCTTCTGTCAAAACGTGCAAATGAAGCTCACTACCCATCATTTCGTTGACTTGAACAATGCACGGGATAGCTTGCGGATCGCTCTTGCTTGTCAAGAACATATGTTCCGGACGAACGCCCAAATAAATTGGCATTTGCGGGATTTGTCTTTCTGCCAAAGCACTACCCTTGACGCCGTCCACCTCAATCTTTGAGCCAAACGGTGTGACGAAGTACTTGCCACCCTCAACGATGATTTCAGACTCCATGATGTTCATCTTTGGAGCACCGATAAACTCAGCAACAAAGAGGTTGTCCGGCATATCGAACACCTCGTTTGGTGTGCCGACTTGTTGAACAAGACCATCCTTCATGATGACGATTCTGTCACCCAACGTCATAGCTTCCGTTTGATCGTGCGTGACGTAGATAAATGTGGAATCGATCTTTTGACGGAGCAAAATAATCTCGGCTCTCATCTGGTTGCGAAGCTTTGCATCGAGGTTTGAAAGAGGCTCGTCCATCAAGAACACCTTGCTGTCACGCACCATAGCACGCCCGATAGCAACACGCTGTCTTTGACCGCCGGACAATGCCTTTGGCTTACGCATGAGGTATTCTGTAATGCCAAGGATCTTTGCGGTTTCAGTAACACGCTTATAAATCTCATCATTGTCAACCTTCTTAATTCTAAGAGGGAAAGCCATGTTTTCAAACACGGTCAAGTTTGGATATAGTGCATAGTTTTGGAAAACCATTGCGATATTTCTATCTTTCGGTTGGAGATCGTTGACGACAACGTCATCAATCTCGATTGTGCCCTCACTGATTTCCTCAAGACCTGCGATCATACGCAACGTTGTGGATTTACCACAGCCTGACGGACCGACGAATACCACAAATTCTTTATCTTGAATTTCAAGATTGAAATCTTTTACTGCGACTACATTTTTGTCATATATTTTCTTTACGTTTGTTAATTTAACTGTTGCCATAATAAACCTCCTCTCTTATCCTTTGACTGCTCCGCCCGTAACGCCTTCGACGTAGTACTTTTGTAAGAACAAAAACAATAGCGTTATCGGAATTGCCACAACTACACCGCCTGCACAGAATTGTCTATAGTGCGTTCCAAGTAAATTTTTGTCAATCATAGTTTTCAAGCCAACTGCAACGTTCTTGCCGGCATCCACTCCGTGTGCGATATAGCTTGCAAAGACGAAGTCGCCCCAAGGAGCCATGAACCCCATAAGGATTGTGTAGATGACAATAGGTTTTGCCATAGGCAATATGATTTTTACAAACACTTGAGCACGAGTTGCACCATCGATACGGGCAGCCTCATCAAGAGATTTCGGAATTGTATCAAAGAAGCCCTTTGAAACGTAGTAACCCATACCCGAGCTTGCCACATAAACAAGTATCAAGCCGAATATTGAATTTTCGCCTGTCATTCCCCAACCACTCAACAACTTGTAAAGCAATATCATTGTCAAGAATCCCGGGAACATACCGAGTATAAGCATGAAGTTCATAAGAACCTTTCTACCCTTGAATCTCATACGAGACAATACGTAGCTCATTGACAATACGAAAACCGTCTGAAGAATTGCCACGACTATACCCATGATTGTAGTATTCAAAAACCATTTCTTGAAGCTCCTTTCCGTATCGGTAAATAGAGCAATATAATTGTCAAAGCCCCATTTGACTGGTATAACGTTTCCGGTCATACCCTTTGTGGAAACATCCAAGGACTGCAACAGTAATGCCACAAACGGGAACAACCATATCACTGTCATAAGAGCCAATATGATATATATGACGGTATTGGAAATGCCTTGCTTTGCCTTCATTCCAATGCCGGCCTTTTTCTTTACAGGAACTATCGGAGTTGTTTCAACAGCAGGAATTTCAATATCTACGGCTTGAGTTTGTGATTGAGCTTGTGTTTCGGGCTCTTTTTCTTCAACCACAGAGCTGAGTGAAACATTGTCGAGTTCAATGGTTATTTCTCTCTTTTTCTTAATCTGTTCCATCATTGATAATCCTCCTCGTTCTTTGTAGAAGGCATTACGTTGTACACAATCAATGATATTATAGAAACAACCAAGAATATCATAATGCCTATAACAGATGCGAGTTTATAGTTTGCGTCCGAACCCGTCGTCATATTGAACAGCCATGTAATAAGCAAGTCTGTTTCACCTACCGCCGTAGAACCTACAACCGTATAAGAAGGTCCA
Source organism: uncultured Bacteroides sp. (assembly GCA_964644355.1). Taxonomy (GTDB): domain Bacteria; phylum Bacillota; class Clostridia; order Christensenellales; family CAG-917; genus CAG-475. Next base: position 8,472 of record CAZXUW010000023.1, read on the forward strand.
CCACCTGTAAGGAGATAAATGACGTTGAAGTTGTTGATGTTTCCGATGAAACTTGTCAGCAAGTACGGACCGGTGACAAACAACACGTATGGGAGTGTAATCTTGGTGTATTGTTGCCAACCGTTTGCACCGTCGATTCTTGCGGATTCATAAAGGTCCTTTGGAATGTTCATCAATATACCCGTGGTCATAAGCATGAGATATGGGATACCAATCCAAATGTTGATAAGTATAACCATAATTCTTGCCAATGTGCCGTCCGTCCAGAAGGGAATTTCACCGCCATACTGAAGGATTCCCCATTCAACAAGCTTTTTGTTGATAAGGCCGATTTGACCGAACATATTTGACACGTAAACAAGGGAGATGAATTGTGGCACGGCTATTGTCAAAACAAGAGCTGTTCTCCAAAACTTCTTGAATCTGATGCCTTTCTTGTTGATCATGATTGCAACAAGCATACCAAGGAAATAGTTGGTGAACGTTGCAAAGAATGCCCAAATAAGCGTCCAACTGAGCACTTCGCCAAAGGTTGCGGCAAAGCTTCCTGCACCACCCGTGTCGCCAACGACTAGAAGCTCGTTGAAGTTGTCCATACCAACCCATGTGAATAAGTTGTTGTAGCCATCGTGCGCACCGTCATAATTGGTGAATGCAACCAGTATCATGAACAAAATAGGAATGACTGTAAACACCAAGATACCTACCGTTGGAAGAGCAAGCAATGTCTTGTGGAACTGATCGTCCACAAGCGATTTGATATCCTCTTTTGTAGATTTGATGGGTTTTCCGGATGCAATGATTTCATCCAAAATACGATTTTGCTTTACGTTGAGTCTCCAAGTGTAAACAAAAGCAATAATAAAGATAATTGTCAACAATCCATACAGCAGGATTTTGAAAGAGTTGTCACCCTCGATGCTTATGTAAACACCGGTTACGGGATCCTCGACGTCGTGTTGCGGTGCAACCTTACCCAACGTTCCAAACAAACTGAGCCAGTGACCGCCTGAAATAGCCATGTAAATTATAAATACGGCTTCAAACAAGAAGAATAGAATGCCTCTACCCACCTGCCCTCTAAGAGCACTGCCAAAGCCCATCACAAGGAATGAAACTTTTGTCTGCCAACTACCTTTGACAAACGTGTTGACAATATCGACACATTGGTCTTTGATCCATATGCCAAACTTTTTTATATAATTCCAAATTTTGGTGCCGAGCCCTGCAAACCAAGCGGGGATTCCGCTGAAAAATAGCAAGATCTTATACCAAATTTTGGACAGTCTATTCAGCTCCAAATATTGCAAATCTGAAAGTCTTTCCACACAAATTCCTCCGTCTCATACACAATAAGCCGTATCGAGAATAACCTCGACACGGCTTATTTTCGCTAGATTATTCTATCTAAATAAATAGACATTGCTAGGTTTGATTGGTTTATTCAACAAGTGAAATTTGACCAATTCCGTCTGTGATTGTAAGAACGATGTGATAAGTACCAGCAGTTGCAACTACATAGTTACCCTTGTTGTTTGTGCCGATTGAGGTATCGGAGTTTTGGTCATTGTCACCCCAAGCAACGTCCCATGATTTACCTTGACGAACTTTAAATTCATTGCCTTCTGCCAAAGTAAACGTATCTTTAGATGTCCAGACTGTTCCATCTTCGTTTTTAGTCATTTCGAAGTCTTGATCCCAATCCGAACCACCAATGCTACCGATAATTGTATAGGCATTCATTTCATCAAGTGTCATTCTCTCAAACTTATCGATTGAAGCATCATATGAATCCAAAGCATCTTGCAAAGCTTTTGTATCTCCAAGTTCTGCATTCTTGGATGCAGTGCCGAGTAACTTGGCGATATCCCACCAACCACCGTGGATGTTGCCTTGTGGTGTAGAATATGCACTTTGTGCAGCAAGTGCTGCGAGAGCAACGTTTTCTTTTACTTTGTCCAAACCTTGGGCTTCTTTGTTGGATGGACCCCAACCAACAAGGTCAAAACGACCTTCTTGAGCTTCTTTTCCGCTGAGAGCTTGAGCAAGTGCGTGGCAGAAAAGTGCATCTTCACTATTCGTGTGAGGCTTTACGCCCATGAGTTTATAACCAGAGTAAGAACCGAGGTGATAAGATTTTCCGTCAACTGTGAAGGATGGAAGATCTGCAACTGCATAGTTGTCACCGAGGTTTTCTTGAGCTGTTGCAGAATCCCATGTGCCGGAAACAACAACTGCAGCACCGGAAGCAAAGTCAGCAGCTTTACTGCTATTGACGAATGCATTTGACTTTGTCAAAATTTGCATGCCTTTCATAGCGATGAGACCATTTGCACTGTTGAAGTCGTCAACAGCTGTCCACATATTTGTTTCGGAATCCATTGTCCAAGAAGAAGTACAACCTGTTGCAAAGAAGAAGGATGCTGTATACCAAGCAGAACCTTCAAGTTCGAATGAGAATTTCTTTTCTGCATTTTCACAATCAGCAACGATAGAAGCAAGGTCATCAATGTGATCTGCAGAAACAACACTCTTGTCATAGTACATGAAGTAACCATTGTCAGAAGTGATAGGATATGCATATGTTGCATTGTCAACAATAGCAGCTTTTACGGAACCGGCATCATTGTTGTCCTCAACAAACTTAACTGCAGCGGTGCCCAATTTGGACAATGCTTTTGCCTCAACAAGACGAGCAAGTTGGTCTTGTGCGAAGCAGTAAATATCTGCACCTGACTCAACGTCTTGGATCATCATTGTTGCAGCATCTGCCTCTGTTTGACCTTGTACAACAACGCTGTACTTTTCAGCATATTCCGGGTGTGCGTCCATAAATGCGCCGATTTGTTGTTCTGTGAGTGTCTTAACTCCTTCAGTTTCAGATACCCAGACTGTAATCTTTGTTTTGCTGTCTTTGCTATTGTCGCATGCAACGCAGCAAAGTGCTGTTGCCAAACACAAGATTGCAACGATCATGATTACAGCAACTTTTTTTGTGTTTTTCATTTTTTTCACTCCTTGATTTTTATATACCTTCCCGATTGCTCGGGTTGAGTTCTTATTTTGCAGTACGCACATCCGCTCCCACGAGATTGCCACAGCCATGCCTCGCAATGACATTTTATGGTATAACTTTGATAGCAAAGTCGCATATCTGTCTTCGTTGTGCGAGCAACGAAGACAAGGGGTACCCCTTGTGCCGACGTGTGTACGGCTGTTTTGGCTTATATGATTGCCTTTCGGCATTTTTTGCATTTTTGTGACATTTTTGAAGACATCGCAAATTTCGCATCTGAGAGCTTCACATCACAATCTTTTGATATTCTATTGCCCTCAATCACTTTTGAGGTGGAAAACCAATTCTGTTTTACCTTTGCTAAAGCAATCAAGGCGGAAGTATCAATTACCAGCAGTATTTTAACATTCTGAAAAATCTTTGTCAATCCCTCAAATTGACACTTTTAGAAGTCAAAAAAACACTTTTTAGGCATTCTAACCGCATATTTCAAAATTCAACCGTTATTCTAACAAGTGCAAAATATTTTTTGGCATTTTGTATGATATCTCAATTGTCATACATTTGTCAAATATCAGCACTTTTGATTGTCACTTTTGTGAATTTTGATGGAATGGGTGCCCCAGAACGGGTGCTTGTTATTGCTCATTCCCTAAATTCTGTATTCGTCAAAAGCCGGCAGTTTTCTCCCCTCGTAGTCGAATAGGCACTGATTTGCCCACTCGTTGCGACAGGACTCTTTGTGTGTTTCACCGATATATACTTTTGCATCATAGGATGCCCAACATATTCCCTCACCCGGTATCCAGAGCGGTTCCCACCAAAATACGCCATCTAGTCCATGTGCTTTGGCTCTCTCAAGAAAATCATGCACGAACTTGGCTTGTCCGTCTTTTGAAATGGGATATTCTTGCACAAAGTTGAACTCGTCGGCGTTTTCCGCATTTATGACCAGCTGTGCGTTGCCTACGCCCTCTTGCTTGATATAATCCTCAAGCGTGAACGCATAGCCAAGCTCCACCGCCATTATCTTTTTGCCATAGGCTTTCAAACTATCCACGTTGGCAAAATATTGCTCAAAATTGCCGTGCCAATATGGATAATAGGACATTCCGATGATATCAAAATCAACGTCTGCTTCTATCATATGGTCAAAAAACTCGCGATAGACCGCTTGATCATAACTGCGTTCAAGATGCAACACAATCTCCGTGGATGGCGTGAGCTCTCTTGTTGCATTTATGCCCGCTTTGAGCAATTTGATGAGGTTGCCATAGTTGCCCCTTGATCCGTCCTCGTTTTCCTCAAGTCTTCCTACAGGCCACAACATGCCGTTGGTAATTTCGTTGCCGATTTGTATATATTTGAGTGGGATGCCTGCCTCTGCCGCTGCTTTGAGCGTATCATATGTGTAGCTGTACACTCTGCTTGCAAGCTCGTCCACTCCTCTTTCGCGCCATGCCTTTGGTATGAACTGCTTGCCGGGATCCGCCCAAAAATCGCTGTAATGGATGTCGAGCATAATGTCGTATCCGTGAGACATAAACTCCCTTGCAGTATTTATAAAGCAATCCAAATCGCAGTTGCCTGCAAGATAGGGCTTGCCATCCTCAGAATACGGATTTTCCCACAGTCTCAATCTGACTACAGAAACGCCGTTTTGCTTAAATTCTGCAAGCGGATTTATCTCGACGTCACCGTCAAAATATCTCGCACCGTGCTCTTTTTCTTCCAAATACGTTGAACAATCTACACCAAGTATCATATTATTCATTTATTTTCCCATAGTCCACTTTATGCGGACAACCTGCCCAAAGGACATCTTAACTGCCGTAGGCACTATAACTCATAACTGCCGTAGGCATAGCTTCTATTGTTCTCCTCTCACGTGCGGTTTGACCACCAACGGTTGATTATCCTCTCCAAAATCTATCACTCGTTTATTGATGAGACGATAGCGGTATTTTGCCTGCTCGTTGAGGTGCAAAACGTCCTCCTCGCTGCCGTGGAAACTGCATCTCAAACAATAGTATTCCTTCTTTTCCTCGTCATAAAACATGTCCATATCGATGTCTCTCATAAAACACGACGGACAACGGAAATTCAATTTGCCTTTTGAAGATTGAGCCATGTTGTCAAACCTCCTTCATTAAGTGTTTTTGATACTGAAATGTGGTATACCGGCGAGAATGCAATACCTTCTTCCACTCTTACGCCATCCCCGTCTCCGCCCATAGACACGAGCGTTGTGATATCCGGAATATTTACGCTTGCGACAGCTCCTTTTTCTTGCGATTTTAAGTTTCTGCCAAGATATTCGTATTTCATACTTTGCGAGCCGGCGTTTAGAGTGATATTGGACATATTCGCCTGATACTCCGTCGTGCCGAATCCGCCTGTGAGATACTCCTCAAGTTCGATCTTCTCACCGTGCAAATCGTTGACCACATTGCGTTCAACAATCATTTTGCCCGTGCCGTTTTCAATGCGGAATATCGACTGAATTTCGATATCCAAACCGTCAAGAGAAATTGTGACGGGATTTGCGACAACTTTCACGCCGTTATCCGTGCGTTCAAAGCTTGCAAGCGTTCTGCACAAACATAAATCTGCACTCATTCCGTGGTATTTGACCTTGCATGATTTCACCGTGCCCGCACCTGCATAGTGCGTGAAATAACCCGCTCTGTAGTTGGCTTGAATGAGATACGGATATGATGCGTCATACACGTGCTCGGTGCCGATGCCCGTCTTCCAATCCACCTGCCCAGCATATGGTCTCAAGTCTATCATCGCACCGCCCTGATTGAAGTCAAGACATGTACGCATATACGGATCGGCATACCAGAAATATTGCTTGTTGCTTCCATACAAAATATCTTTCCATAGTGCGCACTCGCCGACACTGTAATCCGTGTGTGTCTGCCTATAGAAGTCTGCAAACTCACTCATCGTCAAATCCATAAGTTTGCCTTGCTTTTTCAAATTGCCATAGTACTTCATACCGTCTTGATAAGACTTTGCAAGAAGCTCATACGGACACTCCCAACGCCCCATCTTATTCAGCCACCCCGGACCTACAAACATCATATTGTAGCTGTATCCGTTGTTGTATTTGCCAAGATGACGATATTGATCTATGAGATTGTACAAATACGGATATTCGATTGATCCGTTGTCATCATAGTAAATCATGCCCCGAAGCACGTTTTGTGGATGCGTACCGAAATTTGAACCGTTGCCGTCAAAACACGCAATCAAGTCACGAGAAAGGTGCGGTATTGCAACTATTCCGCAATCATCACTTGCATCTCTTGCAGGAATGTGTGAATTTATCTTTGACGGAATCCACGGATTCCAAGGACCTCCGTCCATAAACGTATACCAGCTGTTGTTGCAAGTATGATATGCCTTTGGTCCCTCCTCCCAACATGTTGCAACGGCACATTTGACGGACGGATATTTTTCCTTTATATAGTTGATGGTGAATGCATCCAAGAAGTAACTGCCGGTTGACTCTGGATAAAATCCAAACTTGTCATAAAACAGACCAAAGCAATCGTCCACAATTTGCATTTTGGTGTACTCGTCAAACATCCAAATGCAGAAATCTTCCGTCTTATACTTTTCCTTAAACTGCTTGCACGGCAATCCCAGCAATGACAGCCCAATCTCGTCACCATATTTTTGATGATGCTCTTTTGCGATGTTGATTATCTCATCTGAAAAGAGTGATGCGTATGTGATTTGAATTGTAGTTTTCAATCCGTTGTCGTGTGCGGATTTTTGTTGAAAAAGAAATATATCCAACGATTCGTCTCTGACGTCCTTTTTCCCGCCCAACGCTCTTTCTGCATATTCGGGAGAAAGCTCGGGGCGATGAATTATATTGACAACAAATTTTTCGTCCATATAGTCACCTTTTGTCGATTTTATTATTTTTTTTTAGTCAATGAGAGTGCGACAAAATCGCACCCTCGTATCTTTTGATTATTAATTATTTCACAAGGATCAGTGCACTGTATTGTGGCACTTCAATGTCACCACTGCGTACATCCTTGCTTTGAACGTCGACAGTGCTACCATCGCTTACCAAAGTCCAGTTACCGCTCAATTTGTGGGATTGTATAATTGTGGTCGGATTGAGAAGAACAAGCACGCTATCATTGATATTCAATGCCAAGAAACCACCGTTGCTCTCTGCAAACGTCACTGTGTTTGTACCCTTTGCACGCAACACGTCGCTGCTCTTTCTGAGCTCGATAAGACCTTTATAGAACAACATCATCTTGTACTCGTCGCTGTCGGGTGTGAGCACTTCCCAGTTGATATTGTTTATCGCATCTGAAGATTTGTAGCTGTTTGAATCCCCGTTCTTTGTGCGGAGCATCTCCTCGCCGGCTTGCATAAACGGTGTGCCTTGCATCGTCATGAGAATGGAGGCTCCCAGTCTGTTCATCGCAAGAAGTTCTTGTTTGCTTGCATCCTCTCTTGAAATCTCAAGCTTATCCCAAAGGGATAGATTGTCGTGGCAAGACATATAGTTGATGACGGATGCATCATTCACCTTCCAGCTCTGCCCGGAAACCATACCGCCTTGATAGCCAAACTTGATCGTGCTTATAGTGCTTGATGCGTTGCCACTGATATAACCTGTCTCGTCTGAATGGAACACGCTACCCTTCAAGCCGTCTCTTGTCGCATCGTTAAACACTGCAACTGAACCGATAGCATCACCCGTTGCACTAATACCTTTTATATTTGTTTGGTTTGCTTGCGGACTATTATCCGTTGTTGAGCCCATCGTCCAGCCTTCGCCGTAAATCATTGCATTTGGATTGATTGCGTGGATAGCCTGCTCGATTTGACGCATTGTCTCAAGATCATGCAAGCCCATCAGGTCAAAGCGGAAGCCGTCAAGTTTGTACTCTGTCATCCAATATTTGACACTGTCGATCATGAAACGACGATACATATATCTCTCGCTTGCCGTATCGTTTCCGCATCCGCTTCCGTTAGTATTTGTGCCGTCCCCATTGTAACGGTAGTAGTAATAAGGCACAATCTTGTTGAAAGAAGCGTTGGCATCGTATGTGTGGTTGTAAACAACGTCCATAATCACCGACAAACCTGCCTTGTGCAAGCCTTGAATCATCTGCTTGAACTCCGTCACTCTCACTTCACCATTGGTAGGATCAGTGCTGTAGCTTCCTTCCGGAACGTTGTAATTCTTTGGATCGTAGCCCCAGTTGAAACCTGAATCGGGATTTGCTTCATCCACTGTCGCATAGTCGTATACAGGCATGAGTTGCACGTGTGTCACACCAAGATTCTTGAGATAATCAACGCCAACGCTGATACCCGCACTGTTTTTAAGACCTGTCTCTGTGAAGGCAAGATACTTGCCCTTATGTTGACTTGATGCAATCTTGTTGCTGAAATCTCTCACGTGCACTTCCCATACAACCGCATCGGTATAAGAGGAAATTGTGCTCATATAAGTTTCATCTGCCCATCCGCTAGGATCTGTCGCATCAAGATCAACCACCATGCCACGATTGCCGTTTACACCCGCACTCTTTGCATACGGATCGACTGCCTCTTGAGTGCCGACTGCCGTTGTCACAGAGTATGTATAGTACGTGCCGTGCTTTGCGTTTGTATTGTCGACAAAAGCGAACCAGAGTCCCTTATCTTGCTTTTTCATATCGACGGTGAGTTTCGCGTCACCCGTTGAACCGTTATCAAAGAGGTTGAGCACAACTTTGCTCGCGGTCGGTGCCCACACTCTAAAGTTTACACCGTTATCAACGATTTCACTGCCAAGTTTACCGTCATAATTGTATTTTTCTTCAAATTCGTCCGAATTGAATACATCAACCGGCATAACGGTTTTTTGACCGTATCCGGCAATTTCAAGTGTGTATACCTTTGAAACGTCAAGCTCCTCCTCAACGCCGATGTTACCCCAAACAATGTTATTGTTGAGCGAAGAAAGTGATTTGATTTCAATTTCTTTGTCGCCCTCATAGAGTTTGACCTCGCTTAAAGATTTGATTCTTGTTGCCGGTTTAATTTCGTAATGAATCGTGTGCAAATCCTTCATACTTGCAACACTAAAAGCTTTGATTTCTTCCAAGGTTTTGCCTCCGTCCGAGCTTGTATATTGCCCGCCATTTCCCCTCTTTAGATAGATAACCGTAGATTTTTCCACAAGTTGAACAAATCTATCCAGCTCATAATCTTTTGTTGCATCGCCCCAAATATTTCCACCCGGATCAGAGCAGTTTTTTCTGACAATAAAACCGATTTCGGTAACCGATTCGGGAAAGTTTACAACAACTTTTGCACCGTAAGTGCATGGGTGCATCAAATAGCCTTTTCCTTCCATGCCATCCGCCCAAATCCACATATCGCACACAGAAAGGTCAAGGTTTCCGGAATTCCAGTAGAACGTGACTTGTTTATATCCTTCCTCAATAGACGGGAAATAATCACTACCGTCATCCCCCCGGTTTGGATTGTCATTGTTGCCTTCACTATTGTCGCAAGCAACAAAGAAACATAGACTCAATGCAAGGATTGCAATGATAAGCAATGCAAGCATCCATTTTCTTTTCATGCTTTTCTCCTTATCTGCCACACAAGGGACAAAGTAAAACCTATACACGCCTGTGTTAGCAAAATAAAAATGTATTCTAATGCTATTTTAACATTAAAAAAAACTCTGTCAATAAAAGATTTTGTACATTTTGTATCATTTTATAGCAAAAAAAAGCTATTTTGACAAATCGAATGCGTTTGAATACCTAAAAAATTGAAGTAAACAATTTTTGAAAATATTTTTACAAGCAAAAAAAATGCAATAGATGTAAAAAATCAAAAAAATAAGCAATCTAATCAGGCAATTTTTTCAACACGCACATTTTTCAACAATTCTAAAGCATTGAAAACTATTTTACATCTAACAAATCGCACAAGCTTTTTACTCATTTCCCACACATACAAATGTATAATATTTTGCAAACAAAAGATTTGAATATTACACAGCGCATCGCTTTATCAATCTGTTTTCAACCTATACTCCAAAGGTGCCCACCCCTCTCCTATTTTGAGGTAAATCCGCACACTAAAAGTTGCAAATAGCAATCATATCAACTGCCGCGAGCATTCAATCAAATTATCACAATAGAGTTAAACGGATATTTTTTTTCACAAAAGCGGTTCGGATGTGTCAATTTTGTTTGACATTGCAAAGATTT
>CAZXUW010000024.1:0-4226 GCA_964644355.1 uncultured Bacteroides sp.
ACAAGTCGGCGTCGCTATGCTCCGCCGATACAAGCACCCGCCATGAATAAAACAAAACGCAGGAAAGGTAAAATCGCAGACTTGCGGAACGGGGCATTCGCGCTAACCCGCTTGGCGAATGGCGCCCGTTTTTCTCGCAAATTGTCTTTGCGCATTTTTACACTCTTTTCCATATGCGGTCTTTTCTTTTTATATTCACATTGGCGTTATGCACCCATTGTCTCTTTTTGCGTTCGCACATTCCTGTTACATTTATGCTTTATTACGTTCCAAAGATGTCCATTTTTGTCACATAGATGTTCTGGCTATTCATTTCAGTTTGCACTAATCTTTGTTTATAACTTGCACACAGCTCATGCAATAAACTCATCCTGTTTGTCTTGCCGGTGGTTCTGTTTGTATGGCTTATAGCGAAAAGTGTCGGCAAGAATACCCAAAATACTGGATAGAGTCTGTGGCTTTTTATTTAGCGGATGTGTACAATTGCAAGCATAAAAATCAAAATATTTTTCAAAGTCGCAAAGATCTTGCGAGTTTGGATAATAAGATAAACGCAAAAAGGAGGTGGTGTCTAAATGTTAAAAACACAGTTAAAAGTCGAAGCCGTCTACAAGCCGGATATATCTTGCTTGCCAGACGGCGAACAAATGATTTTCTTTGAAAGAATGCTTTCAAGGATAGTGGAACTATACAACACAAGTCTATCGCAACAAGACTAAAAAAATGCATGTTGCAAAAGCCGTTATATGAAGTTAATCGTAATATGAAAAAGGGCGGGCGTAATACAAAAAAAATAGAAAATAACAGAAAATTTATCTGCATATACATAGAAAAAAATACGCAATAAAGGAAGTGAAAAAGAAGATATATAATTGAACAAATATAACGATATCTAAACGGCAAAGTATGAAATGGTATGGTGTTTTGTACTTTGCCTTTTTTATTATCACCATACACAAAAACACAATACAAGGAGAAGAATGGATGAACTATAAAAACACAAAAATCTACCATGACGGCAGTCATTATATAGGTATTCCGCAAGGGGCATATCCAAGCAGAAAACACCGTAAACGATATGCCGTTCAAAATGAGCAACAATCACAGAAAACAGACTTTATCCAAACAAAAACACCTAAAGAACTATTTGAAAGCGCATATAGCAAGAGTTTGGACAAGCCCAAACGAGAACGTAAAGAACATATAAAATCCGCTATGCAGGATGCCATTGAATACACAGAAAATCTTGATGCGTTTGTAGAAGAAAACATAGAACGCAAAAAGACAAATGCCATAAAAAGGCGTGTAAGACTAATGCGTAAACTGCACCTACAGCAATGGGATTATTTCTGCACATTCACATACTCAGACGAGTTGCATACAGAGGAAACGTTCCGTAAGAAATTGAGTAATACTCTCAAGCATTTTGTAGCAAGAAACGGTTGGAAATATGTTGGTGTTTGGGAGCGCTCTCCGGAGAATAACAGACTACATTTTCACGGCATATTTTATATTCCCCAAATGGTTGGGCATATGGAAACAATTAGGGATTATGACACGAAAAATCATCGTATGCAAACCACTTGTCAAAACAGTCATTTTCTAAAGCATTTTGGACGGAATGACTTTAAGCCCATTGTAACGCAACAGCATATAACCGAGGCTGTTTCCTACATAACCAAGTATATGGAAAAGTCCGGAGAGCGCTTGGTGTATGGTGGCAAGCTTCCAACGTATTTTTTATCCGATATTCTTGAAGAAGATGTGATGTGCCCATATGGTATAGACGATAGAAAAATCTTGCTTGCGGACCGGTTTACTTGCATAAATGACGGCGAAATTATAGGCGAAGTGAGCGAGGAAACTATAGCGCAGTTACCAAAGTGCAACTGATAAAATCTGTCTTTCTTGTCGGGAGCATAAACGAAAACCTTGGCGTGTCAAGGGTAAAATGTAGTGCCCATTGGCACCCCTTGACACACCATATAAAACACAAATGTAAATGCAAATACAGTTTCCGTTTATTCTCGTTTCCGTCGAAAGACAAAACAAATAATGTATAAGGAGAAAAACAATATGGAAAACAAAATTAAAACAGCAGTGATTTATGCTCGCTATTCAAGTGATAGCCAAACAGAGCAATCCATTGAGGGACAATTGCGCGTATGCCAAAGTTATGCAGCCGAACATAACATATTGGTGCTAAACACATACATAGACCGTGCAATGACAGGTACAAACGATAACCGCCCGGATTTTCAGCGTATGCTCAAAGACAGCAACCGTAGAGAATGGGATTACGTCATTTGTTACAAATTGGATCGTTTCAGCCGCAACAAATATGAAACAGCCATACACAAAAAAGAACTCAAGGATAATGGCGTCAAGGTTGTATCTGCAACCGAGTTTATCCCGGATACACCCGAAGCTGTTATTTTTGAGAGTATGTTGGAAGGATATGCCGAATACTACTCTGCCGAGTTGTCTCAAAAGATACGGAGGGGCAACAATGAAAGCCGTCGCAAAGGAAATCTTACAGGTGGATCCGTTCCGTACGGATACAAAAACGTTAACAAAAAAGCCGTTATAGTTGATGATGAGGCAGAAGTCGTAAGACATATCTTTAAGCAATACTCATTGGGTGTATGTGCAAGAGAAATCATATCAGACCTAACAACCAAAGGCATTAGCAATAGAGGCAAGCCTTTTATGAAAAATGCAATATACGGCATATTGAAAAACGAAAGATATACAGGCATATATCGTCATGACGGCGAAGTCTTTGACAATATTTATCCGCAAATTGTGCCTATGGACCTATTTGAAAAGGTGCAAACTATCGTAGATAAAAACAAATATGGCAAAACCAGCTTGAAAATGGACTATTTGCTAAAAGACAAAATCATATGCGGATATTGTGGACGGTCTATTGTAGGTGAAAGCGGAACGGCGAGCAATCGTGAGCGTAAATATTATTACAAATGCCAAGGGCGCAAAAGCAAGCTTACAGACTGTACAAAAGCCACAGTTCGCAAGGAAGTACTTGAAAAGGTTGTCATAGACGTTATAACCGATGAATTGCGCAAGACCCAAACAGTAGACTTTATTGTAGGCGGTTTGATGGAAGAACAAAGAAGACAATCTCAAGCAAATACAACGTTGAACATCTTGACAAGAGAAAAACGCAGGACGGAAAACAGTATCGCAAACATTATGAATGCGGTGGAAAGTGGTGGATCTACACAAACGGCAATGAAGCGAATACGAGAGTTGGAGAAGAAGCAATCCGAGATAGAGCAACAAATTCTCATAGAGAAAAGCAAAACTTCGGTTGAAATATCCCAAGACGAAATGCGAGCATTTTATATAAAGGCGCTGGATTATGAGCCCAAAATGCTAATACAGTATTTGGTAAAGCAAATAATACTATTTGACAATAAAATACAAATACAATTCAAAAGCCCAATATCCCAAAGTCCCGACATAGAGCGGGGCTTTTCTTTTTACTCAAAAAAGGTTGAAATATCTTATAGCGTGCCTTTTAGAAAAAACATTGTAAATATTGAATTTGAAATAGAAATGAGTGTGTGATTCTCCAATAGGTTTTGCCTTTCGCCCATGTGTTGTAGCACAGAAAAAGCGAAAGTAAACGGCATAAAAATTCTTGCAAAGAACAAGAGAAAAATAGAATATACACGCAACAATTTTTATGTTTTTCCATTGACTTTCGCCTTAAAACTCGAATGTGAAATACTAAATCATTTTTCGGAGCTACTGCCCATGGTTGCCGAAAGGCAAATAAACCATTTGGAGGTAAAAGATGAACAATCCAAAATCTGATTTTAGCATTCTCAAAGACGAAATCTCGGCACAAAACGTTATGGCCATGGCTGAACTCATAGCAATATCCGAAACGAAGTTCCTTATAGGCTATATGGGCAGTTGCATGCAAAAAATGCACAACGATTTATATGTAGATATTATGCGAAAGAATGATTTGAGTCATACTTTTAGTGATTCATATGACTTGGTGCAAGAGTGTGCATTGTATCTTTGCGGATATTTTGGAAGACATTTGAATGAGGTTGTGAATTATTCAAGCAGCGGTAAGCCTATAACAATTGAAATTGCGTGCATTAAGAAAATGATGAAACTTGTAAATCGCAAAACCAGTGACAGTTATCGCACAGTGCGCCTCGATGCATTAACGCCCGTAAGCGAGCCGT
>CAZXUW010000025.1:0-3587 GCA_964644355.1 uncultured Bacteroides sp.
GTTTGACTACCATTTAAGATAACACCATACTCAAACCTCAAATTTGAGCATTTTTGCACACCACATGCAGAAATCCTAATGGTAGTAGTGTTATATTGTAAGTTTAACACGAATTTGAGGATTCGACAATGATTTCGCACAAATCCGCATCAATCAATCTTATCGGTTCCCACTTGACACGGGGAAATTGTGTCCTTTCCAAAAACAAAACATTATATGACGAATAGCCGATATGCGATAACAAAGCCGAAAACTCATCATCTGAAAGGAATGTTCGCAAATTGACAAGAACGAATAATTTTACCCCTAAAAACTTGGCAGATGCGTCCAAATAATCCGCAATCAACTCGACAAAGTTCAATTCCTCGTCTTTAGGTCTTACCTTTGCGGATTTAAGAAAGTCGGGGAATTCAAAGTCAACATCATAATCAATTGCTATTGGCGATTCCACAGCCATAGAGTCTATCAAAGAAACAAGATGAGCGACAAGTTGCGTATATTCTTGTTGCAAGTTTTCATCCACAATTTGTGCCAACTGCTTGTAAAGCCCTGCAACGATTTTCTTATCTCCAAGAGATAAATTGAAAAAATCAAAGATAATGCTTCCGCCTTTTTTGAAAGAGAAATTTGTTCCTCCATCTTCTATATAGAAGTTGCCATCCTCCCCTCTCTGCTGTGCAACAAAATCTTTGCAATATGATACAAGCCTTGCCGGGTTTTCACAAACCAGCACACCCGAACCTTGCACCAATTCAAGTGGTTTTGAAAAATCAAAATGGCAAATTTTCATAGCACCACCAACCTATCATCATTGTCGATAACGGTGCTTTTTACCTCACCGACAACAAGCTCCATTCTTTCAAACTGTCTCTCGGTAACCGTGAGCATTTGCACGAGGCCTCTTTTTGCACAATGTTTTCTTACGTTTTGTTTTACCGCTTCGCCAACGGTGTTGTTGAGCACGATTTTGCTATAAACAGACTCTTGCATCATAACAAAACCATTCTTGATCAAAAACTTTCTAAACGCTCGATATTCCGCCCTGTCTTGCGACGTCTCAACAGGCAAATCGAAAAATACAACTATCCGCATAAATCTATAACTCATAAAAACTTATCAGTGACAAATCACCCGTGTTCAAAGCGTTGAAAACGCTTTTTGAATATATTGATATTGCATCCAAAGCCGTATACTCTTTGCCCGCTATTTGCACCTTTTCGTTGAGCAGATTCTGCAGTTGCCGTTTCGCATCAGTATCAAAAATATCCGTATCCATTTGGCACACTTTTCTATCCACCAAAATACGAAACGGCTCCATTAGATCACAGGAAAAGTTGAAAGGATTAAACTCGTTTCGATGGTACAATCCGATCTGCGTGTTGTATCCATTGGCAACAACAGCTCTGTTGAATGCGGACAATACTATAGCATAACCATAATCTAGTGCACTGTTGATAAAACACTGTTTGCTTCTTGAAAACGACAGTCCGAATAAGGCATTGAAATACACCTTTGCCGAATGTCCCTCTCTGTTGGTGCTATCTCCCGACTGTAGCTCCTCGATATATGAATACAAAAGCGATGCTTGATCACTGCCGGCATCTTTCAGATGTTTTGCCTGCTGATAGATCTTGTTTGCCACAATCTCTGTCCACACGTCACGTCGCACATCGTCGCTCCACTCTATTTGTGATTTAAGTTTTTTGCTCGCATCAAAGCTTCCGTTGATGGGCAACAATTGCGAGTGTGGATTGTGTTGCTCATCGCAAAACACAACACTAATCTTGTTTTTGATGAGCTCACACATCAAAGATGCCGTAAGTGATACCGCCGTAGATTCGACTATCAATGTCGAAATCTCAGAGAGATGAATCTTTTGTGTATTTTCGTTTCTACACACAAGATAACCCATTTTATATTCAAGCTTGCTATGTGTAGAAACGACAACCGTTCGCCAACTCATTGTCTATAATATGCCGTTAGATTCACGGTTTCTCTATAATATCCCGTCGGTGACTGTGTGATAAGGAGTGCTTCTTCATCTTGAACTAGCTTCTTCGAATGCAACAATTTCCCGGCATGAGGCACACCACCTACCATGGATAAATTTGATTCAACACTATTACATTGCAACAAATGCAATATTTCTATCAGCACATTTATTTGTGTCTTTTCATCAAGCAAAGAAAATTCATACCGCTTGTCAAGCAACAACCCTACATGTTTTGGAATTGCCGGCATATTGGCGTATGGAGGATTGCCCAGTTTTGCTACAAGCACGTCATAAAGTGCTATATTTTGCTCTTTTGAAATCTTGTCAAATTCAAAAGTCGGCTCGATGTCTTTGTGCATTTTCTTTTTCTTATCCAAGAAGGATGTCACTTTCTTTAAATATGAGGCACTCTCTTGTTCAAGCACAAGCTGGTTTGCATTGCACAAAACTATGCTATCACCCGTTTTACCCCTCAGCCAATAGCATGCTCCGTTAAATTTGACAAGCGAATTTATCTTGATTCTATCAAGCAAAATCTGTGGATCTATCAACCCGGCATTTGTCGTCAAATACTCGTTGAGTGCATTGACATTCCCGAGGATTGTGATATAAATCGGCAAAGCTTCCAGCGTAAGTATTGTATTGCCTTTTTTATCCTTGCTCTTGACGAGCGCAAAGTGTGACGTTGTTGCAGAATCATAACCACCATATTTATCGGTTTGTTCCAAAATTCCATTGCGTTTGAGAGGAATAAGCTTATCGTTTGCACCCTTGGTTTTTATGGTTGCATTAAACAATGCTCCATGCCCGGAACTTGTGAATCTCACGACTTTCGGCGTGTTTTTATTTGCTACCGCAACCACTTTTTGCATCATGGACGGATCCCAAGCGTTTTTGAGCGGTTCGTCAAATAGTCTGTTTAGATTGTAGCTCAAGCCATTTCTGTTTACAAAGAACACTCTAGCATCTTTATTGAACTTGGTGTAATAAATATTTCCAACAACAATGTTGAGATATGCGTCTTTGGCATGATGCAAATCGTTGAGTTCTCTGACTTTTACGATTTTATCCATGCCATCCAGCTTGTTGACTTTGTTTTTGAACTCGTTTACGTTGCCCGCTTTTGAATATACAATCTCGCAATCGGGATACATTTGTTTCAATATCTGTGCAACAGCCTTTGTGCTTTGCCTTGTCGAAACAAGTTGGCGATTGATAAAATCGCTCAACTCGTCTTGTGTGAGAGCATCGTGTCTCGTGAGTCGTTTGAACTTCTCATCACTTATCAATCCTTTATTGTGCCACATCGTCCACATCGGCAACATCTTTTCTCTAACGTCATACGCAAGTGGATATACATCCTTCTTTGCCATATTTTCCGTCTTGAAGCACAGCACTTTGTTATTGATTATGCTGTCATCCTTGATTTTTGACTGCGGATAAATGTGGTCTATGTCGCAAATGTTTGTATTAAGAACATCCTCGATGCTTATCGTTTTGCCCGAATATGCACTACGTCCGTTTTGTAAATAATACAAGAATAGTTTGTCACTCAAAAATCTAGCGTCTTCGGTGAGTTCTATATCTTTGCTGA
>CAZXUW010000026.1:0-3259 GCA_964644355.1 uncultured Bacteroides sp.
AAACCTAAAACGAACTCCTTTTTTATGAGAGAAAACGTTTTAGGTTTTTTATTTTTTAATTCGTACATTCATTTAAGCGGTGGTTTATGCCACGAAAGCCGATTGATAAAGAGAGCGGAGTGTGTTAGGCTGTTCGCCGAAAGGCAAAACAAAAGCCACTAACCGCGGTCGAACCCATGTATTTTTGCAACACAAAATCGGTAGATAGTCCGCATGTACAGCAGAGGGTTTACTGATGAACAAAATCCCTCCCGCGTTCGAATGTGGGAGTGGTTTGCAAAACAATTACGCAACTAGCAAGTAGAAATTGTCATTATGGGAAATGATGTGAACGGTTTGGCATGCACAATTTGAACTCGTAAATATTATTATCACGCTCGGGAAGTTGGGTATTGACAAATCTGCGCGTGGTTATTATTATGTAGATATAAGATATCTATAAAGTTTGGAAATTTCAGAACCGTTGTTTTTGATAAGTGTAAAGATTTTGATAAGTGTTGAGAGATGAAAATATCGAAGAATAATAGTTAAGATTGAAAATATGTATATCATGCGACAAAAATGTCGCATAGTTGTCGTTATAATGGATTTATAAAGGAAATTCAATACACCTAAAACGTATCGTACAAAACAAAAAACTCGCATAGCGAGTTTTGAGACCGCACAACGTGCGAACCGGATATCCGGCGATGTGAAAAAATTTTATTTGAACTAATGGTGTTATCTTAAATGGTAGTCAATCATTTAAGCAAACATATTATAACATAAAAAACGGAGATGTCAACAAGCTTATGAAAAATTATTTTTTGGGATTTGATATTGGCACCAACTCAATTGGTTGGGCTACCACCGATGAAGAATACAACTTGCTCAAGGCTCGCGGGCAAGATTTCTGGGGTACATACTTGTTCGATGAGGCAATGACGGCAGAGTCAAGGCGCATGAACAGGACGTCTCGACGCCGTGTAGCAAGGCGTCGTCAGCGTATTAAGCTTCTTCAAGAGCTGTTTGCAAAAGAAATTGTAAAAACTGATTTTTGGTTTTTTGAAAGGCTCAACAACAGCAAATATGCCGTAGACGACAAGAACACAAACGTCAGACATTCGGACAGTATTTTCCATGACGAAACGTTCAAGGACAAAGATTATCATCTAAAATATCCAACCATATATCATTTACGCAGGTCGTTTTTGAATGAGGAAGAAGCATCCGCAATCACAGATATTAGGTTGTTGTATCTTGCGGTTGCACACATTGTAAAAAATCGAGGTCATTTTCTCTTTGAGGGGCAGAGTATAAACGCAGGCGACAAAGCACTTGCTGTTGAAGCATTTGAAAATATGAACAATATATTGGTTGAGCTGAGCGAAGATGCACCTCAATCTTTTGTTTTGAAAGATTTAGACGATGCACTTGCTGTGTTACAAGACAAAAATCATACCAAGTCCGACAAGGAAAAAGAGTTGAAAGCAATTTTTCAAATTGCCACTTCAAACAAAACTTGTGCAATGCTTGTAAAGGCAATGGTTGGCGGAAAAGTGTCCGTAAAAAACTTGTTCGGGCAAGAAGATCCATCGATAAAAGATTTCTGTTTTGACAGTGCGACGTTTGAGCTTGAGAACCTAAAAGAGCATTTTGATGAAGATGAATATGCCCTTATTTGCGAGGCAAAAAGCGTGTATGATTGGGCTGTACTGTCACAAATTCTTGGGGATTTCAAGTATGTGTCACAGGCTATGTGTGCAAAATACGATGCTCACCAAAAAGATCTACGTATTCTAAAAGATTACGTGCTTGAAAATTATGGCAAAGCAAAGTACAAAGAAGTGTTTACATATAGAGACGGGCTTAACAACTATGCAAAATACGTTGGCAGTGATTGGAAAAAGAGGTTTGAACATTGTTCTACAGAAGATTTCTACGCTTATCTTTTGAAGTTTGTTGACAAAAACAGCGATATAGGAAAGAAAATTGCCAACGGCACTTTCCTTGAAAAGCAGAGAACGTCGGCAAACGGTGTCATCCCTTATCAGTTGCATCTTGCAGAACTTCAGACAATTTTGAAAAATGCCAGCAAGAATTTCCCATTCTTGAATGAAGTTGAAGATGGATATAGCATAAAGCAAAAAATCGAAATGCTCATGACGTTTAGAATCCCATATTACGTTGGACCGCTCAACACCGCACATGCAAACGATAGCAAGGGCTTTGCTTGGGTGAAAAAGTATCCAAATATGGGAAATGTAAAAATCACGCCGTGGAACTTTGATGCTATCGTGGACAAAACCGCATCTGAGAACGAGTTTATCAATCGCATGACGAACAAGTGCACATATCTAATAGGCGAGGATGTGTTGCCAAAGCAATCATTGCTTTATTGCGAGTTTGCGTTCTTGAACGAGCTTAACAATGTGACGTACAAGGGAAAGAGACTTGATGCGCAAGCAAGAAAGGCCATTTTGGATTATGCAAAGCAAAATGGCAAAAAAATAACTATAAAAACCATCATAAGCATACTTGTCAGAGGTGGGTTTATAGAACAAAAAGACGTGAAGACGGAGGATTTCGCGGGTATTGACGGCGAAATAAAGAGCACGTTTTCAATGCTAAAATTTTTCAGAAACATATTTGGAGAAGGCCTCGATGAAGAAACGTGCGAGGATATTGTCAAATGCTTCACTATTATGGGAGACAAAAGACGCGCGTCCGAGATGATAGGGAAGAAATATAAGCTTTCTGCTGAAACGGTGAAAAGTTTGAGAGGATTGAATTGCTCGGGATGGGGCAGGCTGTCAAAAACTTTCCTTGATAGCAACATTATCTGCCACGTGTCACACGAGAGCGGTGAGATTTTGACGATCATTCAAGCCATGCGTGAGACAGGATGCAATCTTATGGAATTGCTCTCATCAAAGTATGATTTCACTGCTCGCATCGACGAGTTCAATGCTCAAAATTCAGACAATGGGAAGGTGACGTATAGCACCGTGGAGTCGTTGTACTGTTCGCCGTCCGTAAAGCGAGCAATTTGGAGAACGGTATGCCTTGCAAGAGAAGTGGAAAAGGTGCAAGGAGGTCCGCCCAAACGCATTTTTATTGAAATGGCAAGAGGGGATGAGCCACAAAAGAAGGGTATCCGCACCAAATCCAGAAAAGAGCAGTTGACTGAATTGTACAAGTCGATAGGATCGGACATGATTGATTTCAGCAAAGATATAGAACTCACCGAAGACGCTAGATTTTTGAGTGACAAACTATT